>CAYNTW010000130.1:13109-15464 GCA_964400085.1 uncultured Steroidobacteraceae bacterium | reverse complement strand
CTTGAGTGCAATGGATTCCGTGGGAGAAATAGAGTGAAATCAGGCGATCAAGGCGGCTCGAACCAGCTTGTTTGTTTACAGGAGCATCAATGCCAACCGTTGCTGAACAGTTTGCCGCGACGCTCGCGGCAGTAGGGGTGAAGCGGATCTACGGTATCGTCGGGGACAGCCTCACGGTCTGACGGATGCTATTCGACGGCAACGCAAGATCGAGTGGCTCCATGTGCGGCATGAAGAGGTCGCTGCGTTCGCTGCTGGAGCAGAGGCCCACGTCACAGATGCTCTCTCGGTGTGCGCCGGCAGCTGCGGGCCTGGCAACCTGCACCTCATAAATGGTTTGTTCGATTGTCATCGCTCACGTGTCCCGGTGCTGGCGATCGCCGCGCATATCCCTTCCGCTGAAGTGGGCGCGGGCTACTTTCAAGAGACTCATCCCCAAAACCTTTTCAGGGAGTGCAGCCACTATTGCGAGCTCGTCTCAGGCAGCAGTCAGATGCCGCGCGTACTGGAGGTCGCGATCCGCGAAGCCGTGACGAAGCGCGGGGTGTCCGTCGTCGTCATTCCCGGCGATATTGCTTTGCAAGCCGCAATCGATGCGCCAATGCCCGATCGGGACGCGCTGGTTCCGACAGCTCCGATCATCAAGCCCGCCGCAAAGGATCTCAAGAGACTTGCAACGCTGCTCAATGGAGCACAACGGGTCACGTTGCTGTGCGGATCAGGATGCGCCGGAGCCCACGATGAGTTGCTTGCACTCGGCGAACGGCTCGAGGCGCCCATGGTCCACTCGATGCGCGGCAAGGAGCACGTTGAATGGGACAACCCGTTCGATGTCGGCATGACAGGCCTGATCGGTTTTTCCTCTGGCTATTACGCGATGCTGGACTGCGATGTCTTATTGATGCTCGGCACGGATTTTCCGTATCGCCAGTTTTATCCCACTGGTACCGGCGTGCGCATAGCGCAGATAGATATACGCGGCGAGAACATCGGGCGGCGCTCGGCCGTGGATGTGGCAGTGATCGGAGATGTACGCGCGACATTGCGGGAGTTGTTACCACTTCTTACCCAGAAAAACGACGAGCATTTGCGCAACGCCAGACAGCATTATGCGAGAGCGCGGCAGGCGTTAGACGAGCTCGCGGCGGGCACGCGGGCAGCAAACTGATCCATCCCCAACAAGTTGCAAAGGCCGTCAGCGAGCGGGCGTCCGGGGACGCGGTCTTTACCTGCGATGTCGGTCTGCCAACGGTCTGGGCCGCACGGTATTTGGCGATGAATGGCAAACGGCGGCTACTCGGGTCCTTCTGGCATGGCTCGATGGCCAACGCCATGGCACAGGCGATCGGGGTGCAGGCAGCCTATCCGGCACGACAGGTCATCTCTCTGTCGGGCGACGGCGGCTTTA
Organism: uncultured Steroidobacteraceae bacterium; assembly: GCA_964400085.1. Taxonomy (GTDB): domain Bacteria; phylum Pseudomonadota; class Gammaproteobacteria; order Steroidobacterales; family Steroidobacteraceae; genus 13-2-20CM-66-19. The sequence goes on along the minus strand of CAYNTW010000130.1, from coordinate 14,056 downwards.
CGATGTTGATGGGCGATATGCTGAGCCTGACTCAACTCAAACTACCGGTCAAGGTTGTTGTATTCAACAATGGAGCGCTTGGTTTCATCGAGCTGGAGCAGAAATCAACCGGATTCCTTCCCTTCGGTACGGACTTCCAGAACCCAACTTCGCGGCGATGGCTGAAGCGGCGGGCATACGGGGGATCAGACTCGAGGATCCAGGTGAAGTGGAGGATGGAATCGCGGCTGCCTTCGATCACAATGGGCCGGTTGTGATCGATGCTGTCGTAAATCGCACTGAGCTTGCGATGCCGCCGTCCATCACGCTGGAAATGGCTAAGGGATTCTCTCTATACATGGTAAAGGCAATTCTCAACGGCCGGGGCGACGAGATTATCGATCTAGCCCGCTCAAACCTGTGGCGCTGAGACGGCGCCGACGGGCCCTTCAGACACTTTGTGCCAGTCGATACCATCGTACAATCGATGCGAATCGCCGCATGTGGCTCAATTGCTTGCGTTCCAGCATTCGAAGACACAAGGAGCTACGGCAATGAAGCGCAAGACCATGTTGATCAGTGGAGGTATCGCCGCGGCGCTCGCAATCCTCGCGGTCGCGGCGACGCCTTCTGCCGAGGACAGGTACACCGTCAAGGTGCCGGGTGGGCTCGCGTTCTCGGAGTTCAAGGGATACGAAACCTGGCAGGTCATCTCCCTGAGTCAGAACGGCGGGAAGTTGGCCGTGATCCTGGGGAATCCCGCAATGATCCAGGCGTTCAAGGCAGGCATCCCCGCCAACGGCAAGCCGTTTCCCGATGGTGCCAGAATGGCAAAGATCCATTGGACCCCCAAAACGATGGAGACCTACCCGGGCCCGCCGTCGGTGGCCGGTACCCTCCACGATGTCGATTTCATGGTGAAAGATAACAAGCGGTTCGCGGACAGCGGGGGATGGGGATATGGTGCT
>CAYNTW010000130.1:0-13009 GCA_964400085.1 uncultured Steroidobacteraceae bacterium | reverse complement strand
CACCAGCTTGTCAATGCCGTCCGCGGTGGCGTTCCGCTGCAACGCGCCATCGATCACCAGCATGGCGAGCCCGTGTACCAACGACCAGGCAGCAATAGCGGCCACTTCAGCAGTCGCTCGCGTGTATTGCCGCCTAGCGCGCAGTTGAGTCGCAAGGACTTCCTGAACAGGCTCGAAGCAACGACGCTTGGCAGCGGCTGCCTCCTCATGTTGGGACCAGTCGGCGATCAATCCGCCAAACATGAGCCGGTAGAGCTGTGGATTCTGGCGAGCAAAGCGTACGTAGGCTCGACCGATCGCATCCATGCTTGCTGCCGAGTCGTTGCCCCGCGCAGCAGCGGTCTGGGTGTCCGTCAGCTCGTTGAACCCGAGCGTCGCCAGCGCTGCAAGCAAGTGTTCCTTGCTCGGAAAGTGGTTGTAAGGAGCGGCCTGCGACACACCTACCGCGCGTGCGATGGCTCGAAATGAGATGGTCGCGGGCCCGTCGCGTTCAAGCAGCTCACGTGCTGCCCCGAGCAGCGCATTCTTCAAATCTCCATGATGATAGGCTTGGGGCCGTCGGGGCTTGGCGAGCGATGCTGCGGTCATATTGACATCTTGAATATCGGTGCTAGTTTAATGTTAACGATGTTAACACAACGCGAACAGGCCGATGAACGCATTATTTGCCGGCACTATGGCGATTGAAATCCATCCTATCGGCAGTGTCGAGTCCTCGCTGACAGATCCCCAGGATGCTCCGCACCAGGCGGACGAGGGAGCGCCGGAGGCTTGGCTGGTATTCGATCTGCGGGTAATAGATGCCCTCAAAGGAATACGGGCAAGTGACGAGATCATTGTAGTAACAAGGCTGCACCGCGCGCGGCGCGATGTATTGTCTGTGCACCCGCGTGGCGATCGGAGCCGAGAGCTGCAGGGGGTTTTCAGCACGCGCTCTCCACACCGTCCCAACCCGATTGGACTGCATCGGGTCGAGGTCGTCGAAGTATCCGGCTCCCGCCTGAGAGTCAGGCATCTTGAAGCGCTGGACGGCACGCCAATCATCGATGTCAAGCCAGTGCTCCGTCGCGAAATCGACCAGCGATAGGAGCGACTTCCGTTGGTGGCTGCATCTCTTCCATCATCGGCAGGTGGCCTGAGCCGTTCGAACCACACGATCTTCGCCCGAAGCCGCTGCCATGCAACCGCATTGGAGGTGCTTGATGTCACATCGATTCAACGGAAGCGGATCGATCACTTCTCTACAGTTGTCCCAGAGGAGAATTGCAATGAAAGTTGGAAGCCTGCTGGCCGCGGCGGCCCTATTCATCGCGTCGTCGGCATCCGCCCAGAGGGTGTTCGATGATCATGTGCATCTCTGGGAAGGAGAGAAGTCCCTGCGGGAGTACGAGGCGCAGATCAAGGCCGCCGGAATCGACGAGGCAGGGTTCGGCGGTATGTGGTTCGGCGGCCCGAACCAGGCCCTGGCAGGGCACCCGGAGCAGATCCGCGCCAGCAACGACGCCCACCTTGCCCTCGGGCGCAAGCACCCCGAGATGATACCGATCGCCACGGTGCATCCTTACGACGGCGCGGCCGCGCTGGCGGAGGTGACGCGCGTCGCCGGACTGGGTTTCAAGGTGCTGAAGCTGCATCCGCATACACAGAAGTTCGATCCCGCCGACCCGCGCGTCCTGACGTTGGTCACGCGCGCTGGCGAGCTCGGAATGGTCGTCCTGATGGACAACGCCAACATCATCCCGGGCGACAGCGAGAAGCTCTTCAACCTGGCGCTCCAGGCGCCCAAGACCAGGTTCATCTTCGCGCATCTCGGCGGCATGAACTTCCGCTTCTGGAACATTATCCGCGCGGCGAAGACGGCCAAGGGGGTGTACGCCGACAACATATATTTCGACATCGCCGCCACGACCGTGCTGCTCAAGGATTCGCCGATCAAGGACGAGTTCATCTGGACCATTCGTGGCGTCGGCGTCGACCACGTCCTGCTCGGATCCGACTATCCGCAGTTCACGCTGGCCGAGACGCTCGCCGTCTTCGAGAAGCTCGACCTCACGCCCCAGGAGAAGGACAAGATCCGATACGAGAACGCTCGCGCTTTGTTCCACTTGAGGTAGGTTCTATCTCGGTTGGCCGACTGAGAGGAGAGCTCATGAAATCGAACCGGCCTCGTCGAGCGTTTGAGGGGAAGGCGGCGAAGCGAGGAACCTGCGCAGGGACTTCTCGAACCGGTCCGGGTCTTCAAGGAAAGCGGCGTGGCCGCCGTCAAAGACTTGCAGTTGATGCTTCCTGAACGAGCTGAATGAAGGTTGTGCGTCCTTCAGGGACAGAACGACATCTTCCCGGGCCCATGCCAGTAACACTGGACACTGTATGCGGGGTAGTAGTGGCAGCAGGTTCTCGTCCGGTCTGCCAAAACTTCTCCAGGCTTGTTCGAGAGGTAATGCAATCTCATATGCAGAACGGATGATCCGGTTGCGTTCCTCGCGGGCAGAACTCGCGATGAGCACGCTACGGTAGTACCGTTCGAACGCCCAGGGATACCAGAATGCTCCGCGCCGCCCAGCTGCGAAAAACTGCACAAATCCTGCTATGAAAATGCGGCTGATTGCGTCGGGTTTCCCCAGACCACCTGTGTCGCAAAGGACCAGCGCCGTGACGCGTTGTGGGTGGGTGCTCGCATAGCGGATCGAAGCTGCTCCGCCGATCGAGTTTCCGACGAGGATGACTGATTTTAGATCGAGACGATCGATGAATTGGGCGAGGAGGTCGGAATAATGAGTGGCGCTTGCCGGTTCGGTATCTGGGCCCGAGTTACCTTGTCCGGGAAAATCGAGCGCGACTACGCGGTACTCCGGGCTCAGCCTACGGCTCAAGTCTGCAAAGTCTCGGGACCCGTGACCAATCGCATGCAGACAGATGAGAACAGGGCCGCTTCCCCCAGAATCCGTATACGCGATCGCAGTGCCATTGAGCGAAACCACCTTATACGGTTGCTGAGCGCCGACGGCGGAGCGGTAGTTCGTGTTACGGGCCGCTTGCCCAACGGTGCCAAGAAATCCCGTGCCGAGCAGTATAAGGACTAGCACCAATACGGCACCGGCAACGACCCACATCAGAGATCCTTTTCGCAATTGAGGGCTCCTCGCGAAACTCGCCCCTTCGCCGGTTTGTGAAATTCGGACCTGAATTGCTCCATTGGAGAATTCCCTGCGGCGTGCCGCGAGCGCCCGCCGGTCGCTAGTGATAAACACATCACTATGACTTAGTGATATCATCATCACTAAATGACTGTCAATAGATCCACGAAAGCAGGGAAGGGTGCGAGCGCTCCGGCGCCGCGACCAAGGCGCGGGCACCCGGAGCTGACTCGCGAGCGCCTCATCGAGGCGGCCGGCGCTCTGTTCAATCGGCTCGGGTATCACGGTACCGACTCCAACAGCATCGCGAAGGAAGCGGGCTACGCGACCGGCACCTTCTACAAACATTTCCGGGACAAGCGCGAAGCGTTCCTTTGTGTGTATGAGCGGTGGGTCGCGGCCGAGTGGCAGGCAATTGATGCGGAAATCACCAAGGAACAGAAGCCGGAGGAGACCGCCAGAGGCATTGTCGAGCTGACTATCGAGTTCCACACGCAATGGCGCGGGCTGAGAGCGTCGCTGATGGAGTTGATCTTTTCCGATGAAGAAGCTCGGAAATTCTTCAGAGCGCAGCGTCTTAGGCAACTCGACTTGATGGCGCGCTTGCGTCGTCGTCTGAAGCTTCCGGCGCGAACCCGAGAGCAGGATGCAATCCACCTGTTCATGACCGAGCGCGTCTTCGATGCGATCGGCCAAGGGGAAATTCAGGCACTGCGCCTGGATTACACGGAAATCAGAGAGTCGATGGTGCAGCGAGTGTTGGCACTTCTGCGGTAAGAGCCTGCCTGGTACAGCGATTCGAGGAGGGGCGTCCGCGTTTGCAAGCGGTCGCGTACCGAATGCTGGGCGGAGGAGGGTCGCTGCACGAGCGCGCGGGCCCCCACAATTCAGCGTAGGCGCAAAAGGCCGCGATCCAGATCTTCGCGCAACCTTTCGGGCTCTTCCAGGCCGATACTCAACCGAACTACGGTTTGTCCCGCGTAGCGGGAAGGAAGCGATCGGGCGTGCCGTCCCGCCACCATGAGACTTTTGAATCCTCCCCAGCTGTACCCGATACCAAACATTTCGAGCCCGTTGGCAAAGGCCGCCAATTTTTCAGCGGACGGCTCCGACTTCAAAGTGAACGCGAACAGGCCAGAAGAACCCGTAAAATCCCTTTTCCATAGCGCATGCTCAGGGTGCTCCGGTATGGCGGGATGGAGCACGCGATCCACGCATTGGTGACCGCTCAACCATGTGGCGAGCATCAGTGCCGCGGACTCGTGTTGACGCAGGCGCACGCGCAGCGAATTGAGTCCGCGCAACGCTTGGTAACAGTCCTCGCTCGGGGCGAAGCTCTCAGTCATCTTGTAATAGCGGTCGAATTCCGCCGCATACGCCTCGGTTACCGTCACCGTTCCTAGCAGGACGTCCGAGTAGCCGGCGATATATTTCGAAGCCGCATGGATGGAGACATCGGCCCCCAGTGCAAACGGGTCCATGTAGAGTGGCGTCGCCCATGTGTTGTCGACGACCGTAACGATCCCGCGTGATCGTGCAATTTCGGAAACAGCCCGGATGTCCTGAAGCTCGAAAGTGTTCGACCCGGGAGATTCCAGCAGGATGAGCCGCGTGTTCGGCTTTAGATACCCCTCTATATCGCTCCCTACCGTGGATGGCACAAACCCAACGTCAATTCCAAACTTCGCTAGAATGTTGGTGCTAAACGCGCGGCTTGGGCCATAGACGTTGTCGCAGAGGAGAATATGATCCCCTTGCTTCGTGAAGGCGAGGAGGACTCCGATAATGGCCGCGATTCCCGACTGAAATGCGCGAGTGAGAGCTCCGCCTTCCAACTCGCACATCGCTCGTTCGAGCGCTCGCTGGGTCGGTAATCGATCTGTCCCGTAGGTGACCCCGTTGTACACCCCGGCATCCGCGGCCTTCAGGTCCTCATAACTATCAAACAGTACGGTCGATGCCCGATATAGTGGCGGCGAAATGGTTCTTGTAGGAAGCTCCTTCAGGAGCCCAGCGTGCGTCGATTGATTCGATATCATGTAGCGTCGCGCCTCTTGCTCGTTGTTTCGGACAGAAGAGTGCTGGCCGGCCTCTTCAGTCACACGATGTTGCCGACCACCTCCGGTATTTCGAAAAGATTGGCGGTGTCTCCCGTATGCAGGAAGGCTACGTTGCCTCCCAACTCTACGCGCCCGGAGCGCACGTGATCCAGGAGTCCCGCGAATCCCTTGCCGGTGTAGACAGGTCCTAGAAAGACTGCATCTGCTTTCGCAAGTTCCCGGATTGCAGCGATGCTCTCGGTCGAGGGCACCGCATAGTCGTCGCCGATAAATCTTTCGTCCACGTCGATCTCCTCGAGGATGATTTCATCTCTGGGAGCTTCCATGTTCAACACGCGAAAAATGTGTTTGACACGATCGACGATGAGGCCGTAGTTCATCCATCGATCGGAGTAGGAGTTGATTGAAACCGAACGCACTTTGACGCTCTCATGGGTGAGCAACTTCGCCGCGATCAGACCGGGTAAGGCTGTGCCCGTTCCCGCAGTGTGATAGATGTAGTCGAGACTTGCTCCTGCCGCGGACGCCTGCTCGATCATCTCGCAGAAGGTGAGCGCGTGCGCCACGAAGCCAGAAGGATGCGCGCCACCGCTTGGGACGATAACTACCTTGTGACCTTTCGCTTCAAGTTGTTCTTTACGCGCCTTGATCGCCTTGGTGACCCGTTCAGTATCAGCGTCTGACTTCCAGTAGGCGGCGCCAGATGTGTCGAGCATGTGCATCTCGACGTCCATCAGTCTACTGAGAAGAAGATTGCCCCGGTAGCCCCTTAGTGGACCAAGGCTCGCCGCATCGCGGGTAAGAAACAGGATTGGATTGATCCCGGCAGCTCGTGCCGCGGCTGCGAATTGCATTCCTGAGTTGGTCAGGTAAACCCCCAGGGTGATGAGGGTATCGACACCATCCTCAATCGCCTGTCCTACAATGAACTCGGCCAGCCGCATCTTGCTGCCGCTCAGCGTGCCCGGGCCGGACAGGTCCTCGCGCTTCATGAAGAAGTTCACCCCATAGGCGCGCGACAGATTATCAAGCCGATGAAAAGGCGTTGGATAGAAGCCGAGCGGCTTGCGGGGCAATTGCAGGATAAGGCGCTTCAGTTCGATGACGTCCATAGGGTAGGCAGGCTAACGCAGCGGAGCAGGGCATGTCCTTGCGTAATGTGGCGCGAACCAAATGGAAATGGGTCGAATATTGCGACGCGCCGCGGGTTTGTAGCAGACTCCACTAACGATCGGCTCGGATAGCGAGCCCGACTGAGAGGAGCGCAGATATGCGACGAAATTCACCACGCGGCGAACGCCGTGTGGCAACCCGTTCTTCGGCAAAGCCCACGGACGTACCGGCAGGAGTGGCGCTGGACCGCACCGATTGTCGGATCCTGCTCTTGCTGCAAGAGGAAGGCCGCATTACCAACGCAGAGCTGGCTGCGCGCGTCGGCCTCTCGGCGTCGCCTTGCCTGAGGCGGGTGCGACGGCTCGAAGCGGAGGGCTACATACAGAAATACTCTGCCGTACTAAGCGCTGAAAAGGTGGGTTTTGGTGCGATAGTTTTCGTACACGTTTCACTCACGGAGACCAAGAGCGCGGCCTTCATGGCATTTCGGGCCGCGGTTGAGCAAATCCCGGAGGTCTTGGCGTGCCACGCCGTATCAGGCAACGAGGATTTTCTACTGATCGTACTTGCGCGTGATCTGCAAAGCTTCAAGCGCTTCAACGATGAAACGCTGCTGCAATTGCCGTTCGTCAGCAAGAAAGTCAGCAGTTTTTCGTTGGACGTAGTAAAGCAGTCGTACGCGTTACCTCTCGAGCTACTACCGGATTTTCGCGCGGCGGCCGCTCGCGCGCGTAGCCAATGAGTTTTGATGGCATTGCTGAAACGCGCAAGCCCAACCGACACGACAACTCGGGTGAAGCATGGCTAGCATGCCTCGAGCCCCAGGAGTTTGTTCAGCGCATCCAGAGCGACCGGTTTCACCAGATGGCCAGTGAAACCGGCTGCCCGGCCGCGCAGGATGTCTTCAATTTGACCGTAGCCGGTTACCGCGACGAGCACAGCCTTGCTGCCGCTATCGCGTAATCGTGCTGCAACCGTGTAGCCATCCATCTCCGGCAACCCGATATCCAGGAGTACAACTTCGGGGTTAAACGCGCTGGCTTGGACCAGTGCCTCGCCAGGGGTGTAGGCGGTTTTGACGTTGTGGCCCTCAACCGCAAGGAGCTGTGCCAGGCAAGTGGCGGCATCGATGTTGTCGTCGACAATCAAGATGCGTTTTGATGCGACTTGCGAGGCTGACGACTCATCCCCAACCGGTGGCGGTGCGTCGATCAACGGAAGCCGCAATTCGAAACGAGAGCCTTGGCCGGGGCCGGCGCTATAAACAGCGACCTCGCCGTCGTGCATTTCGATGAGTGACTTCACCACCGACAGCCCCACACCCAATCCGCCCTCCGAGCGGTCCAGTGATCGATCGTTCTGCACGAACAGATCGAAGATTCGGGGCAGCAGTTCGGGCGGTATTCCCATTCCATTGTCACAAACAGCGATCACCACCGCGGGTGGCCTCTCGAAGACCTCCAAGCGGATCTCACCATTTGGATCGGTATACTTGGCCGCGTTCGTCAGCACGTTCGCCACACACTGGACCAAGCGCGCACTATCACCGTTCACGTACAAAGGCTTGTAGCTCGTGGCGAGGATCACGTTGTGATGTTTCTGCCGAAATGCAGGCTCCACGCTCTCCATAGCCTGGGAGACAACGGAGGTCACCTCGAGCGGACGCCGGTGCAGTTGTATTCGACCTTGCGTGATCCGGGAGACATCCAGAAGATCATCTACCAGTCGCGTCAGGTGCTTGACCTGACGTTTCACGATGCCCAACGTGGCCTTTGATGTCGCGTCCAATGAGAGAGTCCGTTCGAGCAGCTCGCTGGCAGTCACAATGGGCGAAAGAGGATTGCGCAGCTCGTGTGCGAGCATCGCGAGGAACTCATCTTTGCGACGGTCCGCTGTCCGCAGCGCCTCCTCGGCGTTGCGCAGTGCGCTGACGTAGTCCCGGATTTGATACTGGCGCGTGCGCGTCCTGAGGGCGGCCTGAACCGCACTGATCAAGGTCCTTGTCGAGGCGGGACGGTCGAGCAGCGTGACGTTGGTCAGAGACCCGAGTATGCGAGCTCCATGACCCGCGGGCGGCTCTCCCCGCGCTAACAGTACGATCGGAATGTCCGACCACTGGGGTTGCGCCCTCAAGGCAGCCAGCAACACCTCGGCCTGCGGGTCCGACAGAATGGCGTCAGTGAGCAGAACGGCACCGACTCCGTGCCCGATCTGGAATGCCAGATCACGGACCCCCGTGCACACCGCACAATTGAGGCGCGCCTTTTCGAGCAGGGCGGACGTAGCCTCTCCGTCGCGGCGTGTTGGCGGAAGGACCAGTACTCGCAGATCGTTCCGGTGCTCTGGCTCAAGTGCCATGACGGTCCGGAAGGTCGGCGTCAATTCTCATCCGAGCGCCCACCGATGTCGAGCGGCACGCCGGTCAGGACGCCCCGCAGTTGAGTCAATGGGTCACTCAGATGGACTCCCTTCTCGTCAAACCAGAGTTGACGAATGGATTCCTCATGGGAGCCCGTGCGCTTCTTCAACACCGAAATCGCCTTCTTCACGCGTCCGCCGTGCTCGAAATAACGCAGTACGACGACAGTATCGGCCAGGTAGCTTGCATCGACCGGAGCGTTCATGCCGGCGCCCATCAGCCCACCCTGAGCAACCACCAGAAAAGTTGCTACTCCCTTGTTATTGAGATAGGAGAGCAACTCGTGCAGTTGTGCGCTCAAGAAGTTATCCTGAGGCATCGCGTTGAGATAGCCGTTCAGACTGTCGATCACCACGACGCGCGCGCCGTACTCCTCGACGGATTGGCGCACGAGATATGCGAACTCGCCGGGGGAAATCTCCGAAGGATCGATCTGTCGCAGCGTGATCTCGCCCGGCCTTTGGCCTTCCTGGACACGCAACCCGATTCCATTCGAGCGCGCCAGCATGGCGGCCTTGGTCTCATCGAACATGAATACCGCGGCATGATCACCACGCTTGGCGGCAGCGGAGGCATATTGTAGCGCGATGGTCGACTTGCCCGATCCGGGCGGACCGGTCAACAGTGTGTTCGTCCCTCGTTCGATTCCCCCGCCCAACAGCGTGTCCAACGATGTTACGCCGCTAGCAATGACTGACCGCTCGAACGAGGCGCTGTGATCGGCGGCGACCAAGCGCGGGAATACACTGATGCCTCCCTGACGGATCGTGAAGTCGTGAAAACCACTGGCAAAGTCGCTGCCGCGGAACATGAGCACCTGCAACTGGCGCCTCGACTTGCCATATACCGGCGACGCGGAATCGAGTGCGATCACGCCATGGGCGATGCTGTGCAATTGCAAGTCCGGGCCTTCTGCCGTTCGGTCGTCCAGCATCAAGACGGTGCAGCGGCGTCCGATAAAGAATTGTTTGAGCGCGAGAATCTGCCGACGGTAGCGCAGCGAATGCTGGGCGAGGAGCCGCAGTTCCGAGAGAGAGTCGAACACCATGCGCTTGGGGTTCAGCCGTTCGATCGCGTTCAGTACCTTGCGCGTCGTCTCAGTGAGCTCGGTCTCGGAGGGGTGAAGCATCGTGAGCTGCGAGTCTGCATCGAGCTCACCCTCCTCTGCGATTAACTCAACAATCTCGATTCCTTCCAGCGACCAGCCGTGCGAGTGGGCTCCCGCTTCGAGCTCCTCGCGGGTTTCGGACAGAGTGATATAAAGACAGGTCTCGCCGACCCGAGCTCCCTCGAGAAGGTACTGCAGGGCGAAGGTGGTTTTTCCCGCGCCCGGATTGCCGTCCACCAGATACAGTCGCTCAGGTATGAGCCCTCCGCACAGAATCTCATCGAGTCCCGGTATCCCGGTGATAGATCGCTGCATTTTCTCACTCATGACGTCTCGTGCACCTCAATGAGAATCGCTGCACCCCCGTCCAAAGCCTATGCCGGCGATTGCAGGGTTCACAAGCGGCGCGCGGCAGCGTACCGATGCGGAATCATAGATAGGTGTTCATTTTTCGGACAGCCACCATCGCCGCGCGAACTGGTAAAGCAGCTAATAGCCTGAATATCTTAGCTTTTTTGTATGCCTCGCACGACTTTACACTGAAGCCATCGCGGAGGGTGTGATGAATCAGGTGATGGACCGCTCGATCTGGCGGCCCTGGTGGCGCAGGCAGGACTGGGACAGCCGCTGGTCGAGTTGAGCAATACGGAATGCCAACTGTGATGGAAGTGCGCGTCAGCTGTTGTCATGTGACCGGTGCGACCGTCGCTCGGCGAGCCAACTCTCCGCCAACGCGAGCGCTTCCGGCTGAATGTGAATGTAGCGCCATTGCCGATCGATCCGCCGTTCGATGATGCCGGCCTCTTCGAGCACTCGAAGGTGCCGCGAGATGGCGGAACTGGTCATCCGGAACGGCTGTGCGATCTCGCCGGCACTCAGCTCGCCCGCCGGTAGTAGACGCTCAACAATGGCGCGCCGCGTCGGATTGGCGAGGGCCGAGAACACAGCGTCGAGGTTTCTGGGAGCGACAGCCATCACACTGGGTATTTTAGTTAACCCGGGCGTTAATTAACGCATCAGTCAAACGAGATCGTCCCACTGATCAACGCGTCGGTCCCAGCGCTGGCGCTGTGTATGCCTCAAGCCTTCCCTCCCGCAGTAGCATCCGGGAGGTCGGCGCTACTCGATGTCGATAGCCCGGTTACTACGGGCGCTTACGCTTAAACAAGGGGCAAGGCATGGAGAGCGTGCAGTGGTCGGGCCGTAGTCCCATTGCCGTTGCAGTGGTCGCGTTGTTCATCGGCTTGCTCGGCATGCTGAGCCTGAGCCGGTTGCCGTTGCAACTTTTTCCAGACATCAACCGCCCCGAGATCTCCATCCAATGCACGTGGCGGACGGCCTCGCCCGAGGAGGTGGAATCGGAGCTGCTCGAGCCGCTCGAGAACGTGCTGCAGGGCATGCCGGGCGTCGAGGAGATCGAAGGGAACGCAAACCCCGGCGTCGCGAAGATCAATCTGCGATTTGCGCTCGGGACTGACATGAAGAATGCGCTCGTCGAGGTCATCGGGCGGCTCAACCGTCTGCGCCCCTTGCCGAGAGATGCCGATCGGCCGATCGTGACGCTCGGCGGCGGTGACGGCAACGCGAACGAAACGCTCACCTGGTTCTTCGTTCAACAACTCCCCGGAACGCCGGGCACGATCGAGTCGCAGCGCCGCTTCATCGACGACACGGTGCGGCCCCGGATCGAAGCAGTCCCAGGCGTAGCCGCAGTCAATATCAACGCGGGTCCTCCGGATGATGTCCGGATCACCGTGGATCTGGCGCGCGCCGCTGCGCTTGGCATCACAGTACCGGATATCGCTGCACAGGCTGCCGCGGCCAACAACGTCTCAGGAGGGCAACTCGACGTCGGACGCCGCCAGTACACACTGCGCTTCACTGGACTGTTCAAGCCTGAGCGACTTGGAGATCTCGTACTAGCGTGGCGTGATGGCCGCCCTGTGCGGCTTGCCGATGTCGCGACCATCGATATCGCTCCTCCTACTCGGCAGGAATTCGCGTATCAGAATGGCAACCCGGCGATCGGCATCCAGGTATTGCGCGCCAGCGGTGCCAATGTTCTCGGAACGCTCGAAGCGGTGAAGGCAGCAGTGGCGGAGCTGCGGGAAGGCCCTCTCAAAGCGCACGGGTTGGCTATCGAGCAGTCGTTCGACGCTTCTTTGTTCATCCATCGTGCCGTCAATCTGCTATCCGAAAATCTATTCGTCGGAACCCTGCTCGCCCTGATCGTAGTGTGGTGGTTCATGCGCGAGCCGCGCGTCACGGTGCTGATTGCGCTCACCATTCCGGTTTGTCTCTGTGCGACCTTCACGGTGCTCGATTTGTTCGGACGCAGTCTGAACGTGATCTCGCTCGCGGGCCTCGCGTTCGCTGTGGGAATGGTGGTCGAGGGAGCGATCGTTGTTTCGGGGAACGTGGTGCGACTGCGGGAGAGTGGTCTGCCATTGCAGGAAGCGGCCCGAGAGGGTGCCCGACAGGTGGCCGGTGCCTTGGTGGCCTCGACTGCTACGACCATTGCCGTCTTCGTGCCGGTTCTGTTCCTCAAAGATGTTGAGGGGCAACTGTTTGGAGACTTGGCATTGACCATCTCGATTGCCGTTGCGATCTCTATTGTCGTTGCGCTGACGCTGTTACCGATCGCGCTGACCTTTGTCCTCGACCGGCCGCTGCGAGTCTCCGGCTACGGGCATGGATGGCCGCGGCTCACCGAGTGGGTGCTGCGGGTTACGAGCTCCAGACCCAAACAGTTGTCGTGGATTGCGGGACTGTTGGTGGTGCCACTGGCTCTTGCCTGGTGGATGCTGCCGCCGCTCGACTATTTACCTCCGGTGAAGCGTGCGGCGATCGACGCCTTCTTCAACTTCCCTCCGGGCATGAGCTCCGAAGCGGTGAATCGGGAGTTGATTCCGACGCTCCTCGAGCGCATGCGACCCTACATGGAGGGGCGGCGCGAGCCGAGACTCAAGAACTGGTACATCATGACATGGCCGGGCGGAGGAACTATCGGGGCTCGGGTGCAGGACGAGAGTCGCATCGGAGAGCTCGAGCGCATCGTTCGGGAGAAGATCATTGTTGGCTTGCCAGACACGCGTGCGTTCGCCTCTGAAGGTGATCTGTTCGGCGGAATCGGCGGCTCGGCGCGTTCGATCGGTATCCATCTCCAAAGTGA
>CAYNTW010000129.1:0-16382 GCA_964400085.1 uncultured Steroidobacteraceae bacterium | reverse complement strand
GTCCACGCAGGGCGTAGGCTCGACGAGCTCGTTGTGGGTGAGCTTGAGGATGCGCATCTTGGGCTTCCAAGGCTCGACCAACACCGCGGGGTCCTGGACGATCGCCTGGTACTCGATGATATCGCCCTTGCGGTGCAGTCTCTCGGTTACCCGCAGGTCAGTCGTGTGGAATGCGCCGTTGTCCGTCAGCCAGCTGTCGTCGTTGAATTGATTGGCTTCGACGACCAGTGTATCGCCCTCCCAGTGACCGACCGAGTCACCCAGATAACTCGGATCCACGTCGGTGCGATGCGGACGGCCATCCATGGGAATGATGCGCCAGAAGGCGCCCGAGACGTCGTCATATAGAAAAATGATCTGGTTGGTCTGCTGAACGATTTTGTCTGGCGGCCCAATCCGAGGTAGTCCGGGGTTCTTGCACCGTAACACCGGGTCGGTCTCGACCTGGCGCTTGTCCAGATCTTTCACCTTGGAGAGGAACTCAGGCTTGTAATGAGGCATGTTTGCGGCGGCCGCCGCCTGTCTGCCGGCAGACGAGGGAGGTGGTGGCGCGGCGGCTGCCGCCTTCGGGCAGCCGGCGATACAAACCGACCCGTCGGCGGACTTCTGCGGTTGTACGAAATCGATTCCCGACCCGTTATCCCAGGTGCCGTTCAGATCCGGGTGGCCGTCCGGAAGACGCGGCACGACCCCCGAGGCTGTCGATGCCGGTGAAGCATCTCCCCTGGCCTGAGCCCTTGCCTCGGGCGGACCACTGAAACAGACCAACGCCGCAGCTACGGCCGCCAGAGTTACGAACAATGATTTGCGAGACGTCATTTTTGCGCCTCGCCCTTCGGGCCGGCTGCCGCCGTCCAAAATCGATTCTGACGATTTTGTCATCGCGGTCCCTCCTGCTACTTCGCTTCCGGCGCGGTCGCGTCTGGCGCGAACTGGAAATGATGCCCGTCCGAGTAAGTGATCTTTGCTAGGAATCCCAGGTGCGCGGTGCCATCGCGCGCGGGGAATGCATCGACCGTCACCCGGTCACCATTGCCCATCAAGCTCTTGATACTCACGCCGGCTTTGCGTGCCATCGCCACGGGTACGCACTCGAGGTGCCAGGTTGCAACTTTGCCCGCGGCGTCGGCGACATCGAGGTCCACGTAGATGTGAGGATTTACCCACTGGACTCGGGAGATCACGCCAGTCAGCACCAGTGTCTTACGGGTGTCGAACTCGGCGGTAAGGGAATGATGGGCGTAGGCGCTCCCATAGAGCAGCGCTGTCAGAGCGAGCGCCGCGAGCCCGCCATGGGCTAGCCAGTTGCGCGAACGATCGGGTGTAACCACTGCGATCCCTCCGGGTTTGGCATCGCCAGGCGCGCCATTCTGACTGCAACTCCGGTCGTGGCGCAATCGGATGGCGACCAGCCTGTGGACGTGCAAATCCGCTTCAAGGCCGGGACCTCCGGCGGGATAGCAATTTTTCCCAAGAACTCGCGAGTGCGCACCCCAGAAAATGGCGCTCATCGCCTCACCACGGGGCTCGAAATCAAGGCTGCTCAGAGGGGACTTATGTTTGATCACATCTCTATCGGCGTTCGCGACATCAAGAAGGCGAAGCGATTTTATGACGCGGTGTTACAGCCGCTGGGCTACGAGTGCCTCAGTGAGGGGGAGGGCTCGCTTGGATATGGCCGCGATGGGGTTGGCTTTTGGGTCAGTACGGCAGAACGCCCCGTTTCCTCTGACCCGAAATCGGGACTGCACTTCTGCTTTTCCGCACCGACGCGCAAGAGTGTCGATTCTTTCCACGCCGCGGCCTTGAAGTCAGGCGGCCGCGACAACGGGGCCCCCGGAATCCGCGCCGACTATGACCCGAGTTACTATGCCGCCTTTGTCATCGATCCGGACGGATATCGGATCGAGGCGTATTGCGCGAAGGGGTAGGCGTGCCCCTACAGGCCCGCGGCATCCATCCTGGGATTCTCGTAGATATCATCCTCACCGGGATAACGAAGCTCTTTTTCGAATCTCCCGGTCTCTTTCGCCAGCCCCCAGATCAGGCTCTCTCCGGCTGGCACGGTCTTCGGCTGTCGGTCATAAATCGGGTCCCGAAAGGCATATTCCGCATCGACCGTGCGCCAGCCTCTTGCGGTGAACAGTGCGATCAGGTCGCCGAGATAAAGCGCGTTCAACACGTTGTAGTGAAGCAGAACGGTGTGCCGGACGGGCCGCGTCAATATGCGGGAGGCGAGCGAGTGATAAAACTGGGCCCGCTCCCAGATATGTTGGAGAAAGAAATCGCGATAGGCGTCGAGGTCGGTACCGCGATGGTCTGCAATCCGTTTCTCGAGCCGGGTGTTGATCGCCCAATCCGAGGCATCGACGGTAGCCCGGCCGATACGGTAACCGTGCCCTTGTAGGAAGTTGCGCACGGCGTCGCGCTTCTGCGCGGTGTCGCCTTCCTTGAAGTAGGGGTAACGAAATAGCCGCTGCGCATGCCGGCACGCCAAGACGAGAGCCTCGCCCTTCAACGCATCCGCCTCGAACTCGGTGACGGAAGTCTCATTCAGGTTCAAATGTGAATACGAATGATAACCGATGAGGTGCCCGGCGCTGTCCCAGGACGAGATGAGCTGACGACCTGCCTCGCTGTCTACCCTCATGCCACAGACGAAGAGCGCCGCCTTCAAGTTATTACGTGCGAGCGCGCCCAGTATCCGCGCGTTCAGTTCCGGCCATTCGAGACCGCCCCCACCGGTCGTCTTGGGATCATCGAAGGTGAAGGCGATTTCCGGCATATCCCGCGTCGTCGAGATGCCCGGCATTGCAAATCCCGCTGCACAGAGCAGGAGCTCTCGTCGATCCATTTTCAATCTCATGGGCGAGGCTCGTCGAGGACGTCCGGATTCTTGATGATCAGGACCATGGCCATCAGACGCGCGAGGTAGTTTGGATCGTTCTCATAACCGTTCCTGATCAACCGCCATGCATCCCTCGAGCCGGTCTCGCGTATGCCGCGGTCCACGCTGACCGCACCCGTGTTGAATGCCAGCAAAGACAGGCTCCAATCGTTGAACCGAAGTTGCAGACTACGTAGCAGCTGCATCGCCGCTGTCGTTTCGCCCGAAACGCTCAGACGCTCATCTCTGTCGCGGGTCACCGTAAGGCCCGAACGTCGCGCGGTCGATTCGATGAACATCCACAAGCCGGCGCCGCGGCGCGGGTCCGGGCCTGCGGGGAGGTTGCGATAGCCAGATTCCACGAGCGGAATCGCGCTCAGCTCCGGTGGCAGCCCATAACGCCTGATTTGCCTGGAGATAAGGTCTTCATATTGATTCATCCTGGCGAGGCTGGCACGCACGAAGGCGCGGCCGTCGGGCGTAGCGAGCAACAGGTTGAGTTGCGCGAGGATGCGGTCGTTCAAGGCGATCGGCAACTCCGAAGTCTCCCGAGCCACGATGACCATGCGTTGCGCCTCGGCCAGATCGATTCTGCGATCCTTGACAGGGGTGCCCAAGGCGATTGCAACAGACGTCAGCACCGTGATCGCGGCGGTACCCGTCAGCACGATCAGCGGTTTACGTACGTAGCTACCCGGCGGATGTAGCGCGGCTTCGACCCGGCGCAGGAGGGCCCTCGTGCTTCGGCCCGCCATACCGGTCGACAGCAATCCTTGGGATCGCGAGGACGCCACTTCCGCCATCCGCAACAAACATCCGCAGTAGGCGCGTGCACAGGCCCGAGCGCGAGCGATGACCGCTTCATCGCACGCAAGCTCCTGTAATTCGAAGATCTGCCGCGCCAACAGGTGGGCGGCAGGATTCCAGTAGAAAATTCCTCTCGTGAGCTGGTAGAGATAGAGAACCCTCGTATCGGCCTGGCGATGGTGCTGCGCTTCATGGCGTATGGCCATCCGCAGATCTCGTGGCCTTTGGATCAATGAAGTTGGAACGACGATGAAAGTACGGCCTGGAAGCCAGAACGAGAACGGTACCGCGATGCTGTCGGAAACCATCACGCGCACTCTGCCACGCCTATGGAGTCGGTGCGCCCCTGCAATGGTCGTCGCGATCGCCCGCGCATCCCACGCAAGTTTTGCCAGTACGATCAGCAGGCCGGAAAGGAACACATAACGCGCGATCAGAGCCGCGCCGCTCAGCGATATCGACGTGCCAACTGGAACGAGGGAGACGGTCATCTTGCGGTCGCCAGCGGCACCCGAGGTCGTGTCGTCCATAGTCGAGCGGGACCATACTTCGGCGGTATGGGGAATCAGTGGCTCACGGTCGGTACCCAGACCGGCGAGCTCCAGATCGACGAGGGGCAACACCACCGCGGCGGCCGAAATGGCGTAGCCGAGTTGCAGCAGATGACGGTACCCGAAGGGCCCGAGCCTGCGGCTCACCGCGCGCAGGGCTGCCAGGAGCAGCACAGCCACGAGCAGTAGCTCATTGGCACCCAAATACCAGTTCACGAGCGCAAGTGACATGTTTCAACCGTCCTTCTTGCGCAAGAGCGAGCGGATTTCCGCCAGCTCCTCGTCCGTCAAACTCTCGCTGTCGAGCAGCCGCCGGACGAGGAGAGTCGGAGCGCCCTCGAAGACATCGTTCACAAGATGCCGCAGACTCATCGCCTGGTAGTCGTCCCGGGCAATCGCCGCCGAATACAAATGACCGCGGCCTGCCTTCTGGCTGCTGACGTATCCTTTCTGCTCGAGGATGCGCACGATGGTCGACACGCTGGTGTACGCAAGCTCGCGTGTTGGTCGCAGTTGCTCCAGCACCTGGGCCACGGAGCACGGACCTATGCGCCAGATGATATTCATCATCTCGAGCTCCACCGCGGTCAACGGCTTCGGGTTACGCCTCGATCGGCGTGCACTGGTACTCATGGTGGAGCAGCATAACTAAAATCTTAGTTCATTTGCAACTAAGACTTTAGTAGGGAGCTTTCGGTGTATGAGCAACTTGCCACACGCCGTCGGTCGCCTTCACGAGGACAAAGGGTTTGCGAGCCTCGCGATCCGGTGAGCGCCTGATGGTGCCCATGAACCCTGCCATGGTCAGCATTTCCGCAAGGCCGTCGCGAAGCTTGCGACGATCCGTTGTCACCGTCGTGGGAAGACCTGAAATGCCTTCACGCTCGATCACTTTCGCGAGCGCCTCGAGAATCTCCCATGAGGCCATGCTATGAAGATCCGCCACGCCGCCGGCACGCTCTACTTCACGGGCCGCCAGGCGGCTAGCGGGATTTTGGGGGACAAAGCTGGTGGGGATCAGCATCCCTTGCGCCTCGCGGGAGCATTTCTCCAGGGTTTCCGCCGTCGCCGCACTGGTGAGTCCTACAATGACCCGCGGTCGTACACGCTGACGGGCCATTTCAGTCAGCACCCCACAGGTCGTTGCGGCGTGGCCCGAAATCACCACCACATCCGCGTCAGCCGCCTTCATCCGCTCAACCTGAGAGGTAAATACGTTGTCGGTGAGTGACCAACTGGCCGCACCGACGAGCGTCAATCCCGCCGCGGTGGCTGTCGGTCCGATGATGTTCGACCAGGTAGAATGTGAGTGGGAAAAGTCTCCCTCTTCACCGCCATACAGAGTCCGCAAACGCGGATGTTGCTGGCGGACCCATGCCCACAGCGCCGTGTACATCTCGGTTTCATCGGGGGTGTTTCGGAATGCCCATTGCGAGATATGGGTCAGATGGGCCTTCATGGCCGAATCGGTGAACACCGGGATCTCGATGCCCCGATCGGAGGCATCGTCTACCGTGTGCTGGAGTTGCTGATACACGGCCTCGGCGACCGCGGAGCAACTCGGGCCGATGGCCACCAGGGCATCCGATGTGACGGCGCGGCGGAGAAGCGCGATTGCATCTGGGGCGCTGCAATGGTCATCCTGGTAGGAGATCTCAAACATCCCCCTGGCTCCATCCGCCAGGCGTATTCCGCCACGATGATTGATGTGTCTGGCGGCAGCCTCGAGGGCGGCACGGCTGTTCGTCCCAAACGATCTTGCCGGCCCTGTGAGGGCTCCGAAACCCAAAATCCGGATGGGCCGCGACGGGACACTCGCCGGCCGCGCTATCGAGCGAGTTGCAGGCTGACTCATCAAGACGAGGCTCGCCAGCAGAATCGCGACCGTGCGCGGCCCCAGCCTCCTACCGTTGCAGAAAAGCGGCCATTTCACGATAGAGCTGCTCGCGCTCGATCTCGTATTGGATGGTATGGCTGCCGTGGCCGAGCACGACGAGCTTGCGTGAGGCGGCGTGATGCAGGGAATGTAGTAGCCACTCCGCTCCCGAGAACGTAGCGATCTCATCCCATTCCCCCATCACGATGAGTGTTGGAGCCTTGATGTCATTGGGGTCGTACACGAAGTGTCCGCTCACTACAGCGGCCAGGTCCGCCTGTCGTCCTGTAGGCACCCGCACGCTCGGCGGGCTACGTGTACGGCTCGTGGGATCGCTATTCAGATAATCCTCCGACCAGGCCTGGAACGCTGTTGAATCGAGCACCGCCGGATTCCCGGCCGCCTGACTCCAGGTCGTAAACGTCGACCACAGATCTTGCGGGGTGATCAGATCGTACGCCGAGAGGAGTGTCTTCGGATCGGGACCGCTGGTAAATGGCGTGACGGGACCAAAGAGAATGAGGCGGGAGACCACTTCAGGGTGTCGTGTTGCAAATACGCCCGCCACGAGCGTGCCGCCGGAGTCCCCGACGAGGAGGATACTTTTCGCATGGCGCTCGCGGGTGAGAAATCCAACAACCGCCTCGACCATGTCCGCGCATTCCTGTGCGTTGCCCAGCGCGGCATGATTATTGGGTGGTGCATCCATCTCGGGATAACGATCCGAGGCGCCGAAGCCGTAGTAGTCCAAAGCCCAGACATCGAGGCCGTTCTGTGCCAACGCAGTCATCAACGACCGACCCGCGACGAACGGATAGTCGGGGTTGCCCGATACCGGAACCGCCGCGCCTGGCAGTATCAGCACAGGCTGGGAACGTGAGGCCGCGGGCTCGGCAGTGAATGCATGACGCAATCCCAGCTTCAGCCCCGGCAGGGGGCCGTCGATGCGGCGCGTTTCCTCCGATACCCCGTTGAGGGACGCCGCCGCGAGGATCTGGCTGGAATCAAACAAGCATAGGACACCGCCCAGACAGACCCAGATCTTTGCGCCGAGCCACCACGCTCGGCCCTTCAGGTGTATCGTGTGACGGATGCTTGGAATCATCGTCGGCAATCTTGTGTCGGGGTACTTTGGAGCTCAACGACCGCATTCTCACGAGTTGACCATGCCAATGCGAAGCCAGGAGACCACCCAGTGACCCGGCAAGGAGTGAACACCCTGCCAATGCTCATTTCGCTCGATCGCGGTCCCGGCGCGGCCAGCTTGCAACAGCAGGTCTTTCTGGCGCTTCGCCAAGCGATTCTGGAGGGTCTGTTGGTTGCCGGGAGGAGGTTGCCCGGTACTCGCGTTCTGGCGGATGATCTGGGCGTTTCCCGGTCGACTGTTCTCAGCGTTTATGATCGTCTGCAGGCGGAGGGACTCGTGGACGGTCGCGCCGGCGCGGGTACGCGCGTCCTGCCGCGCTCGGCTGGCAAGAACCCAGTATCTCGCGCATCCGCGGCTGTAAGTTCGCAATCGGATTTGAACACGTTGTCGATACTGGGGGCGAAGATGATCGCCGCCTATGGGACTGTCCCGCCGCTTCGAGAAAGACCGGTGCCTACACCGTTCGCTCTGGGAGTGCCGGCGTTGGATGCTTTCCCTGTTTCCACGTGGGCAAGGTTGACTTCTCAGAGATGGCGTAAGACGCCACGCCTGATGCTGTGTCCCGACGACGGCGCGGGTTATGGTCCGCTCCGCGAAGCGATTGCCGAGTACGTGGTCGCTGGGCGTGCACTGCGGTGTACGCCGGATCAAGTCGTAATCACCTCCGGCGCGCAGCAGGCGATCGATCTTCTGTCTCGGCTGTTACTCAACCCTGGAGATAGGGTCTGGGTGGAGGAGTTTGGCTATCAACCGGCGCGCGCGGCTTTTGTGGGCGTTGGCGGACGCCCTGTTCAGATTCCAGTCGACGACGAAGGGCTCAACGTAGAGTGCGGTAACCAACTCGCGCCCAATGCCAGAATGGCTTACCTCACGCCCGCCTGCGAACCTCCGTTCAACGTGTGCATGAGCGCGCGACGCCGCGCCCAACTGCTCGAATGGGCGGAGAATTCCGGCGCGTGGATCGTGGAAGACGATTACAACGGGGAGTTGCACTACGAGGGCAGGCCAAGCGCAGCACTGCAGGGATTCGATCATCCCGGGGCGCGGCGGGTCATCTATCTGAGAACATTCAGCAAAACCCTGTTCCCATCCCTGCGTTTGGGCTATGTCGTTCTCCCGATGGAATTGGTGGAGCCCTTCACGCGCGCCAGGCTCGTAGCGGATCGACACTCGCCAATCGCCGAACAGGCCGTGTTGGCCGATTTCATCGCCGGAGGGCATTTCGCACGCCACGCCCGCAACATGCGGGAGCTCTACGCGCAGCGGCAACAGGTTTTTCTCGAAATGGCCGATCGTGAGCTCGGCGACCTGCTCAGATTCCGGCCCGCGTCCGCCGGGATCCGGTTGGTCGGATGTTTGCCCCCTGGGATCTGCGACCAACGGGTCGCCAGCAACGCCAAGCAACAGAATATCGTCGTTCAGCCTCTTTCGCGCGATCACGATGGCCCGTCCCAGCTGCGGGGGCTTGCGCTGGGTTACGTTCCGTTCCACCCGACGCAATTGCGGCGGGCCATGGCGGGCCTGGCGGGTGCGATTCGGTCGGCACGGGAGTAGGCGGCGCGAGCAGTTGGTCGCGCCGTTGCGATCGCGCTGGAGCGTACGCGGGTGGAGCCACTCGGGCGAATACCGAACGGCGGGATATCCGGCCGTGCCTGATCGCTGGACGTCACTGGTGCGTGTCGCGAGACAGGACGCAATTGTGTAGGCTGAATACAACAATGAGCCAATTCCTTCGGCTCGGGCATGTCGCGCGAGGGTTGTGCCGGGACGAATACAGGCTCATTTGCGAGTCTTCCGACTACGAAGTTAGTCGCGCGTACCTCGTGCACGAGGCTGTTGTACGAGAGCAATACTCGAACATGTGACGCGCCCATCCGCCAAGCGACACTTTCTTCGACCCACCCGTGCGACCCATCACGTCGCGGGTGCGCCAATCCGATCACACTGGTGCCGCACCAGGCGATGCACCATACTGGAATGGCTCCGCTCTAGCTTGGTTCTCTACAACTATTATTCGTCGCGTGGGGTGGGTATCTATCGTGGTGTCGAGCGACTCCTTGAAGCAACAGAAGTGCGCGATGATCTGTCGCTATGCCAAATCCGACGACATCAAGGGATCGACGCAGGTTGCGACGACCTTGATCCCTTTCGGGTTCCTCTGGTGGGCCGCGATCCGTAGCTCTGGCATGTCTCCCTGGCTCACGGCCGTGCTGATGCTGCTCATCAGCCTGTTTACACTGCGCGCGTTTGGTCTGATGCACGAGTGCGGCCATGGCAGTTTGTTTCGCAGCCTTGGGCTCAATCGCGCCACCGGGTTTCTCCTGGGTGTGGTCTCGGGCATGCCGCAATTCGTATGGGCGCAGCACCACAACTATCATCATGCGCACAACGGCAATTGGGACAAGTACCGCGGACCCTACACGACTCTGTCTGTGGACGAATATGGGGCGCTGTCCGGCGCACAACAGCTCATGTACCGCTTCAAGTGCGGCGTGGCGGCCGCGCCGCTCGCGGGCTTCATCTACCTCATCTTCAACCCGCGGTTCACCTGGTTGAAGGGCAGCATCGGGCTGGCGCTCCATGTGCTCAGGGAGACGGCGGCCGGGCGAGGTGGATCGTTGCAGGAGCGCGTGGCGAGCTACAAAACGCGCTATTGGAAATCAGTCCGTGAGTATCGCCACATGCTCGCGAACAATCTCGTGCTGCTGAGCATCTGGGTGCTGATGTGCCACGTATGCGGGGCCGCGCTGTTCTTTTTCATTTATCTGCTCACGCTCTCGATCGCCGGCGGCGCGGGTATCGTGTTGTTTACCGTCCAACATAACTTCGAGCACTCGTACGCGAGCGACGATCAGCGTTGGGATCACGACACCGGAGCGATCGCGGGGACGAGCTTTCTGGTTCTGCCGCACTGGCTGAACTGGTTCACCGTCAATATCGGCTACCACCACATCCATCACCTGTCCGCCAACATCCCGAACTATTCACTGGTCGAGTGCCACGAGGAGTATCAACACCTGTTTGCCAGTGTCACGCGCGTGAAGTTGTCCGAGGTTCTCGGCGCATTGAACTGCATTCTGTGGGATACGCGCGCGCAGCGAATCATCTCGATGTCGGAGTACCAGCAGCAGCAGGTGCGGATGAGCGGCTAGGAGTGAGGTGCCCCTCACACCGAGGTCAGGAACGAGACCTCCCGCCACAGGTCGACCGTTTCGGAGCCGAATTCGACTCGCACGGCGTGAACTCCCAGGCAATTGTCCTGGGTGAAAATGGCCCCGTCGGCCGCTCTGAGCGAGGCGTACGGTCCGATGCATTCCCGTTGGCCACGCCGGTTGGTGACGCGCAGATAGACCGCTCCGGTGCACTCGAACGACATATACCTTCTCTGCCCCAGATGCCACAGGCGGTCGAGGTAACGGGCTGCAACGGTGTTATCCGGTCCTCGCAGCGTGCCATCCGCGCAGATCCTGAAGTGCGCGCCGCGCACGACTACCGCCGATCCGCTTTGCAACGGACGAAAGCTGAGGATGATCAATTTGGCGGCGCCACGGGTGGATCGAACGGCGCATGCGGTTGAACGTCGAGCGCCACCGCCAACCGGAGGCGTCCGAGCAAGGCAAGCGAGTCCGCCGACAGCTCCAAGCGGAAGTTTTCACGGGCGAAAAGGCTCACGGACAGCTCCGCGATACCGCCCTCGGTGCTGATCTGCTCGAGAAAGGGCTGCGCGCGGCGCAGTTGAGTCAGTGTCTGCAAGAGCACACTTTCGACCGACATCTGGCCAGATGAGAGTTGCGGCTCGTCCATCAATCGTCCCATCCAATAGCTTTCGCGGTAGATTCCGGCGCGGTCGCGGCGCGGATCCCCGGCCTTCCAGGTGTGTTGCGGTTCGATGCCGAGCGCCTCGGAAATTCGGGATGGCTCTATGCTCGGGTGTCGGATCCGCAGAGAGACCGTGAACTCGTATTCGCTCATGTCGGTGCTTGCGGTGAGTGAGGCCGAATCGATCCGCTGACGCGCGATCTACGTCCGAACGAACGAGAGAAAAAGGACAACGCGCCCGACCTTCTCGAGGCCGGGCGCGCTGTCGATCGATAGTCTGTCAGTAACGGCGTCCGCCGCCGCCGCCGCGATGGCCACCACCACCGCCGCCGCGCTCGCGATCCTGGGCCTCGTTGACCCTGAGGGCGCGTCCATCGAAATCGGCGCCATTCAATGCCTGCATCGCGCGGGATGCATCGGCATTGGACATCTCGACGAAGCCGAAGCCACGGGGGCGTCCAGTGTCACGATCCGTGATGATAGAGACCTTCTCCACCGTCCCGTGCTGGGAAAACAGGGCGCGCACGCCCTCATCGGTCGCGGTGAAGGGAAGATTGCCAACGTATAGTTTGGTCACTGCTGCAGTACTCACGAGAAAAAACTTGAGAAGAACCGGCAGGTAAGTCCTGCCTCCTGGTTCGCGGAGCTTTGCGCGGGTGGCAGACACTGGCCGGAAGGCGCGCCGGGCGGCGCATTGAGGCCAAGGCAGACAAGCCGAAAGATTACGAGCCGGCAACCATGCTACAGGAGTTCGCGGATGGGTGCCGAACTTTCGCGCCCGCGCAGGGCGGCACCGTGAGCGCCGCGCGTTCCTGCAAAGTAGCTATCGCCGGCCTCTTGGCGAAATTTGCGTTATTCGTCTGGAAGGCGCAAGGTCAGCCGTGTGACCCCCGGACAGCGCGATTGGAACCTACATGAAGGATGTTGCAGTGACGCTCGCGGTTCGGACGCGATTGAGACAACGAACCTTGCCGAATGGTGCGTTGTGGCGACGCGTGGGTGAATACGCCGGCGGTGGAACCTGCGCAGCTTGTGGAGAGCGAATTACCTCGGCGCAAGCGTCCTATGCAGTGGATTTCGCGCCGGGTGTGACCCCCGAATCGGGCAGATTTCATCGCGCGTGTTTCGAGATCTGGCAGTCTGAGTGTCAGGCCCCGCCTCTTTAAGAGCCTGCTGACGCACGCATCCTTTCAATCGCACCGCACGGAGCCTTCAGGTAGATGAATCTCACTCTGATCGACGCATTTCGCCGGTTTGGCGCAATGCCGACTCATCGGCTCCGCGCGCGCTCCGCCATTGCCGCGGACGGCGCTATGGTGCTCAACTGCTCGCAACAGTATTTCGCGCACCCGTCTCGCGGCGTCCTTCGATATGAGGATAGGCTCTCGAGAGAGCCGGACGAGTCCAAGGATGTCGGGCTCCTCGGCCAACATCTGACACTCGCGCGCGATGGCGCTCTACCGGTTCGTATGATCGTGGCGTCCCTGGCGGACGTGAAGAGTGGCGCGGCTCGCGGTTACCACGTGCGTCCAGACCTGGTCGGCAAGGTGCTCAAATTCGACGGCGACCACTTCATAATCGACTTCACGCGACGGGAGGAGGTTGGCCAGGCCCCCGTCTACAATCGCCGCAAGTGATTCGATCAGGGAGCCTCGCCGCGAGTCGCGGCGATTCTGTACACGAGATGCAACCGACACGGTTGTTTCGAGGCATGGTCCCAGGCGCGTACTCCGGTACATTCCAATACGCCTTCCGTCCATTGTGACGGATCAGCGAGCGCGGCATCGACGGCAGCGGTCAGGTCGAACTGTCCGTCGCAGTCGGAGTAGGGGCAGGGAAAGGTAAAAAACGCCCTGGCCGGCGGGTGCAACACGTGCGATTGGGACGTCGGTGTGTTTGCCGTCGTGCCCTCGAAGCGCAGATCGAAGCGCAGTTGTTGGATTGCGGGAAATGCCGAGCGTAACGTGGAGGCGGCAGCCCGGTCGCGACGCAGCTTATCGGCACGCTCCTGGCGCGCGGCGGCTGGACTCAACGTCGTGAGTCTCATGCTCCGCTGCCGGAAATGGGATCGCGCGCGGCGGGGGCCTCGGCCGTCGTTTCGCCGGCGCTCTCGCCGGCAGCGTCCGGGCGAGCCTCGCGACGGTGCTGCTTCTCCTGCTGACGCGCCTTTCTCGCCAGTTCTTTCTGCTTTCTCGCTTGATGGTAGTTCGGTTTGGGCACGAGCTCTCCGGATGGTGAAACTGTGGAATTGCGGCCCTGAGCAAAAGATTGCGGGCGCGCGCTAACCGCGGACATGCGCGCTGATGGGCCGTAGTCGTGGCATGCCCATCATACTCCACTCCGATGCGAGTCAGAAGCGTTTCCTGTCAGGCGGTTTGAGCAGGCGCCGCGGGACCGTTGATCTCAGCTTGGACTGCCTGCGAGACGCGCTCGTGCACGGTGAGATCCAAGGGATCCGGTAACAGTTGTCCCGGCCCCGCGGCGGCCGCCAGGGCCCCTGCCGCCGCTACGAGCGTCGCATCGGTGAATCCCCGCGCTCTGGCGCGCAAGACGCCGTCGAACAATCCCGGAAAACACAACACGTTGTTGATGCTACGGCCGTCGGCGGCAACCGCTGCTCCGGCCGCGAGCGCGGCGGCCGGATCGATTTCCGCGTCAGGAGTCGAGAGCGCGAAGACGATCTGACCTTTACGAACCTTCTCCGGTTGAATCAACCGTGGCACGCCGGTGGCGCAGATCAGTACGTCCACACGTGCCAGGATGCGGTCGAGGTTCTCCCGTTGGCCGTGTAGTTGAGCGAATCGGCCCATCGCCTCTGTCCGCAGGTCGTTGCCGAGGAGTTGTTTGACGCCATGAGCCTGCAACAGTCGAGCGATTCCCGACCCCGCAACGCCGAGACCGACGACACCAACGGTGAGCTCATTCAGCTTCGCCCCCGTTTGTCGAGTCGCGTTCAGCAGTGCGGCGAGGGTAACGACGGCGGTTGCATGCTGCTCGGCGTGTAGCACGGGCAAACTCAACCGCGCGCGCAGTTTCTGCTCGATCTCGAAGCAGCGTGGCGCGCTGATGTCCGTCAGGAGCACCGCCCCGAACGAGGGGGAAATCGCGCTCACGACTTCCACAAACTGATCGACCTTGGCGCTCTCGGCCAGGATCGGAATGCCACTGAGCCCTACGAAACTCGCCAATATGGCGGCCTTGCCCTCGAGGGCGGGCAGGCTCGCGCGCAGCCCGATGTTGCCGAGTCCGGCAATGGAGGAGCCGTCGGTGACAATGGCGACTGTACGTCCCAGATAGGTAAAATCGAACACCTTCTCTGGAGCCGCCCGGATAGCCAGGCACACGCGCGCCACGCCGGGCGCCGAAATGTCGCGCAGGATTTGCTGTGTCGAGATCGCCACGCGCGATTGCATTTCGATCTTGCCATCGCGATGGCGATCGAACGCGCGATCGGACCAGCCGACGAACCGCGCCGACGGTAAGGCGTTCAAGCGCGCAAGGAAGTCGCTGTGGACCGATTCGTCCATCTCGACCGTGAGCTCCCAAAGGGTGCGATGTTGGTCGCGTCGCAGTGTGCTCACGTGCTCGAGGAGGAGGCCTGCCTCGGCGATGACGTTGAGAACACTGGCCAGATTCCCAGGCGCGTGCGAAGTCTCGACTTGAAAGATCTCTGAAATTTTCATTCCGGTGGTCCGTTCGCGGCTACATCGTGTGCGTGGGCTTGTCTCCTGCGAGGGCGCCGGCAAGATAACTCTCAATCTTCTTCTGCGTCACCCCGTTATCGTTGCTGAATTGCACACCGATTCCGGCGGGTCGGCGCCCGACGGCGCCCTTGGGAGTCACCCAGATCACGCGGCCGACGACGGGAATCTTCTCCTTGTCCTCCAACAGGCTGAGGAGCACGAATACCTCGTCGCCGAAACGATAGGCCGTGTTCGTGGGAACGAAGATTCCACCGTTCTTCACAAAGGGGATGTACGCCTGGTAGAGCGCGCCCTTGTCCTTGATGGTCATGGTGAGCAGGCCGGGACGGGGCCCGCTCGCCTTCAGTACTTCGAGTTCAGCAGCGGCCATCGAATGTCTGGGAGTTCGGGAAGACGGCTTGATTTTGTCAAATCAGGGCGGCGGCTCGCCCGCAGCGATTCGACAATTCGTGAATCGATTTTCGCGTTTTTGGCGCAAACGCGAGCTGGGCTGGCGTGTATTGCCCGCCCAGAATCAGCCGAAGCTCGTGCGAGCTCAGATGCCGGCGATATCCCGCGTCTGTGTTGCTTTGCGGTGCGCGATTTCCTGCAGGTAGATCGGAGTGCGGTACACGTTGCCGTGGAGCAGCTCGGGCGGCAGCGGCTTGAACTGGGTCATCGACTCCAACAGTGCGTTGCACCTGGCTTCCACGCCGGCACGGTACTCGGGCTCGGCGACGATATAGAGATCGTTGTTGAGGATGCCGTTGAGCACGAAGCGGGCTGCCACCATGGGGTCCATCGGGCGTACCGCCGCGGGGCCGCCACTCGTGTTGGCCGGTGGCCGCGGCCGGGGCGGAGTGCCGGCTCCGGGGGCGGGTCGCGGCTGCGCGCCTGGAGCGACCGCGGGTGGGCCCTCATTCTTCAATGCAGCGGGCCGATAGCTTTCACTGTGTCCGATGTTGGTCGCCGTCAGGCCGGGAATGAAGGCGGACGTCCCGATGTTGGTGTTGCGCAGCTCGTGACGCAATTCCTCCATGAGCCCGACGGCGGCGATCTTGGCGACGGTGTAGATGCCTGCCCCGCTACCGGGCAGAATGCCGCTCGTCGAGGTGGTCGTGACGATATGGGCCCCCTGTTTGCTCGCGAGCATGCGCGGAATGCAGGTGTGAATGCCGTTGATGGGCCCCCAGAGATTCACGCCCAGGCCCCATTCCCAGTCCTTGTAGGTGCCGGTGCTGGCGGGCGCCTGGAGTCCAACGCCGGCGTTGTTGACCAGGATCTGGAGCCCACCGAATTTCTTCTCGATCTCGTCCACGGTGTGTTCCCAACCATCGCGATCCATGACGTCGTGCTTGATCGCGTGGACGCGCGGATCGTTGGTGGGAAACTGTTTGAGTGCATCCCCGATGTGCTGTTCGTCGAGATAGCCAAGCACGACCTTCATACCTGCTTCGTGGAAGACGCGCGCGATACCGAGGCCAATTCCGCTGGCGCCGCCGGTAATGTAGGCGACCTTGCCTTTCACGTCGGTGATCTGGGGCGGTTGCGAGGAGCCGATATCGGGGCCCTCAGCGGCCGCCGCGTTCCTGGTGCCGCCGCCACCCAGCAG
>CAYNTW010000128.1:11966-16511 GCA_964400085.1 uncultured Steroidobacteraceae bacterium | reverse complement strand
AGACCTGGTCGATCGAGATGAACGGTCCCAACAACCTGATCCGCGCCGGTTGGAAGCGTACGACCATCAAGCCAGGCGACAAGGTGACGGTGACCATCAACCCGTTGCGCGACGGCCGGCCTGGCGGATGGTACCTGGGGATCACGCTGGCTGACGGCAAGACCTTGGGTGGGGCGGGTGACCCGGGAACCGGCGGCGGCGAAGCCGCGCCCGCGCGGGCCGATCACTGAGTGTGTTCTCGAGGGGGCTCATGAACAAACCGTTGGTGTTGCTCGCTGCCGCGTGTATCGCGTTGTGCCTGGCTGTCGGCTCGGCGTGGCCCGAAGGTGAGCCTGCCGCGACTCACGACACCCAGAAGCAGGTGCCCGTGACCGCTCACCCGAAGGGCCATTACGCCGCTCTGGATGCTTTGCCCGACTGGGGTGGCGTCTGGGTGTTGAATTTCCCGCCGCCCGGGAGCCCGCGACCCGAGAAGCCGCAGCTCAAAGGGCAATACCTCTCTGACTACCAGACCTGGCAAAAGGAGGTGGAGACCAAGGGGGGCCAAGTGGCTCATGCCGGCTCCTACTGCACGCCTCCGGGGATGCCAGGCATCATGAGTGTGGGGCAATACCCGATCGAGTTTCTATTTACCCCGGGCAGGGTTACGACGCACCACGAGGCGTGGATGCAGTGGCGGAACATCTACACCGACGGTCGCGCTCATCCTGAGGATCTCGATGCGACCTTCGAAGGCGACTCCATTGGGCACTGGGAGGGGACCACGCTGGTGGTCGACACGATTGGGATCAAGGATAGTGTCGCGCTCGCCATGGGCATGAAGCACAGTGACAAGATGCATATCACCGAGCGTATGCACCTCGCGAAGGATGATCCGGACACGCTGGTCGTCGAGATGAAGGTCGAGGATCCGATAGCGCTCGAGAAGCCGTGGGTGCGCACCCTGACGTACAAGCGCTCACGCGATTGGCAGCTACTCGAGTTCGAATGTGCCGAGAACGACCGCAATCCGGTCGATCCCAGCGGCAACACGGGATTCAAGCGAGAATGATACAGAGCTTCTGTGATTGGCTGGCGGCCACCGCGCTCAGCCAGTTCTTCGCGAACCAGAACTGGTTCGTGCCCACCGTGCAGACGGTGCACATCCTCAGCATCGCCGTGGTGGTGATCACACTCGGTATGCTGGACTTTCGTCTCTTGCGCCTGACTCGCACCGGGCCGGCGCCGGAGGTGATGGCCGGGAAGTTCATCCCCTGGACCTGGCGAGCCCTCCTGGTGCTCCTGCTCACCGGCATTCTGCTCATCATCACCGAGCCCACGCGCGAGCTGATGAACAATGCTTTTCGATTGAAGATGCTGATGGTCGCGCTGTTGGCCGTGCTCACCGTGGCAATGCAGAGGGCCAGCGCACGCGAGCCGGGCTACTGGAGCGCCTCCCCGACCCGTCGTCGCCTGGGTGGGGCCCTTGCCATGACGAGCCTGGTGCTTTGCGTCAGTATTGTGGCGGCTGGACGCTTGATCGCCTATCTATGAACCTGCTCGTTACGACCGCACCGCCTCTGATGACTTGGCTGGAGCACCGTCCGTTCGCGATTGCCATCGCCGAGTCGACCTGGTTGTTCCCGATCACCGAGACCGTGCACGTGCTTGCCCTCACCATCGTCATCGGCGCGGTGGCCATGATGGATTTGCGCCTGCTGGGTGTCGGCAACAAGGATCGTGCTGTCTCGGAGGTGATCGCGAGCTCGCTCCCCTGGGCCTGGAGCGCGTTCGGGGTGGCCTTCGTCGCCGGCTCACTGATGTTCACCTCCAAGGCTGCCAGTTACTACGCCAACATCCCGTTCCGTATCAAGATGGTCTGTATGGTGTTGGCGGCGATAAACATGCTCTTTTTTCATTTCTTCACGGCGCGTGGCATGGCCACCTGGGACCGCGGTCGGCCTCCTTTGGCCGCGCGGTTGGCCGCCGGTCTCTCACTCACCTTGTGGGTCGTGATTGTGGCGACAGGTCGTTGGATCGGCTTCACCTGACCATCGCGTGTGCGGCCGCGGACCTTGCGGTCGTGACCAGCACCACTTGATGCCCCAGTCCGTCGCGGGTCCGCGACGCATAACAATGTTTCGCTTTTGAATCACGAGGATGGGCGGCGGGCGCCCGTGTAGTTCACCTGTCTGACGTTGGCGACGTGGTGACGATCGCTGTTGCGCGCGCGAAAATGGAGCGGGGAAAACTAGCATGCTCAGGATCAAGGCGCCGATTCGCTGGAAGTCTGACGCGCGTCACAAATGGTGCGTCGCAGTTTGACCCCCGTCACAGAACGGTGCGTTGCGTCGGCGCATCTTTTCCAGAACCGCACAGGTACATTGACTGCAATCCGGCTGACTTTTGGCATGCTGAGCAACCAAACTTGATGCAGTCCAACACCGTGACCTGGAAGCAACACTTTTTGCCTGCTTGATCATTCACCTGCTTGCTTGCTAAGCGACTCAAGGGAGGGGGCCTGATGACCGTTCGCCATTCCGCGATAGATGCCGCCGTGAAGGTGGCTGTGACCAGCTCGAAGCGATTCGAGACGAGATTTCCTAAACACCTGACCCGCACCGTATG
The DNA here is from genome assembly GCA_964400085.1 of uncultured Steroidobacteraceae bacterium. Classification (GTDB taxonomy): domain Bacteria; phylum Pseudomonadota; class Gammaproteobacteria; order Steroidobacterales; family Steroidobacteraceae; genus 13-2-20CM-66-19. The sequence continues at coordinate 13,904 of CAYNTW010000128.1, read as the reverse complement.
GACCGCGGCCCTCGTGTTGGGTCTGAGCGCCACCGCACAGGCGCAACAGGCGCCGCAGGGTCCGAAGCCCGCGGACGAGACCGCCTCGCAGGCGGGCGCGCCCGCGCCCACCCTCGAAGAGATCACGGTTACGGGATCGCGCATCAAGCGCACCAGCGATTTCACGACACCCACGCCGACCACCGTCATCGACAACTCCCAGATGGAAAATCTGGGCATGGTGAACATTGGTCAGACGCTGACATTGACGCCAGCCAATGCCTCCACGTTCACCCCGGCCAGTACCGGTAACCAGCCGTACTTCGTCGGTGCATACATTCCCGACCTGCGCGGCTTGAACCCTTACTTCGGTAGCCGCACCCTGGTCATGGTCGATGGCCAGCGTTTCGTACAGACCGCGCAGGGCGACCAGATCGACCTCAACTTCATCCCACAGATCCTCGTCGAGCGCATCGACGTCGTAACGGGTGGTGCCTCGGCTGCGTACGGCTCGGGCGCCATCGCCGGTGTTGAGAACATCCTTCTCAACAACAAGCTCGAGGGTGGGAAGATCACGGGTGACTGGGCCGAGAGCAGCCGTGCCGACGCCAGAGATCGGCACTTCGGTGCGGCGTATGGTCACGGGTTGTTCGACGACAAGTTGCACTTCGTCATTGGTGGCGAGATCGAACACCAGGACGGACTGGGATGTCAGAACGTTCGGAGCTGGTGCGCGTCCGACCAAGGCGCATACCAGGTCCGCTCGCTGTACAGTTCCCAAACTCCTCCTGTACCGACCAATCCGTTTGCCACGCCCATTCAGTACGGATCGGGCTTGTCCAGCTTCAACAGCCCATATGGGGTGTTCGTCCACGTTCCGGCCGGCGCGACACAGACCGCTCAGGGAAACCCGGCAGGCAATGCCGCACTGCCGTTTGGTGTCGTTCAGCCCTATGCATCCGACGGGTCCGCTTTTATCAATACCCAGCCGGGTGGGGACGGTATTCCGATCTACCAGTACCAGAACCTCGTGGCTCCGGTGAGCCGCGGCAACATCATGGCGATGTTGAACGGCAACATCACCGACGATATCCACTGGAAGGCTACTGGATACTATGGAGACGTGAAGAGCACGCGCTACCAGGGAACTGTCGCTACGCAGTTCTATTTCCTTCCAAAGGATAACGCGTACATCCAGAACAACAGCCTGGGAACTGCGTTCAATAACTACCAGCTGTTCCCGGGCTTTGCGCCCATCAGCAAGGACTGGACTACGCAGATGCCTGCGGCGTCCATCTTCGACACGAAAGTCAAGCGTGTCACCGGAGGGTTCGATGGCAAGTTCGGCCAGTCCTCCTGGAGCTGGGACGCGAACTTCGAATACGGCGTGACCAACCGCAACCAGACGCTGGTCAACAACACGCATAACTATGCGATGTCGATGGCGCTCGATTCGGTTCTCGTCAACGGCACGCCTGAGTGCCGCGTGACGGCGTTGGCCCAGGGAGCCCCTGGGGTTGCTCCGAATCCGTTCGCTTCGTACGCCGCCGCTTACGCCGCCAATCCGCTACTCGCAAATGGTTGCGTGCCGATCGATCCGTTCGGCAACCAGCCTTTGACCAAGGCCCAGCAGGCGTATGCGTTCGGCAACCTCGTCGAGCTGCTGCGTTATCAGCAGACCGATGCGAACTTCAACGCATCGGGCGAGCTGTTCGACGGTATCGGTGCCGGTCCGTGGACAGCCGCGACCGGTTACGAGTTCCGTCAGGAGACAGGTGCCAACATAGACCAGCCTGGAGTCCCGGCCTACATTGGTCAAGACTACAATACGCAGTTTGGCCAGTCCTTCGGCGGTATCGTGACGGTGCACGAGGGTTACCTCGAGACCAGCTTGCCGCTGTTGAAGGATGTTCCTGGCGCGCGCAGTCTGTTGATCGACGTGGCGGGACGCGAGTCTCG
>CAYNTW010000128.1:0-11866 GCA_964400085.1 uncultured Steroidobacteraceae bacterium | reverse complement strand
AAGCCGGGTACGACCACGATTGCGACGAGTGCTACCGACGTCGCCGCGGCGCAGACCTTCTACCAGCAATGTTTCCCGAAGGGCAGCGGCACGGGCCCAGGGCAGTGCATTCGTAACGTCGCAGCGATTACCCCGCAGTCGTATAACGGTGCGTTCTACGAAGTTCGGGGTATCGACTTCTCGTTGCAGGACACGGTGGATGCCGGCGCATTCGGTTCGTTCACGACGCGCGTATTGACAACCTGGATGGACCAGCAGACGTTCGCCAACTGTACGCTGGGGGCGGCAGCCGGTTGCTTCACCTACAACATCCTGGGCCAGACGGGTAGCGGCAACCAGTTCTTGAACGACTATACGCCGGATGCCCGTTGGCGCGGCAGCTTGATTCTCACATGGACGCAGGGACCGGTCTCCATCACCCCGAGCATGAACTTCGTCAGCAAGGGCAAGATGGATTACCTCGGCCTCACGCCGGCGGACGGCTTGCTCTACCGCCAGGTGCTGTACGGAAACATGGAGGGCGTGCCGGGTGGTGCGACGCCGCTGCCGGCGTCGATCAAGAACTACGGCTATCACCCGATGAACGACAACCACGTGCCGGCCTACTTCCTCTTCAACCTGAACGGGACCTACACGTTCAAAGAGGGCGCGGCTTCGGGCATGCAGTTGTATGTTCAGGTCAACAACGTGTTCAACAAGAAGCCTCCGTTCGCCGATGGTGGTGGCGGGTTCGGCCCGACCAACTCCAACGGCGGCACCAACCCGATCTTCTTCGACACGATCGGATTGTTCTGGCGCGCGGGCTTCCGCTATCAGTTCTAAGGAACCAACGAAGACGTCGATGTAGCACTGGGCCAGTCGGTTTGCCACCGACTGGCCCTTTCTTTTGCAGGGGCGGACTCCCTCACGCATCCGGCGCGAAATGCCCCCACAGGCTCTTGAAGGCGAGATCGACGAACTGCCGCGGGTCGCCCCACTTGGCGTTGAATTCCTTGGTGGGCTCGGCGGCGGCGACCTCATCGGGGCCCAAGCCCTTGCGCAACAGTTTCCCGAGCCGCTCGAAGATCGTGGCGTACATCTTCTGCTGCTCGGCGAGGTCCGCCTTGGTGAGGTTGGGGCCGTTCGCGGGGACGATGACGGTATGATCGTCGATGAGGGACAGGAGCGTCTTCTGTCCTTCCACCAGCCCCCCAATCCAACCGCCGGTCTTGTAGTCGATGACGGGCCAGCCTTCGTTGGAAACGATTCCGCCGGCGACCAGGACGTTCGATTCTCGCAGGAAGGCGTAGATGTCACCGTCGGTGTGCGCCTGCAAGATATAGCCGAGCTGGATCTGCTCACCGCCAAACGTCAGCGTCTCGGTCGAGTACAGGGTGTGGCTCGGCCGGGCCTTCGGTGGCAAGGGTCCCCAGGTACCGGGGCGGCCCGGCTCCTGTTGCGGGTATTCCAACCAGAGCTTCGTGTTTTCGTGGGCAATGATCTCGGCCCCGGACTTGGCAAGGCGCTCGTTCGAGCCCGTCTGCTCGGGGTGCCAGTGGGTGTTGACCAGGGTGTGAACGCGCTTTGCGCCGGTTTCTTTGAGCACCGCCTTTTCCAGCTCCGCGGAGTGCTCCTCGAGCCCGCCGTCGATGAGGAAAACGCCTTCAGGCCCTTGTAAAGCCACGCAATTTGCTCCCGCGCCGGAGAGCACCACCAGGTGGTCGTTCACGCGGCTGGCAGCGATGGCAGGGGCATGATCACGCGACAATGCAGGTCGCATGGCCAGCGTTGCAAAGGCCATTCCAGCACCTGCGGATAGTGTGGTTTTGAGGAACTCACGACGGTCTGATGTTTTTGGCATGCGGGACACTGTAGCGGTGGATCGATGGTGGTAGCGTAACCTGTTGGGGGCGCTGGTAACGAGAGTGTTACACGCGAGGCGTAGATGAGACGAGGATTTTTCGGAAGAGCTCTGCTGGCGGCCGCCGGTTGCTGCATGACAGTGTTGGTGGGATCGGCCGCGCAGGCCGTCGCGGACCCGTCGCAGACTTCCAACACAGCATCCGCGCCGGCAACAGCCTCCACCGACTCCGCCTCGAGCAAAGTCCCCGGTGCCGACCAGCACTGGGGTATGCTCAAGCAGTACTGCAGCAAGTGCCACAACGCCGAGGACTGGGCGGGGGGTGTTGCTTTCGACACCATGACTCCGGAGGAGATTCCGGAGCAGGCGGAGACCTGGGAGCACGCCGTGCGCAAGCTGCGCGGCCGCCTGATGCCGCCGCCGGGAAATCCGCAGCCCGATACGACCACCGTGCGCTCCTTCGTCAGTTGGTTGGAGAACACTCTCGACAGCGCCGCGACCAATCGCGAGGACCCGGGCAGGGTCGCGCTGCATCGGCTCAACCGCAAGGAATACTCGAACGCCGTCTGGGATCTGCTGCGGGTGAAGGTCGATCCCAACACTATCTTGCCGCAGGATGATCGCAGCGACGGGTTCGACAACGTGGCGAACGTTCTGCAGGTCTCACCATCCTTCCTCGATCAGTACCTGACGGCGGCGCGACAGATCGCCGTCGAAGCGGTTGGGGAGATCCCGGAGCACCCGTCGGGTATCCAGTACGTCGTCAAGAGCCCGTCGACGCAATCCTTCCACGTCGATGGACTGCCGCTCGGCACCCGTGGCGGCATGCTCGTGGAGCACTATTTCCCCGCCGACGGGGAATACGAGCTCAACATCGGCAACCTGGCCGTGGCGCTCTGGGTCTACAACATGGAGTTCAAGAACACCCTGATCGCCACCCTCGACGGCAAGAAGTTCTGGCAGACGGATATCGGTGGCGAGGAGGACATGAAGGCCATCGACCAGAAGCAGGACCCGGCCGTCGATGCGATCAACAAGCGCCTGAAGGGCATCCGCTTCAAAGCGACGGCCGGCCCGCACAAGGTCGCGGTGACCTTCCTGCACCGCACCTTCGCGGAATCGGACGATCGTCTCTATCAACAGATCCCGGGCGGCGGCCAGGATCGGATACTCCGCCTCGGCAACTTCGAGGTGAAGGGCCCGTATTCCCCAACGGGCATCAGCGAGACTCCGAGTCGTCAGAAGATCTTCGTTTGTCATCCTACGGCCGCGACAGAAGAGGATGCGTGCGCACAGAAGATCATCACGACGTTGGCTCACGAGGCTTTCCGGCGCCCAGTCACCGAAGCGGACCTGAAGCTCCTGATGAGATTCTACCGCGACGGTCGCAAGCAGAAGGATTTTGACACCGGCATCCGGGAAGTCGTGACCGCCGTGTTGGCGAGCCCGTTCTTCCTGTATCGCGCCGAGCGAACCCCCGAGCTCGTCGCGACCTCCAACAACACCGGCGATGCCAATGCTACCGCCATTGCCAACACCACCGGCGCCGGCAACGCTAGCGGTGCCACCAGGGCGTCCGCGGCGCAAGCCTACCGGATCAGCGATCTCGAGCTGGCCTCCCGGCTGTCGTTCTTCCTCTGGAGCACGGTGCCCGACGATGAGCTGTTGAATCTCGCGACAGCCAACAAGCTGCACGACCCGCAGGTGCTGTCGGCCCAGGTGCACCGCATGCTCGCGGACCCGAAGTCCATCACCTTGTCGACCAACTTCGCGTTCCAGTGGCTGGGACTGGATCGGCTGGCCGAGATTCAGCCCGACCCGAACATCTTCCCATATGCCGGGGATCCTCGCCCGGATTACCTCACGGAGCTCAAGCTCTTCGTGGATAGCATCTTCCGCGAAGACCACAACGTGATGGACCTGCTGACGGCAAACTATACCTATGTGAACGAGCGCCTCGCGCTCGACTACGGCATCAACAATGTCCGTGGGGATCAATTCCGGCGGGTGACTCTACAGGACTCCAACCGCTGGGGCCTGTTGGGCAAGGGCGGCATCCTGATGGCCACCGCGTATCCGAATCGCACCGCACCCGTTCTGCGGGGCGCCTGGATTCTTGAGCGCGTCACCGGTACACCGCCCGCCGCACCGCCTCCGGCCGTACCGTCATTGAAGGAGAATAAGACAGGCGAGAAGCCGCACACTGTACGCGAGCTGATGGCGCAGCACCGGGACAAGCCGGCTTGCTTCGCCTGCCATGGCATTCTGGATCCGCTGGGCTTCGCCCTCGAGAACTTCGATGCCGTTGGAATGTACCGCACCAAGGATCGTATCGCCGGAACGCCGATCGATGCTTCGGGGGAGCTTCCGGACGGTACCAAGATCAACGGTCCGGATGATCTGCGCAAGGCGCTGACCGCCAATCCGAATCAGTTCGTGCAGACCATCACCGAGAAGCTGATGACCTACGCGACGGGTCGGGCAGTGACTTATCGTGATATGCCCACGATTCGCGCGATCGTGCGCGACAGCGCCAAGGACAACTACCGGTTCTCGGCCATCGTCATGCGGATCATCGACAGCGACCAGTTCCAGAAGCGCTCGCCCGCGAGCGATGCGATCGCTCACAAGACGCAGACGGCTCAGCGGTAAGGTTGGAGAACAAGCATGCATTTCATAACCAAGAAACATCTTTCCCGGCGCACGATGCTGCAGGGAATGGGCGTGTCGATCGCTTTGCCGTTGCTGGACGCCATGATTCCCGCGGGTACCGCGCTGGCCAACACGGCGGCCGCCCCGAAGCCGCGCATGGGCTTCGTCTACTTCCCCCACGGCGCCATCATGAGTCGGTGGGCGCCCGCGCAAACGGGCAAGGACTACGAGATCACACAGATTCTCAAGCCGCTCGAGCCGTTCCGCGACCAGATGACCATTGTGAGCGGATTGCGCAACAAGGCGGGCGAGAGTCCTTCCCCGCATGCGATCATCGCTGGTACGTGGTTGGGTTGTGTGGCGCCCGCCGCAAGTCAGTCCCCAAAGGCGGGTACCTCGGCCGACCAGATCGCCGCACAGCACATCGGGCAGGACACGACGCTTCCCTCCCTCGAGCTCGCGGGTGAGGACGGCGGCGGAGCATGCGACCCGACCTACGGCTGCTCGTACTCCGGAACAGTTGCGTTCCGCACGCCGACCCAGCCATTGCCGATGGAGCACAACCCGCGCAAGGTGTTCTTCCGCCTGTTTGGGCAGGGCGATACCGCCGAAGAGCGGCATGTCATCATCAATGAGACGCAAAGCATTCTGGATGCCACGAAGGACAGTGCCGCGCAACTGCAGAGCGAGTTGGGTCCGGCGGACCGCGCCATGCTGAGCGACTATCTAGACTCGGTTCGCGAGATCGAGCGCCGGGTCCAGAAGCAAAAGGAAAAGGAGAGCTCCGGTATCAAGCTGCCGAACGCGCCCGCCGGGATCAACCAGGATTTCGGCAAACAGCTCGACACGATGTTCGAGATGATCGCGCTCGCCTGGCAGGCGAACGTCACGCGCATCACGACCTTCATGATGGCCAAGGAGGTCAGCATGCGCACCTACAACCAGATCGGCGTGCCGGATGCATTCCATCCGTTGTCGCATCACCAGAACGACCCGGTCAAGCTGGACAAGCTCGCGAAGATCCAGACATACCACTCGGAGGCCTTCGCTCGCTTTATCAAGCGCCTGTCGACGACGCAGGATGGCGATGGCACGTTGCTCGATCACTCGATCATTCTTTACGGCAGCAACATGAGCAACAGCGACATGCACAACAATGACCCGCTGCCGTCGGCTGTTCTCGGGCGTGCGTATGGGAAAATCAAAGGTGGGCAGCACCTCCATTACCCACAGGACACGCCCCATGCGAACCTACTGCTCACGCTGTTGGTACGCGCGGGTATCCCGGTTGAGAAGCACGGCAACAGCACGGGAATGCTGAACGAGATTTGATGATGGGAACGCCAGATTCAACGCTTCGCGCGGTGCGTGCTTGCGGGCGAAATCAGTGGGCCAACGCGCTCAGGGCATTGGCGCTCGCTGCGGCGGTTTTGGGCTCAGCGGCCGCTCATGCCGGGGACTCGCTCGTCGACATCGTCCAGGCGAAGGACCACGATGCCGCAGTGGCCATGCTCGCGAAGGGAGCCGATGTCCATCAGCGTAGCGCGGATGGCACAACGGCGCTTCATTGGGCTGTCTACAACGATGATGTCGATCTCGTGCAGCGCCTGATCAAGGCCGGCGCCGATGTCTCTGCCCTGAATGACTACGGCGCCAGTCCGCTTCGGCAGGCTGCGACGATTGCGGATCCCGCCATCATCAAGGCTCTGTTGAAGGCTGGCGCGGACGCCAATGAGGCCAACCCGGAGGGCGAGACCCCGCTGATGGTGGTCGCCCGGACGGGCAACGTTGAATCCGCCAAGCTGCTCCTCGATCACGGAGCGAAGGTCAACGCCAAAGAGGAGTGGGGCGGTCAGACCGCGCTGATGTGGGCATGCGCGCAGAAACAGCCCGAAATGGTGAAGTTGCTCATCTCCCGTGGCGCGAACGTCAACGAGCGTAGCGTGGTGCGCGATTGGCAGCGACGCGTGACCGCCGAGGGACGTCCCAAGAACATGAACCACGGCGGGTTCACGCCTCTGCTTTATGCGGCTCGTGAAGGCTGCATCGAGTGCGCGAAGTATCTGATCAAGGCGAAGGCCGACATCAACCTTCCCGACCCGGACGGAACGACGCCCCTGATTCTGGCGCTGATGAACATGCGCTTCGATCTGGCTGCGTATCTCGTTTCAGCGGGCGCTGACGTCAACAAGTGGGATTTCTACGGCGATACGCCTTTGTATGTGGCCATCGACATGCACAACCTGCCTCGAGGTGGTCGCCCCGACCTGCCCTCGCTGGACAACACGACCGGTCTCCAGGTTGCTGAGATGCTTCTACAGCATGGCGCGAATCCGAACGCGCAGCTCAAACTGCGACCGCAGTATCGCAATGGTGTGTTCGATCGCGGCGGCGACCAGGTGCTATCGACCGGAGCCACGCCGCTGTTGTTGGCCGCGAAGGTGGGGGACGCGGATGCGATCAAGCTGCTGCTGAAATATCACGCATTGATCGATCTACCCACGGCGACTGGGGTGACCCCCTTGATGGCCGCGGCCGGCTTGGGGCATAGCTTCAACCCGACACGGGGTCGCTTCAAGACAGATGAACAAGCCGCGGAAGCCGTCCGATTGCTTCAGCAGGCGGGTGCGTCCATCAACGGGCACGATCAGCAAGGCTTGACCGCACTCCATGGCGCCGCGGAGCACGGCTGGAACGACACCGTGAAGGTGCTCATTGCCGACGGTGCGGACCTGCAGCCGAAAGATTCGAAAGGATTGACGCCCATCGACTACGCCGCCGGGCGCCATCCCCGGGCTTTCCTCGAGCCCGAGCATGTCAAACACGAAGACACCATGGCTCTGCTGAAGGGCTACATCGTTGCCTCGACCGGCAAACCCCCGATCGAGTTCGCCGGCACTCTCAACGTCTCCTCCCGCGGCACCGGCGGCGCTCTGTCGAACTGACAGCGAGCCGTGCCGACCGTATGCCGGCGCGGGCCGACCGCTCGCTTCTCATCGCTTGAAAAGCGAGGCGAAGAAGCCGCTTCCGACAGCCAACTCGGCTTTGAGCGCGCTGAGATCAGCTTTCGTAGCCATATACGGAACAAGCGGGACAACTCTACTCATTTCAAGCCGGAGCTCCGAAACCGACGATTCGAGCGTGCTGAGCCGTTTCATGAGATGGTCGATGTAGATTTTGACTGCAGCCGATGAAGCGCAGGGGGTCTCTTCGCACATTTTCGTAACCTACATGATGATGACAGTTAGTGAACGAACTTCACGAGAGTGAACGCCAATCCTGCCCAGGCGATTACGGTCGCGATGAGCCATTTGATGATCTTGGTCTCGAGAGCGCTGTTGTCGGCCCTCAAGGCACCGAATCCGGTATTCATCTCGGCCCTCAGCTTTTCTACCTCCGCCTTCGTCGCGAGATGCGGAAGGATCGTTGTGAGCTGAGTTTTGATCTCTGAAACCGACACTTCAATTGCGCCAAGTCGCTTCAACACATCATCCATATCGCCTCCGCCGCCACTTGATACGCCGCCCTGCGGGCGGCGCCTCGTATAGTTATCGCCGCTGATCTCGGCGCGACACTCATCGACCTCAACCACTTCAGCCATCGCGCACCGCCTTTGGGCGCGCTGTTCCAGTCTCCGGCAGCACCTCGATGTCGAACAGGTAAATCACGGAAACTCCTCGAGCATCTCTTCGATGTCTTCGGTAGTGATACTTCGCTTTCCTGGTCGTCGCGCCACTACGCGGTGACCCGTTATTGGGCGAATTACCTCGCGCGGCCCCGTTCGCTTGGGCAGCGTCTCTGGTTTCCGATCATCATCTTCCAATGCATCGTCTTCGAACCTGGCACACATGTTCGTTGCACCTCTGCGGCGTGTGTATGATGACTATAGTCAGCAGCAGGTGCAGCATTCAACTGTTTAAAAGCTATTGTGAATGAAGAGTTTTCATCCACCACCGTCCGCGAACGCGTGGTGGAACGCGTGTGGCGACGGACGTCGTGAGGGCTACGCGCGTCGAGGCGTTGGTTGCCTCGTCGCGCGCAGCGCGGTGGAGCTAGTGCGGAGGAAAGAGGCCGGCGCTGATATAACCAGCCACATCCCGAAGCTGTTCGGGTGTTAGAACAGCCTTGAAAGGCGGCATGTCGCCGCGACCCGTAGTGGCCGTGGTGATGATGTACTTCGGATCTTTCGAGGCAGTCGTGAGATTCGCGCCGCCGTGGCTACCCAAGCCGTCATCGCCGTGACAGGCAGTGCAGTACGTGTGGAAGATCTTCTTTCCGTTGGCGACATCGGGATCACCTGGCGCGAAGGTGATGGGTGACTCATGGCTGCCGTACGCCAGCGATGGCGGTCGTCCGACGGAGATCGGGAAGGACTCGAGGGTGCCCGAAGTCGAGAACAGCCAGACACTGTCGCCCTTCTTGGAGCCAGGCGCGAATAACGAGCCCGCCGAAAGAACGACGACATACTGCTCGCCCTGATACTCGAACGTGCTGGCCGGCGCGTTGACACCCGCGTCCGTCTGGAACTGCCACAGTCGTTCGCCGTTGCGAGTGTCGAGCGCGGTGAGGCGCCCGTCGTTGCGACCGACGAACACCAGTCCGCCGGCAGTGGCGAGCGAGCCGCTAAAACATTCATCGCGCCACTGCTGACGCCAGACCAGGCGGTTGGTCTTGAGGTCCATGGCCGCGAAGATCCCGCGTCCCGCCACACCCGAGTAGCCGGCCCCGCCCTTGTTCCACATTCCCTCGAATGTCGGCTTGTCCAGACCTTTGGTGTCGCTGAACGAGGTCCCCACGTGATCGATGGCACACAGAAACATCAGATCGGTCGCGGGATCGTAGGAGCTGGGGGGCCAGTTGACCGCCATCTGCGGCCGATAGGACACCGGCTTGTCCCAGAACGGGGTGAAGATCCGGCCACCGTTGATGAGCTCCTGTCCCTCGGGGGCGATGTCCAACGACTGCGGTACGACGGCATCACCAACAGGGTAGGGTTGCGTCGGAGCAGTCGCCTGCCGCGGCTCCTGGGGCACGGCTCGCTCCTCGATCCCGATGAGCGGCTTGCCCGTCTCACGGTCGAGAATGTAGACCCAGCCCGTCTTGGAAACCTGGGCCAGTCCCTTGCGAACCTTGCCACCGTACGGCGCATCGAACAACACCACGGGATTCGGTGAGTCATAATCCCAGATGTCGTGGTGAACCTGTTGGAAATGCCAGCGGTATCTGCCCGTCTTCGCCTCGATCGCCAGGATCGACGCGGTGAACAGGTTGTCTCCGGGACGGACGGAGCCGTTGTAGGTCGCGCCCGCATTGCCGGTGGAGAAATACAGGAGGCCCAGCTCCGGATCGACCGCCGGTGTTTGCCAGACCGAGGCGCCACCGTACTTCCAGATCTCACTGTCGGCAGGCCAGGTATTGCTACCGAATTCTCCCGGAGCGGGGATCGTGTAGAAGGTCCATAGCGGCTTACCTGACTTTGCGTCGAAGGCTTTGATCTGCCCGCGGACGCCCATGTCCGCGCCGCCCAGGCCGGTGATCACCATCCCGTTGTAATACAACGGCGCGCTCACGATGCTGAATCCTTGCGAGGGATCCTGGGCCTGCGTGGACCACACAACTCTGCCGGTGCGCTGATCGAGCGCCACCAGCCTCGCGTCGAGTTGGCCGACGTAAATCTTCCCGGCGCCCATTCCGACGCCACGACTGATCCAGCCGCAACACACCCGCACCCGGTTGGGATCCAACTTCGCCTGGTAGCTCCAGAGAACGGCGCCTGTCTTCACCTCGAGCGCGAACACATCGTCATTGCCCGTGACAATGTAGATCACGCCTTCATACACGAGCGGCTGACCCTGTCCGGAGTATTGCGCGCCGATTCCCGAACCGTTCAGGTGGGTACGCCAAACGGCCTTGAGCTCCTTGACGTTGTCCCGGTTGATTGCGGTCAGGGGAGAGTAACGTTGGTTGTAGAGGCTGCCGCCGTTAGTGAGCCACCCGTTCGTCGGAGGCGCCACGAGCTGCTGCGCCGGGAAAGCGGGAGAGGGTTTGATCGCCGCGGCAGGCACGTGCCCTGGCTGGCTGGCCGGCGTTTGGGCGGCCAACGGCGCGGCCGCCGAGATGGTTAGCGCGCTAGCCGAGAGAACGACTGCAAATGGTGCGCGCCGGCGGCTTCCAGCGGCTGCCAAACTGGCTGCCGCGGGTGTGACTCGCTCATGCACAACCTCCGCCCGCGTCGATCGCAGCCCGAAAAATCCCGTCACTTCGACCCCCTCCAAAGCAGTCCCCGAAAGCGCGGAAAATTGCATGGCCGCGCACGCACAGGGGCGCGATTTCGCACCCCCACCGGCGCGTGATTTCGCGCCCCACCGCACGTGATATTAATATCGCGCCCACCCGGGCGCGTAGTAGTGGCGCGCTAATGCGCCAGGCCTGCCGCACCGTCGGCCTGTCCTACGCCAACCGTCGCCGGGTGCGCGGGCTCGGTCTACTTCAATGGCGCGCCGACTAATATTTCGAGAGTCGCGTTTCCTGACAGGTGATGAACTCCAGGAGCGCGGGCTTGCCGGCCTTGGTCTGGGCGATGCCCCGCTTGATGGCCGGGACGATCTCCGCCACCGACGTGACCCGCTCGCCGTACCCGCCCAGGGCGCGCGCCATCGCGGCGTAATCGCCGGAGATGTCCGTGGCGCGATACTTCTCGGTCGCCTTGGGCATCACGGCCAGCTCGATCGCCATCGATGAGTTGTTGAGCAGGATGGACAGGATCGGGAGGCGCTCGCGCACCGCCGTCTCGAAATCCGTGCCCGTGAAGCCGATTGCGGCATCGCCCCAGACGTTGATGCAGAGCTTGTCCGGGTGGACGAGCTTCGCGCCCATCGCCAGGCCGAGGCCATAACCCAACTGCGTCGTCTTGCCCCAGCCGATGTAGGACAGGGGCGTCGTCGACTTCCAGAAGGGCATGAGCTGGTCGCGCGGGCTGCCGGCGTCGTGGGTGATGATCGTGTTGGCCACATCTACCGTGTGCTGCAGATCCCACAACACGCGATAGGGTGTCATGGGCTCCTGGGCGCAAGTGAGCCGCGGCAGCCACTCTTTCATGTGCTCCGCGCCGACTTTCTCGATCTCGGCCGTGACGCGTGACCAGTCGCGATTTGAGCTGACCTGCTTGCGGCAGGCCGCAAGCAGGGCCAGCAGAGTGAGCTTCGCATCGCCCACGAGCCCGTACTGCGCGATGACGGACTTGTTGAGGTCGACCGGGTCGAGTGTCGCGTGAATGATGGTTTTGCCGGTCGGCATCGCGCTCGCGAACGGCGACTCGGAGAAGCTGCAGCCAATACCGAAAATGACGTCGGAGTTGCGCAGGAAATGCGGCAC
>CAYNTW010000127.1:0-16625 GCA_964400085.1 uncultured Steroidobacteraceae bacterium | reverse complement strand
AATTACGGCGATGAGCTGATCGATGGCGCTGCCTATGTCAGGGAGCCACCGGCTCCTTCGCCATCGCACCAAGGGATTGTCCTTGGGCTCGGTCGCCAGATAGACAACGCACTCGACGGCAAACCGTGGCGTGTATACATCGCCCCGTTTGACGTCCGCCTACCGAAGTCGACTGAAGGAGATGATCAGATCGACACGGTAGTGCAACCGGATGTTCTCATTGTTTGCGACCTTCAGAAGATCGACGCGCGCGGAATGCGTGGTGCTCCCGATTGGGTCGCGGAGGTCCTCTCACCGAACACCGCCAGTCACGACCAGCTGGTCAAACTCCCCGTTTACGAGCGCGCCGGGGTCCGCGAAGTCTGGTTGATCCATCCCATTGAGCGCAGACTGGCTATCTACCGTCTTGCGGCAGGACACTACGGACGCCCGATCATCGTCGAGCTCAAAGGACAGACACGGATCACAGCTGTTCCGGGCGTCACCATTGACTGGGATCAGTTGCTCGCAAAGGTATGGTAGAGCAGGCGTGAGTCACCTGGCCTGGTCAGGGTGTTGGGATCGCACGCCGGGCTCCAAAGTCTCACGCTCCGCATTGATCGAGAGCATCCTGCGCGACTTTGTCGAACAATGCGCACGGCAAAAGCGCCTGGCCCGGGAAATGGCGGCCATCAATCAGCACGCGCAGATGCTGAACTCCGAAATGACCGACGCGCTTCTGCCGCGCCTTCCGGCAGTTCGACCCTGGTTAGGGCTTGTGCCACAGGCAGTTTTGCGGCGGCGAGAGCAATCTGGCAGGCCGTGCTGATCGGCACGTTGCTGAAGGCCTATGGGCACCAGAACCATCGGGCGCATCGGGGCGAGAGGCCGTTGCCGTAAGCTGCTGTTTATCATCGTGGATATCGGCACCTAGGCCACGCTTACGCCGGAGAACTGTGGCAGTATCAGTGGATTTCCTCCCAAAGGGCGCGGGTTGACAGGTCTCGCCTGGCCCACTCATCATCGGATTCCAATCAAGAACACCTGACGTGATCGGCGCCACCGCTTTCCGGTCACTCGAGACTAGCTCCGCAAATGGACCGCACCGTGTCGAGAGGACTGTGGGGCGCTTTGGCCCTGATCGTCCTAGCCTGCCTCGCATTGCTCGGTCTCGAGAGCTATCAGGTCCTCAGCAGAGGCCCCACGCTGCGCCATAACGCGGATCTTGTCGCCCACACGTTCGAGGTGATCCGCACTGCGCAGCGCTTGGAGGGTACGGTCAACGAGCTGGTTCGAAACCAGGGTGCGTACTTGATCACTGCCGACCCAAACTACGTCAATTTATATCGACAGGGGACCCGGCAGGCGCTGGACCTGCTCCGAACGCTCAAGCAGCTCACGCTCGACAATCCGGGGCAGCAGAGGCGGCTAGCCGATCTGGACCATGAGATCGAGCTCGAGCTGAGCGGACTTGAGCGTGTTCTGAGTGCACGCGAGCGGGGACCCTTGAGTCCCGCCGAGCTCGTCGCACAGACCCGCGTCAGCCGTGACGCCGTGCAAAGCCTCGACCGGATGCTAGAGGAGGTGGTCGACGCCGAAAACAGCCTACTGAGGCAGCGTCAGACTGCGGCGGCTGAGGGCGAGCGGCAAACGAGTGACAGCGCTATTGCGAGCGCCGCCATTGCCCTGGTGCTCCTGGTCCTGGGTCTCGGGCTCACAGTGGCTACATTCCGCAAGCTACGTCGGCTGGCGGCCGAACGTGCTGCCAGTGAGGAAAGGTTTCGGTTGCTGGTGGATGGGGTGGCCGATCACGCCCTCTACTTGCTCGACTCTCAGGGCCGGATTACCGACTGGAATGCCGGTGCGCAGCGGCTGAAAGGATACTCGGCGAAGGACGTTCTGGGGCAGAGCTTTGCTCGGTTCTTTAGCCCCGAAGACCAGGGCGCCGGCTTGCCACAGCAGATTCTGGACCGGGCAGCGCAGCGGGGGAAGTACGAAACGGAAGGGTGGCGGGTGCGCAAGGACGGGAGCCGTTTCCGCGCCAGCTCGGTGGTGACGGCGCTCCGGGACGCGTCGGGAAATTTGCTCGGATTTGCGAAGATCACGCGCGATATCACTGAGCGCAACCAACAGCAGGAGAAATTGGACGAAGCGCGCGCCGCGCTCGCCCAAGCACAAAAGATGGAGGCGCTCGGACAGCTGACCGGCGGCATGGCTCATGACTTCAGCAATTTTCTCCACGTGATCAAGAATGCTATCGAGATCCTCAGCTCCCGGTTGCGCGATTCTGACCCGTCCATGAAGCGCTATTTGGAGATGGCCAGCCGCAACGCGGATCGGGCTGCGCAGGTCACACAGCGCCTGCTGGCCTTTGCGCGCCAACAGCCGCTCGATCCTAAACCGATCAACCCCAACAAGCTGATCTCCGGGATGAGTGATCTGCTGCGCCAGGCGCTCGGTGCCGGAGTCCACCTGGAGACGGTTCTGAGCGGCGGAGTATGGTCGATTGCCGCCGATGCGAATCAACTCGAGACTTCGATTCTGAACCTGGTGATCAACGCGCGGGATGCCATGCAACGTTTTGGCCGGCTCACGATCGAGACCGCAAATTCCTTTCTGGATGAGCCGTATGCCGCGGCGCACGTGGAAGTCACACCCGGTCAGTATGTCATGATCGCAGTCAGCGACACGGGTACTGGGATGACCAAGGAGGTGATCGCGAAAGCCTTCGAGCCCTTCTTCACGACCAAGCGGCCCGGAGAAGGCACCGGTCTTGGGCTGTCGCAGGTGTTCGGCTTTGTCAAACAATCTGGCGGTCACGTGAAGATCTACAGTGAGCCGGGTGAGGGCACGACCGTGAAGTTGTACTTGCCCCGGATCCATGCGGATGCCGCTGCCATTGTTCTTGACGCCTCGCCGGTTGAGCGCGAGCAGAGGACCGGTCAGACGGTCCTTGTGGTCGAAGACGATGACGATGTGCGCGCTTTCACGGCCGAGATGCTGGCGGACTTCGGTTACGGGGTTATGGTTGCTTCGGAGGCGCGCACGGCACTCGTGCTGCTGGAGCAATCCTCTGGGACCGATCTGCTCTTGACGGACGTGGGCTTGCCCAATGGCATAAACGGACGCCAGCTGGCCGAGGAAGTGAGGCGGCGATGGCCCAACATCAAGGTGCTATTCATGACGGGCTACGCGCGCAATGCAATTGTGCACCACGGTCGACTGGATCCTGGCGTCAATCTGCTCCTCAAGCCCTTTACGCACGTGGACCTGGAACGCAAGGTGCGGGAAGTGTTGGACGCCTCCGAGGAGCAATCGCTGTGAAGTTGCGGCTCACACGCTCTGACCTAGCGCACGCAACCGCTCGCGGATGGCGGCCAAGTCCGTTACAAACTGGACGCGGTCCTTGCCACTGATCTGCAATGTTGGCAACAACTGTAGCAGCTCATCATAAATCGCACGTGCCGAGGCAATGTGTTCCTGAGCACTTGACGGGTCCTCGTTTGCCTTGTCTAGATGGGAAGCGGCGCGTTGCAGATGTGAGCTAACTACCTCGAGACCGCCATGCTTGCTCATGTAGCGTCCTCTTTTCACCCAATCTGGTGGCCAACACGCAGGTTCTGTGCCGTAGTCCTGCGGTCTTACACGATTGCGGGATCTCTTCTGACGTTCGGATCCGGCATCGGCCTACAAAGTTTGATCATCAGCTGTACGAGACCCGGACACTCGCGATTGCGCCATCGCAGCAAACGGCTGAGCCAGATGCAGCCACTCGCGATGATGAACGTGCACTGAAGTGCGAGTCAGGGGCGCTGCCCCGGGACTCGATGATGGCTAGTAGCTCAATGGGTGCCACAGGCTTGGAGAGGTGTGATTGAAAGCCGACCTTGCTCCCCTTGACTCGGTCGGTCGATCGATCTGGCCATGGGGTGCGGATATCACTTGTAGGTACGGCCTGTTCCTCGAGAGACGACACGCGAAAAATGGTTCCGGTACGTCACTCACGGACTCAAATCGGCCCCGCCGCTGTGAGCCACAATACGCGTATCTACGGATTCCGTGCTCACCTGGCCGGGTCGAGAGTGGCCGGGGTCTTGGCTGATCGAGCGGCGTCCTTTCAATGCAGTCTCCCGCGACCTTGGAGAGTGTCCTCGCGCAGGCCGCGGAGGCCGCACTCGTCGTCGATGAGTCAGGAACGGTCCTGTTCGCCAGCGATGAAGCTTGCCGTACGCTCAAATATGCTCCGGGCGAGCTTCACGGGCAACGTCTCGAGCTCCTCATTCCCGAACGCCATCGCCTGGCGCACATCGGTCAACGCCTTCGGTTCATGGATGATGGTCGCACACGGCCGATGGGAGCGGGCCTCGAGCTGTTCGCTTTGTGCAAGGATGGCTCCGAGCGCCCAGTCGAGATCGGCTTGAGTCCGGTCAGGCGTGGATTGCAGACTCTGATTGTTGCGACAATCCAGGTGCGCGAATCGAATTCTCGGCGGGCTTGCGCGAGATCATGTGGTGCTGTTCCCAGTTAAGGGGGGCTGTACGGATTCACGAGGTGCACGCTGACGGCGGTGCAACCGGACGCTCTCATTGTTTTGCGACCTCCAGAACTCGATGCGCGCGGGATGGATCAGCTGCTCACCTAGGTGTGGTAGAGCAGGTGTGCTGTCGATCACGGCACTACTTCGGGCGGCACCTTCTCAGGAAGATCGCTACATCAGCTGGCCGAGGTGTCGCCGGAAACCTGTTGCCTGCCTTTGCGCTTGGCGGCACCCCATTGTGGTCGCCGATCGCGTGCCCGCTGTAGTAGCAAGTTCGCTACCCGTTCGCGTGCTTCGGCCCTGGAGGTTCCAGGAGGAAATTCGAACACTTCGGACGAGTCGAACGGGTTTGCCATGCGGACGAGTGAGCTCGGCTCGCGAGGCTTCTCGGGTGCCAACTGCGGGGGTGAGACCAGCGGTTTGCCTGCATCATGCGGCTGGATCGCAATAAGCCCGTCATATTCGGCTACGCTTCTCAACAGCACGAAGGCAAACAGGCTCGCGAGAGCGCAGGTGCTGCGTTTGATATGCCTTTGGAGGTTGGATCGGGCCCGGGCGCCCGAGCTCGAGACCTGCTCACTCATCACCTGCCGCAGCGACAAGTCTTCGGGAGTGAACTCAATCTCCAGGCCATGTGCGTGCGGTTCACCGGTCATTTCTGACGAAATCGGTAGCCCTGACACGTCTCGATCCTGTTGCCAAGAAGGCAGTACCGTATCGAGGCTGCGGAGCCCTATGCGTGACTGAATTCACGCGATCTGGAACGAGCGGTGCGAGTTAACAAAATCTGCGCCAGAACCGCTCGAGCATCGACTTGGTTGCGACGGTTCGTGATGCGGTTCATTGCCACTTTAGCGGAGCCGAGCCAGCGGGTGGGGCCAACCCGTGCAGTTCACAGTGCTGACATGTGACATCCGCCGCAGCGCGGCGGATGTCACCGCACGCAGTCAACTCTTCACTTCGATTCGGCGCGACCGAAGCTCCGCGCGCTTGGGAATTTTCACCGTGAGCAGGCCGTCCTTGAGATGAGCCTCGATCTTGTCGGTCTCGAGCTCATCACTGAGCGCGAAGCTCCTGCGGAACATCGTCGAGCGAACGTCCGCGTACAGGGCGGTCATCTGCTCCTGGGGCGCGATACCGATGGTGCCCTCGACGAGCAGGTTATTTCCTTCGACTCGCAAGCTCAATCGCTCCTTGGATACACCCGGCATGTCGGCCAGCAAAGTGATGCCTTCCCCGGTTTCATAAATATCAACCGGCGCCCGCAGCACCGACTCTGCGGCGGCTGCTCGCCGTTGCCGCTGAACGAGGGTCCCGTTGCCGGGGCTTGGCGTGACATCCGTTTGGCTATTCATGGCGTGGTCCTCCATCAACTTCAGTGAATCTCGATCTGCCGCGGCTTCGCCGATTCGCGCCGTTGCACAGTGATCTGCACGATGCCGTCGCGGTAGGTGGCCTCCACTTTGTCCGAGTCAACATCCTCGGGGAGGCTGATGACCCGTCGGAAGGCGCCGGCAAAGCGCTCCTGGCGATAGTAGGTCGCGTTCTGCTCTGTCGGGACGTCGCGCTGTCCGCTCACGGAGAGCACGTTTTGTTGCAGGGAAATCTCGAGCGTCTTCGGATCGATTCCGGGTGCGAACACGTAAACGGTCACGGCATCGCCTGTGCTTCCCACATTGATGGCCGGGAACGTCCCCCGTGGCAGCGAACGAATGCCGCCGGCCCATGGACTCGAGGCACCGAAGAACTCGTCAAACTCCTGCTCCATCCGTCGGAATTCCGCAAACAAGGGACTCTCCGATAATGTCAGTGCGTTGAAGATATCGCTGAACATATCCATGCCTCCTCAGTACTGAGTCATTCGGGCAAAACGCATGGGGGCAGGCTCGTTCACTTCAAGAGTCGTTTGCGAGCCGAAGTGGCAGCGAGCGTGTTGGATATGAAGTGCGTGTGACGTGAAGGAGGGACGATGGTCTGCCGCAAGTGCATGCGGCCGGGCTGTGGAAGCAAACGTGTTGTTGCAGCGCGCGCTCCGAGGGCCTGCCTCAGCCGTCCAAACCTCGGCCTCAGGCCTAGCCGTATGCATTGTGGTTCATTCGGCGACGGGCGCTGCCCGCCCGTGCGTTGAGCCATCTTGCACGTCGGCGTAGCCTGAATATGATTAGCACTCGCGCATGCCGAGTGCTAATTCCCGCGCCACGCTCGGCAATCGGAACAGAAAAGGAGTCAACGTGAATATTCGTCCTCTGCACGATCGCCTCGTTGTCCAGCGCGAGCCCGAGGAGCGCAAGTCGCCCGGGGGCATCGTTATCCCCGACACCGCGAGCGAGAAACCCACCTTTGGAAAGGTGATTGCAGTCGGCCAAGGCAAAATCCTGGACAACGGTCAGGTTCGTCCGCTGGATATCCAGGTGGGTGACCGCGTCCTGTTCGGCAAATACAGCGGCACCGAAGTCAAGGTCGACAACCAGGAGCTCGTGGTGATGCGCGAGGAGGACGTCATGGCCGTCGTCGAGCGCGCCTGAGGCGAGCCGCGAACGAACCCAATTCAACTACGGTAACCATTATCTACTGGAGGAAAAATAATGGCTGCGAAAGAGATCAGTTTCCACGACGAAGCGCGGCATCGCATGTTCGCCGGGGTGAACATTCTGGCCAACGCCGTGAAGGCGACCTTGGGGCCGAAAGGCCGCAATGCCGTGCTCGAGAAGAGCTTCGGCGCCCCCACCATCACCAAGGATGGCGTCTCCGTTGCCAAGGAAATCGAGCTCAAAGACAAGTTCGAGAACATGGGCGCGCAGCTCGTCAAAGAAGTCGCGTCCAACACCTCCGACGAAGCCGGCGACGGCACGACCACCGCAACCGTCCTGGCGCAGGCGATCATTCGCGAGGGTTTGAAAGCGGTAACGGTCGGTGTCAACCCGATGGATCTGAAGCGGGGCATTGACAAAGCCACAGCCGCCGCGACCGAGGCGCTGCGGAAGATTTCCAAGCCCTGCAAGGACCCCAAGGCGATTGCGCAGGTCGGCACTGTCTCGGCGAACGCCGATGAGAGCATCGGCAAAACGATCGCGGACGCGATGGACAGAGTCGGCAAGGAAGGGGTGATCACAGTCGAGGAGGGATCGGGCCTGGAGAACGAGCTGGAGGTGGTCGAAGGCATGCAATTCGACCGGGGCTATCTGTCTCCCTACTTCATCAACAACCAGCAAACCCAGACCGCCGAGCTCGAAAAGCCCCTGATTCTCCTGGTGGACAAGAAGCTATCCAACATTCGCGAGCTGCTGCCGCTGCTGGAGGCGGTTGCGAAAGCGGGCCGCTCGCTGCTCGTCATCGCGGAGGACGTCGAAGGCGAGGCGCTCGCGACGCTCGTGGTCAACACCCTGCGTGGTATCGTCAAAGTGGCGGCGGTCAAAGCGCCAGGCTTCGGTGATCGCCGCAAAGCCATGCTGCAGGACATCGCCACGCTGACCGGGGGCACGGTCATTTCCGATGAAGTCGGCTTGAAGCTCGAGAAAGCCACGATCGACGATCTGGGCGAGGCGAAGAAGGTGGTTGTGGAGAAGGAAAACACCACGATCATCGACGGCGCCGGTAAGCAGTCGGAAATCCAGGCCCGTGTGGCCAGTATCCGCCAGCAGATCGAGGAGACCACCTCCGACTACGACAAGGAAAAGCTGCAGGAGCGCCTGGCCAAGCTGTCCGGCGGTGTTGCCCTCATCAAGGTCGGTGCCGCGACCGAAGTGGAGATGAAGGAGAAGAAGGCCCGCGTCGAAGATGCGCTGCATGCAACACGAGCCGCGGTCGAGGAAGGTGTTGTTCCGGGCGGTGGCGTCGCGCTGATTCGCGCCGCCAAGGCCATCGAGAAGCTCACCGGGGACAATGATGACCAGAACCAGGGCATCAAGATTCTCTTGCGGTCGATCGAGGAGCCACTGCGCCAGATCGTGGCCAACGCTGGCGAGGATGCCGCGGTCGTGTTGAATCGGGTACGCGAGGGCAAGGACAACTTCGGCTACAATGCGGCCACGGGCGAGTACGGCGACCTGATCGAGATGGGCATTCTCGATCCAACCAAGGTGACACGCCTGGCGCTGCAAAATGCTGCCTCCGTGGCCGGGTTGTTCCTGACCACCGAAGCCACCATTGCGGAAGCGCCCAAGGAGAAAGCTCACACCCATACCGCCCCGCCAGGCGATCTGGATATGTAAGTCCTCAGTAGCCGGCCAACACCAGCAACCGGTTTGCCCCCGTGCGCACGTCCGTAAGGCGGCGCGCGCCCGGGGGCGCTGGTCAGTCGAACAGCGCGCACGCCAAAAGCGGAGTGCGCTCATGCCTCAACAACGTCTCAAGGCTCTTGCCGGCGCGGTAGCGTACGTGCCACATCGACAATCAGTCCACGAAGCCAGCGGTTCGTCGCGTCTTGATCGCATCTGCGATCCCAAACCAGCGTGACCCGAAACCCGGGAATAGCAATCGGGACAGGATGGACAAAGAGAGTCTTAGGCGGAATTGCAAGCACGACACGCCGCGGAACGGTTGCATACAACCCGTGGGCCTCGGCGACGTGTATGAGCGCGGCAAAGTAGGGCACATGCGCCACAATCCGTCGCGCGAGCCCTTTTTTCGCCAGCGCGGCGTCGATTCCAACGTAGCCCGAGTGTGATGTGGTCGCAACATGTCGAGCGGCAATGTATTCGCGCAAAGTTGGCGCATCCCTGTGCGGCGTCAGGCAGACGAATGACTCTTGATACAACAGAGTCCCCATCAGGCCAGGCGTCGCCGGTGGGTCAACGGAGACCGCGGCATCGATGGCGCCTCGCACAAGGTCGTCCCGGAGTCGATCCCTATCGTAAGGGACGATGTTCAGCGTAGTTTCCGCGCTCTCTTGCGCAAGGCGGCGCAGAATCGCAGGAGCCAGCGCCACGACAAACTGATCGCGCATCATGATGGACACGGACGAGGGATGCGACATGCCTGCGTCTGTCTCCAACACCTTGCGAAGCGCGGCGAGCGAGATGCGCAACGGGTTCACGAGCCGCTCGGCTCGCGGTGTGAGGATCATTTGATCGCCTCTACGCAAGAGCAGCGGGTCGCGCATCTCGATGCGTAGCTGCGCGAGAACTTTGCTTACGGCAGATTGGGTCACTCCGATTTCGTGAGCGGCAGTAGAGGGGCTCCTGGTGCGAAGGAGTACCTCGAGGATCTGCAGGCGATCGAGCGAGCGTCTCACCGTTATGAAAATTCGGCATCGGCGGATGACTGGACATGTCCTTTTAGCATATTCAAGCTCGGCATGCGCTACTGCGATGGAGCCAGCCATGTCGAAACTCGAGGTGCGTCCATTTGCCGGACGCGAAGCCAATGTCAATGCCTATATCGTTCAGAACGCGACACACGCACTGATCATCGACTCGTTGCGGAACAGGGCGGAAGCCGCGGAGCTTGCCGATGTAGTGCGTGGGAGTGGTAGGAATCTGCAGGCGGTCCTCGTCACTCACGGGCATCCTGATCACTACGTTGGCTCACGTACTCTCAAGGAAGCGTTTCCATCGCCGCGGATTCTGGTGGCGAACGAAGCCATCAAGTCCGACATCATCGGATTCTCCACGTGGATGGAGGGCGTTGGTTGGCTCGACCAGCAGCCGCAGATGAAGCCTCGGTCGGTCAAGAATCCGGACGGCTTCGAGTACGAGCAGAACATCGAGGTTCTCGCGGACTCCATCCTGCGGCTCGAAGGGGGCGGTGAGCTCGAGATCCGCGCCGACTATCCTCCCACGGAGTGCGGACACATGACGACCGTTTTCATTCGCGAGCTCAATGCGCTCTTCACGAGTGATCTGTGCTATCGCGGCGTCCATGCGTGGGCGGGGCAAGGCGTCATGCGTGAGCACATCGTGAACTGGATCCGGGTGCTAGGAGAGCTCAAGGCACGTTATTCCGACGCAGCCATCAAGGTCTATCCGGGACATGGCGCGACCAGCGATCCTTCGCTGTTCGACCACATGCGCGTGTACCTCGCTGACTTCACGAACGCAGTCGACTTTGAGCCAACCAATGCACGCGCGATCGAACGCATGAGGCGCCTGTATCCCGGTTATGCCCAAGAAGATTTCCTGCTCGTCCAAAGCGTCGCATTCCACGGTCCGCAGCGCCAGCAGACCGCGCCGTAGCCCGCCACCCCGCGCATACACCATCAGGGTTTGCGTCGCCGCTTCACCCGTTCTCGGCCACACCGCGGCGATTCATTGAAGTGCTGCCGGTAGGCTCTGCGCAAGTGCGCAGGCTCCCCGAACCCGAACCGCGTCGCAATCTCCGCGACACTCATGCCCGCAGGGTCGTGCGGCTGTCGAGACCATAGAGTCCGCGACCGCTGCCGGCCAAAGGTAACAGCGAGCGTTGCGAGTTTGCATCCCCGCTGCCCGAGATAGGAGCCAATACCGCGACGGGCTTCCCATGCCGGGTAATGATTGTTTGCCGCCCGCGCTGTGCGGCGGTCAGTAGTTCCGGCAATTGATTGCGCGCCTCCTCGGCGCCTCTTCGCAGTGGTTTCGCCATCTCTGCACCCCCCGTCTGCTGTCAAAAAAGATTCATCTGGTAACGGGAATAAGACCCGTTGCCACAGCGATCAAGACCTTTGAATACAGAACTCATTGCGAAAGCGCAAAGCCTACCGCTTTCGCGCCGGAACATTTCAAGGGAGGCTGATCGCATGTTGCGCAGAATGCCCGTATTGCTCCTATCTGGCCTAACCGTGCAAACCTCGCTGCTGGCGCAAACTCCCCCGGAAGCGCCCGCGGGGTTCGATACACCAACCCTCGTGAATGCAGGCTCCCAGAGCGTGAGCAACGGCATCCTCGAGCCAAAAGGCGATAGCTTTCAACTGGACCAGAAGATTTACGAGTCAGTTCACGATGTGCTCAATGGGCTCGGCCCCGTCTATAACGGCAGGGCGTGCGCTGAGTGCCATCAAAACCCCGTCAGCGGCGGGGCAAGTCAGTTCACAGAGTTGCGCGCCGGACACATCACCCCGGCCACGGCCACCACACCAGCCACGTTCGTCAATCCCACGATTACCATTAATGACGGCGCGGACACGCTTACTGGGCGCTCCATTGTGAACGATCGCGCTGTGGACCCCCGAGCGCAGGAAAAGATACCCGACAAGGAAAATCTCCGGGAGCTGCGCGCCGCGCTGAGCACCCTCGGTGACGGCTTCGTGGAAGCGGTCCCTGACAAGGAGCTGCAGGACATCGCAAAGCTACAGCCGTTGCTCACCCACGGACGAATTCACGGCGAGGCGATTGAGGTCCCAGTCTTCGAAGCGGCGGCGAACCCGACGGCGCGGCAGACGCGTGTCGGCCGCTTCGGCTGGAAGGACCAGCACGGCAGCCTGCTTTCCTTCGTCGCGGACGCCTACGTGAACGAGATGGGTGTCACCAACCCACTACGCCACTCCGATGGATTCACTATCGCCCAAAATCTCGGCAAAGTCACTTCGGATCCGGAAGATACCCCCGATGTCCTCGGGTTGGCCAACATCGATCACTTTACGCAGTTCATTCGGGGCACGAAGGTCCCACCGCGTGATACCTTCCCTAACAACCCGCAGCTCGCCCAAGATGCCGTCGCCGGAGAGCAACTGTTCAGAGCGGTCGGTTGCGCTGTGTGCCACGTCGAGACCCTGGTCACGGCGGTCGCAGGTACTCAGTTCAACGGCGACGGCCCGCGCGCCTTCACCGTTCCCGACGCCCTCGGGTTCAAACAATTTCATCCGTTCGGCGACTACCTTCTGCACGACATCGGGACCGCTGGCGGTATCGTGCAGACACCGACCGCCCAGGACACCGCCTTCAAGTTCAGGACGGCGCCCCTGTGGGGACTGCGCACGCGTCCGCGTTACATGCATGACCTCCTTTCCTTGACGCTCGAGAATGCCATCGAGCGCCATCACGGCGAGGCCGAGCACGTGACCCGAGAGTTCAACGAGCTCTCCTATGTTCAGAAGCAGCAGCTCTTCACGTTCCTCAATTCCTTGTAATTTCCGCTGCATGCAGGCAGCGCGCTTCGCCGGTAGCGGTGAGCCACGTCGCGGAGAAACGGCCTGAAGCGCAGCGAGCCTGCCGCTGCGCTATGAGAGCGAGCATGGAGTTTCCGCGCGCATACCTCTATGGCCTCCCGGCCAGCATGAGGTGACGCCTAACGCTGGACCCGCTCGAGCGGCGCTGTCTCGCCCGGCCGCCATTGCGGCCCGATTCGCCAAGTCAGGCATATGGCATTAGAATGGATGCCAAATTGCAGAACAGGCTCGCATCCATGACACCGAATGTCATTTCAGTTTTGGGTGGTGCGCAGGTCTTCGGCGCGCGCGCCACCCGCCTGGATCTTTTAGAAGAAGTCGAGCGAGGCTTGCCGGTCCGCGCCTATGAGGCAGTCACTGAGGCGCTGGAGCTAACGCCCCTGGAAGAGGATCGGCTTTTGCAGGTGAGCTTACGAACCCGTGCACGCTGGAAGAAGCGGGCTCGACTCGACGCGGCCACCTCCGATCGGCTCGTGCGTTTGGCGCGTATCTTGGCACTCGCCGTGTTGGTCCTCGAGAGCCGTGAACACGCTGTGGCTTGGTTGCGCGAGCCCAGTCCGGCATTGGGGGGACGATCGCCCCTCGCGGCGGTCGCCAGTGATCCTGGCGCGGAAAAGGTTTCGAACATGCTCTACCAGATGGAGCATGGGGTCTATGCGTGACGCTGACAGTTTTCCGTCTCGGCAAACACGTTTACCGGGACCAACTGTTCAGCGGGCAGGGCGGCCTCTTTGCGAGTGGACGATGGACACCCAGGGGCAGACCGGTTGTTTACACCTCCGCTAGTATCTCGTTGGCCGTTCTCGAGTACACCGTTAATTATCGTCGCCGCGGCTGGGTGCCCGCCACAGTTCTGGGTCGTGCAATGATCCCGGAGAGCGTGCGTGTCGAGACCGTTTCAATCGAAAAATTGCCTGCGAGCTGGTTTGCCGCCTCGCCGCCTTCCGAATTGCAGGTACTCGGCGGTGACTGGCTGGAGCGCGGCGAGACTGCAGTGTTGAAAGTGCCCTCCGCGATCGTGACCGAGGAATGGAATTATTTACTGAATCCCCTTCACATGGATTTTCGGAAGTTTCGCATTGCTGCGCCGAAGCCTTTTGACTTTGATCAACGGGTAGCGCGATCCAGGAAGAAATGAGTCGGCTCGCGTTCGCGAGCGCTCATCCGCGCCACTTTTCCGCGCATGATGGCCGAGCAGGTCGCGTGCGGCCTTGGAACCGGCCTAAGCCTGCCAACCTGTTTGTTCAACCCGGCGATGAATGATTCCTCCCTGTCGCGAGACCAAGGGCTCGCCGACGTCTGGCTTCGAATGGGCACCACGCACCCCTGCCGCGTCGTTCCGCGTGATGATCGCAAGTGCTGAGCGGTGGAAAATCGCCGTATCCGTATGGCGACAACACTGGATATCGGAACCGATAGCTAGCGGATTCTCCTCAACGGCATCGAATTTCTTGATACGGGTACACGTGCGCCGTGTCCAGTCGTGATTACTATCGGTGGCATGAACACGACCGCCAGACACTCGGCTGCGTTGATTCTGCTCATACTGGCGTCCTTGCTCTTTGTTGGACATATGATGACAGGCCGCGAGACGGCAGCTTCGATCGAGCAGACAGCGTCCATCGCGGACGGAGGTTCGAAGCAGGAAGAAGGCGAGGTGCCACTTGCCGTTGCCCGATCGGAGCAACACCATCAGGCTTCCAAGGAGGCTGTCGTCGAAGGCAGCCGTAACCGTCATGAGGCAATCCGCGATCGCATCACTGAAGCGGAGAAACTTCTCGGTGACGTCGAGCTCCAATATGTCTTCTCTGGAGAAGGGAAGAATCAGGTGCTCCGCGGCCGCCCAGTCGCCTTTGCGCTGTGGAGCGAAACGAAGCATGAGTGGTCCGTCGCGCAGATCGAGCTCCCGCGTCCGCCGATCAAGTGGAACCCCAATAGTGGGAAGCCCCTGGCCTTTCGCACTCTCACATCCGATATCGAGGCGCGACACGTGAGGGGCACCGGTGCCGAGCGGCTGATGTTCGCCTTCTCCCGGAAAGGGGATCCGTTGAAAGTCTACGGACGCAAGTACCCCGTATTCGACAACACCCTCATCAAGCGCAAGCAGTGGAGCGCTGTCGTGCAGACCGCGAAGCCAATCATCTATCTGCCCTTCACCGAAGACACCTTCGACCCGAGTTTCGTCAGCAGCGGGAAGGAATTTCTGATCACCACGGCGCGTCAGGCGATCGAGGAACTGCGCCTTGCGAAGGTGCCGAGTGCGGCCTTTCGCGGAGAGTTGCTCGCCGATGTCATTCCTCCACAGGTCATTACGACACTTGCAGTCATCGAGCAAACCGATAACAAGGACTACGTACAGAAGCAGGCGCTCGCCTTCGACGAGGTGCTGAGCCAGTACGGGTTGCAGCGGGAGGAGGCCTATCGCTATAGCGTCTCGGACGCGAACGCGTTAGGGCCCATGCAATTCACCAACGGCAAGGGCCACGGGACGTACTCGTACTTGGTCAGACGCTGCCGCGGAGCAAGGCTCGACCCGAGCTTCGAGAGCGGCGCGACGAATCTGCTGAACGCCATGAAGGCAGCCGCCTGCCTGCTGGATTTCAATCTGGCGGGAATGCGGGCGGATATTCGTCGCGCGTATCGTGCCAACCCGGAAGTGCTGGGTATCTTTCCGGTCGCCGCGTACAACGGCGGATCCCGCAACGTCATGAAGCTCTACCGTGTCCTGACGAGAATGAATATCAAGCTCGACGGACTGAGTCGGCCGGGAGTGCAGCTCACCGGAGCCTCGGTGGCTTGTCCCTGCGTCTGGAAAACGGAAGGCACGGATGCCCATCCGGTGAGGATCCCGAGATATAACAACGAGAACCGGTGGTACATCGAAAAGTATCAGAGCATCGTGAGCCTGTTCGAGAATACCGCCCCCGAGTCGGCGTTTGTGCCGCCCGCAGCCGGCGTTCGCGAGTGACTGCGATTCCGACTCACCCCGCGACTTGCGTCACGCCATGCAACGTCGCCGCGCCAGCAAAGTGATTTTCAGGCGGGGAGTCAACGACACATTGGGCTGCACGGTCCAGAGCCGCCATCTCCGCGATCTGCTGTGAGGGAGCGCCTTTTGGCGCTCATTTCATGGTGGTCGCCGCCTGGTCACAGAGAGGTTACACACGCACAAATCGCGGGGGCGTGGTTATTTTCCAGTTCCAATCGGAGCGACCGAGCGCCGCTTATTTCCGTTAGTTAACTCGTCTGTCAAACATCTTCTAACGTGATCGTTGTTCAGCAAGTCAGCGACGGCTAAATTGCCAGGAATGAATCTTCGCTGGCTGCCTACCTTGTTCGGGGACTGCCACCAAGGGCAGTCCGATCCTCCGGCGTTCGAGCCAAGCAACCGGCAATGACTCCATGAACTCACGCCCCAGACATCTTGAATACCCTGGTGCAGTCGCGCTCGCGGTACTCGCTTTCACCGGCGGCGCGCGGGCAGCCGACGCGCCCCTAACTCCACAACCGCCGGAAACCGTCCAATGGCACGCCGCGGTCTCGCCGACAGCGATGCTACGAGCCGGGCAGCGGTCGTCCATCGAGCTCACCGGGCAAATACTCGATGGTTGGCGTGTCTATGGGCTCAAACAACATCCCGATGGGCCGACAGAGCTGAAGTTCAAGGTCGATGACGACCAGATCGTTCACCCGACGGGGCCGCCGTCGGGTAGCCACGCGATCCGGCGCATGGATCGCGGGTTCGGATTCGAAATTGAGTATTACACCAACTCGCTCAAACTGAGCGTGCCGATCGAAGTCGAGCAGCAGGTCAACGCGGGAAAGCAGCAGGTGCCGGTCTCCGTGCGTTTCCAGTCCTGCAGTGAGCGGATTTGTCTGCCGCCAGAGACAATCCATCTCCTGGTCGACATCGACGTTCAGCAATCACCTCGCCTCTCAAACTGACCTCGCTCGAACGGCGCCCCCGGTTTCCTGATGCGAACGAACTTCTATCATTGGAGGATTCCTGATATGAACACCCTCGTGCGG
>CAYNTW010000126.1:2079-16816 GCA_964400085.1 uncultured Steroidobacteraceae bacterium | reverse complement strand
CCAGCTCGGCGATGATGTCACTGACCTTCTTGACGGAGGTGACGATGCGCTCGAGCGTTTGTCCGGATTCCGACACCAGGGAGGAGCCCTCCTCGACTTTCTTCATGCTGTCGCGGATGAGTCCCTTGATCTCCTTGGCGGCCACCGCGCTACGGCCGGCGAGGCTGCGCACCTCTCCGGCGACCACGGCGAAGCCCCTCCCCTGATCGCCCGCGCGAGCCGCCTCGACCGCGGCATTGAGCGCCAGGAGGTTGGTCTGGAAGGCGATCTCCTCCACCACTCCGATGATATCGCCGATCTTCTTGGAGGACTCGTTGATCTCCCCCATTGCCTTGATGGCGGTGGCCACCACGGCGACCCCGGTGTCCGCCTGGCCGCGCGCGGCAAGCGCAAGTTGGTTGGCTTGCTCGGCGTTACCGGCGTTCTGGCGCACGGTGCCGGTCATGTGGTCCATGGAGGATGCGGTTTCCTCGAGGCTGGAGGCCTGCATCTCGGTGCGCTGACTCAAGTTCTGGTTGCCTTCCTCGATCTCGCCGGCGCCGCGCGTCACTTCGCTGGCCGCTTCCTTGAAGCCGCGCAGGGCACGGGCGAGACTTTCGGTGGACTCGTTGAAGCTGACCTTGAGCGCTTCATACTTCACGGGGAAGTTATCGGTGATCCGGAAGGTTAGATCACCGTTGGCGAGCGCCTTGAGCCCGGCCCCCAGGGCGGCCGTTGTGCTCTTGTCCTCCGCGGCACTTTGCGCGGCGCTCAGGCTCATGGTCTTCTGGTCGTGGACATCCGAGAGTGAGCCGCAAGCGCGGATGGTACGGCCGTCCGCCGAATGCCGGCAGCCGCCGGTGGCCCTGAACCACCGATACCCACCCAGCTTCGTCATCAGCCGGTATGTCACGTCGTAGCGCGTGGCGCCCGTCCGGTCCTTCAGATGCGCATTGAAGGCGGCGAACGTCGCTGCGACGTCATCGGGATGCAGCTTGTCGGACCAGGACTGGCAGACGTTGGGAAAATCAGCCTCGCTGGAATAGCCGAGCAGCCGGCGGAACTCCGGCGACCAGGTCCAATGGCTTTTGGAGTCGAAAGCGTCCGCGTTGTGCAGCACGGCCTGCCACAAGCCCACGCCGCACGAAGTGTCCAGGAGCTCCACGCGCTCGCGCAGCGCGCCCAGCTCCTCCCGTAGTTGCTCCAGCTCGCGCGCTCTGGTGTTCTTCCCCGTTGCAAAAAGCATCAAATCGCTCCCCACCCGATCTACCGAAGCCATCGAGCGCTACATTAGCCTGCGAGCGCCACAAAACCTGAGTTTCGCAGCACGGTCTCGGCCAATGGTCTCGGCCTGGAACGCAGCGGATTGAGGCATGGTGGAGAGAGTTGTGACGCAGTCCACAGTGCGCGCTTCGATCCCTGAGCGACTCGCGTGGCGTACCGCAGCGCCCACAAGCGCGACCGCTACCGCGACCAATCCCCTCCCAAAGCGCCCCGGCGCGCGCGAGCACCTGTCGCGGTAAGTGCGCAGTCAGTGGCCGACGAGACTGGATGAACAAACATTGTTCGAGATGTTTGTTTCGCGCGGTGGAGCGCGCCCGGCGCGGAACATTTCCGTGCGGCGGCGGGTCCTTCCAGTGTCAACCCGTCGCCTGTGTCGATCGTTGTGCCTGGGTTGGCCGCATGCAGTGTGTGAGCCGCGCGCAACAAGGGGAACGCAAACTGTCGCGCAGGGTGTTGCAAGTTGTTTCCCTCACACAGGTACACGCATTGCTGCGCTCGAGTGCCCTCAACCTTCGCCGCACCGGAGGGATTGTCATGAAGATGGATGTTCGGATGTCTGTCGCCCTGTGTCTGCTGGCAGCCACGGCGACAGCCCTGGCGCAAAACTCGCCGCAGGAGACTCAGCCGGCACCACAGCAGAGCACGCCGGCCGCGCCCGGGCAGGGCTCGCAGCCGAGCCCACCGCCAGCATCGATGCCGGCGACTCCGCCGCTGCCCAGGCTGCCGTCACAGCGGTACCAGTACACGCCACCCCCACAGAGCCCTCCGCCGCAACAGTACCAGTACCAATACACACCACCGCCGAGTGCGACATCGCCCAGCGCGCCGCCCCCGAGCCCGCCGCCCGCCCAGAGGTACGACAAGTCGCAATGGAGTCATTCCGAATCGACCTATTATGAGCACGGCAACGGCTTCAAGTACCACCCGTTCCGCTTCCATATCGATGGTGGTGGCACGCTCGCCGAGCAGTCGAACAAAGATCTTCTGGAAAATGGTTGGAACGCAGGCCTTGGTTTTTCCTTCTTCCCAACCTCGCACCTGCCCCTGGGTATCCGTGTCGACGGTACGTACAACGAGTTCGACGGCCGCCAAGGGTTACTGAACCAGGCAACCTCGACCTACGGCACCCGAGTCGACAACGCGACCGAAAAGATGTGGGGTGGCGATGTCGACCTGGAGCTCGACGCCTTGTTGTCGCCGCATGTCCGCTTGTACCTGCTTGCAGGCGGTGGTTGGTATCGGCAGCAGACCACCTATCGCCAGCGCAACTTCTACCGCGGGCTCCTGTGCGACTGGTGGGGATGCGAATACGGCTATTTCGGCGTGGACAGCACCATCGCCCGAAACACCAGCACCTGGCACTTCGCCAAGAATGCTGGCCTCGGGTTCGAGTTCGCGATGAGTCCGTGGACATCGTTCTTCGTCGAGGCGCGCTACATGCGCTTGAACCCGAACGATGCGAAGTCGGACTTCGTGCCGATCAGGGCCGGACTGCGCTTCTGATCAGGCTCGGTCAGGTCCGCGCCGCACCGACTCGCTTGAAGGCCGACTCGAGCGCCTGGCCGTTCAGCAGCAATGCCCCGGCCAGGCTGCCCACGGCGGTCGCGAGCGGCCCAAAGTCGTTGACGCCCGCCAGGCTCAGCGCAATGGCGCCGGTCATGCTGACAAACATGACGCGCCGGATGCGCCTCAGGTCCCCATCGGCGGCCAACTGGCGCAGCGCCGGCCGCGAGGAGCCGGCGACCCATTGAGTCAGGAACAACAACACAAACAGCAGAGTGAGCCCACTGTAAGCGGGGCCATACCAGTTCACGAAGAACAAGGGTGTCAGGATCGCAATCGCAACCACACAGGCGGTCGTGGTGGCGAAGGAAACGGATAGGTCGACGGCGAGCTTGGCGCGAGCGGTGCGCATCGCCTGGCAGAGCCGCGACTGAATACGCGCGCTGTGCGGAATGAATATCACTCCCGGAATGAGAAAGTCGATCGCCTGCGCCGTGCGATTGGCCACGGCGAACTGCGCCATCTCAACCGTGGTTCCAAAGACCGCCAGCACGCATGCCGGGCCCCAATACAGAGCCGCTAGAGCGACCCCGGTTACCCCATTGCGGCTGGTTGCGGCATGGATCTCCCGCCACTCGGCCGCGTCAAGCTCGAGTCGCTGGGGATCTTTGGGCACGCCAAACACATGGCGGGTCAGCAACACGCCCATGCCGGCGGCCAGCACACAACCGACCAAAAAACCCCAGGAGACAGTCACGAGCGGCGTATCGGGGCTGATCATTCCCGTCACATTGGCGGCGACGATGATCAGTACGTTGATGCTATAGCTCGCCACCATCGTGCTGCCGAGCGTGTGATTCACCGCTCGCAGCGTGCTCGCCAGAAACAATGCCAACGTAGCGAAAGGGACGGCGAGCACAAACGGCAAGTAGGTCTGGAGATAGGGACGCAGGTAGACATCCATCACGTCCAGGTCAGTCGTGATGACCAACAGGATCGCGCAGGCGATAGCGCTCCTGATCAGAACCCTGATACCCAGGCCGCGGACCACCGCGCGCGCATGTTCGCGCAGCTCCGATTCGCGTGGATCGACAAAATGCTGGTGGACGAAGAGGTCGTACTTTCCGCGCAGCAAAGCCGCCAGTCCGTAGGCGATGACCACTCCTCTGAAATAGATACCCGCGACCGGTGGCGCCAAGGCCTGCACCACGGCCACGGTCGCGAGGATCTGCAGCGCTGCCCCGACAACACGCAGGCCCAGCTCGCGTGCCGCTGCGACTCCCCGGCCCATCGGAGGGACTGGCCCTCCGTTCTCTACGGTCAACGTCACCATCAATAAAGCCCCCTCGGCCACCGCTCCCGAGCTGAACGCCCGGGCCTGGCGGACACGCCAGCTCAAGATATCCCAAGATTAGTGCGGAGCGGAATCCTCCTGGAGGCCTCCGCCGAGCGCTTTGTACAGAGTGGCCATATTTTGAAGCCGCAGCAGCTCCAGGCTCACCACCTCCTGCTGGGCGGCGTACAGGGACCGCTGCGCATCCAGCACGGGCAAAAAACTGTCCACTCCGCTTCGGAACCGCATTTCCGCGAGGTGGTAGGACTGCGCCGCGTCGTCCAGCACCGCGCGCTGGGCTGCGAGCTGCTCATCCAGGGTGCTACGCGCCGCCAGCGCATCATCAACCTCGCGGAAGGCGGTCTGAAGCGCCTTCTCATATTGGGCGATAGAAATATTCTTTTCGACCTTGCTCAGATCGAGATTGGCGACATTCGCCCCGCCGGCAAAGATGGGCAAGGTGATCTGGGGCGAGAACGACCAGGCATCCGACCCAGCCTTGAACAGCCCCGAGAGCTGGTTGCTGGCGGTACCGTAGTTACCGGTCAGGGTAATCCTCGGAAAGAAAGCCGCGCGCGCTGCGCCTATATTCGCGTTGGCGGCAATGAGCTGATGCTCAGCCGCCAGGACATCGGGGCGACGCTCGAGGACTTCAGACGGGATGCCGACGGGCACGCTAGCCGAGAGTGTCTCGGCATCGAGTTCCGTGGTGAATACGAGATCCTGCGGAATCGGCGCACCAATCAAGAGGACCAGGGCGTTGCGATCCTGCGCCGCTTGTCGCGTGTAGGCGGCCAGGTTCGCGCGGGCGGTATCGACAGTGGTTGCGGCCTGGCGCAAGGCCAGCTCGGTGGTCGTGCCAGCTTCCAGACTCTTCTTGATGAGGTTATATGACGTCGACTGCGCCTCGAGCGTCTCACGCGTCACCTTGAGAATGGCCTCATCGGCGAGCACCGCGAGGTAGGCGCTAGCGACTTCAGCAACGAGGGTGAGTTGGGAGCTGCGCCGGGTCTCCTCGGATCCGAAATAGCGCTCCAGCGCCGCCCGATTCAGGCTGCGGATCCGGCCAAACAGGTCCAGCTCATAGGCCGTAAAACCCACCCCCACCTGGTAGAAGTAAAGCTTCGAGCCGCCCGAGGCGGGAGTGCTGGCCCCGGCCCCGGAGCCGGTTGTCGCGCCACCACTGGAACCGCCGCCGGCAATGACCCCGCGAGGGTATTTCTGTACCTGCTCGAGCGCACTCACGGCGACTGTCGGAAAGAGATCCGCGCGCTGGATCCGATATTGAGCTTGCGCCGCCTGGACGTTCAGTACAGCCACCCGCAGGTCGCGATTGTTCTGTAGCGCGAGCGCGATCAGGCGTTGCAAGACCGGGTCAGGGAAGAATTGCTTCCAGCCGATGTCCGCGACCGATTCCTTGGCCGCCGCTCCTGCGGCACTGCCATTCCATGTCGAGGCGATCGGTGCGGCAGGCCGCGTATAACGGGGCGCCAATGTGCAGGAGGTCAGCAACGCAACCGTCGAGAAGAGAGTCAGAGCGATAAGCGAAAGCGCCGGCCTTCTCATGCGGAGGCCTCACCGCTTGCCTCGCCAGCCGATTCCACTCGCGATTCCCCAGGCTCCTCCCGAGCCTCCCGATGCCTCTCGGGAAATAAACGACGAATCGTGACGAAAAATACCGGCACCAAGAAGACCGCGAGGATCGTCGCGGTCAACATGCCACCGATCACGCCCGTGCCGATAGCCGTGCGGCCTCCAGCGCCCGCACCGGTCGCGATAGCCAACGGCAACACGCCCAATACGAAGGCAAGAGAGGTCATCAGGATGGGCCGCAGTCTCTGTCTGGCGGCGGTCACCGTGGCCTCGATGAGATCCATGCCGCCGTCGTGGTTCTCCTTGGCAAACTCAACAATGAGAATGGCGTTCTTCGATGCAAGCCCGACAGTCGTGAGCAAGCCGACCTGGAAGAACACGTCATTGCCCAGGCCGCGCAGCGAGGTGGCCAGCACCGTGCCGATGATTCCCAGCGGTACGACCAGCAAGACCGCCACCGGGATTGACCAACTCTCGTACAACGCGGCGAGGCATAGGAACACGACAGTCAAAGACAGTATATACAACAGTGGTGCTTGCGAGCCCGACAAGCGCTCCTCGTAGGACAAGCCGGTCCAGTCGTAGCCAACGCCCTTGGGCAGTTGGGTGGCCAGCCTTTCCATGGCCGTCAACGCCTCACCGCTACTGCGACCGGGAGCCGGCGCTCCGAGGAACTCGAGTGACGCCGAGCCATTGTAGCGCTCGAGCTTCGGCGAGCCATACGACCAATGCGCTGCGGCGAACGCCGAGAACGGAATCATCTGCCCGGTGGAGTTGCGCACGTACCAGCGATCGAGGTCCTGGGGCAGCATGCGGGTGTTCGCCTCCCCCTGGATGAACACCTTCTTGACGCGCCCGCGATCGATGAACTGATTGATGTAGGAGGAGCCCCAGCCCGCGGCGAGGGAGTTGCTGATGGTCGTTATCGGTATGCCGAGCGCGCTGGCCCGCTCCCAATCGATGTCGAGTTGGTACTGAGGCTCATCGTCCAGCCCGTTCGGTCGCAGCATACCGATCGCGGGGTCCTTGCTGGCCAGCTCGAGCAGCTTGCCACGAGCCTGCATCATGACCTGGTGTCCGACCGCGGCCCGGTCGATGAGCTCAAAATCGAAGCCGGTTGCGTTGCCTAACTCGAACACGGCAGGTGGCGCATAGGCTGCCACCTGCGCGGCGTGAATGGTGGAGAAGTACTTGTTGGCCCGCGCCACGATGGCCTGGACGCTGTTGTCTCCTTTGCCACGCTCCGCGCCCCACCCCTTCAAGCTCACGAAGGCCAGCCCGGCGCTTTGGCCATGGCCACCAAAGCTGAACCCGCTGACGGTGAAGACCGAACGGACTCCACTCTCCTGTAGATAATGCGCGCGCACCTGGTCCAGCACTTTCTCGGTGAGTTCCACGGGCGTGCCTGGAGGTGTGGTCACCTGCGTGAACAACACTCCCTGGTCCTCGTCCGGCAGGAACGAGCGGGGGATTCGGAGAAAGAGCACAGCCATCACGACGGTGATGACCACGTAAACGAGCAGATAGCGTCCGGTGCGCCGCGTGATGTGCCCCACGCTGTGCGTGTACCGCTCGTTCACTCGCTGGAAGTTGCGGTTGAACCAAGCGAAGAATCCGCCGTAATGGCGCATCTCGGTGGGTTCCGGATTCTTCAGCAGCGTGGCGCACAAGGCGGGTGTCAGTACGAGGGCGACCATCACCGACAGCGCCATCGCCGAAACGATGGTAATCGAGAACTGCCGGTAGATAACGCCGGTCGACCCGCTGAAAAACGCCATGGGCAGGAATACCGCCGTGAGCACCAGCGCGATACCCACCAGGGCCCCGGTGATCTGACTCATGGACTTGCGCGCGGCTTCCTTGGGTGAGAGTCGCTCCTCCTCCATGACGCGCTCGACGTTCTCGACCACGACAATCGCATCGTCGACCAACAGGCCGATGGCCAGCACCATTCCGAACATGGTCAACGTATTGATGGAGAATCCTGCGACGTCGAGAATGGCGAACGTTCCCAGTAGCACCACGGGTACGGCGATGGTCGGGATGAGCGTGGCGCGAAAGCTCTGCAGGAACACGTACATGACGAGAAACACCAGCACGATCGCCTCGAAGAGCGTCTTGAGGACCTCCTCGATCGAGATGCGCACGAAAGGCGTGGTGTCAAAGGGGAAGACGGCCTTCAGTCCTGGGGGAAAGAAGGGCTCGAGCTCTTTGAGGGTTTGATTGATGGCCTTGATGGTGTCCAGCGCGTTGGCCCCGGGGGCCAGCTTGACCGCAAGTCCCGTGGCCGGTAGACCGTTGTACTTGGTACTGACCGAGTAGCTCTCGGCGCCGAGCTCGACTCGCGCCACGTCCCCCAGCAACACCCGCGACCCGTTGGTGTTGACCCGCAGCAGGATCCGGCTGAACTGCTCCGGCTTCTGCAGCCACTGGGGACCGATGATGGTCGCGTTCAGGCGCTGGCCCGTGACCGACGGCAATCCCCCGATCTCCCCCGAGGCCACCTGGACGTTCTGCGCCTGCAAGGCAGCAGCCACATCCTCGGTCGTGAGACCAAAGTTGGTCAGCTTGGCGGGATCGAGCCAAATGCGCATCGCATATTGCGATCCGAACAGTTGGTAGTCGCCGACACCGCGGGTACGGCTGATGGCGTCCTGCACGTGCGAGGCGACGTAGTCCCCGATATCCGGGGCCGTCATGCTGCCGTCGGTGGATACGAATCCGATGATGACCAGGAAGTTCCGCGTTGCCTTGGCCACGCGCAATCCCTGCAATTGCACCTCGGTCGGCAGCAGCGGGACGGCAAGCTGCAGTTTGTTCTGTACCTGCACCTGCGAGATGTCAGGGTTGGTGCCCTGCGCGAAATACAAGGTGATCGTCATGCTCCCGTCCTTATCGCTCTCGGACGAGAAATACAGCAGGTGATCCAGGCCGCTCATCTGCTGTTCGATCACCTGCGTCACGGTGTTCTGAACGGTCTCGGCCGAGGCTCCTGGATAGACCACGCTGATGGAGATCGCCGGCGGCGCGATCGGGGGATATTGCGCGATCGGCAGGCTGACCACGGCGAGCCCACCGGCCAGCATGATCACGATCGCGATCACCCAGGCAAAGATGGGGCGGTCGATGAAGAAATTGGACACGTGCGAGATTCCTACGGGGCCGTGCCGGATGCAACGGGAGCTGCCGCCGCCGTACGCTCGCCTGAGGACACCTCCTCGGGTTTCACTGTCGCACCAGGCTTGGCGTACTGCAGTCCTTCGACAACAACACGCTCGCCTACCTTGAGCCCGTCCGTCACAACCCACTTGTCCCCGATCGCCCGGTCGGTGACCAGGGTGCGCAGCTCGACCTTGTTGTCACTGTTGACGACCAGGGCGGTAGGATCGCCCTTCTGGTTGTGGGTCACCGCCACCTGGGGAACCAGCAGCGCATCCTTGCGGCGCCCTTCCTCGATCTGCTCCCGCACGAACATTCCCGGCAGCAGCAACTTGTCCGGGTTTGGGAACAAGGCGCGCAACGTCACCGACCCGGTGGTTTGATCGACCTGCACTTCCGCGAATTCAAGTTTGCCAGGCAATTTGTAGGGGCTGCCATCCTCCAGGATCAGGTGCACCTCCGCGGAGTTGCCTCCTGTTTGCACGAGCTCACCCGCGGCGAGCTCGCGCTTCAACCGCAGGAGCACGGCGCTCGGCTGTGTCACATCGACGTAGATTGGATCGAGCTGCTGTACCGTGGCCAGAGTCGTGGTCTGGTTCGCAGTGACCAGTGCGCCTTCGGTCACCGAGGAGCGCCCGATACGCCCCGAAATCGGCGACAACAGGCGGGTGTAAATCAAGTTGATCCGCGCCGTTTCGGCCGCAGCTTTGCTTTGCGCCGCCGCCGCGACGGCGTTGTCATAGTCCTGCTTGCTGACAGCATTGACTTCCGCCAGGGGCTTGTATCGCTCCACCTGTGTACGAGCCGACGCAGCGGACGCCACGGCGCTCTCATAAGCGGCTTGATAAAGCGCGGGATCGATTTGATAGAGCTGCTGTCCTTCCTTGACATCCTTGCCCTCGATGAACATGCGCTTCTGGATCACCCCGGTCACCTGGGGGCGGATCTCCGCAACTTTGTATGGCACGGTGCGGCCGGGCAAATCGGTGATCAGGCTTACCGTCTGCGACGTCAACGTCGCCACTTTGACGGCCGCGGGCGGCGGCGCCGGGGGGGCCTGCTTCTTGGAGCTGCAACCCACCAGTGCGGCCATGCAGGCCATCGCCAGAGCGACGGCTTGCACTCTTATGATCCGCCCTCTGATCCGCCCTCGACCCGTCAAGTCCAGGGCGTCGCTGCCCGCCAGGGCGTCCCGCAATCTATGCATCGCTGTTCCCTAAAGCTGCCCACTCGTGCGAGCGGGCGGTTGTTGTGGGCTTTGGAGTGGATGTTAACCCAAAGCGGCCGCGCGCCAAGCGGTGCCCACCCAAATGGGTTGCGGGAGTGCGCCAAGAAGCGGCGAAGCGACAACTCGCCAACACGGCACGGACGCCCTATGTCGCGAACAGCCGTGCGAAAGCTCTTTACGGGAGAATCGCCACGACGCGGGCTGGAAAACCCGAGCCGTGCTCCGGCTTTGGGAAGCTCACCATGACCAGCGCCCCGGCCTCGGGCACCTGGTCGAGATTGGCCAACATCTCGATCTGATAGTGGTTGGTGCCCAGCACGTAAGACTCGAGCGAATAGTCGTCCTTGGTGGTGGCCACACCGGGATCGGTGTCCGTGGTCTCGTGCCCCGAGGCGGCGATATTGCGATCTTCGTACAAGAGTTTCAGCACGGGCATACTCCACCCGGGATAGTGCGCGACGCCCGCCTTGTCGCGGTTCTGCATGGCCGCATCGTCCGGCCACTTTTTCGACCAGTCGGTCCGCATGGCCACGAAGGCATGCGGCGGAATGCGGCCGTGACGGCTTTCCCAGGCTTTCACATCTGCAAGCTCGAGCACGTAGTCAGCGTTCTTGGCGACCTTGTCGTGAACGTCGAGCACCACCAGGGGCATCAGCATATCCTTGGGGTCAACTTGATCAACGGTCTTCAACCCTTTGTGGAAGTGCGCTGGCGGATCGATATGCGTTCCCCATTGTCCGACATGGCAGAACTCCTCGACCTGGAATCCGGCCTTGTCGATGGTGTAGAGCGTGCGCACCTTCATCTCGCCGAACCCCTTCCAATGAGGCGTTGTGGGTCCGAACGCATGAGTGAGATCGACGAAACGCTTCGTGGCCAGGACCGCGTAGATCTCAGCGAGTGTAGGCTGATGCGCGGCATCCACCGCCAGGGCCGTCGGCGGCGAGAGAGCCAGCGCGGCGGCGCATAGCGGACCCATAGGAGCGACCCATCTCATCGTGTGCCTCCTTCCAAAGTGGCGGCTCAGGGGCACTTTGAACCATCGCGGCGCGCTAGTCACCTCCGGCGGCCGCGGTACGGGTCAGAATTTTCGGGTCACTGTCAAGCCGATCGTGCGCGGCTGGACCGTGAGGAGCGCGTCCGGATCCTGGGTGGAGTTGATTGCCGAGACCTGCGCGCGCTTGTTGGTGAGGTTGCGAGTGAAGGCGGTGATGCTCCACTGGTCCTTGAGCACTCCCAGTCGCAGGTTCACCAACGTATAGGGTGACAAGAGCACATTCTCATAGATCGGCGGCACGACCGTAACCTTCGTCAGCCGCGCCGAGGCGAAGTACGAATTCTCGCGCCCCCGGAAGCTCAGGTCGGCGGCGGCCATGCCATCCCAACCGTTCACCAGGGGACGCGTGTAGTTGAGTCCGAAGTTGGCTTGAAAGCGCGGCACGTTGGGAATGGCATCTCCGGTACGACCGAGCGTGGGATTGAGCCCGTACTGCTGGTCGCTGGCGCCCTGGGCCAGGTAGGCTTCCTGCCAGGAGCCCGCGAGCTGGGCCGTAAGGTACTGCATTGGATGCGCCGTCAATTCCAGCTCCACGCCTTTGACCTTGGCCTCCCCTGCATTGCCTTGGTAGGGGAACGCGGCGTCCGCGGTCGTCTCCTGCACCTGGATGTTGTTCCAGCGGATGAAGTAGACGTCGCCTTGATAGTCGAACAAGCCGTCCATGACGCGGCCTTTGGCGCCCACTTCGAAGTTGATGAGCGAATCCGGAGCGTACGCGCCGGGAATTTTCTCGAACGGCTCACTGACGGCGTTCAGACCGCCGCTGCGGAAGCCGGTCGACACCGTCGTATAGGCGAGCAGGCTCTCACTGAACTTGTAGCTGACGTTGGCTTTCCAGGTGAATTTGTTGAACGTCTCGTCCGGATCGGGCACCGGCACCAGGTTGGTGCTCGTGGCCGGAAAGCCGCCGAACGGGTGCGTTTGCGTCTGCACGCCCTGCAGCGATTCGGTGAAATAGCGGACACCGGCCACGACGGTCAGCGCGTCCGTCGCCTTCCAGGTTACTTCCCCGAAGTTGGCGTACGAGGTCGTCCAGCGTTCGTCCGTGCGGCCGAAGAATGTCGTACCAGCACCCGGATATAACAGCGCGTCGCAAGAATTGGCGATGCAAAACGGTCCGTTCGGCAGCCCCTCGCCATTGGTCGTGAGAACCGCGACATTGAGCAACTGGTGCTCGTGCTCGCGGTACGCGCCTGCAACGAAGTTTACCGGCCCAGCAAAGGCGCTCGCGAATCGTATCTCGCTCGAATTCACCTGGCGCTCGCGCGGCTCGAGGGTCTCGGCGGGAATCGGCACGTCGAAGGACACCAGCACCGGAGTCGAGTCGAAGTTGAAATTCGTGTGGCGGTTGTACTGGTTGGTGGTGCCCGTCACGGTGCCGACGCCCGTGTCGTAGGTGATCGTGGTTCCGAAGACTTTGAGATTATCTTGCCAAGGGCTCTGAGTGACGTCGGTGTTGCACAGGTCGCAGCCTTGTACCGGCGCTATGGGTCCGCCGTGGAAAGCGGTCACTCCCGCGGGTGTGTACCGCGAAGAGCCGTCGGACTTTTCGGTCTGCCCCGTGTAATTGAGGTCGACCGTGAGGCTGTCGATCGGCCGGTATCGAACGATGACTCGCCCGCCGCTGACATCATCATCGTTGACACCCCGTCGCAGCCCAATGGCTTGGACGGGCGTCATCACGAGCGTGGGCGGGCCGCCAGACGTGGTCGGTGGGCCGATGCCCGTAGCTTGCGTCACGCCCACACCGACCCGTATCGAGTTGACATAGCCGGCATCGTACTGTTTCCACCCGACGAGGCGCAGAGCCAACGTGCCATCGATGAGCGGCAAGTTGACCGCGCCATTGAAGTTATAGTTTTCCCGTTCGGTATGTTGGGTCTTCGAGCCTTCGAGAGTGCCGTAGCCGCTCACCGTGTCCAGATCCGGCGCCTTGGGAATGAAACGGAGGGTGCCGCTCATGGAGCTCGCGCCGTACAGCGTGCCCTGCGGGCCACGCAGAACCTCGATGTGATCGAGGTCGTAGAGGCGGATGTCGGACTCGAACCCGCCACCGTCGTCGGCATTCGAGCCGCTGATGACGGCTTCGCCGTAGTAGACGCCGGTCGTGGCGTAACCGGTGGAGTTGATACCGCGAATGACATACTTCTTGTCGCCGGGACCTAAGTCCTGGATCGAAAGGCCCGGGATCTCCCCGGCTACGTCCATGATGCCGGACACTCCGGCGCTCTGGAGCGCATCACCGGAGATCGCCTGGATCGAGACCGGCGTGTCGAGCACTTTGGTCGCGTTGAGCTTGTTGGCCGTGACGGTGACCTCCTCGAGCGCGCCGCCGTTGTCGCCTGCCTCAGCGGCGGCGCATGTGACTTCGAGCTGCAAGGCCAGGGAAGCGATTCCGGCCAATGAGCCCCAAAGAATGCGTGACACGGTGTTGGATACTCGATTAGTCGTAGTAGTTGATGCTGGGATTGTCCCCGGGGCAGATCACGCCGACGACATCCATACCGGTGGCGGAGGTCGCCTCGAGGGAATGCAGCTGCTTGCGCGGCAGGAAAATCACGTCGCCGGCCGC
The DNA here is from genome assembly GCA_964400085.1 of uncultured Steroidobacteraceae bacterium. Classification (GTDB taxonomy): domain Bacteria; phylum Pseudomonadota; class Gammaproteobacteria; order Steroidobacterales; family Steroidobacteraceae; genus 13-2-20CM-66-19. The sequence continues at coordinate 3,108 of CAYNTW010000126.1, read as the reverse complement.
GACTCGCGCCTTGCGGTCCTCCGTCCACATGTACCCCTCACCCGCGAGGACGATGATCGCCTCTTCGTACAGGTGACGGTGCGGCGCCGCCTTCGAGGGTGGGATATGACCGATAAACTGGGTGATGACGCGTGAGCCAATCCGCTTATCGACCAGGATCTGGAAGTATCTTGGCCCCATCTCCGTGCGCTGTTGCGAGTCGACGGACACGACCCGCTGCGACTCACGCGCATCGAAGTTGTCAGGCATCGCTTCCAGCCATTCGATCTGCCCGTGCGGCGAGGCAAGGACGAAAGCCCCGAGCGTCTCACCCGCGTCGGCGCTGAGCTGTAAGGCTTCCGACGGTCGGACATACACACCATCGGTGCTCTGAACGGCGAACGATCTGCCGGAAATGGTCACGGTGCCTTGGCCCGCGCCAATGAACAGGATGACCTCGCGGTCGCCGAGGCTCAGCACGGGCGACGGAGCATCGCGGACCTCCAGCAGGATCTGAGTCTGGAATCGCGAGCCCAGCTCGGGGGTCACGAGATAGCAGTAGCGCAGGCTGCCGCGAGGGGTCATTTCAGCCAGCCCCGGAGAAACCACATAACAATCGCCATTCAAAAGCACGCGCGGCCCGATCCGCTCGGTCACGAGCGCAATGCGCTGGTTCTCGCGACTGGTTGGATCATCGAGTGGCGAGCCGCCGGGCAGGTTCGTATGGGCCCCATCGCAAAACGGTGGGGTGCGCGTATGTTTGCAGCCACACAGGAGGACTTCCTCGTTCCCCGCGCTGGCCGTGAATTTCAGAGGTTGGAAGCCGCTCCCCTCGTGGGAACCGTCGCAGAAAGGCTGTTTGGCCGAGCGACCGCAGGCACACCAGAAGTAGGTCCGGCCTGCCTCGAGGCCCACCAGACAGGGTTTCGGACGCGCAACAACAGGGGTGCTCATGTCGACCTGTCTGCAAAGCCAAACGAAGGGCACGCCGGCGACGCCGCAGGCGAGCGCAGGTCGGGTCTCAACGGGTATAGTCATCTGTCGACCTGT
>CAYNTW010000126.1:0-1979 GCA_964400085.1 uncultured Steroidobacteraceae bacterium | reverse complement strand
GTCGACCTGTACTGTCGACGAACAGGCCGCGGCTTGTACAGATCCGGTTTAGGCTGTACGGCCTAAACCGCGACGCGGGCGTCTGACTCGCTGGCGCGAGGGGCGGCGGCAAGCCGCTCGATGGTGTGGTAGGACTCGCGCGTGATCTGCTGCAAGTCCGCGCAGAGATAAGGTCGCAAGACTTCGAGGATCTCGGAATAGCCCTCGAGCATGGCTTCGGCCGTGATCTCCCGATCGTGGTAGTCCATGTAGTTCAGCCAGTTCTCGTTCACGATCCAGGTGACGTCGATGATGGCGCGCAATCGGCGCCGGTCGGGCGGAAAGCGCATCAGGCCTCGAGACTGCAGCGCCAACATGAACTTCTCCAGCTCCTGCATGCGGCGCTCGCGATTGTCGGCGAAGCGCTTGCGCAGTTGGCTGTCCTGGCGCAGCAGGTCGGCCATCTCGCGGTAGAAAAATCGATACTTCAGGATGAGCTGGATCTGGCGGACATACATGGCCGCCATGTGCTCGAGTGTCGGGGCGAGATGGTCGCGGTACCAACCGGCATCCATTTCCTGGATGGCCTGTTGGAACAGCGCGAAAATGATCTCGCGCTTGTTACGGAAGTGGTATTGCAAATTGCCCTTGCTGATCCCGCAGCGCTCGGCAATCCGGATGGATGAGACCGCGGCCGTACCGTGCTCGTTGAAGAGCTCGAGGGCGGTCTGCAGAATCCGCAGCTGAGTTGCTCGGGTGGCCATCGCCGGTATCCTAGCAATTCGCCAGGGCCCCTTAGATTCTCCTGTGGAATCAGAGCCTTAGGCTTGGCGAAACGAGACTGACACAGTCCGCATGGACGATCGGCAGCGGTATTTTCAGCACCAGCGCACGGGCTTCTAGCTATGAACGACTTCCCTCCCCTGGATCATGAAGAGCTCATTCGTCGCATCACGCGCGACCTCGCGGACAGCTACGACGAGGAGCTCGAGATGGAGATCGAGGATCACCATCCCCTCCCCGACACGCACGCGAGGGACAGCGAATCGGAGAAGCGCTATCGAGCGCACTACTTCAACCAGCTGCTGCGTCTGCAAGCCGAGTTGGTGAAGCTCCAGGATTGGGTGGTCGCCGCGCGCGAGAAGGTGGTCATCATCTTCGAAGGGCGCGATGCCGCAGGCAAGGGAGGCGCCGTCAAGCGCATCACCCAAAGGCTCAATCCGCGCGTCTGCCGGGTCGTGGCGCTGCCGGCACCGAACGACCGCGAGCGCACGCAGTGGTACTTCCAACGCTATGTCGCGCACCTGCCGGCTGCCGGCGAGATCGTTCTGTTCGATCGGAGTTGGTACAACAGGGCGGGCGTGGAGCACGTGATGGGCTTCTGCACGCCGGAGGAATACGAGGAGTTCTATCGCTCGGTACCGGAGTTCGAGCGCATGTTGGTGCGTTCGGGAATCCGCTTGTTGAAGTACTGGTTCTCCATCACCGACGAGGAGCAGCACCTGCGATTCCTCGGGCGCATCAACGATCCCCTCAAGCAGTGGAAGCTGAGCCCGATGGACCTGGAGTCGCGGCGGCGGTGGGAGGACTACACCAAGGCGAAGGAAGTGATGCTACAGCGCTCGCACATTCCCGAAGCGCGCTGGTGGGTGGTGCACGCCGTGGACAAGAAGCGCGCACGGCTCAACTGCATCGATCACCTGCTGAAGCAGTTTCCGTACACGGAAGTCCATAAGCCTCCGGTCGTGCTACCGCAACGCGAGCGTCACGAGCATTACTCCCGCCAGGCCGTGCCGGCGGAGATGCTGGTTCCGGAGATCTACTAGGCCAGGATGATACCGTAAGGCCCGGGGCCTGCTCGTTGCAGGCCCCGGGTTTTCTATCAGCGACGGAAGGGCAGCGGCAGCGGGTGAATCTGCTCCTTCTCGACTGCCCGCAGCTCGAGCGGATCGATTCCGAGCAAGTCCAGAAAAGAGGCCTCGACCTGCTGGTTCGTGGTT
>CAYNTW010000125.1:11790-16937 GCA_964400085.1 uncultured Steroidobacteraceae bacterium | reverse complement strand
AATATCATGAAGCGACACAAAGACGTTCCGCGTCCGTTTGACACTGCTGTATCGCATGACGAGCGTCTGGGTCGCGCCGCCACCGACACCAGCATCACGAGTCAACTACGCGCCTTGCGCACGCGTGCCGAGCCGGCCAGCCCGGTGGAGGCTGCCGCCGCGCTCATCGAGCTCGCGCTGCACGAATCCAATGGGCCGGTGGAGGATTTGAGCGGCGCGCTGGCCCGCATGGCGCAAGTCGTCCAGGCCGGCAGCAGCGAGGGTCTGCCCCGGGGACAACTCGCGCAAGACGTGGCGGTCTGCATCGAGAGTCTGCAGTTTCACGATCGTCTGACCCAACAGCTCACCCAGGTCCGCAATCTCCTGGCCACGCTCGCCTTCAGCGCCGTGCCCCGGGATGCCGCCGGCCGGCCGCTCGAGGGCGACCCGCACGACTGGCAGGTGCTGATCGAGAACCTGCGAGCCCGCTTCACCTCCGACTCGCACCGGATTCTCTTCAACCTGCTGTTGCCCGAGTCGGGCAGTCGCGCCAACGCACCTTCCTTGCACGCCAACGAAGGCAGCGTCGAGCTGTTTTGAGCGAAGCGCGCCGCATGCTACCCAGTCAGCTCCGCGAGGCGCTCTCCGCCAACACCCGGGTGCGGGAGTTCGCTTTCGGCAACGAGGATTTCGAGGCCCTGCGCAAGCTCGTGAAGGAGCTGACCGGCATCAACCTTTCGGACCAGAAACGGGAGCTCGTGTACGGCCGTCTCGCCCGGCGGCTGCGGGCGCTGCACCTGCGTAGCTTTGCCGAATACCGCGACTTGTTGGCCAGTGACGGCGGCAAGGAGATCGGCGAGTTTTGCAATGCCATCACGACGAATCTCACCTCGTTCTTCCGCGAGTCGCATCATTTCGATTACCTGCGGGAGCACGTGTTGCAGCCACGCGCTCTCGATCGCAATGCATCACGCCGCCTGCGCATCTGGTCAGCGGGATGCTCCACCGGCGAGGAGCCCTATTCGCTGGCCATGACCGTCCTGGAGAGCCTCCCCGACCTGCGCTCGTGGGATATCAAGATCCTGGCGACCGATCTGGATTCGGACGTATTGGCGCGCGCGCAGCGTGGCGTGTACGCCGCGGACCGGGTTCGTACTCTCGGGCCGCAGCGGCTGTCGCGATTCTTCGTGGAGCGCCGCGGGCGTGACGGCCAGGCGTACGAAGTGACACCCGAGCTCATGTCGCTGATCACATTCAAGCAGCTCAACCTCATGCATTCCCTGCCGATGAAGGGACCACTGGATGTCATCTTCTGCAGGAACGTGGTGATCTACTTCGACAAGGATACCCAACGCGAGCTGTTCGCTCGCGTGGCTTATCTGCAGCGCCCCGGCGACCTGCTGTTTCTCGGCCATTCCGAGAGCTTGTTCAAGGTCTCCGAAAGCTACAGCCCCATAGGCAAGACCATCTACAGGCGCTGCTGACATGCGAGCCTTTCTCAATCGATCCGCGCCGATGGAGCCGCAGCCGATGCTGCCGGCCTTCTCGCACATGCAGCGGCATTGGGATCCGGAAAACGAGCGCTGGGCGGTGAAGATCCTGCCGGGCGAATACTATGTGACCAAAGGCGACGAGGCGATCACCACGGTGTTGGGCTCGTGCATCTCCGCCTGTGTCCGCGATCCGCGACTCAACCTCGGTGGCATGAACCACTTCATGCTGCCGGAGGACAAATCCGTGGGCCCCAACAACTGGCTGGACCCGGCGGTGGGGCTCGCGACGCGCTACGGCTCGTACGCGATGGAAAGTCTCATCAACGACCTGTTGAAGCTCGGCGCCACGCGCGAGCGCCTCGAGATCAAGCTCTTCGGCGGCGGCCGCATCCTGCAGGGCATGACGGATGTCGGCGAGCGCAACATCGATTTCATCAAGAGCTGGCTGCAGCTCGAAGGGCTGCGGGTCGCGGCCGAAGACATGGGCGGCACCCAGCCGCGCAAGGTGGTTTACTTCCCGGCCTCGGGGCGTTGCAAGCTGCGCAAGCTCCCGCCGGTGGAGAACCGGATCATCAGTCACCACGAGCAGTTGTATCGTGACAGCCTCGGCAGGCAGGCGGCCGACGGCGGCGATGTCGATCTGTTCGAATAGGCGCACTTCACATGACGAGCCCAGCCGTCCCGGCCAACACCAGCGCGAGGCGCATTCGCGTCCTCATTGTCGACGACTCCGCCCTCGTGCGCAGTCTCTTGACCGACATCCTGCGGTCCGACCCCGGCATAGAGGTCGTCGGCGCGGCGAGCGATGCGCACATCGCGCGTGAGAAGATCAAGGCGCTCAATCCCGACGTGCTGACGTTGGATGTCGAGATGCCGAAAATGGACGGCATCACGTTCTTGAAGAACTTGATGCGCTTGCGCCCAATGCCGGTGGTCATGGTGTCCTCGCTCACCGAGCGCGGCGCCGACGTCACATTGGACGCGCTCGCCCTGGGTGCGGTGGACTACCTCTCCAAGCCGAAGATCGACTTGGCCGCGACGTTGAAAGACTACGGCGACGAGCTCATCGAAAAGATCCGTGCCGCCTCGAAGGCAAGCGTGCGCGCGTTGGATCCGCGACGCGCGGCGACCATCACGGTCAAAGCGGCTCACAGTACCGACGCCGTGTTGCCCAAGGCCCCGCCGCCTAAACAATTCCGCACCACGGACCGCATCATTGCCATCGGCGCGTCCACCGGGGGCACCGAAGCGATCAAGGAAGTGCTCACACGTCTTCCGCCGGACACACCGGGTGTCGTGATCGCCCAACACATTCCCAAGGCGTTCAGCGGTCCTTTCGCCAAGCGCATGAACGATTGCTGCCAAGTGACGGTATACGAAGCGCAGGATGGCCAGCAGGTTCTCGCCGGCCATGCGTACATCGCGCCGGGCGACAAGCACTTGATGGTCGTACGCGACGGCGCGCGTTATGTGTGTCGCCTCGACGATGGCGTCCCGGTGAATCGTCACAAACCGTCGGTTGACGTGTTGTTCCGCTCCATCGCGCAGAATGCCGGACGCAATGCCATTGGCGTGATTCTCACGGGCATGGGGAAGGATGGCGCGCGGGGACTGAAAGAGATGCTGGACGCGGGCAGCCGCACCATCGCGCAGGACGAGGCGACCAGCGTCGTCTGGGGAATGCCCGGAGAGGCCGTGGCTCTCGGCGCCGCACAACACGTTCTCGGGCTGGAAAATGTGGCGGGGAAGATACTCGCGCTGGCCGACGCAATGGATATCACTCGCGGCGCGCAAGAGGCGTGAACCGGTTACGGGACTTAATTCGGTCGCGGACGGAGGATAAGCCCGCTATCGATTTGACGAGGAATCCGCGATGAACACCGCTGCCGCCCAGGCCCCGAAGCACACCGTCGACGCGGAGGCGTTCGCCTTCGTGCAGGCGTTGGCCTCCGAGTTGTCCAAGGGCAAGGTCGACTTGCCCAGCTTTCCGGATATCGCGCTACGCGTCCGGAAGGTCCTGGCCGACGAGCAGGTTTCGCAGGACCAGGTCGTGCGAGTCGTGGGCTCCGAGCCGGCCCTCGCCGCCCGACTGATGCAGATCGCGAACTCCGCTGCCATCAACTTCACCGGCAAGCCCATCACCGAGCTTCGGACTGCTATCAATCGCATGGGCCACAATATGGTGCGCAGCGCCGCCATTGCGTTCGCCATGTCCCAGTTGAAAAAGGTTGATGCCCTCAAGGGGCTGGAGAAGCCGCTCGACGACCTGTGGAAAAGCAGCGCCGCGGTCGCGGCCATGTCACATGCGGTCGCGAAGCGTTTCAGCCGCGTGAACCCCGATACCGCCATGCTGGCGGGATTGCTGCAGGGTATCGGAAGACTCTACATATTGACGCGATCGAGCCAACATCCGGCCCTGTTCGCGGACACGGCGACCTATAACCAGATCGTGCGCGATTGGCACAGTCCGGTCTCGAAGGCGCTGCTCGAGAACTGGGATATGGCCGAGGAGATCGTGCTCGCGGTCAGCGAGTATGAGGACCTGGAACGGCAGCATACTGGCCCAGTGGACCTGACGGACGTGCTCACGGTCGGCAGCCTCCTGGCGGCTTTCAAGGAGCATCCGGAGTCGCTCGAGATCAACATGCACGATGTCGCCGCCTGCAAGCGGATGAGCATCGACCGGGGTGCCTACGAGAAGCTCATTGATGAGTCGGAGCACGAGATCGAAGCTCTGAGGCAGGCCCTCGGAGTCTGAAGTGGTCGCGCTTTGAGTGGGGAAAGCGGCGTGAACGTACAAGCTTCGGCGAACGATGTTGATAACGGTACTGAGGGCAACGACGTTGCCTTCACTTTCGTGCAAGCCCTCGCGGCCGAGCTCTCCGGCGGCAAAGTCGAGTTGCCTGGCTTTCCCCATATCGTGATGCAGGTGCAGCGGGTGCTCGCCGACGAGAGCGCCGATGCCGGGCGCATCGTACGCGTTATCGGGAGCGAGCCGGTTCTGGCCGCCCAGCTCGTACGTATGGCGAATTCCGCGGCACTCAACCCCGGGCGCACTGCCATTACGGATTTGAAGGCGGCCGTCGCGCGGGTCGGATTGGACACGGTGCGCACCGCGACCCTCGCTTTCGCGATTCAACAGTTGCGCGATGCTCCGGCCCTGAAGGGTGTGGAAAGGCAGCTGGGCATCCTTTGGCGGCACAGCGTGCAGATCGCGGCATTGAGCTTCGCGGTCGCTCGCCGACTCACCACGGTCAACAGTGACAGCGCCATGCTCGCGGGGCTCCTGCAAGGAATCGGCCGTCTCTATATCCTGACTCGCGCCAGCCGTCACCGCGCCTTGTTCGCCGATCCCCTCACCTACCAGACCATCGAGCACGACTGGCACTTGAGCATCGCGGCGGCCTTGCTCGAGAACTGGGGCATGGCCGATGAGATCGTGCAGGCGGTCCATGAATCGGAAAACCTCGAGCGTGAGACTCGCGGCGCGCCCGGCCTCGCGGATGTGTTGGTTGTTGCTACATTGCTCGCCGACTTGCACGGTGAGCCGACGGTGCTGCAAGCGCAGACCCAGTGCGCCAAGCCGCTGCAACGGCTACGACTCGACTATGCCGCGTGCGAAACCTTCCTCAAGGAATCGGCAAACGAGATCGCAGCGCTGCGAGACGCGCTGGG
>CAYNTW010000125.1:0-11690 GCA_964400085.1 uncultured Steroidobacteraceae bacterium | reverse complement strand
TTCAGGCGGCGCCGAGCACGCGCCCGGGCCGTGTGGGCGCCGTCGTCCCGTTCGAGCTGTAAGTGTCCGCCCTTGCCGACGGGCGCCCCGTGAGCGCTTCCAACAGCCCTTCCACGCGCTTGAGCTTCGTGGCCACGACCTTGCCGTTGCGCTCGTTGAGGTCGCGACAATCCGCGGCCCGCTTGGCGCACTCGCGCAAACGCGAAACCAACGTACCCTGGGGATCACACCAGACCAGGAGCTTTTCCAGGCCCGCATAGTCGGGCGAATAGCCGTGCATGCTGCAGAAAGAGCGGCGCTGCTCCTCGAGTCGGGCAAGCGCCCCGACACGCTCCTGGCGGGCGAGAACTGCCTTTTCCAACGCCACAGCGTCCTTGCCGCCGAGCACTTCGTGCTCGCGCTCGAGCAGGCCATGCAGCTCGGCCAGCAGACCGGCTTCCTCGGCCAGCACCTGGGCCAGGTGCTCGCGGCAGACATCCGGATCCATGTCTGTGGGGTCCATGACGGCTACCGCGGCCTGAGCGATCACTCGGCGCCCGGGTCCGGGTCGGTTCCGGAGGAATCGACGAGACCCTTCAGGGCCTTTTCCATCTGAACGAGCTGGTTCGCAATCTGTCTGGAATCGATGGAGTAGGTTCCCTGCTCGATGGCATTGCTGACCTGCGCCACCTTCGCGTCATTGACTGCCGGGAGGTTGCGCAGGGCTTGCTCGAGATTGGCAAGCTGCCGGGCGACACCCGTGATCTGAACGCTTTCGTTGCTTCCATTGGAAGCATTCGAGCCCTGGGTGCTCCCAGTCACCGCATCCTGCGGACGCTGCACGGAGCGGCCAGCGCCTACAGCGCCGGTTGGGCCACCGCCGTTGACTCCTCCGATTTTGCTCGACACGAAAATTCTCCTGGGACCTTCTACATCCTGTAGCGGCGCACGCGAAGAGAACTTTAGGATTTTTTGCGGAACGCGTCGCTGAATGCGGCAATGCGTTATGGAACAAGGGGTTATGTCCGACTGGCGGCCATTCCGCCCTGCGCCGGACACCCCCGCAGACCACATGTCCTTATGTCGTAAGCGTACCGCCCCTGGGCCTCGGCCGCTAGGACCCGCCCCACACTTCTTTGGCTGTACCCCTACCGCTATCGTTTATAGCCCTCAGCGCCTCGCTCCAGCCGTGCTACTTTTCTGCGCAGAGCCAGATTTTCGCCATGTAATTCCTTGATCGCCGCGAGCATCAGCATCTGGAATTCGATCGTTCCGTAAGAAATGTACTCATGCCCTTCCTTGTCGGTGGAGACCCAACCGGGAAAGACCTTTGCGACTTCCGGCGCGAGCAGGCCAGATCCGCGGGCGACGCCCGATTTCGGACCCTCGGGCCCGAAGCTGACCGGATTGAGGGCCGAGAGTTTCGCCAGTGCACCCACGAGAGGGCGCACACTCAGCTCGGAACGCGACGCGGACAAACAGACTCCCGCATATACCACGCCATGGCCTTCATCTCTGATGCAGCCGGCTACCGATATATTCCCCACCACGTCCAACATATCCTGCGGATTTCCGCCACCGACGCCAACTTTCCCCGCGAAGTACGCATTCCCGTTGCCGTACAGATACACCGCACCTGAATTGATATCGAGCGCACGGGCGGAAGCATCCCCAGTCCATATCAGAATACCGTGTCCTCTGACACCGGCGGAATTTCTAAACTGCGCGGTGTAGCCATCGATGAGATTTTGCTCCGCGTCGAGCTTCAGTCCACGAGCGGGCACATTAGTCCCAACGCCGACGCTGCCGCTAAAACCATAAAACGCATCCGGCCGCCCGAAGTCGAATACGGTTCCGTCGTGGGTATTACCGGGCGGAAACAAGACATTGCCGTTTTCATCGTCGTGCGCGCCGCTGAAATGGTTATCCGTGTAGGCGGCGGTGTCGGCATTGTTACCGACAAAACTCCAACGCAGCCTGCTGACGTCCACGGCGCCGCCGCCGCCGCCGTGGCGGCCGAGCACGGACCCGGAAAAGACGTTGCCTGTTATGCTGAAGCCCTCGTGGAATCCGGAACCGGACGCAAAAGTCAGCAGGCTCCCGCCTGCTGCGATCGTCCCGTCGAAAGTGTTTCCCTGAATGACGCCGCCGCGATTGACGCCTCTGAAGATCCCGCTGCTGGCGGTATCCGTGATCAGGACGTCGGTCGCGCCTTGTGGGGTGTGATTCTCGAAGGTATTTCTCATGATGACGAGTCCGCTCGTGTCGCAGACCCGAATCGACAGCGGGATTGCATTGAAGTTATTGCCCATGATCGCGTGGCCGTCGCCGCCGTCATCGAGTATCCCGATCTCTCCCGCGTTGAATTGGTTGTCGCTTATGGTGAGTATGTTGGTACTGCTTCCCGTGTCCAGGGAGTGCTCCGGGCCGTACACGATCCAGACGTTGACCTGCCCGCGGTTTTGAATGATGGAATGGTGCAGGCTCGTCACCTGGATGCCGTTCAAGATAACGCCGTACCTGAACGGCCCGCGCACGGCGACATGGGCCACATCGAAGAAGGCGGAGCCGTTCGGCGCCCAGCCCTGCAAATCCAGCGCCGCACCGTCGGTCGCGCCGACAGCCTCGAACGTCAGGTTCCTGATCGAGACCTGCCCTCTCGCTCTTGACTGCTGCCAGCTCAAAGCGTCGCCTGTACCCTTGAAATAGAGAACCGTGGAAGCGGCGTCCGCGCCTTCCAGTGTGATGCCCCAATGCAGGCCGATCGTGCTGGCGATCGAGTACTTGCCGGAAGGGATGCAAACATGACTGGAAGCGGTGACTGCAGCTTGGATCGCGGCGGAGTCGTCTGTTTGTCCGTCACCCCTGGCTCCGTAGTCCCTGACGTTCGTACAATGAGGCGCTGACTGAGCTTCGGCAGGTGCGGGCGTACCGCATGGTGCCATCAACAATAGTGTCACCAATAAGCGGGGATTGGGCTTCATACATACCTCGCACTTCGCTTTGGACGGTTGCGCACCGACCCACGCCTGCGGTAATCGCGCCCGATACGTGCGGCGCAGACACTCCCGTGACGTTTTCCAACGGGAGTCAGCGCCACCTCGAAGGTCTTGACCAACAGATCCGCAACGTCGCAATTTTGGAACTCGCGGGCGAAAGCACTGCGCCGCGTCGGCATCGTCTCCCAGCATTTCGTGGCCAGAGTCGTCACGCTGAACCCGGCGGTCTCGAACAACTGGATCATCTGCGCCATCCGCAGCCGGTTCGTGTAAAAGCCCGAGCGGGCCATCCACTCAGCCTCCCACCAGCGCGATGGGATACGCAGGTGGTTCAACGCGCCCCCGAGATGATCCTGGAGATCGACCTGATGCGAGCAGATCCCGCCGTCACGGATAATGCGGCGCGTCTCGTACGCGAACTCCGCAAAATCGCGCCGCCGGATATGCTCCAGCACGGCATGCGACCAGATGAAATCGACGCTCGCCGCGGGAATTTCCCGGAGCGAATCCAGACCCCGAGTCCGGTACGAAGCGCGGCAGATCCGCAGCACGGAGCCGATCTCACGCACCTGCTCCAGATCAGGAGGATCGAGACCTCGCGCTCGCAGGCGGCGCGCGAGATTCCGGTAGACCTCCAGGTCGGAAGTTGCAAACGGAGCGGCATCCACGAGATACGTATGCGCCGCGCCGTGGGCTGCCGCGATGAGCGCCGACGACAATGAGTCCCCCGGTCCGAGCTCCAGCGCGACAAATCCCCTTCCGAGCGGGAGTCGCGCATGGGCGAAATGCTGTTGGAATACCCGCAACGCATAGTCGGGGTGATGCATGGCACCGTGTGTAAAGAGATTGAGCCGGCGCCACAGGGCGTATCCTGCCGGAAGTCGGGACAGGACGAGCTTGGCCGCGATACGTCCCCACCATGGAATCAGCTCCCGCATCATGCCGCCGCCAGCCATGCCTGGAACATGAGCACGTTCCAGAGCGCGTACTGCCAATTCCGCCTGCCCAACAGGTGCTCGTTCCAGCGGCGTCGAATGACACTCGCGTTGAGCAACCCCTCGCCTCGCAAGCGTGATTCCACGAGCAGATGTTCCGCCCACTCTCGCAACGGGCCGCGCAACCACGCATCGAGCGGCACGCCAAACCCCATCTTGGGCCGTTCGACGAGTTGTTGAGGGACATGACGATGCAGGACCTGACGCAGGATCCACTTGCCCTGACCCCCACGTACCTTCAGGTGCAAAGGCAGGCGCCATGCGAACTCGAAAACCCGGTGGTCGAGCAGCGGGACGCGCGTCTCGAGGCTGACGGCCATCGCGGCACGATCGACCTTGACGAGAATGTCATCCGGCAGATACGTGATAGAGTCGAGCAACATCATCCGAGGCATCAGACTCGACAACGAGGGCCACTGCGAGCCACTGGTGTAGTTCGCCGCTATCGTGTTATTCGCCGCTTCGGCCCCGAGCACCACCGGCTCGGGCCAATGTTGGCTCACCAGGCGCCGATATAGATCCTCCTCCCTGCAACACTCCAGGACACCGGCAATCTTGTGCGCCCTGTCACCCACCATCGCCAAGCGATATCGGGACGGTACGATGGGGAGCAGCCCCGCAGCCAGCCGGTCCCAGGTTCCGGGCGACAAAGCTCTCAGGCCGTGAGCGATCCCGCAACGCAGCGACCGCGGTATCCTGGCGAGGCTTGGCCAAGCACGTGCGCCCAGAAAATAGCGGTTGTAGCCACCGAACAACTCATCACCTCCGTCTCCAGACAAGGCGACGGTCACTTGGCGCCGCGCCAGTTGCGCGACTAGGAAGGTGGGCAGCTGCGACGGATCGGCGAACGGTTCATCGTATACTGCTGGCATTTGCGGGACGAGCGCCAGCGCATCCGCTGCCCGTACGACCAGCTCCGTGTGATTCGTCCCGAGGTGTTGGGCAACCCGCCGCGCATAACCTCCCTCATCGTATTCATTGGCCTCGAATCCGATGGAAAAGGTTTGCACTGGCCTCGCGGATTGCGCCTGCATGAGCGCGACGACCGTTGAGGAATCGACTCCTCCGGAGAGGAAAGCGCCGAGCGGCACGTCCGCGAGCATCTGGCCCCGCACCGCATCCGCAAGCAGTTGCTCCAGTGTGCGGATTGCTTCGGAGTCGCCCAGGTGCAAAGGGTCCCGCTCACCTGCCAGTGCGGCGTCGGTCGCGGACCAGTAGGGGCGAGGTGTGGGCAAGGAACGAGCAGTAACCAGCACCGGCGTAAGCTCTAGCCACGAGCCGGCCGGAATCTTTCGTAGTGAGGAATAGATACTGTGAGGGGCAGGCACATAGCTCTGCCGCATATAGAGAGCAAGGGCCGTCCGATCGATCGCCGCGTCAAAGCCCGGTGCCGCGCGCAGCGGCCGCAACTCGGAGGCAAACACGAATGCGTCCGCGGCGTACCCATAATACAGCGGCTTCTCGCCGAGCCGATCCCGAGCGAGAATCAAACGCCGCTCGAAGCAATCGAACCAAGCGAACGCGAACATACCCACTGTTGCCCGCAGTGTCTTCTCTACTCCCCAGTGCATCAGGCAAGCCAACAGGGTTTCCGTGTCCGAGTGCCCGAGCCAGCTCCGTCCGGATAGCTGGCGCCGCAGCTCGAGATGATTGTAAATCTCGCCGTTGAAGACGATGCAGTAGCGTCCGCACGAGGACACCATCGGCTGACGGCCAGCCTCGGAGAGGTCTACAATCGAGAGACGCGTCTGCCCGAGAGCGATACCGGCGGCAGGCTCGCGCCAGACACCCGAATCATCCGGGCCGCGATGGCGCAATGCGCGGCAGCCCGCTTCGACCCAATCCTGTCGCGAGCCGGGAGCACCGAACGCGCCGACGATTCCACACACTAGTCGAGCCCTTTGCGCGCCAATGGGCGTGGGTCGCTTTCCAGATCAAACACGATCAGACCGGCCCAGGCAGGCGCGCGCACAACCCGGGCTCCGCCAGCGGGCGGCCAAAGGCCAACCTCATCCGCATCCACGAGATTGCGGCGATCTCATGAAACGTGGCTGATGCGAGCGAGAAAGCCCCGGCGTGCGGCCAAATGGCCATGGGTCCGTGCTCCGCCAGGTGAGTACGATAGTCCGTAGGCGAAGGAATGGCCCCCAACCCATAACTTTGGGAGAGCATCATCGCCCGTGGCATGTGCAATGCTGTGGTGACCAGAATGAATCGCTCTGACCTCACCACGCGCTGGATACAGGAAAACTCCTCCGCGGTCGTACGCGGATGCGGCTCCAGCGTGAGTTGCTCGGGACTCACTCCTAGCGCCACCGCAACATCGCGATCGAATGCGGCCTCGGACACCATGTTGTAGATGGCGCCACCCGAGAACAAAATGCGGCTGCGGGGAATTGCCCGATGCAGTCGCACCGCTTCGACGATACGAAACAGTGCGGAGGCTCCCGCTTGACTGTTGGCTGGAACCGCCGGCGAAGAGGTGTGCCCTGCACCGAGCACCACGATCCAGTGTACGTCGCTGAATGCACTCGCGTCGACGATGGGACTGTACTGGTTTTCCAGAGTCCGTGCGCATCGGGTGAAGGGCACTCCGTACGCAAGCAGCAAAAACACTACAACTGCGATCGTCATCAACACTCTGCCCGCTGCGCGCCAGCGACCAAGCCATGACAGCAGGCAGCCGATCGCCAGCATCAGGGCGACAAGGGTCAAGGGCTCGATTGCCAAGACCAGCGTTTTGCGCAGAGCGAACAGGTCGAACTCCGCGAGATTCAAGAAATCCAGCCCCGCGCGCGAGGCGTCGCAACCGATACCAATTCTTCGTAGAGACGCTCGTATTGACCGATAACCGCCTGGAGGCTGTGGTTTTGTCTGATCCAAGCGCGCGCCCGCATTCCCTTCGCGCGACGAGCCGCAACCTCCAGCGAAAGTATCTGGGACAACGCCGCAGCGAGCGCCGCGGGATCACGGGGCGGCACGACCATGTCCCGGTCGCCAACCAGCAGCGCTGCATCCCCGACATCGGTGGTCACACACGGGACCCCAGCCGACATCGCCTCACCCACAACGTTGGGAAAACCTTCCCCGATCGACGTACACGAGGCCACATCCAGGGCCGCCGTGACCCGCGGGATGTCGGCGCGCCTACCGAGAAGGTGTACGCAGTCCGCCAGCCGCAGCTCGGCAATCAGATTCCATAAAGAGCGGTTGTCGCGAACGAGCCCTTCGCCCGCTAGCACGAACCGTACGTCGGGGTACCGCTGTTTCAAGATCGCAGCAGCCGCGAGAAACGTTGCATGGTCCTTGTGCGGATCCCAACGTCCTACGAGCCCGACCAGCAAGGTGCCCAAGGCGATGCCCAGTTCCCTGCGCAATTGCGTCCGTGCCTGCGCATCTGGCTTGAACACGTCCAGATCGAACCCATTGCCAATAAAACACCAGCGACGCGGCTGGTAGCCGATGCCACGGTGCACCCGCTCACCGCTGCGCGAGTTGACGACGACAGCGGCCGGAAGATGCGAAAATCGCGCGCACCATCTGGGGCCCGGGCTCTCGAGTCCGAGGTGCCACGCGCTGCGGATATTCCAGACCACTGGGATGCCCAGCACGGGCAAGGCGAGCAACCCCATGAGATCGGCGTGATAGAGCCACGTTTGCACGATCGCCGGATGCTCGCGACGCAACAATCGAACGAAGCGCCACACCGCGGCCGGGCTGATTCGGCCCCGCGTCATGCCCAGCGAGTACACAGGGACTCCATGCTCCTTGATGCGCTCGCCGGAGTCGCCATTCGCCGTCATTTCGATCACAACGTGACGCAGGCAGCCGCCCCCATTTGCGCCTGTGACCAGGTTGGCCAACATCGTCTGGGTCCCACCCGACTGCAGGGTTGTAATGAGGTGGAGAACGTGAATCACTTCTGCGGGAGTCCCAAGCTCACCCAGAAAGGAGTCCGATCAGAGAACGTCACTGCGCGCCCGTACCGAGCAAACCACACGGAAATCTCTTCGCGCGAATAGCGTTTTTCGATCGGCGTGGCAAACCGGTCGAATGCATCACCCGCCATGAACTTGAAGGTATAGTCACGGTAGTGACTCAGCGGGACCTGGTGCGCAAGGCCGGTCAGGCCGAGTCGCTCGAAGGCCCAAGCGAAGCGCGCAAGCGGCCAGTAGACCAGGGCTGCAATCAACCAGGACAACATGAACATCGCGCGTTTCGGCAAGCGCGAGGTCACCACCCGTACTGCGGTAGCGATCGAAAGCAGCAAGCGGTGAAATCGCGGACGATTATCCAAAGCGTAGTATAGATATACGAGCATCGGTCCGGCGGTCACGCGTGCGAGGCTGCGCATCCCGGCATCCGGGTCGATGAGATGATGGAGCACACCCAGACAATAGCTGAAGCTCACGGCGCCGGATCGGAACGGCAGTTTGCAGATGTCCGCTTGGATACAGTGGGCTTTCGGCTGATCCGCGAGCGTGCAGGCCGCAACATCGATTGCTCGCGAGAAGTCAACAGCGTACAGCTGCCGTACCGGCCCCTTCACCACCTGGCGCGCCCATCGGCCCATGCCGCAGCCTGCATCCAACACCACGGCATCGCGCAGCAGCTCCGGCGGCACGATTCCGAAGTAGTTCGCGAACTCCACGGCGTAATCCGGCAGCACTGAATCGAAGCGCTCCCATTCGTACCCGAAACTCTCGCGAGTGTCGTCGTCGATGGTTCCATCGGCCTCACTTACGAAGCGAGGGATGCCCGCTACTATCGGGTAACGCTGTGCCCCTTCTGCCAGCGTTCCTTCTTCAATCCACATCCGGGAGCACGTGCGGCACTCCAACTCCGTCACTTTGGCCACCAAAACCCCGCGCAAGCCGCACCAGTGAGCGCAGCGTTCCACATGCGGCCCGTCGCGCTCTACGACACGCGCATCTTCGACGCGCAGCGGCTTGCCATTTGCGGGATTGACCAAGTCATCCAGGATGTAGAAGCGCATTGTGTTCAGAGCGTCGCGACGCCCAGCTCCCCACCTGCCGCGATACGAAGCAGCACCTCGCTAGTACGAGTTGCGAGAGTGGCCACACTGAAATTGTCGATAACACGTTCGCGCGCCTGACGGCCTCGCGCGGCACGCCCCTGCGAGGACAGTTCCAACACTTTCCTCCACGCGGCAGCGAGGGTCTCAGGCTGTCTCGGAGGGACGATTTCTCCGCAGAGTCCTAACATGGCGCGGGCATCGCCGACGTCCGTGGACACACACACCCTTTCGCAGGCCATCGCTTCGGCGAGACTGTTGGAGAAGCCCTCGCCGAAGGCCGACGAGGACGTCACAATGTCGATTGCACTGTATACAGCCGGCATATCCTGACAGCCGCCTGCCCAGACAACTTGGGCGTCCAGGTTGAGCCGCGTAGTGATGCGCTCCACGCGTAGCCGTTGTTGCTGACTCCCTGCGCCGACGATCACGAATCGCACCGCCATTCCCGTGCCGACCAATACTGCCGCCGCCTGCAGAAAGGTCTCGTGATCCTTCATCGGATCGAGGCGCGCGACGACCCCGATCAGCACTTCCGTCTCACTCACATTCCACCGCGCTCGCACCCGGCGTCGCGCCTCATCGTCATATCTATAAAGGTCGGTATCGATGCCGTTCGGAATCACGAAAAACCGTTGGGCGGGATAGCCGAGCTCGATGTGGAAGCGGCGTCCTGCTTCGGAGTTGGCGATTACCGCGTCCACGCGCGACGACAGCCAGGCGCCCGTCCTGTACAACAAGCGCGTCATCCAGTCGTAGTACCGCATGTCCAGTCCTGAAGCGCGCACTCCCCAAATGACGCGTGCCCCTACAGCGCGCGCCAACAATAGTGCGAGTTCGTTCGCCCCGTACATATAGCCGTGGACGACTTGGGGCCTCACCTCGCGGACGAGGCTGCGGAGCCGGGATATGAACCCCACGAGATCCCATCGTCCGCGCTTATCCGCGCTCACTACCCGCACGTTTGGCAGGCCCTGCAGCGCCTCCGCGAGCTCTCCTCCCGAGTAGTACGTCACCACGGTCACCGAGAATCGGTTCTGGTCGAGATTGCGAACGAGCGCGACCAGCTGGCGTTCCGCCCCGCCGCAACCGAGTCTTCGTATCAGGAAGACGACACGCACTTGCGGAATAGGAACTCGTTACAGCCGTGCTCGCGCCCACAGCTGACCAGCCGCTCGAGCGAAAAGCCCATGGCCTTGAAATAGGACTCGATCTCCCTCCGCGAGCCGACCTCGAACGGAAAGCCACCGAGCCAGTCGACCCAGTCATGGATGTGCGACATACCGCGCACGTGTGCGGAATACCGCGCAACCGGGTTACGCAACCGGACCAGATCAGCCGCCAGAGCGCCCGCGATGCTGTAGGGGATGAACGCAAAGAGAACGGCGGCACGCCCGATGGCACTTGCATTGTAGGCTCGCTTGATCCGCCACCAGGCCGTCGACTTCCAGCCTTGATCGTTATAGATAGAGAGGAACAGACAACCACCTGCGCGGACCGCTGCGGCGGTGTTGGCGAAAGCTCCGTACATGTTCCCCGTGTGATGCAGCACCCCCCACGAATACACCACGTCCCACGTGCCCAGCGACTGCATGTAGCATCGGTCGAGCACGCTGCCCTGCTCTACATTCCATGAGGCTCGATCGGGAAAATATCGCCGGCGCAGCTCGCGTGCGCATTCGACGGAATCGGCATCGCAATCGAAAGAATGAACCCGTGCGGCGCCCAGGCGCATGGCGGCCAACGAAAAGAGTCCGCTGCCGGAGCCGACATCGAGGAATGTCCGGCCCTCCAGCGTGGCGGCGCCGAGCATGGTGCGCAGCGACTCCTCGGCAATCCGCACGCGCTCGTCGTTGAGGACTGCGAGAAAGCGCTTCCAGTTGCGGCCGAAGCCAAAATGGCGACTGTCGCTCGCGGTGGGTTTCATGGTCAGGTCGCGGCGGAACTGTGCATCCGTTGGCATCTGCTCGGCGGGCGCAGGCTCGCATACCAGCCGCATGCGATTCCCGTAAACACCCAGAAGAAGGGTTGCGCGATCAGTTGCAGTTGGACCGAGCCGCTCAATACGAAGACTGTGAACGTGAGCGCCACGTAGAGCAGCACGAGCCAACCCGCGAACCGGGTCCGCAAAGCGCACCAAAATGGGAAAAACGGGTACGCGACGAGCGCGAGCAGCACAGCGAGAGCCGGGAGGCCCGCCACGGCTCCGATATGAAGAAACACGTTATGAGCGTTTTCGCTCGGTTCCGGCATTTCGGTTGGGTATAACCGCTCCACTTCGGAATAGTTGCGGAAGCCCAGGCCCCATACAGGGTAATCCGTCATCGCGTGCAGGGCGACGAGTGCGAACCGATACCGATAGTCCGCTGTTTCCGACTGGTACGTGCTTTTCAGCTTGTAATCGAGGAGATCGGACAATACGTGTGCGTTGCGGTATGCCAACCACGCGACGCCGGCGAGCAGCGCGGCGGTGGCCGCGACGAAACGACCGACACCGCGTCGCGCCTTTCCGACTACCAACAGCCACGCAACAGTGTTCGCCAATAGCCCCAGGGACACCATTAGCCACGTGCCTTTTGAGAACGTCATGACGCTGGCGATGGAGAAGAGCAAAGCCGCCGTGAGCGACACCATTGGATAGCCAGCGAGAATGCCGAGCGAGCAGAATATGACCGCTATCCC
>CAYNTW010000124.1:0-16947 GCA_964400085.1 uncultured Steroidobacteraceae bacterium | reverse complement strand
GCGACCAGCGCGACGATGTCCTCGAAGCAGTCCGGCTGTAGTCGCCGAATGAGGTCCTTCATGCCACGGGATTCGAGCTGGAACACCGCGGTGGTCCGGCAGGACTTCAACAGGGTGAAGGTCTTCACGTCCGTCATGGAAATCGCCGCGATATCCAGCGGCGGCTCGCCCTTCTCGGTCCGAATGAGATTGATGATGGCGAGGGCTTTGTCGATGATGGTGAGGGTACGCAGACCCAGGAAGTCGAACTTCACCAGGCCCGCGGCCTCGACGTCGTCCTTGTCGAATTGGGTCACGACGCTCGCGCCCTGCTCATCGCAATAGAGCGGCGCGTAGTCGGTCAACACCGAGGGCGCGATCACCACGCCGCCGGCGTGCATTCCGGCATTGCGGGTAAGACCTTCGAGGGAGCGCGCAAGATCGATCAGGTTCTTGATCTCCTCCTCGGTGTCATAAAGTCTCTTGAGCTCCGGCTCCTTCGTGAGCGCATCGTCGAGCGTGATGCCGAGCTCGAATGGGATGAGCTTCGCGATCCGATCCACGAAGCCGTATGGATGTCCCAACACGCGCCCCACGTCGCGAACCACCGCTTTGGCCGCCATGGTGCCGTACGTGATGATCTGCGAGACGCGCTCGCGACCATACTTGCGGCTCACGTAATCGATTACGCGATCACGCCCGTCCATGCAAAAGTCGACATCGAAGTCGGGCATCGAGACGCGTTCGGGATTGAGGAAGCGCTCGAACAGAAGGTCATACTTCAGCGGATCGATGTCGGTGATCCCGAGACTGAAGGCCACGACGGAGCCCGCGCCGGAGCCGCGGCCGGGACCGACCGGGACCCCGTTCTCACGCGCCCAACGGATAAAATCCGCGACAATGAGAAAGTACCCCGCGAAGCCCATTTGACAGATGACATCGAGCTCAGTCCGTAGACGCTCGCGATAACCCGACACCAACGCTTCAGGGACGATCGCGAGCCGCTTCTCCAAGCCGGCGGCCGCCTGCGCGCGGATGAAATCCTCGGTGGTGATTCCACCCGGTACTGGGTAGGGAGGCAGCCGCGCTTCTCCAAGCTTCAGCACCAAGCTGCAGCGGCGCGCGATTTGCACCGAGTTGGTGAGCGCCTCCGGCACGTCCGCGAACAACAGCGCCATTTCATGCGGGGTGCGCAGGTACTGTTGTTGAGAGTAGCGCCGCGGGCGGCCCGGATCCGCCAGCAGCGTTCCGTCGTGAATGCAGACCCGCGCTTCGTGCGACTCGAAGTCGTCCGGCTTCAGGAAGCGAACGGGATTCGTCGCGACGACGGGGATGTTGCGCCGGGCCGCCAAAGCAACGGCGGCCGCAATGTAGCCCTCTTCGTCAGGTCGGCCGAGGCGTTGCAGCTCGATGTAGAAGCGGCCAGGAAAAAGCGAGGTCCACTGGTCGAGCGAGCGCTCGGCATCCTTCTCGCGTGCGTTCACCAGCGCTCGGCCGATGTCGCCTTCGGTCGCGCATGAAAGTGCGATGAGTCCCTCGAGATTCTCGAGCGTCAGCCAGTCGCGGTCGATTGTTGGGATCCCACGTTGCTGGCCTTCCAGGTAGGCGCGGCTCACCAGACGCGTGACGTTTCGGTAGCCGGTCTGCGATTGACACAACAGGGTGATCCGCGACGGCTGCACCCGCTCGCCCGTTTCCCGTACGAGCAAGTCGACACCGACGATGGGCTTGACGCCCTTCGCGAGCGCCGCGCGGTAAAACTTCACCATCGCGAACAGGTTGCTTTGATCGGTCACCGCAACCGCCGCCATACCTGCCGCGCTCACCGCATCCACGAGCTCGGGCACTCGCACCACGCTGTCGATCAGCGAATATTCGGTGTGTAGGCGAAGGTGAACGAACTCAGTCATCGCTCGTGCCGGTCAGGAGCTGGAGCTGCGGGTCATTCAACGCATCGAACGCGATCCGCACGGGGCTGAACGATCGGCGATGCAGGGGTGACGGCTCCCGCTCGCGCAACGCTTCGAGGTGTGCGGGCGTGCTGTAACCCTTGTGCTCACCCAGCCGAAACCCTGGATAACAACGATCCAGATCCCGCATCATCGCATCGCGCACCGTCTTCGCCAGAATGGATGCCGCGCTGATCGCAGGCACCGTCGCATCTCCCTCGATGATGGCCTGCACCTTGCAGCCCAGATTCAAATCGTCGAGGCGCGGGAGCTGATTCCCATCGATCTTGATGTGTGTGGGGCACACGGGCAGCCCCAACAACGCACGACGCATCGCGAGGAAGGTGGCGCCCAGGATGTTGAGGCTATCGATCTCGTCGCGGTCGGCCCAGGCCACGGACCAAGCGAGCGCGCGAGCGCGGATGAGTATGGCTAGACGCTCCCGCTCCTCGGCAGGAAGCACCTTGGAGTCGGCGAGACCTTCGACCCGGCGGCGCGGGTTGAGGATCACGGCGGCAGCAACCACCGGTCCGGCCAAAGGGCCCCGCCCCGCTTCGTCAACGCCGGCGATCCGCGACGATGGGCGCACTAACATCATGCGCCGCCACCTCGCACGCAATCGAGAATCGCCGAGGCGGCGAGGTCCGCACCACCGCGACGGAGTGTCTCGTGAACGGAGCGGAATTCCCGCTGCAGCTCGGTCAGAAACTCACGATCGTCGAGCTCGCGCAAGAGCGCCGCGCCAAGGCTGGCGCCCGTCACTTGCTCCTGCAAGAACTCAGGCACCAGCCGCCGGCCGACGAGCAGATTGGGTTGTGAAAAATAAGGCACCTTCACCAGTTTCAGTCCGCGCAACACGAATGCGGTGATCGCGCCGAAACGATACGCCACCACCATGGGCCGACGCGAGAGTAGTGTCTCCAGGGTCGCCGTTCCAGAGGCAACGATCACCGCGTCGGCGGCGGCCAGAACGCGCTGTGCCTGACCGTCGAACACGTTGATCCCAGGCGCGTTAGGGACTTCCGCGACTTTTCTCTCAAACGCTTCACGAACGCGCGGGGAAGCCATTGGGGCTGCGAAGCGAGTGCCCGGCCGACGCTCGGCGATCCACGCGGCGGCGGCAACAAAGTCAGCGCCCAAGCGCTCCACTTCACCGAGACGGCTCCCCGGCAGCAGTGCGATAACGGTGGCGTCGAGGGGCAGGTCGAGAGCGCGCCGGGCTCCCTCGCGATCCACATCCAACGGTATCTGATCCGCCAACGGATGCCCGACGAACACAGCCGGCACGCCATGGCGCTCGTAAAAGCTCGTCTCGAACGGAAGCAGGCACAGCACCAGGTCGCACGCTCGCCCAATGCCGCGCACACGTCCTTGGCGCCACGCCCAGACTTGCGGCGCGACGTACTGCACCGTCTTGGTGTTAGCGTTCCGCAGTTGCTTCGCGAGCCCCAGATTGAACGCCGGTGAATCGATGCCAACGAACACATGCGGGCGTGCGGCGCGGAAGCGCGCCACCAGCGACGCGCGTAGCCGAATCAAGCGCGGTAAATGAGGCAACACCTCCGCGAGCCCCATTACTGCGATTTCCTCAGACGCCGCCCAAGCCTCACAGCCTGCGGCAATCATCTTCGGCCCCGCCATACCAAAGAACTGCGCGTCGGGCACCTTGGCCCGCATAGCCGTGATCAGGGCCGCCCCGAGCTGGTCCCCCGAGGACTCGCCCGCGACGATTGCAACACGTAAGGCCTCAGAGCCCATTTTTACGACCCATGCGAGGCGGGGAGCTGCGCGTGAGGGTCGGGGCGGCTCCTTGGAAAATGCCGAGTAATCGCATTGCGTCGCGCGTGACCACGTGGAATCTTGGCACGGCCGAATGTGACGCGACGCTGTGCGATTGCGAGGGAATGCCGGAAAAAATCACGGTCCGTCCGTGATTTTTTTCGACGCGCATTTTCCCAGGAGCCGCCCCGACCCTCACGCGCAGTGCCCCGGCATCAAACTGCGACTCCGGCAGCTAGCCGCGCCCTCACCGCACGATGCTACGCGTCGAGGACGCGACAAACTCCGCGAACGTGCGGACTTCCGGCTGGGTGACACCCAAGGCGCGCAGCTTCTCCAAGGCGTCCGCGAGTTTCAGATCGCAGCGGTAGAGAATCCGGTACGCCTCCCGGATGTGTCGAATCTGCTCCTCATCGAACCCACGTCGCTTCAATCCTTCGGAGTTCACCGCGTGAGGGATCGCCGGGTTTCCCGCAACCATGACATACGGCGGGACATCACGCTGAGCGATGCATCCGCCGGCGAGGAACGCGTGTGCTCCGATCTTGACGTGCTGGTGAACCGCCGTGAGCCCACCGAGTGTCACCCAATCCCCGATCTCAACATGTCCGGCGAGAGCGGCACAATTCGCGAACACCGTGTTGCTCCCAACTTGACAGTCATGGGCCACGTGGGAGTAGGCCATGAACAGGTTGTCGTTGCCGATGCGAGTGACACCCTTGTCCTGGGCGGTGCCCCGGTTCATCGTGCAGCTCTCGCGGAAGACGTTGCGGTCGCCGATCTCCAATCGGGTTGGCTCGCCCTTGTATTTCTTGTCCTGCGGCGCATCGCCGATGGAAGCGAACTGGAAGATGCGGTTGTCCGCCCCGATCACGGTTGGACCGTTGATCACGGCGTGGGGACCTACCACGGTACCCGGTCCGATCTGTACGTCCGGCCCGATGATGGAAAACGGGCCCACAGTCACGTCGGAAGCGAGTTGCGCTTTTGGCGATACAATCGCCCTCGAGTCGATCACTTCCCGGTCTCCGGCGCAACCATCATCTCGGCATGGGCCACCTCGGTATCACCGACCAACGCCAAGGTCTCGAACTTCCAGATGCCTCGGAGCGCGCGCTGCACCGTCGCCTTGAGAATGAGTTGATCACCGGGAATGACCGGCTTACGGAAGCGGGCTTTGTCAATGCCCACAAAATAGAATCGGGTCTGCTCGGTCGGGACCACGTTCGCGCTCGAGAAAGCGAGGATCCCGGTGGCCTGCGCGAGCGCCTCGATGATCATGACGCCCGGCATGACCGGCCGGCCGGGAAAGTGACCTGGAAAGAACGGCTCGTTGTAGGTCACGTTCTTCAACGCGGTGATGGACTCCCCGGGCTGTATCTCGAGGACACGGTCCACGAGCAGAAAGGGATAGCGGTGCGGTAGGTACCGCAGAATCTCGCTGATATCGAAATGCTTCGGGTCAGTCATCATCCTCGTCCTGCTGCTTCGGCGGCTGGCCGCTTTCGAGTTTCTTTATTCGAGCTTCGAGCCGGTCGAGGCGCTTGAAGCGCGCGACCATGCGGCGCCACACAGTGGCCTTCTCGAGCGGAATGCCGCTGGAGTATACGCCGGGCTCCGTGATCGAATGACTCACCATGGTGGTGCCCAGGAAAACCACATCGTCGCAGATCGTGAGATGGCCTCCGATGGCGACTTCTCCTGCGATTTGGCAGCGCTTACCAATTGTCGTGCTGCCGGATACTCCGGTGAGAGCGGCGATGGCCGTGTGTGCGCCAACGTGGACGTTATGAGCGATCATGATGAGGTTGTCGAGCTTGACCCCCTCCTCGATTACCGTGTCCTCGACCGCACCGCGATCGACTGTCGTATTGGCTCCAATCTCGACATCGGGGCCAATGCGCGCCGTGCCCACCTGGGGCACCTTGATCCAACGGCGCTGTTCGGCGGCAAAACCGAAACCATCTCCCCCAATGACCACCCCGGGCTGCATGATCGTACGAGCGCCAACCTGAACGGACCGGCACAGAGTGACCTTGGCGGCGAGGTAGATGTCCTCGGCGAGCGTGACGTCGTCTTCCAGAACGCAATGCGGACCAACGTAGGTACGAGGGCCGATGACGACACGCTCACCAATGACGCACAACGGCCCAACGTGGGCAGTCGGATCGATCCGCGCGCTGTCGGCCACTATCGCCGAGGCGTGGATCCCCGGAGGGCCGTGGGGGCGCGGATGGAGAACGGCCGCGATTCGGGCGTACGCGGCATGCGGGTTCGCACAAACCAACGCAGTGGTCGGACACTCCGCGGCGGAAGCTTTGTCCAACACAACAGCTCCCGCGCGCGTCTGGGCCAACTGCGGCTTGTAGCGCGGATTGGCCAGAAAAGACAACGAGCGCGCGTCCGCCGAGGCGAGCGTCGCCACGTGGTCGACGAGTGTGTCGGGATCACCGCGCAGTTCACAACCGAACCGGACGGCGAGCTCTCCAACCGAGATCGCCATAACAGTACCGATCACCTGAGCGAGTTGGCGCGCGCGGCATGTCCGTCGACGCGCGACCTATTACTTGCCTTGCGGCTTTGGCGCAGGGGCGGACGTCTTGCTGCCCGCGTGGGACTGCAAGGCAGTCAGGATCGCGGGCGTGATATCGAGCGTCGGCGTCGCGTAGATGACGCCGTCGGCGATCACGAGGTCGAAGTTCTGCGCCTTGGCGTAAACACGAACCTCCTCGATCAACGTGCGCTGCAGTCGGGACATCTCCTCGTTCTTGCGCGCGTTGAAATCGTCCTGCACTTCCTGCTGCTTGCGGGTGAAATCGCGGTAGCTGTCGCGCAGTTCCTTCTCGGTACGCGCGCGCTGGTCCTCGGTCATGGTCGCCCCGTCCTTCTGCAGCTTGTCCTCTTTCGCCTTCAGCGCCTGCTGCTGGTTCTGCAGGTCGCGCTGCCGCGGGGTGAATTCCGTCCGGATGGCGTCGACGACAGTTTTCGCCTGCGGCGACTCTTCCATGAGCTTGCCATAATCGACGACGCCGATCTTGAGCTCGGCCCACGCCGGCATGACGGCCAGCGAGCCGGCGACGGCAATCATCCAGGCCAACAAATTGGTGCTGATCAAGCGCTTCACGGCAATACCTACCTCAATAACGTCGCAACCTGTGGAAACCCCATATTATGCGCCAGACCGGGCCAGAAGGCCCGTTCCTTGCGTCTCCCGTTCCTTGCGTCTTTAGAATGCCTGGCCGATGGAGAACTGGAAGACCTCGGTCTGGTCGCCAAACCATCTATTGTAGAGAGGGTCCCCATGCCTGGCATTGAGAGGGACGCCCAGGCTGAAACGGAAGAGCCCCAGTGGCGCCAGCCACTGCACGGAGATACCGACCGAGCGTTTGAGATCGCTCCACTCCGTCAGGTGGTAGGTCTGCGGGGTGATGCCGTCCGGCCCGTAGAACTTGAGTTTATCGCCGGTCTCATAGACACCGCCCAGGTCGAAGAATGCGCTCACCCGGGCGCTGCTGCGCCACTTGGCCGGCATCGGAAAGATGAGCTCGTTCTGGCTGGTGATGCGCAAGTTGCCGCCGTAGGGGTTACCGAATTCGTCCGCGGGGCCCAGGCGGCTTTCGCGAAACCCGCGAACGTTGTCCGGACCGCCCCCGAAGAACTGGCGGTAGGGCGGAATGGTGGTGGTGTGTCCAAAGGCCGATCCATAATCGACCGCCGCATTCGCCACAAAGGCGAAGCCCCACTTCAGGGGGAAATAGTGTAGGGCCGCGGCATTGGCAATGTAGTACTCCACATCCGCGCCCGGTGTCGTGGTGGAGCCTGACAAGGACACTCGTGAGCCGTGATCGGCGAACAGCGTGCGATTGCGCGTATCGAAATCCCAACCCAGAACGAGCTGCACGTCCTTGAAGTTGGTGCCGTAGAAGACGTACTCGTTGTTCGAGTTGTCGTCGTGCGCGAGGCGCGAATAGGGATGTCCATTCGACTGCACCCACTGCTGCGCCTGGAGCGCGCTGCCGAGCGAGCTGGTCAGCAGCTGCGCGCTTTCGAGCACCGCTCCGAACCGGACGTACTGGTATTCCGTGATGGGGTAGGCCCAGGTCGGCCCGACGCTCAGGGTCTTGGACGAGAAGTTCGACGAGGACGAAACGAACTGCGTCACATCGCGGTAGCTGAGCGAGATCGTGCGTTGCAGGTTGTCAATGGTCGTGTACGGATTCGTCCAGGCCAGGCTGTAGACCTTGCTGAAGGCGCCACCGTTCAACTCAACCGCCACGCGCTGCCCGGTGCCGAGGAAATTCGCGTCCGAGTAGCTCGCGTTGAGCTGGAACTTGTAGGTCTCCGAATAGCCGATACCGCCACCCAACTGCGCGCTCGGCCCCTCCTCGATCTTGTAGTTCACGTCGACGAGATCGGGGGCTCCCGTGACCGGCGTGGTCTCGAAGTCCACGGTCTTCACGTACGGGAGGCGCTGGATGCGTTGCTTGGAGCGCTCGAGCGAGGTGTTGGAAAGCCAGCCGCCCTCGAGCTGGCGCATCTCGCGGCGGAGCACCTCGTCGTTGATCCGGTTGGTGCCCGAGAAGGTGATGTTGCGCACGTAGACTCGGTTACCCGGGTCGATGAAGAAAGTCAGTTGCACGGTGTGGGTGGCGTTGTCCGGCGTGGGCACCGGCTCGACCTTCGCGAACGCGTAGCCATCGCGACCCAGGCGGTTCTGGATCAGCTCCTGGGTGGTGGTGATGAGCTTGCGATTGAAGATCTCTCCCGGAGAGACGAGCAGGAGCTGTTCGAGCTCCTTCTTCGGCACCACGAAAGTGCCGGCGAGCTTGATCTCACCGAGCTTGAAGACTTCGCCCTCCTGCACGTTGACGGTGATGAAGATGTCCTGCTTTTCGGGGGCGATGGCAACCTGCGTGGACTCGATGTTGAAGTTCGCGTAGCCACGGTCCATGTAGAAGTTGCGTACCTTCTCCAGGTCACCCGTCAGCGTCTCGCGCGAGTAGCGATCATCCTGCTTGTACCAGGAGAGCCAGTTGGGCGTCTTCAGCTCCAGGGTCTCGAGGATCTCCTTCTGCTTGAACTTCGTGTCGCCGACGATGTTGATCTCGCGGATCTTGGCGCGCTTGCCTTCCTTGATATCGATCTTGATCTTCACGCGGTTGCCGGACTCCTCGTCGACCTTCGTGTCGACGCGCACGCCGTATTTGCCGCGGCTGAAGTATTGGTCGGTGAGGTATTGGGTCACGTCCTCCAGCACCGACCGGTCGAAGGTCTTGCCGGTCGCCAGACCCACATTGCGCAGGGACTTCTGCAGATCCTCGGTTTTGATGTCCTTGTTGCCGGTGATCTCGAAGCTCTCGATCGACGGACGCTCGAGCACAACGACAATCAGCGTGTTGCCGTCCCGTCGCATCTGCACGTCGCGGAAGAAGTTCGTTGCATACAGGGCGCGAATCGCCTCACGGACGCGCTGCGGCGTGAGGTGGTCGCCGATGTTGACGGGCAGGTAGTTGTAGACCGTGCCTTCCGAGACGCGCTGCAGGCCCTCGACCTTGATATCGCCCACGACGAAGTCCGCCTCGCTGGCCGTGGTCGCCTGCGCGAGCGCCGCCTGCGACAAGAACAGCGCTTCAGTACCAAACAGTGCGACCGAGACCGCCAAGGCGACGCGACGCTTCATGCTTTCAACCATCAGTGTCTTGCTTTCGTGTGTTTTTACGAACGTTTTTAACGAGCCCACCGCGGGAGCGCGCCGCTCGAGCGACACAGCCTCCCCGCGGGGACGTCAGATCCCCTATCCACTATCCAACTAGCAACTCAACTGAACTGGCGCGCGATGTCGTTGAAAAGCGCCACGCCCATCAGGAGGATGAGCAACGCTATGCCGACCTGCTGGCCGAAGGCCTGCGCCCGCTCCGACAGCGGACTGCCCTTGAGCCACTCGACGGCTTGAAACACGATCTGCCCGCCGTCGAGGATGGGTATGGGCAGCATGTTCAGAAAGCCCAACGACAGCGAGATCATGACGAGGAATTCCAGGAAGGTTTCCGCCCCGGCCTCGGCCGACTCGCCCGCGTATTCGGCAATGGACAACGGCCCATTCAGGTTCTTCACCGACACGTGCCCGGTCACCATGCGGGCCACCAGCCGGCCCTGCATCACCGTCAGATTCCAGGCCTCCTCCGAGGCGCGCTCGAGAGCGCCGCCGAGAGTAAAGTCGGTGTGCACCAGAATACTGTCAGCCGCTTTGGCGGACGGCGTTGCGTTTTTGATGCTGATGCGTCCCACCCGTTTGCCGCCGCTGCCCTCCTCGCTGGCCACGCTCACCGGCACTGTGTGATCGACCCCGGCGCGACGATAGGTGATGTCGAGCGTCTCACCGGGATGGGCGCTGATCTGATCAGCAACGTCCCGGAAGTCTTTGACCGCCCTACCCTGGATGGCGATGATGCGATCACCCGGCTGCAGACCCGCGCGCGCCGCCGGACCCTCCGGCACCACGGTACCGATGACAGGCGGCATGGGCGGCACCCAAAATTCGAATCCAAGGCCACGGAAAAGCTCCGAGACCTCGGTGAGACGAACGCGCTGCGCATTATCGGGAACACTCAGCGTGGCCACCCTCGTACGGCCATCGCTCCCACGCACTGTCAGGGCCACATCGCCGCGTGAGCTCATCGCATCCAGCAGATCGAACATCACATCGCGCTGAGCCGCCACCGGGGCGCCATTCACCGCTTTGATCTCATCGCCCGAGCGCAGCCCCGCCCGCTGGGCAATCGAGCCGACCATGACATCGCCGACAATCGGCTTCGGTTCCGTGTCCCCGCTCCACCAGAACATCCCCCACAGGACGAGGATGGCGAACAGGATGTTGAAAGCCGGGCCGGCCAACAGCACGAGAATACGTTGCCAGGGGGGTTTGCGCGTGAAAGAGCGCGCCAGGTCCTGCTGCGGAACCGGTCCCTCACGCTCATCGAGCATCTTCACGTAGCCGCCCAGGGGGATGGCGGCCAGGACATATTCCGTGCGGTCCGGGCCCGCGACTTTGCTCAACAAAGGCTTGCCGAAGCCGACCGAGAACCGCAGCACCTTGAACCCCAGGCGCCGCGCGACCCAGTAGTGGCCGAACTCGTGCACCGTGACGAGCAAACTCACCGCCACGATGAACCACAATGCGTACCAGATCACACTCATGCGCGGGCGCCCCTAGCTACCTCACCCTTGGCCAGTGGTGCACGCGAGCTCAGAACCCGCTCACGAGCCCGTTGTCTGCTTTCCGCATCAGCGGCCAAAACATCCTCGAGTGAGCCGATGACCCCGCCGCCACTTCGTGCGACTACGGCTTCAATGACTGTCGCAATCTCCAGAAAGTTCAATTGACGGTCCAGGAACGCCTGCACGGCGACCTCGTTCGCGGCGTTGAGTATGGCCGGGGCGAGCCCACCGGCGCGCGCGGCAGCCTGCGCCAACGCCAGGCAGCGGAACTTCTCCGGGTCCGGCGCACGGAAATCCAGGCGTGCCGTCCTGATGAGGTCCAGGAAGCTCACACCCGAGGCGATCCGCTCCGGCCAGGCCAACGCGTGGGCAATCGGCGTGCGCATATCCGGGGAGCCTAGCTGAGCGAGCACCGAGCCGTCCTCATATTCGACGGCGGAATGCACGATGCTTTGCGGGTGAACCACTACCTCGACCTGCTGCGGAGGAAGCCCGAACAGCAGGCACGCCTCGATGAGCTCGAGGCCCTTGTTCATGAGCGTCGCCGAATCCACCGAGATCTTGCGTCCCATGACCCAGTTGGGATGAGCGCACGCCTGTTCCGGGGTCGCCGTGGCGATCGCCTCGTGGGTCCAATCACGGAAAGGACCGCCGGATGCAGTCAGCAGTACGCGCCGGACTCCAGGGGATGCCTCTCCGACTCGCATGTTGTTTGGCATGCACTGGAAGATGGCGTTGTGCTCGCTGTCGATCGGCAGGAGTGTCGCCCCACCAGAGCGCACCGCGTCCATCAACAGCGGACCGGCCATGACGAGCGATTCCTTGTTGGCCAACAACAGACGCTTGCCGGCGCGCGCCGCGGCCAAAGTCGAGCGTAGGCCGGCGGCGCCGACGATGGCCGCCATGACCGCATCCACCTCCGTGAGCGCCGCGATTTCCGTGAGCGACTGCGGCCCCGCGAGGATGCGTGTTGGACCGGACGCGCCGCGCTGCGCGAGCAGGCTGCGCAACTCCGCAGCGGCTGTCTCATCGGCGAGGGCCGCATAGTCGGGGCGATGGCGCGCGATCTGTTCCGCCAACTTCGCGACATTGCGATTGGCGCCGATCGCGACCAGTCGGAAGCGATCGGGATGACGCGCGACCACATCGAGAGTGCTCTCGCCAATGGAGCCCGTGGAGCCGAGGATGGCTACACCGATCACGCGACCACTCCCAGCATGGTCAGTCCGAAAAACAGCACCGGAGCGGCGCTCGTCACGCTATCGATACGATCCATTACTCCCCCATGACCTGGAAACAGAGTACCGCTGTCCTTGACCCCGGCGAAGCGCTTCAAGAGGCTTTCCGTCAGATCCCCGACAATCGAGAAGCCCACGGCGGCCAGACACAGCGGCACGAAGGTATACAGCGGTAGCGCGAACCACGCGCTTCCAGCGACCGCCACGACGGCGCTCAGGCCGAATCCGCCCAGCACACCTTCCCAGGTCTTTCCCGGCGAGACATTCGGAGCAAGACGCGTGCGTCCATAGCGATGGCCGGCGAAGTAGGCACCAATGTCGGCGCTCCAGACAAGCAGTAACGTGAACAACACCCACTGCGCCCCATGAGGAAGATCCAGCCGCAGGCGCACGAGCGCGAGCCACGCCGGAACCAGGGCAAGCACCCCGGCGAGACCCGCCGACCAGGGCGCAACCGCTCGCGGCGCGAAAATGATCCAGGCCAACGCGATGAGCCACCACAGCAGCGCGGTGAGCAGAACCAGATGCAGCCCATCAGGCAAGGCCGTGGCATACCAGGCGGCAGGCAGCAGCAACCCAACGAGCACGACGTAGCCAGCGCGCGCGACGTTCAGATGCGCACGCAGAAACGCCGACCATTCCCAGGCTCCCGCCAACACGAGCGCGGTCATCACGATCACGGTCGCGATCGCAGGCAACCACAACAGAACGCCGAGAAACAACACCGCGAGCACTACCGCGGTGATGATTCGCTTGCGCAGCGATTCGGTCACGATGCCCGGCCACCCGAGACGATCTGCTCGCCCGTGAGGCCGAAGCGTCGCTGTCGGCCGCTGAAGAACGTCAGGGCCGACTCGAAATCCGCAACGGTGAAATCGGGCCAGAGGCGGTCGGTGAAAAAGAGCTCCGCGTAGGCGGCGTTCCAGAGTAGAAAATTGCTGATGCGCTGTTCACCACCGGTGCGGATCAAAAGCTCGGCATCGGGCAGCCCGGCCAGCTGCAGGTGGGCGGCGAAGCGCTCCTCGTCAATGTCCTGAGCTCTTAGAGCACCACTTGCGGTTTGCTTCGCAAGCTTTTGAGCTGCCTGGACAATATCCCAGCGGCCCCCGTAGCTCATGGCAATCTGCAGCTTCAGCCCATCATTGCTCACAGTACGCTCCTCGGCCGCGGCGATCTGGGACTGCAGCCGGACCGAGAGCGTGTGGCGGTCGCCAATGAACCGGACCCGCACGCCGTTGGCGTGCAACTCGGCGATCTCGCGATCGAGCGCCTCCACGAACAGCCCCATGAGGCTCGCGACCTCTTCCACCGGACGGCGCCAGTTCTCACTCGAGAAGGCAAACAGGGTCAGCGCGCTCACCTTGCGCCGGGTGCACTCCTGAATGCACATCCGAACGGGATCGAGACCCGCCTTGTGGCCGGCCGAACGGGCCAGGCCGCGGGCGGCGGCCCAGCGTCCATTGCCGTCCATGGTGATCGCGACATGCCGGGGCACGATGTGGGGCGAGGCGCTCACCATCAAACCTGCATAACCTCCTTCTCTTTCGCCGCCAGCGCCTGCTCGATGTCGGCGATGTGCTTGTCGGTCAGCTTCTGGATCTCGGCCTCGGCGCGCTTCTCGTCGTCCTGGGAGATCTGCTTCTCCTTCAACAAGTCTTTGATGTCGGCCATGACATCGCGGCGCACGTTGCGTACAGCCACGCGGGCGCCTTCGGCGTCCTGACGCAAGACCTTGGTGATATCGCGGCGCCGCTCCTCGGTGAGCGCCGGCATCGGAATACGAATGACGGTGCCCGCGGTCATGGGATTCAGGCCCAGGTCGGACTTGTGTATGGCCTTCTCGATCGGCTGGACCATGGTCTTCTCCCAGGGGGAGACGACGAGGGTGCGGCCGTCCTCGACGGCGATGTTGGCTACCTGGTTGAGGGGTGTGTCGGTGCCGTAATAGTCGACCTTCAGATGCTCGATGAGGCTCGGATGTGCCCGGCCCGTACGCAGCTTCTTCATGTCCGCCTGGAAGGTCTGAACACACTTGGTCATGCGCTCACGGGCGTCTTTCTTGATATCGTCCAGCATTGCTGCTCTCTCCTACTCGAAGGTGACCGTCGTACCCACGTCGTCGCCGCGCACGATGCGCGTCAGGTCACCCGGATTGTTGAGATTGAAGACACGCAAAGGCAAGTGGTTGTCCCGACACATGACAATGGCGGTCGCATCCATCACGTTCAGCTTGTCCGCCAGCACTTTGTCGAATGTGAGGCGGCTATAGCGCGTGGCGGCGGGGTTGCGCACCGGGTCATCGGAATAGACACCGTTCACCTTGGTGGCCTTCAGCAGGATGTCGGCATTGATCTCGATCGCACGCAGCGATGCGGCGGTGTCGGTGGTGAAGAAAGGGTTGCCGGTGCCGGCGGCGAAAATGACCACACGCCCCTTCTCGAGATGGCGCACCGCGCGGCGCCGGATGTAGTCCTCGCAGACCTCGTTGATGCGGATGGCCGACATGACACGGGCAAACAGACCCAGACTCTCCAACGCGTCCTGCATCGCGAGGGAGTTCATCACGGTCGCGAGCATGCCCATGTGATCCGCCGCGACGCGATCCATGCCCGCGCGCGCCAGTCCCGCGCCGCGAAAGATGTTGCCGCCGCCGATCACCACGGCGACCTGCACGCCCATCTGGAGAATTTCCTGGATTTCGCCGGCGATGCGTTTCAACACCGCCGGATCGATACCGTAGTCACCGGAGCCGAGGAGCGCCTCGCCCGACAGCTTCACCAGGATTCGCGAGTATTTGGAAGAGCCGACCGCCATTTTGTGCTTACCTCGTCCGAAAGCAGACTGCCGATGGAAAAAACCCCGCGCGGGGCGGGGTTTTTTCGCTGACCTTACTGCGCCTCAGTGCTTGGCGGGTGTCGCGCTGGACACCTGCGCCATCACTTCCGCCACGAAGTCCTCCTGTTTCTTCTCGATACCCGCTCCGACTTCAAAGCGCTCGTAGGCCACCACCTCGGCCTTCGCGCCCTTCAGCAATTTCTCGATCGTGATATCGGGATCCTTGACGAAAGCTTGACCCGCGAGCGTGATCTCGCCGAGCGACTTGCGCAAGCGCCCTTCGACCATCTTCGCCACGATCTCCGGGGGCTTCCCCTCACCCTGCGCCTGCTCCGTCAGGATGGCGCGCTCCTTGGCAACCACGTCCGCCGGGATCTGCGCCTGGTTGAGGTACTTCGGATTGCTCGCCGCCACGTGCATAGCCAGGTCGTGCGCCAGGGCGGCATCGCCACCCTTCACGGCAACCAACGCGCCGATGCGCGTGCCGTGTACATAGGCGCCCAGATGATCGCTCGCGCTCAGCACGGTGAAACGCCGCACACTGATGTTCTCGCCGATCTTGGCCACCAACGCGCGCCTCTTCTCCTCGACCGTCTCGCCACTGGGCAGCTTGGCGCTCAACAGGGCCTCCAACGAGGCCGGCTTACTGGCCAGCGCCAGCGCGGCGACCGCCTGGGCGAAGGTGCGGAAGTCCGCTTCGCGGGCCACGAAATCCGTCTCGCAATTGATCTCCACCAGGGCGGCGGTCTTGGCGTCAGCGGACTTCCCGACCATCACCACGCCTTCGGCGGCAACGCGCGAAGCCTTCTTGTCGGCCTTGGCAAGCCCCTGCTTGCGCATGAGATCGGCGGCGGCGTCCAGGTCACCCTTGGTTTCCACGAGTGCTTTCTTGCACTCCATCATGCCCGCGCCGGTGCGCTCGCGGAGCTGCTTGACTGCATCTGCTGTGATGTTCATTGGCAAAAATCCTGCAATACGTTACTCGCCGCCACGGCCCTTGCGGCGGCCACCACCCGTATTCGAGCGACGCGGGGGTGTCACCTGCGTGGGGGCTGGTCCGACCGCAGCCGTTGCGGCAGCCGCGACCTCCTCCAGATCCTCGTCGTCCGTCAGGGCTGGGGTTTCCTCCGGGATCGGGGTCACGATCTGCGGCCGACGACGCCCAGCGGCCGTCTTCTTGCGCACCGCCGCGGCCGGTCTCGGACGACTACGTGCGGACTTCTTGCGCGGGTTTCCAGCCTCGTCGAGCTCGACGAACTCGTCTTCGCCGACGGCGACCGCCGGAACGGACTCCTTGCCCTCGAGCACGGCGTCCGCGATAGCAGCCGTGTAGAGGCGTATGGCGCGCATGGCGTCATCGTTGCCGGGGATCACGTAATCGATGCCATCCGGCGAGCAATTCGTATCGACGATAGCGACGACCGGAATGCCGAGCTTCGCCGCCTCATGGATGGCGATCTTCTCGTGACCGACATCGATCACGAACAGCGCATCTGGCAGCGACTCCATGTTCTTGATACCGCCCAGGCTTTTCTCGAGCTTGTCCATCTCACGGCGCAGCTGGGTCGCTTCCTTCTTGCCACGCTTGTCGAGTGCCCCCGAAGTGGCCAGCTCGGTGATCTCGGCGAGCCGCTTGATGGACTGCCGGATCGTCTTGAAGTTCGTGAGCATGCCGCCCAGCCAACGCTGGTTGACGTAAGGCTGACCGCAGCGGGTTGCCTCGGCCTGCACGGATTCGCGCGCGGAGCGCTTGGTTCCGACGAAGAGGACAGTGCCGTGATCGGCGACCACGCTCTTGACGAAAGCGGCGGCGTCGGTAAACAGCGGCTGCGTCTTCTCGAGGTTGATGATGTGGATTCGGTTACGTTCGCCAAAGATGTAGGGGGCCATCTTTGGGTTCCAGAAGCGGGTCTGATGTCCGAAATGGACACCCGCCTCCAGCATCTGTC
>CAYNTW010000123.1:14709-17033 GCA_964400085.1 uncultured Steroidobacteraceae bacterium | reverse complement strand
GCCTAACAGGCGCCGCGCAGAGTCTGGGCCGTTCTCCCACTCACGAGGATCGCAAAATGAGCACTGGATTTCGCCAATTACTGCTGAACCGCTATACGGCGCTGGCGTTTGTCGCCGGCGCCGGACTGACCATCGGCGTCGCCGCTCTGGCGGCGCAGGGGATGGGCATGGGGGCTTTTCATCACGGGATGATGATGACCAGTCCAGCCGATATGTCCGCGCATGCCGATCATCTGCTGAAGCACCTCTACGCCGAGATCGATGCCACCGACGCACAAAAAGCGCAGATCGATCCGCTCGTAAAGCAGGCGATCGCCGATTTGACTCAGCTACACGCGCAGGCTCAAACCGCGCACACGCAGCTCATGCAAGCGCTTACCGCACCGACTGTTGACCGCAATTCCCTGGAAGCGGCTCGCGAGGCGCACCTCCAGCTCGCGGAACAAGCATCCAAGCGCATCGTGCAGCTCATCGGCGATGTAGGCGATGTTCTTACGCCCGCGCAAAGACAAGCGCTGGCGACACATCTCCAGCAGATGCACGGAGCGTCGACTCATCGTGAGACGCCAACCTCACAGCCCTGAAGAGCTGGCGATGGCGCGTCGTTGGCCATACAGTGCCGCTTGATATGGCCGAACGCATACTGGTCGTCGAAGATGATCCCCGCCTGGCCGAGATGCTCAGTGAGTATCTTGGGCAGGCGGGATTTCGGGTGACGCTCGCGCCCCTGGGCAGCACAGCCCTGCGGCAGGTTGCCGAGGACAGCTTTGATGCGATCGTTCTCGATCTGATGCTGCCGGACATGGATGGCCTGGATGTCTGCCGCCAGCTTCGGTCGCGATCGGATATCCCGGTCTTGATGCTTACGGCGCGCGGGGACGCCATCGACCGTATCATCGGTCTCGAGTTGGGCGCGGACGACTATCTCCCCAAGCCCTTCGAGCCGCGCGAACTGCTGGCCCGACTTCGGGCGATTTTACGTCGGCGCACGCCCGGCGGGGCGCGTTCCGAGCGGGCACTGCGCTTCGGGAGGTTGGAAATCGATGTTGCCGCCCGTGCGGTGCTGCTCGACGGGGTTCGACGCGAGCTCACCAGCTATCAATATGACTTGTTGCTGACTCTCGCGCAGAATGCCGGCCGAGTGCTGTCTCGGGATACCTTGATGGACAAAGTCAAAGGTGAGCACCTGGAAGCGTTCGATCGCTCGATCGATGTACATATGTCGCGCATCCGGGCGGCGATCGAGGATGATCCGAAGAAACCACGCCGCGTGATCACCGTCCGTGGCGCGGGTTACGTATTCGCGAAGGCACAAGACTGATGCTGCGCCTTTATGTGCGGTTCTACCTGGCGCTGGTGGCGAGTCTCGCCTTCCTGGTTGTCTGCGCGGTCAGTGTGTGGCATTTCAGCGGCGGACCCATGTGGGGCGGCGCCATGGCGGGAGCACATAGCCATGTCGCCTACGCGGCCCGCCATTTCCACATCGTATTGCCGCTGCTCGCTTTGGGAGTTGGGCTGATAGCGTTCCCGTTGGTGCGACAGATCACCCGGCGGCTCGAGCGTCTGCAGCGGGGAGTTGAATCGTTAGGGGCCGGCGATCTCTCGGCCCGTGTCAAGGTGGAGGGGAACGATGAGGTGGCGCGCCTCGCCAGCAGCTTCAACCGCTCCGCCGGCCGGATCGAGCAACTGGTGAAGGCCAACAAGGCGTTGTTGGCCAACGCCTCGCACGAGCTGCGTACTCCACTCGCACGCATCCGGCTGGCCGTTGAGTTGGTGAAGGACTCGGTGGATCCGAAGCGGCGAGCCGGCCTGGAGCAGGACATCGCCGAGCTCGATTGGCTGGTGGATGAGATCCTCCTCGCCAGCCGCCTCGACACGGTGACAGATGCCATCGAGGCTCAAGAAATAGACCTCCTGGCGCTTGCCGCGGAAGAGTCCGCGCGGTACGAGGCCGCCCACCTCGAAGGCGCTCCGTGTGTGATCCGTGGGGATGCCCGCCTAATGCGCAGACTACTGCGTAACCTTCTCGAGAATGCGGCACGCCACGGTGCGCCCCCGACGCATCTGCGCATTGCGTACGAGGGCGCCACGGCAACTATTACCGTGTGGGATCATGGGAGTGGCGTGCCCGCATCCGAGTTCGAGAACATCTTCCGGCCTTTCTATAGCCCACCGGAGGGGCGCCCGCGAGCAGGCACCGGCCTTGGTCTCTCCCTCGTCCGCCAAATCGCTCGCCGGCATGGCGGCGAAGCTGGCTGCGCCACCATGGCGGATGGCCGCAGCTGCTTCATTGTCACGCTGCCCGCCGCCGCGCGAGCTTGAAC
>CAYNTW010000123.1:0-14609 GCA_964400085.1 uncultured Steroidobacteraceae bacterium | reverse complement strand
GGCAAGGCCGTCGTCGCCTCCAACCAGCGCCTGCAACTTGAGCGTGCCTGGCGTGAACGCACCGAGGCGTTGAATGCGAGTGACATTGTTGAATGTCTCGAGGCTTCGCCCAACGTTCTCGCCGTCACGGATCTGCGTCCGGGCGTACCGCACGTAACGGATTTCCCACACGTCGCCGCGCATCGCCGGACCTTCCAGGGTGAGTTGGAAAGTACCGTCGGGTTGCTTTGACAAGTTCGCTTCCACCGGAAAGCGCTCATGGTCGAACGCCGCAATCGCACGTTGAACGGCGCCTTCCTGCGAGCCGACCACCGAGCGTGTGCCGTTGATCACGAGCTGCGGCGTAAAAACCGAGCGCTCTCCCAGCGAGCGCGCATACGCGTACTGGCGATCGGTGCTGGCCTGCGAAGAGAAAAGATCTTTCCAACCCAGCTGATCCCAATAGTTGACGTGGAACGACAGTACGAGCACGTCCGCCTGGGCACTCAATCGACCGGCAAGCGCGTCGGCCGGTGGGCAGGACGAGCAGCCTTGCGAAGTGAAGAGCTCCGCCACCGAGTGCTTCGGACCGGCGACCGCACCCTGCGCGCAAAGCGTGGCCATTGCGGCCACGAGCCCGTGCGCCAGGTGTCGCTCTCTTTTATTCATGCGGGCACTCCGATAAGAATCTATTGTCCCAGTAGACCGGGCCTCGACGGCTGTTATTGCCTCATGCGGCCCAGGCCACGCATTTTAGTCCCGAGGCGTTGGAGATCGCACAGTGAAGGTACTGACAGGAAAGACGGCGTTCATCACAGGCGGCGCGAGCGGTATCGGCCTCGGGATTGCCACAGCGTTGGTCGAGTCGGGTATGCGCGTCGTGCTCGCTGACTTGCGCCCAGATCACATCGAGGACGCGCTGGCTGCATTCCGTGAGCGCGGCCAACAACAGAGCGTGCACGCGATCCGCCTCGACGTTACGGATCGCGCCGCGATGGCCGCGGCGGCCGAGGAGACCGAGCGCGTGTTCGGCAAACTCCATGTGCTGGTCAACAACGCCGGTGTCGGTATTCAGGGTCCCTTCAACGGGATTACCTATGCGGACTGGGATTTTGGGCTGGCGGTCAACCTGGGCGGAGTCGTCAATGGACTGCAAACATTCCTCCCCCGGATCCGTAGCCATGGTGAAGGCGGCCACATCGTCAACACCGCCTCACTGGCCGCCCTCGTGCCCATGCCCGCGCAGTACGTGATCTACCAGACAGCGAAGGCTGCGGTCGTTACCCTTTCAGAAGGGATTCGGGGGGAGCTCGCGCGGGAGAACATCGGTGTCTCGGTGCTCTGTCCCGGGCCTATCAGAACCAACATCCACGAGCTCTCGAAAAACCGACCACCACAATTCGGGGTCAGCGATGCATTCCGCGCGGCGGAGGAAGCCGGTGCGACGCGCGTTCCTTTTCCGAGCATGATGGAACCTGAGGAAGTGGGTAGGCTCGTGCGCAATGCCATTCAGAAAGACGAGCTTTACATCATCACCCACGGCGAATGGCGCGCCCTGGCCGAGAGCCGCCACGCCGCGATCATCGCGGCCATGCCGGCGAAACTCGACCCTGCGCTGGTTGCCATGCTCCAGGCCCGGCGGCCGGGGCTCGCGGACGAGTCGCGCTGAAAAATCGGCCGGCTCGTCACTTCACGCCCCCGGCGGTGGCTCAGTATAAGGATTCGCTTGACGGCCCGCGACCAAGGCCTCGACGTCGGTAGTGAAGTGGTTATATAACTACATGGAAGCGTAAGATCGCCAACGGCTATTCGACTTGCAAGCCGATCACCGCTAGCTTGGCCCCAAGGAGGATTTCCCAAAGTGAAACTACGGAAGGCTCGCCAAGCGAGCTGCTCGGCATTGTTGTCCCTGTTCGTACTGTCCCTGGCATCCACAACCTCGCTATACGCCCAGGAAGCTTCGACCGCGAGCTCGGTAAGCGAGCCGGCAGCGGAGGTTGTCGTCACCGGCTCACGGATTCCAAACGCCGGCGTCCAGCCGCCGCCCGGCGTGACGGTCATTACCGGCCATGACCTGGAGGCTCGGGGCTTCAAGAACGTCTTCGATGCCCTGAACACCCTGCCCCAAAACACGGGCTTCACTCAGGGAGCGGATTTTGGCAACACGTTCACGCCGGCGGCCAACACC
This sequence comes from uncultured Steroidobacteraceae bacterium, assembly GCA_964400085.1. Taxonomy (GTDB): domain Bacteria; phylum Pseudomonadota; class Gammaproteobacteria; order Steroidobacterales; family Steroidobacteraceae; genus 13-2-20CM-66-19. The sequence goes on along the minus strand of CAYNTW010000123.1, from coordinate 12,442 downwards.
ATCAGCCTGCGAGGACTCGGGCCCAACCACACCCTCGTGCTGGTCGACGGGCGGCGGGTCGCGGACTACCCGATTGCCTACGACGGCTCGGTCAATTTCGTCAACCTGGCCAACATTCCAGCGGTCGCGGTCGAGCGCGTCGAAATCTTGAGCGGGGGTGCTTCGGCTATCTACGGCTCGGACGCAATCGCCGGCGTGGTCAACATCATCCTGAAAGACCACGTTCAAGGCATCGACGTGAATGCCAAGGCAGGCATGACCCAGCACGGCGGTGGCGGCAACGGCCGGTTTCAGGTGAGCGGTGGACACGTGTTCGACAAGTTGACCACCACCTTTGGCCTGGAGATCGACCGCCAGGAGCCGATCTGGAGCAAGGACCGGGACTTCATGAGCTCGACGACCCGCCTCGGGGAAAAGCCGCAGAATGTCTGGGCACGCTCGGACCTCACCACCGGCAACTACATCGATCCCAGTGACGGTTGCGCATCCTTCGCCGGCTTGTTCGGGCACGGAGTCACGCCGCGCGACACCGGCTCAGGAATCACTTGCGGCAGTGGCAAGGCACGCCCCGCGTATTGGACCACGCAAACCGGCAACCAGGGCGAAAACCTCTATGGTCGCCTCAACTACGACCTCAACGACCAGACCCAGCTCTTCGGTACTGTGCTCCTCGGCTGGAACCGGACCTGGAACAACACGCGGGGACCGACCTGGACGTCGGAGCAGGCCACCACCAGCTATTTTCTAAATGAGAACACCGGCGACTACGAGTCGTGGACGCGACGCATCGCGCCGGAGGAAATCGGTGGGGTCAACCGATATGATCGCTACTGGCGCGACTTCTCCGGGATCGTCACTGCCGGAGCTCGCGGCGATATTGGCTCCAGCACCTGGAAATACGAGGCTGCCTACAGCGGCTCCGTCGACACCACGAGCGACGAAGTGCCGCGCTTGTTGGCCACCGTCGACAACTACTTCCTCGGGCCGCAACTCGGTACCGACAGCACTGGGGTGCCGATCTTCGCACCCGATACCGCACGCTTCGATCGACCTCTCACGCCTGCCGAATTCAACTCCGTGTTCGGCCACGCCACCAGCCATAACAATTCGTGGCTCAACACCGTTACCGTCAGCGCCAACGGCCAGCTCGCGCAACTGCCGGCGGGCCCCATCGGGACGGCGGCCGCGCTCGAATGGGGCAGCCAGGGGTTCAGCAACCGACCTGACCCAGCCGTCGCGCGCGGAGTCTTTTTCAACACCGGAGCATCCAACCCGGCGAGCGGGTCGCGGTCACGGTACGCCGCGGCGGTGGAATTCAAGGTCCCCGTGTTGAAAGGGCTCGACGCGCGCATTGCCGGGCGCTATGACGAGTATTCCTTTGCCGGGCGCAGCCAAGGAAAGCCGACCTATCGCGCCGGCCTCGAATATCGACCGGTCGACATGCTGCTCCTGCATGCAAGCTACGCCACCAGCTTCCGTGCGCCGGATATGAACTACCTCTTCCAGTCGAAGGTTCTCGGCTACGAGGCCTCCACGACCGATTACTACCGTTGCGGCCTGGTCGGGGGTCCGCTCGCCACCTGCCCCTATGCAAACGTCGCCCCGGGCGCAAACTTCATTCAGGGCGGCAGCACCAAGCTGGGATTCGAGAAGGGGCGCTCTTTCGACTACGGCGTGACATTCACACCGGTGGAAAACATCCAACTCAGCGTGGACTACTGGAATATCCGTATCGATGACGAAGTGGCGCTGCTGGATGCGGACCTGGTGTTGCGGACCGAGGCCGCCTGCCGCCTTGGAGGTCTCGACCCCAACTCCTCTCAATGCACCGACGCGCTGAGCCGCGTGGTGCGTAACCCCCCGAATGCCGTTCTCAACCCAAACGCCATCACCGATCTCATCATCAATCCGATCAACGCCTCGTTCGAGCGCTCGGCTGGATTGGACATCGAAGCACACGCGAAATGGCGGATTGCCCCCGTGGGGGACTTCACCTGGTCGGCGCTCTGGACCCGGGTCATGAGCCACTATTTCAAGCAATTCCCTGGCGACCGGCCGCTCGATCTGCTGCGCTCGTTCGACAATCCGAACGGCAACTTCGACTTTCCCAACAAGCTGGCGACCTCTCTCACCTGGTCACTGCGCAACTGGTCATCGACCGTCGAGGTCGACCGCTATGGCAGCATCATCAACCAGGCAGAGACCGCATACCTGACCCCGGTTGCATTCGTGAATTTGAGCGCGCAGTATCAGTTTGGCAACGCGGCGGTCCAGGTGATCGTCCACAACCTGTTTGACACCTTCAAGCAGGACACGAGTGGCGGTTGGCCCTATTACCCTGTGGGTTACTACCTGCCCTACGGACGCGAAGGTTGGCTGGAATTCAGCTACCATTTCGGGAGCTGACGCATGGCCAGCTTGCAGCACGGGGGTAATCCAAGTGAGCGCGACCATTACCCGGGGGCATTGCCTCTGCGGTTCCGTCCAATACGAGGTGCGGGGTCCTCTGCGGCCCGTCGTTTATTGTCATTGTGATATGTGCCGCAGAACCAGCGGGCACTACGTCGCCGCGACGGCATGCGCTCGCGAGGATCTCGTATTGAAACCCTCTACCCACTTACAGTGGTATCAATCCTCAGCCACGGCGCGGCGTGGGTTCTGTGGGCAGTGCGGATCGAACTTGTTCTGGGATCCGGTGGGCGAGTCGCGGATCTCCATCATGGCCGGCACCCTGAATCCGCCCACCGGCCTCACCGCCCAGGGACACATCTTTGTGGCGGAGGCCGGCGATTACTATCGAATTACGGATGGCCTGCCGCAAAGCGCCACCTGGGGACAGCCTCTGGGGGTCTAAGGCGTTGCGGCCCGCGATGCCGCTACGCTGCTGGTATCGGCATCAAACAGGAATCGCCGTTCGAACTCAGCCGCCGGCAAGGCTCGCGAGAGCAGGAAACCCTGCGCCTCATGGCAACCGCGGGAGCGGAGCCATTCGAGTTGGCCGGTCCGTTCGACACCCTCCGCTGTAACCGTCAAATCCAGGCTCGCACCGAGAGAAAGAATGGTGCTGGCAATGGCCGCATCACTGGCCGACTGGTCCACATTACGCACAAAAGCCTTGTCGATCTTGATACGGTCCGGTGGAAAGCGCGTGATGTAGGCGAGCGAGGAATAACCCGTCCCGAAATCATCCAGCGCAATGCGGCAGCCGAGTTGGCGCAAGCGCTGCAAGGCACTTTGCACGGGGCTGGAGTCCTTCACCAGCAGTGACTCGGTGATCTCGACCTCGATGAGCCCGGGCGGAATGTCCGCCGCCGCGGTCTCAGCCTCGATGACGCCGGCTGGATCGCCATAGAGTAGTTCTTTCGCGGATACGTTGATGGCAATCGGCAATGAGTGGCCCGCGTCCAGCCAGCGACGTAAATAACCGCAAGCCGCCCGCGTTACCCAAGCGCCGATGTCGATAATGAGACCACTATCCTCCGCAATCTCGATGAAACGTGTCGGTGGGATATCTCCGTGCTCCGCATCCCGCCAGCGTAACAGCGCCTCCACGCCCACGAGCCGATTGTCGCTCAGGCTGAACTTGGGCTGGAAGTAGAGCTGCAGAATCCCATCCTGAACCGCGTGGCGCAAGCGGGATTCGAGGTCCAACCAATCGCGCAAGCGGCTACTCATCGCCGGCGTATAGATCGCAATCGCGCCGGATGATCCCGTTTTCGCGTGGTACATCGCGGTGTCCGCATGTTTGAACACCGTGGTGACATCCGTCCCATCATCCGGATACGTCGCAATACCAATACTCGGCGCGCAGTAGAAATCCAAGCCTTTCTGACTGATCGGCGCCTCGAAGGCCGCGCAGAACGTCTGGGCCACGCGCATCGCGGTATCATCGGCCCGCGGAATGCGCAGTAGTGCCACGAACTCGTCCCCGCCGAAGCGGGCGATTGAGACGTGCGGAAGAGTCAGCCGGATCGGCTCCGAAGCTTGCTCCAGCCTTCGGGATGCAGTACGCAACACCTCGTCACCGATCGAGTGTCCCAAGGTGTCATTCACTCGCTTGAAGTTGTTCAAATCCAGATAGAGAACAGCTACTTTCTCTCCGGAAAGTCCAGCATCGGCGAATAGAGAGTGGGCGGTATCGAGGCACCGCTGGCGGTTAGGAAGCCCCGTCAGCGTATCGACATACGCGAGCCGCTCGATGTGTTCGGCCGCAGCAGTACGCTCGCTCGTATCCTGGCGCGTAACCACAACATCGCCGCTCTCCCGTCGGGTGAAGCGCATCTCGTACGAGTGATTTCCGCCCTCGGGAGCGGCCTGGCGATATTCGAGCTTACGCTGGCGTCCGTCCAGGGCGGTCTGCCGGATGGCGTGCAGAACTTCCGGGAGACTCTGCGGAGGCGCCAACACGTCGGCCCTCGAGTCGGAGCTTTCATCCTGCGGGCTCCATTGCACTCGCCCGTCGCCGTCAACCACCCAAAGCCGATCGGGTAGCGCATCGACCAGAGTTCGCACCTGGACGATACGCTCCGTCAGCGCCCTGGCGCTCTCCTCCAGTCTGCGCTGCTCGCGTAGCACCGCGCGAAATTTTTCCCGCTGCGAGTGGATACGATAGGCAATGAGCGCGAGCAGAATGAGAAGGTATGCAGCGTACGCCCACGCTGACCGCCAGGGGGCAGGATCCCTGTGCAGGAGCAGCCTGAGCGGCTGTTCGCTCCAGACTGCATCAGCGCCGGCTGCCCGGACTTCCAACACATGGTCGCCCGCCTCCAGGTTGGTCAACGTGACCCGACGTTGCGCGCCCAACTCGATCCAGTGATCCGTCAGGCCGCTCATCCGATAGGCGATCCGGTTGAGCTTGGGCGAGGTGAAATCGAGGACCCCGAAATCCAGGCTCACGATATTGGCACGATAGCCCAGGTTCAGCCGCTCGAGCAGCCAGGACGGCTTGTCCGTCGCGAACGGCACTCCCATGACCGACACGCGAGTGAGCGCCAAGCGTGGCGCCACGTGATTCTCGCTGATGTGGTTGGGCGCGAAAATGTTGAACCCGCCGGGGCCACCGAAGCACAGCCGCCCGTCCGGCAGCCTGTGATACGCGTTGAAATCGAACTCCTCGCCCTGCAACCCGTGTTGGCGATGGTAGGTCTTGACGACGCCCTCGTCAGGGTCATAACGGACCAGCCCGGCGTAGCCGCTCAACCACAAATGTCCGCTGGCATCCGGAACGACACCATACAACGTGTCACTGGTAAGTCCCTGCTCACGCGTAATAGCCTCGAACTGGATCGACTCGGGCGCGCTCGGTGAGCCGACCACGCGAGCGAGACCACCACCGTCGGTTGCGACCCAGACCCGGTCCTTGGAGTCAACAGCAAGCGCAAACACCGTGTTGGCCGGGAGCGTGCGCGGATCATGTGGATCCTGGCGGAACACCTTCACGAGTGTTCCATCGGGGCGCGCAAGCCCGAGACCGCCGCCGTCCGTGCCAATCCAGACATTGCCCTGTGAATCCTCGGCGAATGCGCTGACGTTGGGGAATCCTATCGAGGCCGGCGCATCGGGCTGGTACGGCAGATGCCGCACCCTGCGCGTGGCCGGGTCCAGGATGTTGGCGCCGCCGCCATAGGTGCCAATCCAGATGAGCCCGTTGCTGGCCTCGAACAACGTCATGATTCCAGCGGCACTGATGCCGAGCGAATCGCCCGGGCGAACGGGGATGGCCGTCAACTTGCCCGCTGCCGTGAGGTTGAGCAGCCCGTTGGCAAAGGTCCCGATCCACAGATCACCGCGCCGGTCCCGCAGCAGGGACATCACGCGCGTGTCACCTACCGCGTTTGCCCTGCCGAGCAGGGTGTCGATGGGGATTGCCTTGCCGGTGTCCAGATCAAACTGCGTCAATCCGCCACCGAGTGATCCGATCCAGACCTTGTCGCCTCCGGCGCTGGCGAACGAGGTCACCGGTTTACCGCTGAGCCACTCCGGTCGACGGCTGCCAAACTCCCAACTGCGTGGATTCCAGCGGCTGACTCCGGCGGAGCGGGTGCCGATCCAGACCAGACCCGACCGGTCTTCGTAGAGCGACAACACGTCCGAGTCACGCAAGGCGTCCGGGTCGCGCGAATCGGCCCGGTAGTGGCTCGCCTGACCGCTGTAGGGATCTACCAGGTCCAAGCCATCGGAGGTAGCGACCCAGAGGTGACCGGCCTGGTCCTCGAGAACCGCGCGGACCTCGTCACTGGCTAAGGAGGTCGGATCATCGGGTCGATGACGAAACACCCGCGTGACATGCCCCTGCGAGTCCATCCGATCGAGTCCGCCATCGAATGTGCCGACCCAGATGGCGCCCGCATGATCCTCGCGCACCTCTGACACCTGCTCACCGCTCAGCGAGCTCCTATCCGTTGGATCATGCCGGTAGTGTACGAACACCCCGTGGGTGGCATCCCAACGATCGAGCCCGCCCGCGGTGCCCACCCATATGCGCCCTGACCGATCCAATGTCAGCACCGCGACCCGATCGTCGGTCAAGGAGCCCGGATCGGCGGGATTGTGATATAACTTTGTGATACGCCCCGAGGCGGGGTCGACGATATTCAATCCGGCATCGCTGGTCCCCAGCCAGATGCGTCCATCTCGGTCGACCAACACGGTCCGGGCGGCATCACTCGACAGGGAGCTCGGGTTGCGCGCCTCGTGGCGAAAGACCGTAAACGAGTCGCTTGCGCGATTCCAACGTGCCAGGCCGGCATCCTTGAGAGCTATCCACAGGTCGCGCCGGGCGTCCTCGGCGACCTGATACACAAAGTTGCCAGGCAGGCTGTTGGTCGCCATGCGGGAATAGGCGTACCGCAGGACCTCGTGGCCGTCATAACGGATCAGACCGTCCTCGGTCCCGAGCCATACGAAGCCTTGGGAGTCCTGCAGGACGGTATATACCGTGCCCTGCGGTAAGCCATCCGCGGTCGTCAGGTGCTCGAGAATGAGCGGCGGGGCATCCGCCGCCGTTGTGGCCGCGGTTACTCCGGATACACCTGACCCGACGATCAGCAGTAGCAAGTATCGCCAGGCAGTCGCGCGCGCCCTCGATAACATCCTGGTAGCATTCCACCAGGTCCACACGTCCGCGTTGACGTATTTCCTGCGGCGCCACAGCCGATGATGGCCGGCAGCGCAGAATCAGAACTGCGTCACATTACTGGTTGGGCACCCACGATTCGATCGCTGCCGGCGTAGCCGACTGGGTCGCAGTCGGACTCGAGCTATTCCACCACGGCACCGAGCGGCTCCACGTGTAGCCTCTGCTCCACGTATATCCCCTGGACCAGGTGTAGCCCCTCGACCACGTATATCCCCTGGACCACGTATAGCCGCTAGACCAGGCGTACCCCTCGCTCCAGGTATAGCCCTGGTTCCAAGGATACCCCTGCGACCAGTACAGTCCGTCACCGGGCTGGGCGGCACCCCACCGCGAGCCGTTCATGTTCATCACGTAGTAGTTGCCGTTGGCGTCCTCGTTGGCTGGGCCCCCGAAGTGCTCGGTGCCAGCGATATCGGCATTGATGTCGAGGCCCTGATTCGCGCAACCGGTTGCGGACGCATGGACGGCGGCGACCGCGTTGATGAACCCGGCCCCCTGTTGGAACACGCTGTACGCGAGCGTGCCGTTCGAGTTGATCGCCGGCCGGGCCGCGCTCATGAGCCTGCACTTCACCAGGTCGGGAGTGAGCGTTGGATCGGACTGGATCATCAAGGCCACCACGCCGGTTGTAACGGCGGCGGCCATGGAGGTACCGGACATGGTGAACAGCGTCTGGCTGGGTAGCATCGAGTTCTTGTCGATGTTGGCCAGGTAGCTGCTGGAAGACATCGAGGCGACGATGTGTCCGCCGGGGGCGACGATCTCAGGCTTCACGAAGCCCTCGTAGGTCGGGCCCGTCGACGAGAACGAGGCCAGCCGGTCATCGGCTCCGTTGTACGGAGTGTAGTTGTCCGTCAGAGCGCCGACGGTGATGACATAGGGCACGTTGCCCGGAATGTCGATCGTCATCGGGTTCGGCCCCTCGTTGCCGGCGGCAGCCACGACGACGATGCCGGCGCGCCAGGCGGCCATTACGGCCTGGTTGACTGGATCATCCCAATAGTAGGACTGAGGCGGCGCGCCGAAGGAAAGATTGACGACTCGGATGTTGTACTGGCTCCGATGGGCAACGATCCAGTTCAGTCCCGCGATGACATCCGCGTAGCGTCCCGCACCCTTACCGTCGAAGGCACGGACGACGACCACGTTGGCTTTCGGCGCGATGCCCAGGTAATTACCGCTGATATTCTGCGCCCCACCCACCGCGATCGAGGTCACGTGTGTGCCGTGTCCATAGGGGTCGGAGGTCACTGGTCCCGAGCCCCCGTTGGTGACATCGACGCTCGCCAGAATGCGCCCGCCGTAGTTCTGAGCCACGTCCTGCCAAAGACCCGAATCCAGTACCGCGACGGTGACTCCCCTGCCGGTGATCCCCGCTTTCTGCAGCGAGTCCGCTCCGACCAGGCCGGGGTAGTCCGTCTGGTACTGCAAGGTCAATATTCCAACTCCGGTGCCGTCCCGGAGCGTCGTGCTCTGCGACATACTGCCAACCAAAGGAGAGGTCAGCGAGCTGGTGATTGTGTTGGTCGTGACGGTCGATATGACCGGCGATCCCACTTGGCTGGTGATGGTTCCGACAGGAGACGTCGCCACGGTGTTGTTGGTTGAGCTCGTGACGGTGTTGGCGGTGGATACCAGCGAAGAGGTCGCGGTGTCCAGCAGGCTGGTCTGGGTGAGCGAGCGGTTCTCGAACACACGGACGCCGTCCGTGTGCCGTAGCATCGCCACCTGCATTGGCGAAAGATACGCCGATACCGCGTGAATGATCCCCAGTTCCTGGGCGACCCGCCCGTTGATACGCGCGACGCTCCTGTCGGCTTCCCCTAGCGTCTCGGCCTGTACAATGTACAAAGAAGATGTCGCGGCGCTCGCAGTCGAGTCCTCCCCAACCATGACGGTGGTACCCAAAGCAAGCGCGACTGCGGCGACCCATCGATGCCGTTGTACGGCGAGTTTCCCGGTGTTCATGGGAGCGCATTTCACGCGATTCCAGGCGAGAGGGATTTGTCGACTGCCTCACAGACCGGCCGGTCTCTTGTGACGGGATTCAAATAATCCGCCTGTCAAATCGGCGCCGGCGACGGCGAAAGTCCTCAGTCGGTGCGGTAAAGGTCTCCCGCGCCTTCTCGGCAGCCGACCATCGCCATCATTGCGCGCTGTTCCTCGTCGTCGATCCCGGCGCAAATAGCCACCAGGCCGAGGGAGCTCGCGACGGCAACGTGGGCCTTACATATTTTGAGCGCGAGTGGGTTGTGTCGAGCCTCCAACACCAGGGCCCGGTCGAGCTGCAATCCGTATACGGGGGCCCGCGCGAGCCAATCGATCGACAAGGCGCCCCGCCCCACTTCATCGATCACCAGCCGCACACCCGCGGCGGTCAGTCGCCGGAAGTCCCCGGCCGGGCGAGCCTGAAGGTGACTCGCCGGGATCCGCAGCTCCAGGCGCTCGGGCGGAATCACTCCCTGCGCGAGCAACCGCTCGAAATCGGTTATGAACTCCTCGTGCGCCAGGTGATGGCGCAGGGCGCCGAAGGAAATGCGCGTATCGAGGCCCCATTTCCCTTGCAGCGAGGTGTAGTCATCCTGCAGCCACTGCATCGCTGCCCGCGACAAGGTGGTGCCCAGTCCCGTCGTCTCCGCCACACGCAGGAAATCCATCGGTCGGATGGGGCCTCGCAGCGGATGCTGCCAGCGCAAGTAGCCGACGCGGGCAACGAGCGCGCCGTTCGCCAAGTCATGCCGTCCTGCGTATCGCAACTGGATTTCCTGGCTCAGGATGGCGCCATGCAGCTCGCGGGAGATATCCAGCCGGGCCAGCGATTTCAGCCCGAGCGTATCGGTGAAGAAGCGGATTCGGCCACCCCCGTCGCGCCGCGCCTCGTTGACCGCGGCCCGCGCCCGATCCAACAGTCCACGTGCCGAGGAGGTGTCTTGCCCGAGCAATGCGATGCCCGCGCTAGCGGTAAGGTGGTATAGATCGCCAGCCACCGCTACAGGCTCGCGCAGACTGGCGCAGATCTGTTCCACCCGCGCTTCGATCAACTCTGGATCGGCGGACTCGATCACCACGGCCAACAACATGTCACTGAGCTGTCCGAGGTACCAGCCCGAAGTGGCACCGTCTGGCCTGCGCGCCGGCCCCACGAGGCGCAGGATCGCCGCGGTCACGATCTGCTCCGCGACCTGCGGAGCGATCGCCTGCGCGATTTCGGTGATGCCATCTAGATGAATGATCGCCACGGCCAACGGACTCTCGCGGAGGCTGGCCATGGAGGCCGACTCTTTGAAACGGCGCAGGAAACCGCGCCGGTCGACCTGAGGGGCCAGGCGCTCGCCAGTGGCCTCCACATTATCCGCCAGCGGATCTCCCATGGGCCGAATCACGCAAATGGCGCGGTCGGGCCCCTGCGCGCTGGCACGCGCTTCATAATGCGAGCCGCGCAGCTCGAAGCGGGCCTCCGCCGTCGACCGCCCTGCGATAGCCTTGCGTGCCAGTTGCTTGACCAGCCCGGATACGGCTTCGGGCCAGATCTCGCTGATGTTCTTGCCCACGCTCTGGGCGGCTGGTCGTAGCTCGGCGACGGCCTCACCGGCATTCAAAGCCAGCACGACACCATCGCGACGGACGCAGATCACCAGGTCAGGCAGTGCCCGAATCAACGAGTCCGATGTGATCGCATGTCGCGTGGACACGAGTCGCCCTTGAGACTGACAAAACAGCAACCACTGATGGTAAGGAACGGCGCCCCGCGCCAGTTAGAGCTTGCGTCGCAGAATTCACGCCTGATTTTTGACGAGCCCCGCTCCCGGCAGGAGAATGAAGTCGATGCGCTTAGGGTTTCAGCACAGCTATAGCACCCTGCCCAGTCAGTTCCACGTGCGGGTCGAGCCCACTCCCGTGGCGAATCCCCAGCTGGTCGTGTTCAACACGCCCCTGGCTGAGCATCTCGGATTGGACCCGGCGGTCGTCGAGGCGCGAGCCGCGGAGTTGTTCTCGGGCAATCAGCTGCCGGAAGATGCCCAGCCGATCGCCATGGCTTATGCCGGGCATCAGTTCGGCATGTTCGTGCCACGATTGGGCGACGGGCGCGCCATCTTGCTCGGAGAGCTCAGAGACCGCGACGGGATTCTCCGGGATGTCCAACTCAAAGGCGCCGGGCTCACTCCCTTTTCCCGCAATGGCGATGGTCGCGCGGTACTCGGGCCGATGTTGCGGGAGTACCTGATCAGCGAAGCGATGCACGCGCTGGGCGTCCCCACGACGCGCTCGCTCGCCGTGGTCACTACCGGCGAACGAGTTTATCGGGACGAGGGCTTACCCGGCGCTGTGTTGACCCGAGTCGCCTCGAGCCACGTGCGCGTCGGTACGTTTCAATACTTCGCCGCCCGAGGTGACCACGATGCGCTTCGTCAGCTATCGGACTACGTGATCGCGCGCCACTATCCGGCAGTCCGCAACGCTCCCTCTCCCGTGCTCGCACTCTTGCAAGAGGTCACGCAACGCCAGGTCGCGCTCATAACCGATTGGATGCTGCTCGGCTTCATCCACGGAGTCATGAACACCGACAACATGGCACTCTCGGGTGAGACGATCGACTACGGTCCCTGCGCTTTCATGGATCACTACGATCCCAAAACCGTATTCAGCTCAATCGATCATAGCGGGCGATATTCCTACACGAATCAGCCGGCCATAGCGCAGTGGAACCTGGCACGGCTCGCTGAGGCGCTGTTGCCACTCATCGACCCCGACACGGAGAAAGCAGTTGGACTGGCGACGGATATCGTTGCCCCTGTTATCGAGGACTTTGACCGCCGTTTTCTCGCCGGGATGCGTCGGAAATTAGGACTTTCCGTGCCGATGGATGCCGATGCCGAGCTCGTGCGGGATCTACTGGCTACAATGCAACACTCGCACGCGGACTTCACACTCACATTCCGCCAGCTAACGCACGTCGCTGAAGATCCTGGCCAGCAGTCCGCGCTGCGCGAGCTGTTCGCCGCCGAGTCGGCTATCGATCGGTGGCTGGAGGATTGGCGCAAGCGATTGGCTGACGACCCGCAACCCAACCCCGAGCGGGTGGCCACCATGCGTGCCGCGAACCCAGCCTTCATCCCCCGCAATCATCGCGTGGAGGCCGCGCTACGGTCAGCGGAAACGGGCGACTATAGCCCTTTCCTCGAGCTCTTGAGTGTCCTCCAGCGGCCTTATGACAACCATCCGGAACGGACCCAATACAGCCTCCCACCCGAGCCGAGCGAACGTGTGCTGCAGACCTTTTGCGGTACCTGAGCGCGCCGGCGC
>CAYNTW010000122.1:0-17370 GCA_964400085.1 uncultured Steroidobacteraceae bacterium | reverse complement strand
GGTTCGGCATGATCAGCTTCGAGCCATGCGTGATATCGCCTTCCGCGCTGGCGAACTCGAGCCCGGTACCGTGCATATATCTCTTGAGATAGCCGCGCACGCGTTCGCAGAGCAGTGCATCCGCCTTGCAGGCCTTCGGCAGCGCGTCCAGCACCACAGCCGCCGGAATCGGGCGCGTCATGACCGGTTTGTCACCCAGAACGAGAACGCGCTCGACTTCTCGCTCGACCTCGGGATCGAGGTTCAGCGGCAAATAGGGGGTCACTCCACGAGCGAGTGCGTCTTCCATCGATGCGGCAGCCAACACGGCCGCCAGCAGCCCGACTCGCTTCATTGCTCTCCGTCACATCTATTGCGAATCGCTCACGGTAGCTTGCACAACGGGAAAACTCAAACACGAGGCCCTTACGGAGCGTGAACACAGGAGCTTCTGAAAGCTTTTGGAAAGAATCCACCCCGGGCGGTGTGACCATCACACTCAGTTCAACCGCCGCGATTCCACCACCCCCCACCAAGGGCCTGAAACAACGCGACCGTGTCCGAATAGCGGGCGGCCTGTGCCTGCGCGAGTCCGATCACGGCCTGTTGATATGTTTGTTCCGCATTCAAGACCGCCAGGTAGCTCGTGGCGCCAAGCGATACCTGCCGCCGCACAATCTCCAGACTTTGGGCCGCGGCTCGCTCAGCCCGAAGCTGCGCTCCCAGAACAGTCGCGTCGTGTTCAATGGCGAGCAGCGCATCGGCAACATTCTCGAAGGCAGTGAGGACCGCGCTGCGGTACTGCTCCGCCGCCTGGTCCAGTAGCGCATCGGCGGCTTTCTTCTTGTGCCACAAGTTGCCCCCGGCAAACAGGGTCTGCGTGAGAGTAGCACCACCACTCCAGTAGTTGTTGCCGGCCGTGAACAACTGTCCCATCTGGGTTGCCGCGCTCCCCGCGGTTCCCGACAACGCGATTTGGGGCAGGAGATTGCCGATCGCGACTCCGACCTGAGCGCTCGCGGCGTGCAGCAGCGCTTCCGCGGAGCGCACGTCGGGACGCTGCTCGATCATTTTCGCGGGCAAACTCACAGGAAGCTCGGCAGGTAGCGCGATGTCCGTCAGCTCGAAGGTCTCTTTCGGGGGATCGCTCGGAAGCCTGCCGACCAGAACGGTGAGCAGCACACGCTGTTGATCCAGTTGTTTGACGAGCGGCGGAAGGGATGCCTGCGCCTGCGCAAGGGTCGCCTCCTGCGCTACTACATCCGCTTCGGCGATCGCTCCGAGGGATAGGGATTTGCGCATCACCTCGAGCTGTTCCTGCTCGATGCCGATGACCTGTCGAGTGGCCGCGATCTGGGCACGCAACGCTGCCTCTTGAATCGCCGCCGCCGCGACGTTCGAGGTCAGCGTCAGGTACGTCGCCTCGAGTTGGAATCTTTGCGACTCGGCCTGGGCTGCCAGGGATTCTACCTGCCGGCGATTCACCCCGAAAACGTCCAGGACGTACGAGACGCTCACCTGTGGGGTATACAAGTTGAAAATGTCCGCACCCGAGCTCAGCGTCGGTGATAGGGTGCCCACGGCATTGAGCTGGCGGCTTGCCGCGAAGCTTGCCTGTATGTTCGGAAAATAGAGCCCCTGCTGTGCGCGCACGTTCTCCACCGCGGCCCGCAAGGCGGCCTGAGCGGCTTTCAGATCGGGGCTAACCTTGATGGACTGGGCGATGAGTGCGTTGAGCCTCTCGCTGTGGAACAGCTCCCACCATTGCGCCGGGATATCGAGACCCTCGAGGAAGCGTTGCTGCGGGAGTCCCTCGGACAGCGACACAGGCACCTGCGGAGGTAGCGCTTGCGGCGTATAACCCGTCGTGTTCGGCGCCGCCGGGCGGTGGAAATTCGGGCCGACGGCGCAGCCTGCGAGCATGAGCACCGTTGCTGTGAGCACCGGCGCGCGGCACGTCGCCATCACGATGTCGCCTCCGCAGGCTCGTTCTCGCCCTCTCCTTCCAGCGGCTCACGCCGTGAAAACATGCGAATGAGTACCGGGAGCGCAATCAGAATCAGAATCGGAGCCAGCAGCATTCCGCCCACGACGACCAGGGCAAGGGGCCGCTGCACTTGGGATCCGATGCCGGTGGAAATGGCCGCCGGTACGAGGCCGACACCGGCAACGATGCAGGTCATCATCACCGGCCGCATCTGGGTTCGGCAGGTCTGCAACAGCGCCGGCCCGCGCTGCATGCCACCGAGCAGGTGTTGGTTGTAGTAGGACAGGATGATGATTCCGTCCATCGCCGCGATCCCGAACAGGGCGACAAAACCGATCGCGGCCGAGACGCTGAACGGGGTCCCCGTGAGAAACAACGCGAGAATGCCTCCAATGAGCGCCATCGGAATGACGCTGGCGGCCAGAAGTGCATCCCGCAGCGATCCGAAATTCACATACAACAGGACGCAGATGAGCAGAATGCTCAGCGGCACCACGATCGCGAGCCGCTGGAGCGCATCCGTCAGATTACCGAACTCTCCGACCCATTCCAGATGATAGCCACCCGGGATCTGTACCTGGTCGGCCACTTTGTGTTGGGCCTCGAGCACTGCGCTACCGAGATCGCGTCCGCGCACGCTGAACTTGATAGGTACATAGCGCTCCTGCTGCTCACGGTAGATGAAGGAGGCACCCGATGAGAGCTTCACGCTCGCAACATCCGCCATCGGTATCTGAATCATCCCATTACCGTTCGGGTCCTGGACACCCACGGGAATGCGTCCAATAGAGGCGGGATCGCGCCGGAACTGGGGCGCGAATCGCACCATCATGGGAAAGTGACGATCGCTACCTTCCTCGTAGAGATCCCCAGCAGGCTGCCCGCCGATGGCCGCCTGCACGGTGGCGTTCACATCACCCGTCTGCAATCCGTACCGCGAGATGCGCGCCCGGTCGACATCCACGCGGATAGTTGGCTGCCCGAGTGGCTTGAACACCGCCAGGTCAGTCACGCCCGGAACGGTTGCGAGCACCGCTTTGATGCGTTCCGCCGTCCGCTCGAGGACCGCAAGGTCGCTCCCGAATAACTTTACGGAGTTCTCGCCCTTTACACCCGAGGCGGCCTCCTCGACGTTGTCCTGGATGTACTGTGAAAAGTTGAATTCGACGCCGGGAAACTTCGCTTCGAGTCTTTCGGTCATCTCTTCCGTGAGCTTCTCCTTGGTCATACCGCTCGGCCACGTGTCGAATGCCTTGAGCGGCACGAAGAATTCCGCATTGAAGAACCCAGTGGCATCGGTTCCATCATCCGGCCGGCCATGCTGGGACACCGTGGTCTGCACCTCCGGATAACTGCCGATGATTCGCCGCATCTCGTTCACGTATCGATCACCAGCCTCGATCGAAATCGATTCCGGCATAGTGGCCCGGATCCAGAGATTGCCCTCCTCCAGTTTCGGCAAAAACTCCAGGCCCAGGGTGTGCGAGGCGAGTCCCGTCGCGACAATCAGAATCAGCAGTCCACCGATGGTGAGCACGCGATTCGCGAGTGCGAACTTGATCGCAGGATCATAGATGCGGTGGAGCCAGCGCACGATGAGGGTCTCCGTCTCCCTGACTGTATCTTCGAGAAGCAACGCGCTGAGTGCGGGCGAGACAGTGAAGGTCGCAATGAGGCCGCCCGCGATCGCGTACGCGTACGTCTTGGCCATGGGGCCAAAGATGTGCCCCTCGATACCGCTCAAGGAGAACAACGGCACGAATCCAGCGATGATGATGGCGGCCGCGAAAAAAATGGAGCGGCCGACATAGAACGCCGAATTCGCGATCGTCGCGAACTTACCGCGAAGCGTCGGATCGCCCCGCACAACATGCAGTGCGGGTGCTCCGATGCGCTTCTTCTCCGCGCTGTCGGCGAGGTGACGGAAGATGTTCTCCACCATGATGACAGAGGCATCCACGATCAGCCCGAAATCGATCGCGCCGACCGAGAGCAGGTTGGCCGACTCGCCGCGCAGGACCATCAGCCCGATCGCGAAACTCAATGCGAACGGAATGGTCGCGGCAACGATCAGCGCGGTGCGAAGATTGCCCAGGAAGGCCCACTGCAGCAGGAAGATGAGGACGATACCGGCGAGCATGTTGTGTAGGACCGTATGGGTCGTGAGGTCGATCAGATCGCTGCGGTCGTAAATCCGCGCGATGTATACGCCCGGCGGCAAAATCCCGTTGTGGTTGATGCGCTCGACCTCCGCCTCCACGCGCTTGATCGTGGGCTTGCTCTCGGAGCCGCGGCGCATGAGCACGATGCCTTGGACGATATCGTCCTCCTGGTCGTGTCCCGCGATCCCGAGCCGCGGCGCATGGCCGACCGAGACGGCAGCCACGTCGCCAAGCAACACAGCCGTGCCGCGATTGCTCGCGAGCGTCACTCGCCGGATGTCGTCCATGGAGTGAATGAGCCCCACGCCGCGCACGACCGCGGATTGCGATCCGATGTTGACAGTCTGCCCCCCGACGTTGACGTTGCTGTTATTGACTGCCTGTAGCACCTGCGGCAGCGAGAGTCCGTACTCGACCAGCCGGTTCTGGTCAACGGTGACGTCATATGTCTTTGTCTTGCCGCCCCAACCCGTCACATCGATGACACCCGCTAGCGCTTTGAAGCGCCGCTCGAGCACCCAATCCTGCAGTGTTTTCAGGTCCGTCACCGAGTAGCCCGGCGGCCCCGCGAGTTGATATCGATAGATCTCGCCAATGGGACTCGTGGGGGAGATCTGCGGCTGCGAGCCGTTCGGCAGCGGCGGAAGCTGCGACAGTCGATTGATCACCCACTGCTCCGCCTGCTCATAGGTGAAGTCATAGGTGAACTGCACTTTCACATCCGAAAGCCCGAACAACGAAATGGTCCGAATGGTGTTGACGTGCGGAATCCCCGCCATCTGCACCTCGATCGGGATCGTTATATATCGCTCGATCTCTTCGGCCGATTGACCGGTACTCTGTGTGACAATATCCACGAGCGGCGGGACCGGATCGGGATACGCCTCGATATTCAGGGACAGGAAGCTCGCGATGCCCGCGCCGAACATCATCCCCATGATGACGACGACCAGAACGCGCTGCTTCAGCGCTAGCGCTACGAGCGCGTTCATCTAATCGTGCTTCGCGGCCCGGTCGATAAATAGACTGCCGCTGGTGATGACGTTGTCCGTCGGATCCAGACCCGCGAGCACTTCCACCATTCCGTCACCACTGCGACCGACATGTATGGAACGTAAGGCGAGCGTGTCATGGGGGCCTGTGATCCACACGCGCGCGCTTTCGCCTTCGTAGACCACTGCCTGGCTTGGCACCGCTAGTGCGCGCGATTCGTCTCCCGAAGCGATCGTGAAAGTCGCGAACATCTCCGGCTTCAGCAGCCCCTCTGAATTGGCGATCTCGGCGTGCACGGCAAGCCGGCGGGTCACAGGATCCACGGCGGGTGCGACATACGTAAGGTGCGCTTTGAACACACGATCGGGCAAAGCCAGCACACGTACCTCCACCGGCTGGCCCCGGCGTACATACGGAGCGTCAGCCTCGCGAACGTTAGCTACCAGCCACACCGTCGACAGATCCCCGATGGTATAGACGGGCGTCGAAGCCGCCGATTGGATGTACTGCCCCGGCCCTACCTGCCGGTCCGTAACCACTCCGCCGATTGGGGCCAACACATACGCCACCGCGTCGATCGCTTGCGCGTGCTCCATGGCCTCAATCTCCTTGTCTGTCTTCCCCAGGATCCGCAGCCTGTTGCGCACCGATGCGAGCGCATTCGAGGCGCTCACCAGGTCCGCCTGCGCCTGCTGCCAGTCCTGAAGGGAGCCGCCCTTGGATTCGAACAGCGCCTGCTTGCGCGTCGCGTTGGCTTGCATGAGATTGAATTGAGCAGCCGCATTGATCAGATCGTTCTGGCCCTGCACGAACTCCGAAGCCGCGACGGCGAGCAGCGGCGTGCCTTCACGCACGGTCTCGCCCAGTGGCACCAGCACTCTGGTGACGCGTCCGGAGTATGGAGAGAATACAGGCGTGGTTTTATCGCCGTTCAGAGCGATTTTGCCCTCGGTGACGCGCTCCGTGCGAAACGCCATCTGTCTGACCGGTTCGACGATGAGATCCGCCATCTGTGCCGCGGTTGCCTGAAACACACCTGGTGTTGGAACGGCGATCTCGGGGCTCGCCGTCGGAGTCTTTGCAAGCAGGCGGCTGGCCATCGAAACCGAGAGCGTCACTCCCGCTAGCGCAACCAGTGAAATGCCCAGAACCCGCAGTTGACGGGCGCGCGACCACTCATAGCTTGCCAAGCCCTCATCACCCACTGTGGCTTTTGCGTCCATTTGGACCTCTGAATCGATTGGCTGCCGCTGCATGCTCTATCACTGCAAACGATGTGCGGGTCGGCGCGACTGTGCCACGCCGACCCGCAACGCCTGCGTTACGAGAGCGAGACGCGCCGCTAGAACTTCACCATCACACCCAGTCCCCAGACCCATTCCTGCTTGCGCAGGTCCGGGTACCAGTAACCACCCTCGCCAGAGCAGTTGTCGGCAACAGACCCGGCGCTGCTGCCGTTCATGCAGACCGGAGCCGTCGGACTGCCGTTGTTGCTGTAGGTCCCGGTGCCTCCATTGGGAGGCGTGACACCGCCGGAGCCTGACCAGTAGGGCACATTGGACGAACGGAACGTGATCTCAGTCCACCACGTGATCCAGTCCTTGGGCATGTACTGGAAGTTGACCTGCGTGTCCCACTGCCAGATCTTCTGACCCGGATTCTCGGTGAAATACGGGGAGCCGGTCGCGGCGGATGCGCCGTTGATCGGCGGCAGCAGCGTCAGGTACCGGCCGGGATTGGTCATCATGCCGCCACCTACGGTGACCGCGTAGAGATTGTGATCGAACCAGAAGCGGTTGTACTCCATGATGCCGAAGAAGTTGGCCTTGTTCGGCCCATGCAGACAGTTGACGCCCCCGCCATATTCGCAACCAAAGTCCCAGGTGACACTCATCGCTACCTTGGAGATACCGTCGTTCTTGGGTCGATCGAAGAATTTGTAGAGGAAGCTGTCGTCCTCGTGGAAACGCTGCACTTTGGACCAGTTGATGGCCGCGCCGTCGAAGGGTAGAGCCGTGGACCCGGGACCGCAGTTGGGGTTGGCGCTGACGCCCGGACAGTACGGATTGACGGTGCCGTTGCCGGCCCCCGGCGTAATCGTGCGCTGATTATCCTGTCCGAGCGTGTAGGTGTTAAATACCCACTTCACGTTGTTGCTGGGGATCCACAGGATCTGTCCGCCAAAACCCGGCTTGCCGTTGTACTTGGCGTTCGACTGCCAGCCGTTGATGATCCAGGGCTCGATCTTCAGGGTCTGGGTCGGCCAATATTGAATGCGCAAGCCGTTGAAGAACCATGGCGTATTGGACGACACATACGAAGGTTGATACGTCCAGTTGTCGAAGTTGTAGTAGCTGAACAGTCCGATGTAGGAGACGAATATACCCGCATCGATGCTGAGTCCATGACCGATGTTGTCCCAGTGATAGCCGGCATTGGCTTCCGAGAAATACTTGTAGGCCCCCTGCAGGTCCCACTGTCCGACCCCGGCACTCGCATCGTTGCGGCTCGTGGCCGTCGCAAAATTGCCCATCATGGACAGAAAGCGCGCCTGGACACCGTGCCAGTGGAAGTTGCCGCCAAAACTGACTTGCTCGATCTGAAACTCGCCGGAGCGAAACTCCTCCGTCGAGCCGACGATCGTATGGTCGCGTGGTTGGTTGGTGGACTGGATATAGTTCACGTCGAAACGGATTTCCGGCGTGAAGAATTTGGTATCGAATATCGGCGCCGACTCGCGGGTGTTGCCGTTCATCCAGCCAATGTCGCCCACGTTGGCAAGGGGTGTGTGCGTATCGTTCTCCGGCGCTGGATCGGGCGACTGGAGCGCTTCCGGTATGGAGACGCTCTGGGCAGTCGCCGGGGCCGCCGCGGGTGCCGCCGCGCCTCCACCTGAGCTGGTAGCCTGGTCCGGTGAGCCGGGTACGAACAATGAGCTGATTGCATGAAAAAAGCTTTTGCCGAAGCCGTCGGTCCCCGAGTTGCTAGCGGATGCGAGCCTGACTTGATCAGGGGACGCCTTCTGCCCGGGGGCGCCTGCCTGCGCCGCCGCGGCATTCCAGTGCATGCTGGGAGGAGGAGTGGAATTGGACGGATTGGATGCGACCAGAGGCATCACAATGTCGTGTCGGGTCGCCTTGCCGCCAATGACCTCGAGAGCCACGGCAACATCCGGGTGACCGTTGGCTTGATAGGTGACGGACCACTCGCCCGGTGGCAGGTCAGCGAACGAATACGTGCCGTCCACACCGGAAATCGTCGATCGGATGCCGCCGCCAGCGGCCTTCGTGGCAATGACGGTCGCATGTGCGACAGGGCTCCTGCCAGAATCCACGATGATCCCGACGATCGTGCCAGGCGCGGCCTGCGATTGCGCGGGTGGCGCTGCAGGAGATTCCTCGGCCCAACCCACCGGCACAGCCAGTAGTAGGCTGGCCGCGAATGCGGGTCGCGCGACCTTCTGGAGCCTATGTGGAGTATTCATCGGTGTTTGCCTCTCCCTAATAGGATGTTGTTCGATGGCATCATCGAGCTCCATCGTACGGACCGGCACCGGTATGGGTAGACCAGAAGCCATTAAAAAAACGACGGTGTTGAAATCCTCACAGGGCGATCACAGGGTGAGCGCCCGGCCCGGCCGCGCCACGCGGACAACAACACCGCGAAGCGCCGCCAGGTCACGCGTCAGGACTTGCGCTGATGGGATTTGAGCAAATCGTTGACGGCGGCGAGCACGCGCACAGCCTCCTGCTGGTCGGCCGGGTTATGGCTCGCACACAACCGGGCAACCTTGCGAAGTTGGCCCTTCATCCAGAGCGCCTGGCCGGCCGTATATTCCGATCCGTCGGCGGCGAATACCCGCGCCTGGCCAGCTTTGTCGATGCGCAGTGAATCAACCAGACGCACGCATTCGCGATACTGCTGCATGGATGTCGCGTCGCACGTGGTGTCAGCCTGGGCTGTCGCCGCCGCAATGAGGCATGCCACTGCCGCGCGGATGATGATTCTGCCTGACATGAGTGACTCTCCCGTTCCTGTGAGACGTGCCATTCGGCACTGTTGGATTAGAGTCCCCGATACACTCTGGAGAGGCTAGACAGAAAGGCATCAAAAATTCACTCCGCGTGGGGACGCTTGCTAGTCAGTAGCCCTCCGAAGAGCAGGCACCCTAGTCGGAATTCGCAACAGAGTCTGAGGATGGCCGGGGACCGGCCTCTGGCTCCGTGACGAGCCGGTATCCAACCCCCGGCTCCGTCAAGACATATTTTGGCCTCGATGGATCGAGCTCGAGCTTGCGGCGCAAGCTGGCGACATATACCCGCAGAGAGCGGATATCCATCTGATGTGGGCCCCACACTTCCTTCAACACCTGGTCATGGGTGACCACGCTGTCGGCATGGCGAGCAAGACATTCCAGGATGCGGTGCTCGAGCGGCGTCAGATGAATCTCTTCGCCTCTGGGCCCGCGTGTTATGCGGTTTGCGAGGTCCACGAAGGCTGCGCCCAGGCGCAAGATCGTGCCCGACTGCTCGTTGCGCGCGATGCGGCGCATGATCGCTCTGACGCGCGCCAGAAGCTCTGGACCGCTGAACGGCTTGATGATGTAGTCGTCGGCCCCCGCGTCGAAAGCCGACAAGCGCTGCAACTCCGCCACTCGTGCCGTGAGGACCAGAATCGCCACCGGGGACCAGGCGCGTACCTTGCGAATGAAATCGATACCGTCCCGATCGGGCAAGCCAAGATCGACAATACAAACATCGGGACGATGAGTCTGCGCCTGCTGCATGCCTCGTTCGCACGTGTCTGCCGAGACCACTCGGAAGCCGTTGGTCTCGAAGAGCATGGTAAGCACCTTGCAGATCGCGGGATCGTCCTCGATGATGAGAACGCGATACATCGCGCGTGTCATCAGGCGCTCGCCTCGCTCCGCGAAATGTTCACATGCGGCGCGCGACCTGAGGACTGAACAGCCTCCATCCGCGTCGGAGGCTCCAACGGCAAGGTGAATTCGAAACAAGCCCCTCCCGAGGCTGCATTGCGTGCCCGGATCTCGCCGCCATGCAGGTGGACAATGGCACGGCAGATCGCCAAGCCGAGGCCCACTCCGCTAACGTGAGTCTCGTGCCGGCCACGCTCGAATTTCTCGAACAACTGCTCCGGGTCGCGTGCCCCGAAACCCGGGCCATCGTCTTCGACGGTGAGCACCGCGCGCCCGCCGCGTACCGCAGCGCTGATGGCTATGGAGGTATCGAATGGGGTGTGCTTGATCGCATTGTCCAGAAGATTGGATAAAAGCTGTACGGCCAGTTGGCCGTCGGCGAATACGAGCGGAAAGTCCTCTGGTACCGTGCTCGACACCCGCCGTTGGCCGAGGCGGTGCTCGTTGTTACGGATTGCCGTTCCAATGAGGTCCTCCAACGATTGCCATTCGCCGTTGACCGACGCCGCAGCGGTCTCCAGCCTCATGAGCTCGAGCACGCTGCTCAGCAGCCCGGACATATCCCGCGCTTTCTCCTCGATGAGGGTACCGAGGGTCTTGCGTCGATGGCGGTCCAACGTGTCGCTATTTTGCGCAACGAGGCTACCCGCGCCTGCAATAGCGGAAAGCGGGCCTCGTAGATCGTGCGAAATGGAAGCCAGCAGAGTGTTGCGAAGGGCCGCACGCTCCGCTGCAGCGCGTGAGGCGGCGGCGACATCAGCGAGTCTCACCCGCTCGAGCGCGAGGGCGATTTGACGCGTGAGCGCATCCAGCAACCCCTCCGGTTCGGCCAACACCTCCTTGCGGTCATGGAGTTGAACGACTAGAGCTCCGAGAGCCCGATCGCTACAGGCTAGTGGGATGTAGGCTGTCCGGAGTGTTTGATCTCGCTCGTCCGCCACAATCTTGCGGTGATTCTGACGGAAAGCCCGCTCAGCCAACACCGGATCATAGGAAAGATCATCTCGGCGGGCTACCGTGCCATATGACAAAATGCCATGGTCGTTGGGGATGAGAACGACGGCGCATCCCTCCACCGCCGACCCGACGTGTCGTTCCGCGGCGCTGGCAATCGTCATCGCGTCCGCAGCGACAGTCAGATCGCGGCTCATCGCGTATAGCAAACCGGTGCGACGCTCGCGCTCGGCGGCTGCCTCAGTCTGGCGCCGTACGCTCACCATGAGGTTGGCAATGACAAAGGTGACCGCCAGCATCACTCCCAGGGTGAACAGATACTGCGGCTCCGATATATAGAAGCTATAGCGGGGAGGTACGAAGAAGAAGTCGAACGCCGCCGCGTTGGTGACCGCTGTCAATGCCGCGGGACCACGGCCCAGCACCAAGCCCGCGACCGCCGCTGCGAGCAAGTAAAGCATGACGATGTTGACTGGGTCGAAATGGGGGTACAGCGGAAATGCGAGCGCGGTGCACGCAGCACTGATCCCGAGACCCCCAACATAGCGTGACACGACTGACACGATACCGGCGTGCGTTTTGCAGACGTTCATGTTCTCTGGCGTGATCCGGAAGGAGCCGCACAATCCCAGAATAGAGATCGCCGCGTGAGGATGTCGTAAAAATATGCGTCGTTGGTTCGCGCAGCGGGCGGTAGTCCGAGTGCTTTCGAACGCAGCGATCAGTCCGGGAAAGGGGCGTCAATGACTCGGTCCTGGTCCGACCAAAGCGCCAGCACCGCCACGGTCAGCCACGCAATAAAAATCACGGCTACACACAGCGCTAGCGTGCGCAACTGCCAACTTCGCGTCCACCTCGAGGATAGGTCAGTCGGGTCACGGGGCGGCCGGTCGGGGTCCAAACCTAGCTCCTGTAGCCGCAAGTACGGCTGCTGCGATCACGAGGAACGCTTCCCCATAGGAGGCAGATGCCGTCAGACTATCCGATGGAGACGCCGGCCAGCTAGACAGAGAAGTGTTAAAAAATGCTCACGGCTGGCGCGCCCCGAGACCCAACGACGCCTCAACTTGCAACAGAAAACGTCTACTTGTCCGTAACGAGCCGATAACCGACACCGGGCTCGGTGATGATGTGCCGCGGGTGAGCTGGATTGGCCTCGAGCTTGTTTCGCAAACTGGCCACGTAGACACGCAGCGCGCGCATGTCGGCCTGGTGTGGCCCCCAAACCTGTTTGAGCAACTCGGTGTGTGTCACGACTGTGTCCGCGTGCCGCGCCAGGCATTCCAGTATGCGGTGCTCCAACGGGGTGAGCCGTACTCGCTCACCGTCTGGGCCACTCGTCACCCGCTTCGTGAGATCAACCACTGCCGCCCCGAGTCGCAGCACCGCATCGGGCTCGTTGTTGCGCAAGATGCGCCGCATAATTGCCCGCACGCGTGCCAGCAGCTCCGGGCTGCTGAATGGCTTGATGACATAGTCGTCCGCACCGGCATCGAATGCCGCAAGTCTCTGGAGCTCGGCCACTCGTGCAGTCAGAACGATGATGGCGACCGCGGACCAGGCGCGTATTGCGCGTATGAACTGAATACCATCCCCGTCGGGCAGCCCCAGATCGACAATGCAGACATCAGGACGATAGGTCCGCGCTTGACGAATGCCGCGCTCGCACGTTTCTGCAGCGATGACCCTGAATCCATTCGTCTGGAACAGCAGGGTCAAAACCTTGCTGATGGCTGGATCGTCTTCGAGAACCAGAACGCGATGCATGGCGCGCGTCATGGGACTCTCCGGGCATTTCCAGCCAGGTGAGCCGGCTCCACAGGCAACGTGACCAGAAAGTGTGCGCCTCCCGTCGGACGATTCCTTGCCCGAATTTCACCGCCGTGCAGGTGGGCGATCGCACGGCAAATTGCCAGGCCCAAACCCACTCCACTAACGTGTCCTTCCGCCTCCCCGCGCTCGAACTTCTCGAATAGAGTCTCCGGGTCACGCGCCCCGAAGCCGGGACCGTTGTCTGCCAGGGACAGCACGGCGTGGTC
Source organism: uncultured Steroidobacteraceae bacterium (assembly GCA_964400085.1). Lineage (GTDB taxonomy): Bacteria > Pseudomonadota > Gammaproteobacteria > Steroidobacterales > Steroidobacteraceae > 13-2-20CM-66-19. The sequence goes on along the minus strand of CAYNTW010000122.1, from coordinate 4,317 downwards.
GTCGATGAGCTCGGCCCGTAGCTCGATTCGGGTTCCGGGTGGCGTGTACTTCACTTCATTTTCGAGCAGGTTCGAGATGAGCTGCACGATGAGCTGCGCGTCAACCCACAACGGCGGAAAGTCGGCCGGCACGTGCGTGGCGAGGTGCCAACGACTCAGACGATGCTCATAGTTTCTGACAGCCGTGGCCACGAGCTCCTCGAGTGACTGCCAGTCGGCTGTCGGCGGTGGTGCAGCAGCCATTTCCAGACGAACGAGGTCGAGAACATTCGAGAGCAACACGGACATGTCTCGGGCCTTTTCCTCGATGAGAGAGCCCAACGTGGTGCGCCGGTGCCGATTGAGCGAGCCGCCGCTCTGGGCCACGAGACTACCCGCGCCGGCAATCGTCGCCAGCGGCCCGCGCAAATCGTGCGAGATGGATGCCAGGAGCGTGTTGCGAAGAGTGCTGCGCTCCGCCGCCGCTCGGGCGGTCGCCGCCATTTCCGCCAGCCTGGCCCGCTGCAGCGCCAGTGCGATCTGTCCCGCAAGCGCGCCGAGTAGCGCCTGTTGATCGGACATCAGTGGACCACTTTCAGCTGGCTCAACGACCAGGAGTCCGCACGCCGACTCGCCATTGCCAAGGGGGACGAACACGCGCTGCTGGGCCGGCGAATCGCTTGGCGCATGTTGGTGATCTAGAGCCCGCTGCGCCTCAGAGAGAGCGACCAAGGGTTTGCCTGCCGGGAATTGATGCCCCTCGCCCAGTTGACCATGCTCATCAACCAGTAAGATCTCCACGGCTCCCCTTAACGCGGCGCTCACGTGTCGAGCTGCTACTTCTGCAATGGAGGCTGAGTCAGCCGATCCTGCGAGCTCGCGGCTCATTGCGTAGAGAGTCGCGGTCCGCCGCTCACGCTCAGCAGCCGATTCCTTCTGACTGCGCACGCTGGCCATGAGATTGGCAATCACCACGGCGACCCCCAGCATGACGCTCATGGTAACGAGGTATTGGGGTTCCGCGACATAGAAGCTGTATCGGGGAGGCACAAAGAAGAAATCGAACGCAGCCGTGTTCGCCACCGCGGTGAACGCCGATGGCCCGCGACCCAACCGCAGCCCAGCAATAGTCGCGCCAAGCAGGTACACCATCACGATATTGACTGCATCGAAATAGGAGTACATCGGGTATGCCACTGCCGTGCATAGCAGGGTAATACCCAGTCCGCGCAAGTAGGCCAAGGGTGCCGCCACGCGGCCGGAGTCGAGTTTGGACAAGGCTGTCTCGGCGCCTCGCGGTCACGCGGATTCTTGTGTCCGCTGCGAGGGCTGCCAAGATTTTACCCGCGCGGTGTTAGCGGCGCGTGAGGAAACGCGGCTGCCTCAGTTCGACCTTCCAGAGCGACGATGATCGTCATAGCGAGCGCCAAGCCGCTGGAAAGCGGCAGGATCGTGCCCAACGATTACCGCATCCATATGCTCCGCGAGAGCACACTGCCAGGCATCGTTCTCGCCCATCCGACGTGAGCTGCGCTTCTGCCGAAACGCTGCCTTCTCTGCGTGCACGCGATGGATGCCCTGCGATGAATATCGTGCGAGGTAGGACTTGACGACCTTGGTGTCCGCAGCACCCTCGAGCACCTCTGCGGGGGGTCACCGGGCTGATCCAGAGCTGAGCCCTCTCGTTCCGCTGCAACCACTCGAATGCCGGCCCTTTGGAGTCATCGGCGATCTCATTGAGCAGATCGATCAGGAACGACGAATCCAGCAGGCACTTTTTCACGTCTTACGAGTTACGCGCAAACGCGTGTCCCCCATGCGCTTGGCTGCGTCTGCGAGAACATCAGCACCGGTCGCGAGCGGTTCTTCCCGAATGAGCATGCGGACGTATGTGGCTCGTTTCATGCGAGCCTGCCGCGAGCGCCGAGAAAGCACACGCTCTTCATCGTCTGTCAAACGGACCGTGAGGATTCCCATAGTGCGGTCCACGATATCATGTATGTCTTTTGTATGTCGACGTCAGCGGCGCTTGCTGGATGCGAGATCCAAAGACCGCGATGGTCACCGCTGACGCATCGCGGCCAAAATGGTTGCGGGTGGTTATCTTTCGTGCTTCTCTTCTTGACCAACACGATAGTTGATTGCAGCCCGCAGCTGCCGCACGGCTTCGCGGCTGGCGGCAATCGCCGCAGCCTTATGACCACCGAAGTCTTGCGGGGCTGCTTCCATGTACTTGATTGCATCTTCCATGTCCTGGACAGCCTTGACGATGCGCGGATGCTCGCGCCACTCCTCGCGACGCTCGTCCGCTCTGGCACCGCTCATCGTCTGGGGCAGCAAGCATGCCGCTCCGATCAAAGCCAAACAAAAGGATTTCATTGAAAAGTCCTCTCTATCGGTTGCCTCCGCGATCCGCGGCGGTGGGATTTTGTCAAATATCGTCCGCTGATGCAGCCGACACGCCACGGCGATAACAGCTATGCCCACCGGCTTTTTGCCGCACCGCACAACCCGCGCCGTGAGAAGCGTGTCTCTTTTACGGGGCAGCGGATTTTATATTGTCAGCCCAGACCCAGTGACGACGTTGTTGATATCAAGAGCCGGGGTTACGGCTCCTGCAACACAACTGAGCAAACAAGTGGAGGCAATATGTTCAAGTCCCTAAGCACCGCGCTGATCGTGGGCGCGGCTACGATCACACTTTCGGGCATCAGCAACCTCGCGCTGGCCGATACACAGTGGCAGAAGAATCACCCGCGTCGCGAGCAGGTGAACGGGCGGCTCGCCAATCAGAATCAACGCATTCGCAACGAAGTCAAGGAAGGCGAGATGAGCAAGGCGCAGGCTGGCCAGCTCCATAAGGAGGATCGCCAGATCCGTCGCGAGGAGCGCATGATGGCGAGCCAGAATGGCGGCCATATCACCAAGAGCGAGCAGAAGGTGCTCAATCAGCAGGAAAACCAGGTCAGCAAACAGATCGGCCACTGAAAGTCCGCATGGGGGCAGCGGCGGAAGCGCACGCGGGCTTCCGCCCTCCATGCTTACTGGTTACCGCCTCTCCCGGTGTCACCACGACGCTTATATAACGTCAATGTCCCAGCGTTTTTGAACCCCACAGCACCGACACAATGAATGTAACGATGTTGCCCCAAACCTCTTCATGTTGGAGATGCCCTCGGAGGGTGCTGTGATATGCAAACAGCTCATCCGCGACCTGTTGCCGGCCCATGCCCAAGGCGCGAGCTGTCGCTGCCAGGATCAGTGCGCGCCTAACAGGAAATGTGGCCGCCCATTCAAATGGCAACTCGTTGTAACGCAGTATGGCCAATACTTCCAAACAGCCCGTAGGTCCTTCAACATAAGGCTGCAGAACCATAGTTACGAGTTCATCCAAAAGCCGAGACAGCGATTTGGTGCCTGTCCTGTCGGGTATATTGAGAATAGGACACCCCAATAGTGCGGCAGCGGCAGTGGCGCTACCACGGATCCCTTTATCTGCGCGGATATGGACATTGCTTTCAATGTGTCTTGCAGGAGCCCGGCTTGCCAGGTTGATGCAGCTCCGTTGCCCCGGGCGGCGTCGGCTCTCGCACCCCCGAATATCTGCAGGCAAGCATCGGTGCCCTTGCAGCGTTAGTGATTGATCAACTTGTGTTGTGGCGGCACGCAGCTCCAGGTGAGCGTATAGCCGTAGCCCAAATCCCATGTTTGGTACTTCACTGTTACGGTTTGCTTCATTCGGGTGCAGTATTCGCTCGCTCGCTTCATGGCCCGATCTGCAGCGAGATTCACCAGTTTGCCCGTCATGCGTATCTTGTAAGTATTCTCGCCAGCCGAAACAATCTTTTCAGGTATCAAGTCCTGTGCCGGATTTTTTGTGGCGAAAAAAATCCCGAGAACCGTCGCGCAAACGGCGAGCGCGCCAAGGAGTTGCAAGCGCCGGAGGAATATAATTAAGGACACCATGCAACCTGCTGTAACCCCACTCGACTCAAACGCGGGCCAGAAGGGATGTGGAAATTGTTGATTATCACTGAGCCTCTATAGAGAGGCTGGAGAATGACAATGGCGTTCAAAAATAGCATGCGCCCCGTCCATCCGGGCGAGGTCCTCAAGGAGGACTATCTCAAGCCGCTCGATCTGAGCGTGAATGCGCTTGCGAAGCGCCTCGGGATTCCGACCTCCCGCCTGAACGACATCGTACTCGAGCGCCGCGGGGCAACGCCGGATACCGCGTTGCGACTCGCTCGGCACTTCGGTGGGGACGCGCGGTCGTGGCTTAACTTGCAGATCGCCTACGACCTGCGGCGCGCCGAAATTGAGAGCGCGAAGAAGATC
>CAYNTW010000121.1:8600-17598 GCA_964400085.1 uncultured Steroidobacteraceae bacterium | reverse complement strand
ATACCTATTATACGCGCCCCATGTCGCCGCCCTGGTCGAAGCCGCTCGATGTCGATCGGCTCTCCGAAGCTGAAGCGGACATCGATTTTGCCGTGCCGCTCACCGAGCTCACCCGTTTGCGCGCGCAGCTTGCGAGCGTCGCGGGCGAGGTGCGGGGGAGCGTGCATTTTCGGCGCGCGGCAGGCATAGCCGTCGCGGAGTTGACGCTGACCGGAACCGCGCGTCTGACTTGTCAGCGGTGCCTGGAGTCGATGGATGTAGGCGTGGAGGCCGCGGCGCAGGTTGGATTGATCGCCGCCGAGACTGATGCGAGTCGCGTGCCTGAGGAGCTCGAGCCGGTGCTCGCACCGGAGGGGCGCATCAGTGTGGGTGAGCTCGTCGAGGAAGAGTTGTTGTTGACGCTGCCGATCGTGCCGTTGCACTCGCAGGCCGAGAGCGGTGTTTGTGTGATAGCCGATGCGCCGTCGCTCGCGAGCAGCGGGCCGGAAGCAGAGGTGCAAAGACCGTTCGCGCAGCTCGCCGAGCTGTTGAAGCGCGAATGAGGCATGCGAGCTGTGTTGCTGACCTTCGGGCGCTCACGGTGCGTGATTGATTGTGTCCGGCATGCGCCGGTATGAGGACGCCACGGGTGCGCTGCGCGCAGCCGCTGACGCAAACAGCGCGCAAGCGCATTTGAGGAGTTGACCGATGCCCGTTCAGAAAAGCCGCAAGACGCCCTCGGCGCGCGGTATGCACCGTTCGCACGACCGGCTCGAGAAGCCTGCGCTCTCGATCGACCCGCAGTCGGGTGAGACGCATCTTCGCCATCGTATTACGCCAGATGGCTTCTATCGCGGCCGCCGCGTGCTCGAGAAGCCGGCCGAGACCGAAGAGACCGAATAACCCCCCGCTCGACGCGCTGCAAGCGTGCTGCCGATCGCCATCGATGTGATGAGCGGCGACCAACAGCCGCGTGAGTACATTGCGGGTGCACTCCGTGCGCTGCACGATGACGCCGGTCTGCAGACGCTGTTGGTTGGCGACGAGGCGCTCATCGAGGCCGAGTTGCGGTCGGGGCCCGAACCCGTGCGCGCCCGAGCCGTGATCGCCCCGGCCACCGAAGTGGTCGCGATGGGGGACTCCCCGCGCGAGGCGATTCGCCGTAAGAAGCACTCCTCGATGCGGATCGCGATCGATCTGGTGAAGGAGGGTCGCGCGTCCGCGTGCGTGAGCGCCGGCAATACCGGCGCCCTCACGGCCATGGCGCACTTCGTCCTGAAGACCATTCCCGGGGTTGAGCGGGCCGCCATCATTTCGGCCATTCCCGCGGCGCATGGGCATACCTACATGCTCGATCTCGGCGCCAACACCAAGGCGACACCGGAGCAACTACGGCAGTTCGCCGCCATGGGCGCCATCATGTCGCGCGACATCCATGGTCGCGAGTCGCCGCGCATCGGACTTCTCAACATCGGCGAGGAAGACATCAAGGGTCACGAGATCGTGCAGGCCGCGCACGCGTTGTTGGGTGCGAGCGGGTTGAACTACGTGGGATTCGTGGAGGGCGATGACATTTTTTCCGGTGATGTCGATGTCGTCGTGACGGACGGATTTACCGGCAATGTCGCGTTGAAGACCATGGAAGGCGCCGCGGGGCTGATTGCGGATCGCATGCGGCGGGAATTCAACGCCTCCTGGCGCGATCGGCTTGCCGGCCTCATCGCCCGGCCGGTGTTGCGGCGGGTGGCCGCCGGCCTCGATCCGAACCGTTATAACGGCGCCTGCATGGTCGGCCTCGGAGGTATCGTGGTAAAAAGCCATGGCCGGGCCAAGGGTGTTGCCTTTTCGAGGGCGATCGCGACTGCCGCGTTGGCCGCCCGTCGCAACCTCACCGAGCACATCGCGCAGGCGCTGCAGGCCGCGGGTGAGCCCACGAGCGCCTCGACGGCTGATACTGTCTGACTGAACGAGGTCGACAGATGACTATGCCCTGCGAGACCAGCTTTGCAGAGAGGTCGATAACTTGATTTATTCGCGCATCGCCGGGACCGGCTCACACTTGCCCGAGAGGATCCTGACGAACTTCGATCTCGAGAAAATGGTGGATACCACCGATGAGTGGATCCGTACGCGAACGGGTATCGAGCGTCGTCATATTGCCGCCGACGGAGAAACCACGGTCGATCTCGCCGAGCATGCCGCACGTCGCGCGATCGAGGCGGCGGGGCTGAGGCCGCAGGAGATCGATTTCATCGCGTTTGGCACGACCACGCCGGACCTGGTTTTCCCGAATTGCGGCACGCTGCTTCAGGGGCGGCTCGGTTGTCGGGGTGTGCCGGCCTTCAGCCTCGAGACCGCTTGTGCCGGTTTCATGTATGCGTTGTCGATAGCTGACAAGTACGTGCGCTGCGGTGATGCCAAACGGGCCCTCGTCGTCGGCGCCGAAACGTTATCGCGCATTACTGACTGGACCGACCGCTCGACAGCCATCCTGTTCGCCGACGGTGCCGGGGCGCTGGTGCTTGCGCCTGCGGAGCAGCCGGGCATCTTGTCCACGCACCTGCATTCAGACGGTTACTACAAAGACTTGCTTTACTGCGGCAGCGGCGTCTCTAAGGGCTTTCCGGAAAGAAAGCCGATGATGTCGATCTCCATGGTGGGGAGCGAGGTGTTCAAAGTCGCGGTCACGACGCTCGGCAAGGCGGTGGACGAGGCGCTCGCCGCGAACCATCTCGGTCGTGGCGACATCGACTGGTTGGTTCCGCACCAGGCGAACATCCGCATCATCCAGGCGATGGCGAAGAAGCTGGACCTGCCCCTGGAGCGAGTGGTCATCACGGTGCAGGATCATGGCAACACTTCCGCGGCTTCGGTGCCGCTCGCACTCGATCTCGCGATCCGCGACGGCCGGATCAAGCGCGGGGATCTTTTGCTCCTCGAAGCATTCGGCGGCGGATTCACCTGGGGGTCGGCCCTGGTGCGCTACTGAAAGGTCCGTCTGACCGTGCCGCGCGCTGACTGCGCGTGTTTGTTACAAAAGTTTTAGACAAAAAAACGCCGCGCGTGAGCGCGGCGTATTTTTTGAATCGTCGGTCGGTGCGCTTACTTGGAGATCGAGCGCTTGAACATGCGGTCGATCTTCTCGTTCGTCGCATCCACGGCCGACTGGGCGGCCTGAGCGGCGGCCAACGCCTGGTTGGCGGTGCTCTGCGCGCCGCTGGCGGCCTGGCTGGCCGACTGCGCGGTGCTGTTGGCCTGGTCAGCCGAGCTCTTCGCAGCCGCAACATCCGACGACAGCTTCGCCACCTGCGCCTTCAGGTCGTTGACATCGCTCTGGAGGGGCTTGAGATCCTGACAGCCTGCAAGCCCAGCCACGACTGCCACCGCAGCCACCTTCAAAACGATCGCGTACTTCATAAAACGTCCCCTTCTGGGTTGTTGATTCGGGAGGTCCTGAAAACCCTGATTTAACGAATGCGAAACGGACAAGCAATTTTCACGCCGTAGACGCAGCTCACTACTGCATCAAATTTGGAGCTGGATTGCAACTGTAGACAAATGGCCGTGTCTTGGGGTCGCGACAGGATTGTGTGCGCGCGCCATTGGCCTATAAGGGCTGCTTGGGAGTCGCAGAACACACCAATGAAGCATGCAGGAACAGACCGGTTGAGACCTCTCGTGATGCGTATGTTACGTGATCCGTCTGAACGCTGTCTGAATCATGACGGAGAAGGGCGGCCGCTGCTGGTGCGATGCGCGCGCAAGAACGGTCGGCCCGCGAGCGGTCCGTCCGGGCCGATCGTTCTGGCCGCCCGAGCGGTGCATGTCATAAGCGCGGTGCGGGGTTTGTGCACGCAACGATGTAGGTCGTGCTAACCAAACCTGCAAATGAAGAATTACTTACACGACGAGCGCGTTGGCTTCAGCCGCGGCTCCAGGCGCTCTTTACGCTCGGGGCTTGCTTTGCCTCTTAATCTGGATATAATCACAGGTACTGTATGGATGAACAGGTAGGTCCCAAAATGTCCGATCTGACCCCTCGCCAGACGCAAATTCTGCGGCTCATTCAGCGCTTTATCTCGGATACGGGCATGCCGCCGACCCGCGCCGAGATCGCGCGTGAGCTTGGATTCAGATCCGCCAACGCCGCCGAGGAGCATCTGCGCGCCTTGGCCCGTAAGGGGGTGATCGCGCTGGTCCCCGGGACCTCGCGCGGTATCCAGCTCAAGGACACCATGCGTGAGCAGATGGGACTGCCGCTCATCGGCCGCGTTGCCGCCGGTAAGCCGATTTTCGCGGAAGAGAACTTCGAGGGGCGTCTGCAGATCGATCCGGGCCTGTTTCAGCCGCGGCCGCATTACCTGCTGAAGGTCACCGGTATGAGTATGAAGGATGCCGGCATCCTCGATGGGGACCTGGTGGCTGTCCATCGCACCTCTGAAGTGCGCAGTCGGCAGATCGTGGTCGCGCGGCTGGAGAATGAAGTCACCGTGAAGCGTTATCGCCAGGAAGGCTCGATTGTCTGGCTGATGCCGGAAAACACCGACTTCGAGCCCATCAAAGTCGATCTCAAGGAGGAGCCCATGATCATCGAAGGCGTCGTGGTTGGGGTATTGCGCAGGGGCCGGGCGCAAGGGTTGATGTAACGCAACTCGCGCGCTTGCGTAAGTTGCGCCGGCGTGTCATCGCTTGGCGTCACGGGTTTCACTGATTGCATGGTGCTCATGAGCTGCCCATGTCCGCCTCCGGTGACCTTGAACTGGCTCGGTTACTCGAGCATCCGGCCATCTGGCGCGGCCGCAGTGCCGCGCGGGCGGAGACGCTCCCGACGGGTTACGCCGTGCTCGATGCCTGTCTGCCGGGTAAAGGTTGGCCGCGCAAGGGACTGATCGAGATCCTCGTCTCTCGCTTCGGTGTTGGAGAGCTCAATCTGTTGTTGCCGGCGCTTGCCGCTCTCACGCGCCGACCCACTGCACGTTGGTGCGTTTGGATCTCGCCTCCGTTGGAACCGTATGCGCCGGCACTTGCCGCGCATGGTGTAGCTCTCGAGCGAGTGCTCGTAGTACGCGCTCCCGAATCGCTCTGGGCTTTTGAGCAAACGCTTGGCTCGGGTGCGGGCGATGTCGCGTTGGCGTGGGCGGCACGCGGCCCGCGCACACGCGAGATCCGACGCCTGCAGCTTGCCGCCGAGCGGGGCAAGACACTGGGGGTTTTGTTTCGGCCTCATCGCGCGATCCGCGAGTCCTCTCCAGCGATTTTGCGCATTGCCGTGGAGCCAAGACCTCATGGCGCACGGCTCACATTTGTGAAGAGCCGCGGCGGGGCGCGTGGCTCGATCGAGCTTGCGTGTCCGCCGGTCGGGAGTTGAATACATGCGATCGCGTGTTATTCACGAAAGTGGCGCGGACGCGGCCACAGAGGCGGCCGCCGAGCCGCGGCGACTGGTCCGCCCGCGTCCGACACCGCTACCTCGTTCAATCCCTGGAGCACTCGGCGCGGGTGGCGGTGCTTCGCCTATCCGTCACCGCTTTCCCGGCGCCGCGTCCATCACATCGTCCGAGCTATGGGTTGGTGTGCACCTGGCGGAGGTCGGCGGAGCAGGCGAGGGACCCGCGAGCGGTCTTACCGCCCATGGGCAGGAATTGGAGAGTCTGGCTGTTTCTGCGCAGCGTTTTACGCCACGTGTAAGCCTCGTACCGCCGGATGGGCTCGTATTGGAGGTGAAGGGTAGCCTCCACCTCTTCAACGGCGTGGAAGGCCTTAGCCGCGCTCTGGCGAACGAATGCGCTTCTCTGGGACTGAAGTCCATGGTGGCGCTTGCGCCCACATCATTGGCTGCTCTGGTGGCGGCACGTGTAGGTAAACCTTTCGTCGTCACGGAACCGACGCGGTTGGTTGGACAACTGATGCCGCTGCCACTGGCAGCTTTGCGTTGGCCGCAGGAGACACTCGATCGCCTCGCGCGCATGGGCGTGCGGACGATTGGACAGGCGTTGCGCTTACCCCGCGCCGGCTTCGCGCGACGTTTTGGCACCGACTCGCTGGCAACTCTCGACCGCCTCACCGGCCGCGCTGCCGATCCTCGCGATCGCTTCCGTGCTCGCGAGCGTTTCCGTCGTCGTCGCGAGCTCAACTACGAGCTGGAGAGCCACGAGGGACTTCTGGGCGCGCTCGCGCCGCTCCTGGAGGAGTTGGGAAAATTCCTGGAAGCGCGTCAGTGTGGTGTCATGAAGCTCGAGTGCGTGTTACGGCATCGGCATGCGGAGCCGACGACGTGTGTGCTCGGGCTCGCCGCGCCTGTGGCGGATGTGCGCCGTCTCACCGAGCTTCTCGCTGAGCGCTTGCGCGCGATCGTTTTGCCGGAGCCCGTGCGGGGCTGTGAGTTGCGCTCGAGCTCGTTGGTCGCACGCGTGTTTGCGTCCAACTCCGTCTGGCAGTCCGGTGAGCACGGGGGTGGGGCCGGAGCGGAAGCTCCTGAGCTCATTGAGCGCTTGCGCGCGCGCCTGGGGCCTGAAGCGGTTTATGGCCTGCGGGTGTTACCTGGGCATCGGCCGGAAAACACCTGGGGTGTCAGAGAGCCGGTCGCGACGCGTGAGCCGGAGGGGAAGCGCGCGCACGGGCAGTTGCTGCTTGAGCACGGGACGGCTCCGTGGCCGGCTTTTCGTCGTCCCTTGTGGCTGCTACCTGTGCCGAAGCTGCTTTCCGAACGTGATGGCTTGCCGCGGCGTCGCGGTCCTTTGCGACTCGTCGGTGAGCCCGAGCGCATCGAGACCGGCTGGTGGGATGGCGGGGACATCGCGCGCGATTACTACACGGCTGTCGATCTTCGCGGCGTGCGACTGTGGATTTTCCGCGAGCGAGCTGTACCCCATCGCTGGTTCCTGCATGGGGTATTTGGGTGATGCGTTTGTATCTGATTGGAGCCAACCAGGACGGCTTCGGGATGGGGTCGCGGTATTGCCTGGGGGCTTCTTCATTGCGCCGGCGTAGGTGCGATGGAGCGCACTGCCGTGGGCGTTGGAAAACGCCCTGCGCGCGATGTCGAAACCTTTAGGACATGAGCGCTCATGAACCGCGACCCCATCCCACAGCCGTTTCGCTACGCGGAACTGCACTGCATTACGAACTTTACTTTCCTTCGCGGCGCTTCGCATCCGCAAGAGCTGGTCGAGCAGGCGGGCATGCTTGGTTATACAGCGCTCGCGATCACCGACGAATGTTCCGTCGCCGGTGTGGTGCGAGCTCACATGACAGCCAAAGGCAAGCCGCTGAAGCTCATCATCGGCTCGGAGTTCCGCCTCGAGTGTGGGCTGCGGTTCGTCGCGCTGGCCATCGACCGACGCGGTTATGGAAATTTGTGCCGCTTCATCACGCGCGGACGGCGCGCGGCGCTCAAAGGAGAATATTCACTCACGCGCGCGGATCTGGAGGAGCTCGGTCTCGAGCAGTGTTTCATTCTATGGTTGCCTGCCGCGCAGCCCCGCGAGGAGGAGGCAAGTTGGCTTGCCGCGCGTTTCCCACGAGTGCGGATCGCGGTCGAGCTGCTCTGTGAAGGCGCTGATCGCGAGCGTCTCGCCCTGTTGCAGGATATCGGCCGAAAACTCGGATTGCGTCTCATCGCAAGCGGCGATGTCCATATGCACGCGCGCGCGCGACGCAGATTGCAGGATACGCTGACTTCGATTCGTCTCGGGATTCCGCTCGCGCAAGCGGGATGGCACCTCTACCCCAACGGCGAGCGTTATCTGCGCGAGCCCGTGCGTCTGGCGCGACTCTATCCGCCCGAGTTGCTCGCGGAAACCGACGCTATCGCGCAGGAATGCCACTTCTCACTCGATGAGCTGCGCTACGAATACCCCCATGAGCTCGTGCCGCCCGGGCACACACCGACCAGTTATCTGCGCCAGCTTACGGAAGAGGGCGCGCGGCGGCGTTGGCCGAACGGCGTGCCCGAGAAGGATCGTGTCGAGATCGACAGAGAGCTGGCGCTGATCGCCGAGATGCGCTACGAGGCTTTCTTTCTCACGGTGGAGGATATCGTCAGGTACGCTCGCGACCACGGCATTCTGTGTCAGGGAAGAGGATCGGCGGCCAACTCGCGTGTCTGTTATTGCCTGGGCGTATCGTCCGTCGACCCGGAGCGCGGGGCCGTGCTGCTCTTCGAGCGCTTCATTTCGAAGGAGCGCAACGAGCCGCCCGACATCGACATCGATTTCGAGCACAACCGGCGCGAGGAGGTCATCCAATATATTTATAACAAGTACGGGCGCGAGCGGGCCGCCATCGCCGCCACGGTGATCATGTATCGGCCGCGCAGCGCCTTGCGCGACCTGGGCAAGGCCTTCGGCCTGACCTTGGAGGAAAGCGGGCAGCTCGCCAAGGTCATGCAGTGGTGGGACGGCGGCGACACCATGCCCGCGAGGCTGCGCGAAGCGGGCTTCGATCCTGACAGTCCCGTGCTCGGAAGATTGCTGCCGATCGCGCGCGAGATGGTGTTGTTTCCCGGATTTCCGCGTCACCTGTCGCAGCACGTCGGCGGCTTCGTGATCTCGGAAGGTCCGCTCGAGGAGCTCGTGCCGATCGAGAATGCCTCCATGCCGGAGCGCACGGTCGTGCAGTGGGACAAGGATGATCTCAACGACCTGGGCCTGCTGAAGGTCGACGTGCTCGCGCTCGGCATGCTGACCGCGTTGCAGCTGGCTTTCGACCTGGTCAACAAACATCGCGGCACCCAGTACACCCTGGGCCGCTTGCCCGCGGAGGACCCCGCCGTCTATCAGATGATCTCCCGCGCCGACACCATCGGCGTGTTCCAGATCGAGTCACGCGCCCAGATGGCCATGCTGCCGCGGCTCAAGCCGAAGGAGTATTACGACCTGGTGATCGAGGTGGCTATCGTGCGCCCCGGCCCGATCCAGGGCGACATGGTGCATCCCTACCTGCGGCGCCGAAATGGTCAGGAGCCGGTGGAGTACCCGAGCGAGGAAGTGCGGCAGGTGCTCCAACGCACCCTCGGCGT
>CAYNTW010000121.1:0-8590 GCA_964400085.1 uncultured Steroidobacteraceae bacterium | reverse complement strand
CGTGCCCATCTTCCATGAGCAGGTGATGCAGATCGCCATCGTCGCCGCCGGTTTCACTCCCGGTGAGGCGGACGCCTTGCGCCGCGCCATGGGCGCCTGGAAGCGCAGCGGCGGCATCGATCATTTCAAGGACAAGCTGCTCGCGGGCATGCGCGCCAAAGGCTATTCCGCGGAGTTCGCCGATCGCATCTACCAGCAGATGCTGGGGTTCGGCGAGTACGGATTTCCCGAGTCCCATAGTGCCAGCTTCGCGTTGTTGGTCTATGACTCGGCGTGGCTGAAGCATTTCGAGCCGGCGGCGTTCACTTGCGCGCTGCTCAATAGTCAGCCGATGGGGTTCTACGCGCCCGCGCAGTTGGTGCGGGACACGCGAGCGCATGGGGTGGAGGTGCGGCCGGTGGATGTTTGTGTGAGTGACTGGGAGTGCACATTGGAGGCACGTGACGAGCAGGAGAAAAGTCCGCCGCGGATACCCCACCAACCCGCGCTGCGGCTGGGAATGCGGCTGGTGAAATCGCTGTCGAAAGAGGGCGCTCATCGGGTCATGGAGGCGCGGCGGGAGCGGCCCTTCAGGGACGTGCAGGATCTGGCCGAGCGTGCGGCGCTCGATCGCGGCGACCTGGAAGCGCTGGCGGCGGCGGGCGCGTTCACCTCACTGAGTGGTAACAGGCACCTCGCGTTCTGGGAAGTGGCGGGCACGGAACGTTTGCAGCAAGCACCTGTGCTGCCTGCATCACGCCCCGTGCGCGGAGTGCTCGAGTTGGGTGCGCGCACTGGGTCAGTGGCCGAGGGGCAGCCGCTGTTGCCGGCGCCTACCGAGGGAGAGCGGATCGTCGCGGATTATGCTTCCGTCGGGCTGACGCTCGGACGCCATCCGCTAGCGTTGCTGCGCGATGGGTTGCGCAAGAAAAAGCTGTTGAGGGCTGACGAGCTCAGGTGTGTGGCCAATGGCAGGCAGGTGCGTACGGCCGGTATCGTTCTGATGCGGCAGCGACCTCAGACCGCAAGCGGTGTTACCTTCCTGACGCTCGAGGACGAGAGCGGACAGGTGAATGTCATCGTCTGGGAGCAGGTAGGGGTCGAGTATCGCCGCGCGCTCGTCGACTCACGCTTGCTCGAAGTACATGGCGAGTGGCAGCGGCAGGATGAGGTCATGCATCTCATCGCCCGCCGCCTCATCGATCGCACGAAAATGCTCGGCCAGCTGCTGACGCAGTCGCGCGACTTTCACTAAGAGAGCTTGGGCGGCGCCTATTCCAGCGGCGGCAGTTTCCGCCCGCGCTTGGCGCGCTTCACGTCCTCATCATCCATGCCGATCTCATAATCCTCGAAGTCACTGGTGAGCTCCGCGGTTCGCTTGGCTTCGAGCAGCCTCTCCAAGCGCCGCCACGCGGGATCGCCGACCTTCTGCCCCCGACGCTTGGCCAGATCGAGGTCTTTCGTGACCTGATCCAGGTCGATGTCGCCTTCTTCGGCAACAGGCTCTTCCGCGTCCTCGTCCTCGAATTCGTCCGACTCGCCTTTCTCACTCATCCGGACACACCGTAGCTGCCCTAGCAGCTCGAGAAAACCACTTGCCCAGGTCTTTCGACGGCGCGAACTTAAATCAGATCCGATGACATCTGCAACGTGCTGCTTAGTGAATCAGCTGGTTCATCTCGAAGATGGGCAGGAGCATTGCAAAAACGATGCCCATGACGAACAGCCCCATGGTGACAATGAGCAGCGGGCCGAGCAGTCCCACCATGGTCCCCAGCAAGCCATCGAGCTCGCGTTCCTGGGCGATGGAGGCGCGCTCGAGCATGTTCTCCAAGGTGCCGCTCGACTCGCCGCTGGAGATCAGGTGGATGGTCATCGGCGGAAACAGTTTGCTTGCGGCCAGCGAGCGGCCAATCGCCGCGCCCTCACGCACACGGGTCGCCGCCTCGGTGACTGCATCGCGCATCGGCAGATTGTTCACCACCTCTCCCGAGATGCGCAGAGCCTCGAGGATCGGCACGGAAGCTGCCGCGAGAATGCTGAAGGTGCGCGTGAAGCGCGCCGTGTTGAAGCCGCGCGAGAGCTTGCCAACCAGCGGCATCCGTAGCTGCAGGCGGTGCCACTTGCGGCGGTTGTCCGGGTTGCGCAGCCAGCGGATGAAGAGAATGTAAGCAATGACGGCGGCGATGATCAGATAGAGCCCATCGGAGCGCATGAAGTCGCTGGTGGCGATCAGGACCTGCGTGATCCAGGGCAGCTTGCCCTTGGTGGCCTCGAAGACCGCCACCACCTTTGGAACGACGAAGGTCATGAGTCCGCACACGATCGCGAAGCACATGACGCTCAATACGATCGGATAGAGCAGGGCGGCCATGACTTTCTGCCGCATGCCCTCGCGGCTCTCGGTGTAATCCGCCAGTCGCTCGAGCACGCTGTCCAGGTGACCGGCTTGCTCGCCCGCGGAGACGGTCGCGCGATAAATCTCCGGAAAAACCTTGGGGAATTCGGCAAAGCCGTCGGCGAGTGTATGGCCTTCCATCACACGGGCGCGCACTCCCAGAATGATACTTTGCACGCGCGGCTTCTCAGTCTGCTGTGAGACCGCCAGCAGCGATTCCTCCAACGGCAGTCCGGCGCGCACCAGTGTTGCAAGCTGGCGCGTGAAGAGCGACAAGTCCGCGGCCGAGACACGCCGCGCGAGGCTGAAGGATTTCTGGCGCGTGGCCTCTTTCTGCGCTACCTCGCTGACCGTGACGGGTAGCAGCTGCCGTTCACGCAGGAGTTGTCGAATATGTCGGGGGGTATCTCCCTCTAGAATTCCCGTACGCTCTTTACCACCGGCATCCAATGCCGTGTATTCGAAGGCTCCCATGTGAGCGCTCAATCCTCGCGGGTCACCCGTAACACTTCTTCGAGCGTGGTCTCGCCGCGCAGTACCTTTGCCCGACCGTCGTCGCGGATCGAGGGGGTCGTGAGGCGAGCGTGTCGCTCGATCTCCTGCTCGCTCACGCCGTCGTGAATCATCGTGCGCATGGCATCGTCGACCACGATGAGCTCGTAGATGCCGGAGCGGCCACGATAGCCGCCGCCCGAGGAGTCTCGGCCAGGACGATAGAGGATGGGAGAAGGCTCCTCGGGCCGCAGGTTCAACAGCCGCCGCTCGTACTCACCGGCCTGGAAAGGTTGCTTCGTTTCGGGACTGAGCACACGAACCAGTCGCTGCGCGACCACGCCAATGAGACTCGAGGACAGCAGGAAAGGCTCGATTCCCATATCGCGCAAGCGCGTGATCGCGCCCGCGGCCGTATTCGTGTGCAAGGTCGAGAGCACCAGGTGTCCGGTCAAGCTGGCCTGGACCGCGATCTGCGCCGTCTCGAGGTCGCGGATCTCACCGATCATCACCACATCAGGATCCTGGCGGAGGATGGCGCGCAGGCCGCGGGCGAACGTCATCTCGACTTTCGTGTTGACCTGGGTCTGACCGATGCCGTCGATGTAGTACTCGATCGGATCCTCGACCGTCATGATGTTTTGCGTGTTGTCGTTCAAGCGCTCCAGCGCCGCGTACAGCGTGGTCGTCTTACCCGAGCCGGTGGGGCCCGTCACCAGCAGAATGCCGTGCGGCTTGTGGATGAGCTCGTCAATCAGCGACTCGGTGCGTGGATGCATGCCCAGCGCGGTCAGATCCAGCTTGCCCGCCTGTTTGTCCAGAATACGCAGCACGACGCGCTCGCCGTGGCCGGACGGAATCGTCGAGACGCGCACGTCCACCGCGCGGCCGGCGATCTTGAGCCCGATGCGGCCGTCTTGCGGCAGACGCTTTTCGGCGATGTCGAGTTTCGACATGACCTTGATGCGCGAGACCACGAGCGGGGCGACGGCCCGCTTCGATTGCAGCACCTCGCGCAGCACACCATCGACGCGGAAGCGCACCACGAGCCGGTTCTCGAACGGCTCGATGTGAATATCCGAGGCGTTCTCCTTCACCGCCTGGGTGAGCACGGCGTTGATGAGCCGAATGATGGGCGCATCGTCATCGCTGTCGAGCAGGTCCTGCTCTGGAAGATCCTGGGCGAGGTGGGCAAGGTCAGTCGTCTCGTCCAAACCCTCGACCGCTTGCATCGTTTCCGACCCGCCTTCGTAGGCGTGACGGAGCAGGACATCGAACTCCGCATCCGAAACCCGCTCCAGGCGCACAGGGCGGCGCAAATACCGACGCACTTCGGCGATGGCGATCGGGGAGATTTTCTCGCGGCAGGCGCACTCGGCGACCCCGTCGACGAATTGCTTCACGACGATGCCGTGGCGTTTCGCGAAGGCAAACGCGAGGCGTCGCTCGGGAGGCACCAACGGTGTGACACTCGCGCCGTCCGGCGCGGGCTCGGCTTGGCCTTCAGGTACGGCGTTCATTTGCGGCCTCCATCCTGCGGTGGCGACGAGTTTGCCGGAGGCGGGCTCGCCGTGCTCTCCGGCGCTGGCACTCCTGGGGTGGTGTTCGACTGTGGCGGCGTGGTCGTCGGAGCGAGTTGCCGCGGCGCGCTTTGCTGCATTCGCTGCCGCTCCGCCGCGTCTTCGGCTTCACGCTTGGCGGCGGAGGCCCGGGCCTGATCCTCCGGCGACATCGGTCCATCGCGATCCGGCGGGGGGGCCGGCGGCAGTGGCGGCAGGCGCGGCTGGCGCTCGCCCGGCAGCAGCGGCGGGATTTCGTGATGCTCGAAGCTCTTCTGTTGGTCCTGCATGTAGTTATATTTGAGGTCCGTCTCGTAGGCCGCTTGCCCGGAATCGCGCATGATCTTCGGTCTGAGGAAGATCATGAGGTTGTCCTTCTCGGAGGAGTTGCTACGAGTCTTGAACGCGAGCCCAATGATCGGGATGGAGCCCAGAAAAGGGACCCGCGACTCCTGGCGCTGATTGTTCTGTTGGATCAGCCCGCCGATCACGACGACACCGCCATCCTCGATCAGGACGTTGGTGGTGACCGTGCGCTTATTGGTCACCAGGTCCACGGCGCCGGCGGGCTTCTGCGCGATGCTCGAGCTCTCGATCGAGAGCTTCATCATCACCGAGGTGCCTTCCGCCGAGATAGTGGGGGTGACTTTCAGGATGGTGCCGACCTCTTCACGTTGTATGGTCTGGAACGGATTGACGGCACCGTTGTTTCCCCCGGTACCCGTGTTGCTGAACTGGCCGGTGACGAAGGGTACTTCCTGGGCGACCTTGAGCTCCGCCTCCTGGTCATCCATCGTGATTGCCGATGGGGTCGAGATGATGTTGGTATGCGCGTCGCTGGAGATGGCGCGCAGCACCGCGGCAAAGTTCACCGCGCCCGAGCCGATCCGGCCGATTCCCAGGGTGGTGCCATTCAACAAGGCGTTGCCGGCGGTGCCGATATTGTTTGGATTCTGGATCGCGGCCGCCAGATCCACGATGCTCGAGCCACCGACCGGGCTGACGAAGGCGGCCGCCGGAACGTTCGATTGGCCACTGCCGTACGCGGCCCAGTTGACCCCCAGCTCCGCCTGCTTGGTCACGTTGACGTCAGCAATGATCGCCTCGACCAGCACCTGGGGTCGGCGGATGTCGAGCTTGTCGACGATGGACATGACCTGGCGCATGATCTTCGGTGGCGCGGTAATAACCAGTGCGTTGTTCGAAGGATCCGGCCAGATCAGCGCGTTTTTCTCCGCTTGCGCCTGCGGCGAAGCTCCGCCCTGCGCGCCTCCCGTTGCGCTCGCCTGCGCGATGCCGGTCATCTGCTCCTTGAGCTTCGGTGCCAGCTTTTCCGCGTTGGCGTAGTGGAGATAGCGCACGCGGGTGTCTCCGCCTGCTTCCATCGGAGTATCCAGGTGAGCGATGAGGGCGCGCACCCGTAGCCGTTGGTTCTGATCACCGCTGATCAGCACACTGTTGGAACGGTCGTCGGCGACGACCTTCATGGGAGTGCCACCTTCGGCTGCCGCGGCCGCTCCCTGGTAAAGGGAGTTGAGCACGCGCACAACCTCGGCGGCGGAAGAGTTCTGCAGCGGGATGACCTCGACATCCTGGTCGCCGACCTGGTCGATGCGGCGGATGATGCGGATCATGCGGTTCACGTTGTTCGCGCGATCCGAGATGATGAGGATGTTGCCGGCCGGGTAGGCCGCCAGGTGCCCGTACTGCGGAATCATGGGTCGCAGGATGGGGACGAGCTGGGCCGCGTTGACGTTTTTGACGTCGATCACCTGCGTGACGATCTCATCGGAAGTCGAGCTGACGTTCTCGGGCAGGTCGACTGAGGGGCTCTGACGCGCGTTCGCGTCAGGGAGGATTTTCACGATGTTGCCGTCCGGCACGGCAATGAAGTTGTAGACCGCCAGAATCGACAGAAACGCTTCGTAGAAGGCCGCCGGCGACATGGCGGTGGAGGAAATCATCGTGACCTGGGCGCGCACGCGCGGGTCGATGATGAAGTTCTTCCCGGTCGCCGCGGCCACCGCCTCGGCGATCATGGTGATGTCGGTGTCCTTGAAGTTCGGGGTGATGCGCTGCTGCTGCGCCGGCTGCACTGGCGGCCCGGGCGGTTGCGCCACCGGTTGCGCGGACGCGAGCGAGGCCGCGCAGAGGAGCGCCACGCCACGTGCGAAGTAGAAAAAGCCTTTCACTTGATAGTTCCCCCGAACCGGGCAAGCCCGACTACTGCATGTTCTCCGCAGGCGGCGGCGCCTGCGGTTGCGCCTGTTCGCCCGGCACCGCGCCGGGCTGGGCAAGGCTTTCCGCTTCCTGCGTGACCTGCGCCAGATTCAAGACCACATCCTGCTGCTGACCGTTGCGTTGGACCGTGACGTGTGCCTCACTGGAGGCACCGAGTGTGTTGAATATCTGCTGGCCATGCTCGGGATCGTCCAGAGGGGTGCCGTTGACCGCGGTCACCAGGTCCCCAGGGCGCAGCCCAAGCCGCAGGAACGCCTGTCGGTTCCGGCCCGGATAAACCCGGTAGCCCGTCTGCTTGCCGTTGGCGAATACCGGTTGCGGTCGCATCACGTCAGCCAACAGCCCCGGCTGCTCGTTGATGATCTTGCGCATGCGATCGGCTATGGGGCTTTCCGTGTTCAGTGCGGCAGTGGTGGGCGGGGGAGCGCCGGGCGCGGCATTCCTTGGCAAGGCCAAAGTCTCCAGAACGCCGCCGCGATCGATCACGACGTGGTCGGGATAGACGGCGTGGAGCTTCGCTCCCCCCGGAACGTTGTCGCCGACGGGATACACCTTGGTGCTTTGTGCGCTCTGCCCGAGGATCGCGAGACCATATTGAGGATCATTGGATGCTATGACTCCCGTCAGCACCAGTGGCAAGCTCGTCGGGCCGCCGACGGCCTCGCCTGTACTCTGGGCGACCGGCGCGGTACCCAGGAGATGCGCGTTCGCGATGGCAAAGACATTCACAGCATGTCGCGGAGCGGCGGCAACCGGCCGCGCTCCCGTGGCCTTCGAGCGGCTCGCTCCGCCCAATCCCGTCACGATGACTGCGGCCTGGACCGCCAGGAGCACCGCAAGCGTCCACGTGGCAATGCGGGGCCCGTGCGCAAGCAGGAGCGTGCGCCACTTCTCGGGCGCCGGAATTCCTTCAAGCCAGGAGGCGGCGTTCATGGGTGCAATCATCCGCGGGCAAACAGACCAGGTCGAGGGCTATGGACAGCGGTGCGCGCGATTAGTGCGCGACCTGCGCTGGCGCAATCATACGGGCCCGTTACTCGTGCTCTCAAGCAATTGTTTCTACAGGGGTAAAGCCGGACCATCATCGCAGGCTTGTGTTGCTGTTTGGCGACCCCTATAAAGACCGCTATGCCAGATCAGCATCCCGCCGCCCGTCCCGATACCAGCGTCGTCGTCGAAGAAGCCCGACCGCAGGTCAAACAGCCGCCCCTCTACCAGGTGGTGCTGCTGAACGACGATTACACTCCCATGGAGTTTGTCGTCGATGTGCTTGAAAAGTTCTTCACATTGGACCGCCCCACCGCGACGCGCATAATGCTGGAGGTCCACACCAAGGGTAAGGGAGTTTGCGGGGTTTTCACGTTTGAAATCGCGGAAACGAAGGTGGCGCAGGTAACGACGTACGCGCGTGATCACCAACATCCTCTGATGTGCACACTGGAAGAGGCCTGAGTTTCGAGAGGTTTGAAGAAAGTGCTGTCCAACGAGCTTGAATACTGCCTCAACGATGCCTTTCACCAGGCACGCGAGGCACGTCACGAATATCTGACCGTCGAGCACCTGCTGCTCGCGATCCTCGACACGCCGAAAGTACGAGAAGTGCTCCGTGCGTGCGGCTCGGATCTCGGCAAGCTCAAGCAGGAGCTCAAGGAACACATCGATCAGTCCACGCCGCGCCTGGAAGAAGGCGAGGAGCGCGAGGTGCAGCCGACGTTGGGTTTCCAACGGGTGCTGCAGCGGGCGGTGTTTCATGTGCAGTCGAGCGGCAAGAAGGAAGTTGGAGTCGCGAACGTGCTGGTCGCGATCTTCAGCGAGAAGCAGAGCCACGCGGTGTTTCTGCTCAATCGCCAACATGTGACACGCCTGGATGTCGTCAACTACATCTCGCACGGGCTGTCGAAGATCGCCGAGGAGAAGACCG
>CAYNTW010000120.1:0-17659 GCA_964400085.1 uncultured Steroidobacteraceae bacterium | reverse complement strand
CTAGTCGCGCCCGTCGCTGAGGCGACGTACACGGACTCGGTTATCCACATCGGTGACACCACGGACACTCGCGACGATGTTCTCGATCACATGTTTCATATGACGCGCGGGTACAGTGCCCTCCAGCGTGGCGGCGCCATGGTGCACCTCGACACTCACATCACTGGAGTCGACGCTCCGCTCTGAAAGAAGCCGCAAGTAGATTTCATCGAGAATGCTTTCATCGCGACGCTGATAGTTCTTGGGGCCTGGACGCGCGCCCAGTGGACGGTCCGCGTGAGGTCTGAATGAATGGAAGCCGGCGGGATCAGCCCAATCGGCGGCATCGCGCCAACCCGGGGCGCCGGGAAAACGCGACCCTGGGCGTTGTCCTCGCTCGGGGTGGCCACGGGACTCACGCCGATGTCGCACTTCAAACTCGCGCTCCAACCGCCCGAAGGGACCCCGACCTGCCCGGAAATTCTCCCCGCCAAATTCGTTCGCATCCTCGTCGGGACCACCGGCATAGCGCCCACCGCCGTACTGTTCATCTCCCAACTCGTCGAGTCCCACATCACCCTTGAAGCCACCATAACCGTAGTTCTGGAGAGGCTCATCGCCCGGGAAGTCTCCAGAAGAGTAGCTGCCTTCGCCGACATATCCCGGCGCCCAGGCGGATCGATCGCCCGGGTTGTAGTCGTTGAAACTCGGATCGGCGCTGGAGCCGGTGTATGGGACAGGTTGCTCGTCTTGCCACCAGGCCGGCGATGTACGCCTGAGCTCACGCCTGACTCCCGGCCTTTTGTTCGGGTGATTGCTCCGCGCCATGGGATTCCTCCAGACGGTTTGTCTTGCGCCGGGCACGGCGCAACCGCTGTACCCGGAACAGAGCTTGCGCATCTGCTGCGTTGATCTTCGCATTGGAGCACAAGATGGCAGCCAAGCTTACTCCCGCCGAGCTGGCCGAATTCAGGCGTCAGCTGCTCGAGCAGGAGCAACAACTCATCAGCGAAATGCGGGCGGGCCGGCAGCGCGCCAATGTCGAGTCTTTCACCCAGCTCGCCGGTGAGACACGCGATGCCGGCGACGCTTCCGTGGCGGACGCGACGACCGACTCGGTAAACGCCGAACGCGAGCGAGATTCCGATGAGCTTCGAGAGGTGCAGGCAGCGCTCGAGCGCATCGAATCCGGCACCTACGGTTTTTGTATGAAATGCGGCGAGCCCATCGATCCACAAAGGTTGAGAGCGCTCCCCACCGCCCGCTACGACCTGCAACACGAAGCCGAGCGCGAGCGCCGTGAGGGCCAGGCAAACCGGCCGACGTTGTAAAGCGCGCCCGTTTTTCAGACAACCCATGCCTTCGCTTGACGGCGAGGGGCGCCTCCTCTTAGCCTGTTTGCGAAAATCGTTTCGCTATTCGAAAATAAGCCGTGGTGATCGGCTCACGGAAGGCGCACTCATGTTGTTTCCGACAGCGTTGGTTGGCAGCTATCCCCAGCCCGAATGGTTGATCGATCGCGCGCAACTGGCCGCCCGCTTTCCACCGCGCGTGCGCATGCGCGAGCTCTGGCGTATTCCGGAGGAGCGACTCGCCGAGGCGCAGGATGACGCCACCCTACTGGCCATCAAGGCGCAGGAAGAGGCTGGGCTGGATATCATCACTGACGGCGAAATGCGCCGCGAAAGCTATTCGAATCGATTCGCGACCGCCCTCGAGGGCGTGGACATGGAGCAGCACGGCACCGCGCTCGATCGCTCCGGACATCCGACGCCGGTACCGCGCATCGTGGGGAGAATCCGCAGAAAGCACCCGGTCGAAGTCGAGGATCTGACCTTCCTCAAGCGTCATACGCACGCCAAGGTAAAAATCACGGTGCCGGGTCCTTTCACCATGTCTCAACAGGCGCAGAATGTCTTTTACGAGTCGGAACGGGAGTTGGCGCTGGACTACGCCACCGCCGTCAACGCCGAGATCAAGGACCTGTTCGCCGCCGGAGCGGATATCGTGCAGATCGACGAGCCTTACATGCAGGCGCGTCCTGAGAAAGCACGCGCCTATGGGCTCGAGGCGCTGCAGCAGGCACTCGCGGGGGTAACCGGCACGACCGCTGTGCACATCTGCTTTGGGTACGCAGCCCTCATCCATGAGCGCCCGGCGGGCTATTCCTTTCTACCCGAGTTGGCTTCCTGCGCCTGCCACCAGATCTCCATCGAGACCGCTCAATCCAACCTGGACTGCGCGGTACTCGAAAGTCTCCGCGGGAAGCAGATCATGGTCGGCGCGCTCGACCTTTCCGATATGAACGTCGAGACGGCCGAGACAGTGGCCGCCCGCGTCCGTAACGCCTTGCGCTATGTTCCCGCCGAGAGCGTCATCATCGGACCTGACTGCGGCATGAAGTATCTGCCGCGTGATGTGGCATTCGGAAAGATGAGAGCGATGGTAGAGGCTGCTCGGATTCTGCGCCGCGAATACGGCGAGTGATCGGAAGCAGCCTTGGCTCGCATCAGAAACTCAGCCGCGCCCCCAGCCGGAACATGCGTCCGAGCGCATCGAAGAAGATGGGGTTGGTGCCTCCGTTGAGATTGTTGATACCGAAGGCGCCGGCGCCGCTGGCAAACGGGGGCTGTTTGTCGAACAGATTGTCGATCACGCCGTAGAGCTGCAGCCCCACGCCCCCGCCCACGTTGGCGAAGGTGTAGCTGCCAGAGAGGGAGAACACTTCGTACGAAGGCACCTTCGTGACGTTGTAAAGCTGCGTGTGCGCCCTGTTGTATCCGTCTGGCGCGTTGTAATCCATGATGCCGGCGCTGACGAAGCGCATCTGGGTCGTCACGCTCCACGGGCCCCGCAGGTATGTTCCCGTGAGACTTCCGGTCCACTTGGCCGTGGGCTGGTTGTCCGACAGGAAAGAGTTGGCCTGGCCGGTCTGGCCGACGATGTTGATCGGCGCAACGGCAGGATTGGGCTGAAAGATCTGGTCCATCATGTGCTCGGCCAACAGCCGCAGGTCCAATGTGCCCCCGAACGGCAGCTCCGAAATCCAATTGCCGGTGAAGTCGAGCCCCTTGAAAACATACTGCGCGCCATTGAAGGCGAGCGCGCGCACGTTCACGATGTCGCGGAACGTATTGCCGTTCTCGACATAGGTTCCAGGACCGAACTGGATCAGGGAGCAGTCGGCGGGGTCGTTCTGTAGCTGGCACCCGCTGATGACATTCTGGATCTGCGCCTGCTCGATGGCCTGGTGGATACTGATCCGGAAGTAGTCGACCGCGAAATCCACGCCCCCATTTTCGCCTTTTGGCCGCCAGACGAAGCCGACCGTAGTCGTGTCGGAGGTCTCCGGCCGGACCGCCGTATTGCCTTCCAGGCTCCAGTTGCACGGATCCGCCCGGCTGCCCGTCTGGAGGGGATCGCAATAGCCGAACAAGCCTCCGGCCCCGATCTTCTGGCCGTAGTAAAGCTCCCGGAAGTTGGGAGAGCGGGCATCGCGAGACTGACTGCCGCGCAAGCGCAACCAACTCACCGGATCGTAGAGACCACTGATCTTCCAGGTGGTCAGGTTATGGTTGGCGGTCGGGTAAGGCGTGCCATCGAACGCACGCGTTCCTTGCAGGCCCTGGTTGTGGTAGTGGGACTCACGCGCCGCCAGGTCGACTGAGAGCTTCTCGGCGCCGGGGACGTTCTTCAGCAGCGGCAGACTGAACTCGAGATAGGCTTCATCAACTTTCACGTCGCCGGAGAACGGCTCGCCGTATTGAATGAGGTAGTCCGTGCGGACATAGGCGGGCAGGTCCGGGCCAATGCCCGCGCCGTTCTCCAGATTGTGTCCGAGCTCGTTGCGATGCTCATAGCCAACGGCTGCCTGCCATGGTCCAGCGCCGACACCCGCGAACAGGTCGCCGGACGCGTTGACGGCGGCGACCTGCTGAGTGTAGTCGAGCACCTCGTCCAGGTTGCCGAACAGGTAGTTGTGCTGTGCCGCTGTCAATGGAGCCGTGCCGAATATGTTGACCGGCACGCACGCCGCCGCGAGAGCCGGATCGATCCCCACCGGCAACACGGCCCCCGGGGCGTTGACCGCGCAGATCGGTGCGCCGCTCGGGCCCGTAACGACATTGAACGCCAGCGTCGCCGCGTTGTTGTGCAAGTTGTCGTGCACGAGCTGCTCGCGGTCCGTACGGCCGACCTGGTAGTACGCGTCCCAGGTCCAACTGGTGTTGGCGATCTGACCATCGAAGCCGATGGAGGCGCGCTTGACCTTGGTATAGAAGCGCGTGAAGGAGTTGGATTGCAGGTCCCAGTTCTTGTTGACCAGCGCGAACGGCGTGCCGGCCGCGGCCAGCACCGGCGCCGCGTATGGGTTGCCCGCGTTCACCGCCACGAACTCGCTGCCGAGCGCGGCGGTCCTGTTGACCGTCACGACCTGCCCCCACGAGCCATCCACGCTCATGTTGAGCCAATCCGTGAGTGCGGCATTGAAGGTCGCAGTGATGACCTTACGGTCCACGGGCGCGCGCAGGTTGGTGTACTGGTAGATAGGCGGGCCGTCGCCGCCGATAACCGTATCGAACGCATTGCCAGCCATGCCGTTCTTGCCGACGTTGAAGTTTGTAACACCGTTCGCCGCGGCATTTGCTTGATAGACGGTGTTCGGTCCCGGTGGCACCGGCCCGAGCATCAGCACGCCGGTCTCGCTGGTCAGGTCGGTGCGCAGGTTCGAGCCCTTCAGATACACGGGGCTCGGCGGCGTTCCACCCGGACCCGGCGTCAGGTTTTGATAGTACCCCTGGTCGGCGGCGCAGAAGTCGCGGGAGTTCTGACAGCCCACGGCGTCCATCCGCTCGTATTCGCCACCCACCACGAAGTGCACGCGGCCGTCCAGGAAGCCGTGCCCGAAAGCCAGGCCGACGTGCCGGTCACGCCCGTCGTTGTGCTCCGATTGCTGGTAGTCCACATCGACTTTGCCACCCTCGAGCTTGGTGTTCAGGAAGATATTCTGCACGCCCGAAATGGCGCCGGAACCGTAGGCGGCGGAGGCGCCGCCGGTGACGACGTCGACGCGATCGATCATCACGGAGGGAATGAAATTGAGGTCCACGCCATCGCCCTGGTTGGTCGGGACGAAGCGGCGATTGTTGACCAGGGTCAAAGTCCGGCTGCCGAAGTACGGATTGAGACCCCGCAGGTTCGCGATGGTCGAGCCCGTGAAGAAATTCGCGTTGCCGGTCGTGGTCGGCGTGTTGTTCGAAACGTTCGAGGGTAGCTGCGCGATCGCCTGCCCGATGTTGACTATCCCCAGGTTGTTGAGAAAACCGGAATCCACCACCGTGGTTGGATTGGGCGTATCGAAGTCGGTGGTACGCTTGATGCGCGAGCCGGTGACGGTGATCTCTTCCAGCGAAACCGACTGCGTTCCCGCCGGTTTCTCACCGGCCGGCGGGGCTGGCCCCTCGTCGGCAGCGTTCGCCGTGCCCAGCAATCCGAGGTAACTGAGCGCTACCGGCGCCAGCAAACGCAGATGCAAATCGAATAGGCGAGTTCGTCCGGCAACCGTGCACACGACGGCCGTCCTGTTCACTGCGGGCATCGGTCCCCCTCCCAAGCGAGCGAATGATCGGTTTTACGAGCGCAACAAACTCAAGAAACTCAAAGTACCCTGTTGAGGACTCGAGCCAGCTCCGGCTCTTCTTGTTATTTGCAGGTAGTGTTGAGCGGATGCAGCGAAATGGCTAGGTCACGAAACGGTAATAGACCTTTAGCAGCCCTGCAAATATGACCGGCGCGCCGTATGCGCAAGCTACGGTTCGAGAAGGGAAAAGCGTTGCGCCAGGTCCGTCCTGCCCCGCAGTCCCCGGGGCAGCTCGCGTGCCAGTCCACGCCAGCGCTCGGGAATACGAATCCAACGACCACTGTCCATGA
The DNA here is from genome assembly GCA_964400085.1 of uncultured Steroidobacteraceae bacterium. Classification (GTDB taxonomy): domain Bacteria; phylum Pseudomonadota; class Gammaproteobacteria; order Steroidobacterales; family Steroidobacteraceae; genus 13-2-20CM-66-19. The sequence continues at coordinate 11,752 of CAYNTW010000120.1, read as the reverse complement.
TTTCGGTGCGGAAGCTGAGTCGCCATGTCAGGTTGCGGCGCTCGAACCGATCCAGGTACCGGGCGCCCACCGATAGCTGCACGAGCTCGCTGCCGTCCATCAACAGGTGCGTCGCGTGAATGTAGGATTCAACATCGGCGGCGCTGCCGGACAATTTCACCGTGATGCCGTCGAGGAGGTGTTGCGTGCCGTGCATGGCGTATTGGAATCTCATGGCCGCGTTGACAAACCCGGCCACGGACCCGTTATAGAAGGCACCGTAGTCGACACGCGCGTCCGGCCAGAACTGCTGCTCGAGCAGAGGACGATCGAGGCGATCGAGAGCCCGCGTATAGCTGTGGAGCCGATTGCGTATTTCTTCCTGCGCGCGTAGTTGCTGGACCTGCAAGCGCAAGCGTTCGTTGTCGGACTGCAAAGAGCTCAAGATGTACTCTCCCCAGGACTGCCGACTCGGCACGGCTCGACAGCCCGTGGTGGCGCGTTCTGACCTGACTTCCACCTCCTGTGTCTCCACTGTCGCCTTTACTATCCTAACCTCACGTGCCGCGCCACTGGAAGTGCGGCCGATCGGCTGCTTGCCTCGTTTGCGCCCGGTGACGCGCGCCGCCGACTCACGTATCACGTCCCGGGAGCGGTGTGGCGCACATCCTAAGTCGCGGAAAGATAAGCTACACGGCGCGGTTGCAAAGCATGCGTTGTATCGGCTCGCGGCCGTCGTCAGCGCGGCGGATTTGCTTCGGCGCGCCGGCAAGCTTCAGCCAGGGCCGCCTTCATCGTACTCGCCCGACCAGATGCGGTAACACTCGAGGTGAAAGCGGAACACGCTCGATTTCAACGTCACCGGCGCTTCGACCTCGATCTCGACTTGATCAAACTCGATGGGCTTGCTGCAGCCGGAGCAGAGTTGGCCGCTGCCTGGCCCCGACCAGGTGACAGGGACATCGCTGTTTGATCGGCCACTCCGCGCAATCTCTCCCAGCCTCGCCTCTTTCATCAAAGTCAGTCACCCTGTCATCTCTCGATTTGTCCGCGTCCCACATCCCGGGCTCTTCAGGCCAGGTTGTACCTTATATGAGACCAATTGTCCCATGCGCGCAAGTGTCTGTGCATGGAGACACTCCAGAAGAGGACGGATGCCGGTCGCTCATTCCGCAGCAAATTGCGTGCGATCGCGCGCGGACTCGACCCAGCCGCCGCCGAGCGCCGCGTAGAGATGGACCACCGCCTGCAATCTCGCGAGCGTGGTTTGGGCGAGCTGGTCGCGTGCGGCAAATAGCGTCTGCTGCGCCTGAAGTACGATCAATAGGTCCGCGGCGCCCTGCCGATACTGAAGTTGCGCGATACCGAAAGCCTCACGGGCGGAATCGACTTCGCGACGCAGGTGTTGTTCGGCTTTTTGATTATACGTGACCTGACCGAGTGCATTTTCGACATCGGCATATGCATTCAGCACCGCACCTTGATAGCTCGCGACGAGCTCCTGTTGCTTAGCCAGGGCCAAGCGCTTCGCGCCGAGCAGCTTGCCGCCCTGGAATATCGTTTGCAGGCCCCCCGCACCGGCTTGCCAAACGAAACTCGGACCTCTGAGGAGTGTGCCGAGCGTTGCACTGGCATAGCCACCATTGCCCGTCAGCGAGATCTGTGGCAACAAAGCCGCTCGCGCGACGTCGACATTGGCATGGGCGCTCGCAAGGTTGGCCTCCGCTTCCGCCACATCAGGCCGCCTCAACAGCAAGTCAGAAGGCAGGCCTGGTTGGACTAGGGGCGAGCGGATTGCGTCCGGATTTTGGGCTGCGACCTGGAACGTCTCCGGGGACTGGCCCAGCAGCAGGGCCAACGCCATACGCGCTTCGAGCTCCTGCTGTTCCAACAGGGGAAGTTGCGCTGCCACCGCCTCGACCTGCGCCTGTTCCTGGGCCAGGTCCAGGTGGGAGGACTTGCCCGTGGTCACCCTGAGCTTGATGACGTCCAGTAGGTTGTTGATTGCGGTGATATCCTCGTTCGCGATTGCGGCGCGCTCGCGAAGCGTGAGCACGCTGAAATACGCGTTTGCAACGCTAGCGGTAAGCGCCAGTGCGACCGCTTGCTGGGCGAAGCGCGCGGACTTGAGATTCTCGTTGGCTGCCTGGACGGCAGCACGTTCCGAGCCCCAGAGATCGGGGCCGTAGCTTGCCGCAAGATTCGCACCGAAGGCGTTTCTGGTGGCGGAGGGCTGGCCGCTGTTGGGTTGACTGGCGCTCGCCCGTTGACGTTGTGCCTGCGCCTGAAGCTCGAGCTGCGGAAACAGTCCGGACCTCTGCACGCTGATTTGCGCTCGCGCCTCCAACACTCGAGCCGCAGCGGCTGCAAGGTCGCGATTCTCCGCCTTCGCTGTCGCCATGAGCGTGGAAAGTTCGGGACTGCCGAAGTGATCCCACCAATCCGGCGGTGGCCAAACCTCGCTCGAGCTCACTGATTGGCCGGTGAACCCCGTTGGCACCATTGCAGGCGCCAGGACCTGCGGAACACGGGTTGCGCAGCCCACCACCAAGGCAACGGCCACCAGGTTGATATAGTGCAGGCCTGCGCGAGCCGCTGCCTTCCTACTCATAACGCAACGCGTGGATCGGACTGGCACGCGCAAGCCGTACGGCGTGCGCGCAGACAGTGGCCCACGCGATCACTAGAGCCGCGGCACCCGCGGCTACGAAATAGAGCGGATGAACCGTAATCCGATAGGCGTACCCCTCCAACCAACGGTGCAAATAGTAGTAGGCGATCGGCCAGGCAATGACGTTGGCCACCAACACGGGGATGGAGATCTGCCTGAGCAAGTGCCATACAATGTCGACTGTGCGCGCCCCCGAGATCTTGCGTACCCCGATCTCCTTCGTACGGCGCTCGGCCGTGAACACGGCCAGTCCGAACAGGCCGAGACAGGCGATGAAAATCGCGATGGCCACGAAGGCGCCCAACATCCGACCCTCTCTCTCATCCGCCTGGAACAGCTTGGCAAACTCGTCTGAAACGAAGTAGCGGTCGATCGCAGCGCCCGGAGCGAACGCACGCCAGGTCTTGTCTATGAAGGCCAGCGCCTCGGGAATCCGCTCCCCCCGCAAGCGGATAGACAACTTGGTCATGGCGTGCGAGTCGGCCGTGTCGAAGTAATACACCGCCGGCTGAGGCAACTCCCTGATTCCGTCCAGATTCGCATCGCTGAGCACGCCCACGATGCGCGCGTTCGCAAAAGAACCGCTCACCTTGATGGTCTTGCCGAGCGCGTCCCGTGGCATGAAGCCAAGCGCGCGGGCGGCCGCTGCATTGATCAGCATGTTGCGGCCCTGACCACGCGTGGATAGATCCTCCGCGCGGGCCTCGGACAGTAATCGACCCGCGAGCAATCGCATGCCATAGATCGACGGGAATTCCGGGCCGGCATTGATGATGTGCGCCGTGACGGACTGCACCGCGCCCGGCGCCGTAATCGGGGCGGTCGAAGTGTTGAACAGCTCCAGAGGCACCCCATTGGAGTACTCCACGCCGGCGATTTCCGGAGCCACGCGGAGCGCGTGTGCAAAGCTCGTGCGAGCACTCGGAGTCAGTCGCGCGATGCCTCGAACGACCACGATGCCATCGCGGCGAAAACCCAGGTCCGCTCGTCGCGCGAAATCGATTTGGGTGAAGACCACGAGAGCGGTGATCCCTAAACCGATCGAGATGGCAAACTGTGCGACGACTAGTGCGGAACGCAGTAGTCCGGCCCCGTGCTGTAGGGAAGCCCCCGCTTTCAACGTCAGTGCGGGACGGAACGCCGCAAGGACCGTTGCGGGATACAACCCACTCAGCAGCCCGACCAGCACGGCAACACCGACGAGGGCGGCGAGCAAACCCCAATCAGATCCATAGTGAAACTGAATCGGTTTTTCCAGGATGCGGTCGTAGAGGGGCAGGAGGACCTCGACCAACGCCAGCGCAACCACCAGTGACAGTAAGGCCATCAGTACGGCTTCGCCGAGAAATTGCACAATGAGCTGCACGCGCGTCGCGCCTCCGAGCTTGCGGAGTGCGATCTCTCGCGCGCGCAACGTCGCTCGCGCGGTTGCGAGATTCATGAAGTTGAAGCAGGCGATCAGGACGATGAGCACCGCTACACCGATCACCCCATACACTGTGGTCCAACTTCCCGCGGGCCGCATGCCACCGTAGCGGTCGCTCGTGAGGTGTGTATCTCTGAAGGGCGTGAGCTGATACTTCTGATACTCGCTCGCGCGCCGATTGATACCGTAAATCCGGGGGTCAAAGGCTCGGTCGAGCAGCCGATTCAGCTCGGCCAACACGCTCGCCGGAGTAGCACCTGGGGCGAGCTTCAGGTAGCCGTAATCACCGTCCAGGGCGCCCCAGTCCTGCTCTTTCTCCCGCGGCGCAAGGTCATCGGCGGGCGATGTATTGGGCATTACGAGATCGGCAACGAATTGGGTGTTGTGCGGCAGGTCGCGCAGAACGCCGGTTACGGTAAGCGGGTAACCTGCGGACAGACACGCGGTGTCGCTCGGATCGCACGTGGCGTTGCGATCCATCACTACCGTAATGATCTTGCCGACTGGATCCAGGTCGCCGAAATACTTGCGGGCCGTGCTCTGCGAGAGAACGATGGATTCGTGCTGGGAAAGCACCCGGCCAGGGTCACCCTCTGCCAACGGCAATGGAATGATGCTCAGGAAGTTCGGATCAACGACAGTGATCGTTTCCCGGAACTGCCGGTCGCCCACGTTCACCGTCATCTGTTCGGGCATCACGTGAGTGGCGCCGGTCACCTGCGGGATATGGTCCTGAACCAACTTGACCACGGGGAATGCAGCCATGGCCGCACGTATCGGCTCGTGGCCTGGCAATTCGATGGTCGCTTCGAGCCGATAGAGGCCGGTTGCGCCGGGGATCCAGTTGTCATAGGAAAGCTCGTCGCGAACATAAAGGGCAATGAGAATCGCGCAGGCCAGTCCAATCGCAAAACCGACAATGTTGAGCAAGGCGTACAGCCTATGCCTCGCAAGAGTGCGCAATGCCGTGACCAGGTAATGCCGAAACATGCGACAGCGCTCTTCAGGCGATCCGGCGCACGTTTTCCGCGACGATCGCACCGTCGAGGAGATTGATGATGCGATGCGCGTACTCGGCATGCGGGCGCGAGTGTGTGACCATGACGACGGTTGTGCCCTCGCTGTTGAGCTCTGTAAGGAGTTGCATCACCTCCTCCCCGGTCGCGGAGTCCAGATTGCCCGTGGGCTCGTCGGCGAGGATCAGCTTCGGCCGTGAGACCACGGCGCGCGCGATTGCCGCCCGCTGTTGCTGACCGCCGGACAACTGCTGCGGCCAGTGGCGAGCCCTGTGGGCGATCTTCATCCGCTCCAGAGCCTCCTGCACACGTGCCTTGCGCTCGCGCGATGAAATGTCACGGTGATAGAGCAGCGCGATCTCGACGTTCTCGAACACGTGCAGATCGTCAACGAGATTGAAGCTCTGAAAGATGAATCCGACCGTATTCTTGCGCAATTGCGCGAGCTGAGGCTCGGACCAGTTGGCGATGTTTTGCTCGCAGAACCGGTACTCCCCGCCGGAGGGACTATCGATCATGCCCATGATATTGAGGAGCGTGGATTTGCCGCATCCCGAAGGGCCCATTACCGCGACGAATTCGCCGGCGGCAATGTCCAGGTCGAGATCCCGCAGCGCGGTGGTCTCGACTTCGCTGGTGCGATATATCTTGGTGAGATGTTTGAATTTGAGCATGCGCTGACCGATTGCGTTCAAGGAGCTTCGATATCGACTCGTTCGACGTTTTGAAAGGCGGCGTAGGTGGAAACGATCACGCGCTCGCCCGGCTCGAGGCCGGCGATGACTTCAACAAAGTCCGGATTGCGGCGGCCCAGGCGCACGCGCCGGCGTGTGGCGTGATGTCCGTCGGGCGATAGCAAATATATCCAGTGGCCGCCTGTCTCCTGATAGAAGGGCCCGTTGGGGAGGACCAACGCCTTGGAGGCGCCCCCGAGCTGCAGCCTGATGTCAATGGCCTGGCCCGCGTGAATGCCCTGGGGTGTCGGGTCGAGGAGCTCGAGATCGACCCTGAAGGTCCCGTTGGCGATTTGCGGGTAGATCTTGGCGACGCGCGCGCTATAGTCGCGCTCGTCAATGTTGAATTGAGCGAGTTGTCCGACGACCACACGCCCCAGGTAGAACTCGTCGACCTGCGCGGCGATCTTGAAGCGGTCCATCGAATCCACCTGGCCCAGGACGGCACCCTGCGCCTTCGTCTGACCAACCTCCGCATCGAGCGCGGTCAATTGACCGTCGGTCGGCGCCCGGATCGTGAGTCCGTCGAGACTCGCCTTGGCGGTGACGATACTTTCGTTCAATCGGGCCAGCGTTTCGCGAAGCTGTGCAAGCTCTCGCGCACGGACCGCTTGTTGCGCATCGCGCGAAGCGATGGTCGCGTCGCGGAGCTTCACCTCATAGGCGTACTCTTCTTCTTCCTGCTGATAGAGGGTCGGCGCGATGGCGTTGCCATCGAGCAGAATCTTGTCCCGTGCGAGGTCGCCTTTGAGCCGGCTGATCTGGTGCTCGACGTCGAGCAGGTCGTGCTCGTATTTGAAGCGAGCGTCCTCCAACTGCAACCTCGTGTTCTCCAACGCATTGATCTGACCTGCCACATCCGCCTCACGTGAAGCCACCTGGAGTTGCAGTGCCGCGTTGGCGAGAATGATGAGCGGCTGGCCGGCTTTGACTTTTGCGCCATCCTCCACCAGCACTCGCTCCACCACCCCGCCCTGCTCCGCTGTCAGATAGTGAGTCGCATGAGGCGCTGCTGTGGCGCGTACCGCGATGAAGTCATCGAAGGCCGCCCGTTCCACGGTCCCGACCGTGAGCCTGTCCGCGGGTACCCGAGTGACGCGCTCACTTGCGATTCGCAGTAGCCCAAGCGCGATGCCGACAACAACGGCGACGACGAGAGCAACTAACCCGTACCTGCGCCATAGCGGCGGGCGCGGCAGGGGCCGATCCACTCCGAAGCCTGAGTGCGGCGCCTGCCGTCTGGCCTCCGGCGGTCCCCCAATTTGCGCGGTATAGGTGCTCACATCATGCGTGGTGCAACGCCTATGCCATTCGAGAACTTGTGTTTAATCAATGTGTTATGCGCCAAGAGCGCCGCGCCGCGTGTCCGATTATGGACAATCGGCCGAACACCTGTTCGAATCCGGACAGTATGTCTGCTACACCTCTCAGCCCAGCTCGCATCCTCGTGGTCGATGACGAGCAGGACATCCTGGTTGCCGCCCGTCTGCTCTTGAAGCGTCACTTCGCTTCGGTGGAGCTGTTATCCGACCCAGTGCAACTGCCGGAGTTGATTCGCCAGGGTGCGTTTGACGTTCTACTGCTGGATATGAACTTCGCCGCGGGGGCGGACAGCGGAGCGGAAGGACTCGGGCATCTGGAGCGAGTGCTGGCGCTTGATCCCCACGCCGTAGTCGTGCTCGTGACAGCCCACAGCGGGATTGAGTTAGCCGTTGAGGCGATGAAAAAGGGGGCCGCGGATTTCGTCACCAAGCCATGGGAGAACGAGCGGCTCGTGGCGACGATGCTGGCGGCTTACAACCTGCGCCGCTCGCGCCTGGAGACCGCGGAGTTGCGCAATCGAAATCGCGGTCTTGCCGCCGCCACGCGCTCGGTGAGCGAGTTGATCGGAACTTCCCGCCGCATGCTGCGCATTTTCGAGACGATCCGCCGGGCCGCGCCGACGGATGCGAACGTGTTGATCCTGGGCGAGAACGGCACCGGCAAGGAGTTGATCGCTCGCGAGATCCACCGACATTCCCGGCGCGCCGAGGAGGTCTTCCTGCGGGTGGATCTCGGCGCGATTGCCGCGCACCTCTTCGAAAGCGAGCTTTTCGGCCACCGCCGCGGCGCGTTCACCGATGCCAAGTCGGACCGCACCGGCCTGTTCCGGGCGGCGACGGGCGGTACGCTATTTCTCGACGAAATCGGCAATGTTCCGTTGCACCTGCAAAGCAAACTGCTGACCGCGCTGGAGCGCCGCGAGGTCACGCCGGTGGGATCGGAAAAGCCGGAGCCCATCGACGTGCGGGTGATTTGCGCTACCAACCGCACGCCGGAACAGCTCGCCGATGAGAACCTTTTCCGCAGAGACCTCCTTTATAGGATCAATACCGTCGAGATCACCCTGCCGCCGCTGCGCGAGCGACGGGAAGACATCCCATTGTTGCTCCAACATTTCATGGCGGTCTACGCTGACAAGTACAACCTTCCCGACAAGCGCCTGAGCGCAGCCGCACTCGAGGCATTGGTCGCCCATACGTGGCCGGGTAACGTGCGTGAGCTGCGGCATGCGGTTGAGCGCGCGATCATCCTTGCCGACGGCGCGATGTTGGAGAGCGGCGATTTCTCGCTGACGCCCATGGGCGCGGAGGCGGGCGGCAGCGGTATTTCCGACACGGCCAAGCTCGACGCACTGGAAAAGGACGCTGTGGCCCGAGCCTTGAAGGATCACAAGCGAAACATCAGCCGCGCCGCTGCGGCGCTTGGCGTCACCCGCGCATCGCTCTACCGGCGGATGCAGAAGTATGGTCTCTAACCATCATCGAACTGGAACGGTCTTGCGTACGGCGGCCCTGCTGTTCACGGCCATATTGACCGGCTGGGTGGTTGAACATACGCAGTGGTATGCCGCAATCGCTCTCTGCGTTGCCGCGGTGATCGCTCAAGCGGCGCTGCTCATGCGTTTCACCATGCGATCCAGTCATGAAATGGCGAGATTTCTGGACGCGGTAGCCGTCGACGACACCTCGCAAAGCTTTTCAGGGCTCCTGCACGACAACGCGCACAGCGAGCTTGCCGCCGCAATGACCAGGGTGTTGGGACAGCTTCGCGCCGGCCGCTCCGAGCGCGAAGCCCAGGCCCAGTATCTGCAAACCCTGCTCAATCATGTACCGGTTGCCCTGATCGCCATCGAAGAGTCCGGCAACGTCCAATTGCTCAACATGGCGGCGCGGCGCTTGTTCGAGACCCCGCTCACACAAAGCACGCAATTGGTCAGGTATGGCACAGCGTTCGCGGTGGGCATCGAGTCTCTCCGGGCCGGCGGCAGCACGATTGTGCGGATGGAGCGCGTGGCGGGCAGCTTGCAACTCAAGGCAGCCGCCACGGAAATCGTGACCCGCGGCGCGCGCCAGCGTCTCATTTCCCTGCAAAACATTGAAAATGAAATGAGCGCGCAGGAGATTGCGGCATGGCAAACCGTCATTCGCGTCATGGCGCACGAAGTGATGAATTCACTCACCCCGGTGTCTTCGCTGGCCGCGACGGCGCACACGCTGGTGGGCGACGTGCTCAAACAACTACCGGTCGATGATCCGCGTGCCATTACGTTGAAGGACGCACACGAGGCGTTGGAGACCGTATCGCGACGGAGCGAAGGACTGCTCCATTTCGTCCAAAACCATCGCCGCCTGACCAAGCGACTGTCCACGCACATCGAACTGACACCCGTGCGACGCGTATTCGCGCGTTTACAGCGGCTGCTCGCCAGCGATCTGGCGGCGCGCGACATTCAAATGACTACGACAGTGGAGCCGGAGAGCCTCGAGATCGCCGTCGATGTCGACCTGCTCGACCAGGCCTTGATCAATCTCGTACGCAACGCGATCGAAGCCCTGCGTGATGCACCGACCGGCCTCATTGCCCTGACCGCTCGTCGCGATCCTGACGGTCACATCGCCATCGCGGTTGCCGACAACGGCCCCGGCATCGCACCGGACCAACATGAGAAAGTCTTCGTCCCGTTCTTCACTACCAAGCGGCAAGGCAGCGGCATCGGCCTGACCATCGTCCGCCAGATTGCAACCGCGCACGGCGCGAGCGTCACGGTCACACAGACGCCGGGCGGCGGTGCGACGGTTTGCTTGCGGTTTTAACACGACCTCTCAGCGCCGCTTCGGTCTGAGCCTCCGAGGCACGATTTGCCAGGCTCTCCTTGTTGTCGGACAATAGTCCGAGTTCATCGCTGTGCGTCTTGGTGGAATAGCGACTGACAAGCCATTTATGCATTTTGATCAGCCACTTATGCATTAATCACTCCTTGATCATGCACAAGTGGCTAAAAGAAGGTGTGCACCCAATTCGAAAGTGGGGCGGATCCTGGACGAAGCAATAAAGGCCCACCCGGACCTCACGCAAGCAGCGCTTGCCAGGAAGGTAGGAGTATCCCAGTCGACGATCAGCCGCTGGAAGCGCGGGGAGGTCGATCCTCAGTCAGAAAACCTGCGGCGCGCCTTCGAAGTGCTGGGTGTCCCGCTCTCTGTGCTCCTCGATCTACCAGCGGAAGGTGACCCCTCGACCTTGGCTGCCGCCTCCCCGCGGCTTGGCAAAGAGGTTCGGATCGTGCCGCTCATATCGCTGGTGCAGGCAGGAGACTTTCGGGAAACGGTCGATCCGTACCAGCCAGGCGATGGCCGTGATCGGCTGCTATGTCCTGTGCCTTGCGGACCTTGGACTTTTGCCTTGACGGTAGACGGTGAATCCATGGAGCCCCGTTATCACAATGGAGACACCATCTTCGTGGACCCCGACGTCTCGGCCGTGAATGGCAGTGACGTTGTGGTGCGCCTGGAAAACACCGACGAAACCACCTTCAAGCAGCTCGTTATCGAAGGGGAAGGCAGGAGGCGTTACCTGAAGCCTCTCAATCCCCGCTATCCAATCATTGAGATTACTGCCGAAGCCCGAATCGTCGGTGTGATCATCGGAGCCACCTGGGCCAAGATCCAGACGCCCAACCCCTGACCCGGCGCGTCGTTCTATCCATTTATGCCTTGACATTCCTCGCAGCTTGAACATGCTTATATGCATAAATGGATACGAAAGCTGCTTGCCGGCTGACAGACTATTGTCAGAGGATGTCAGCTGGCCGACGGCCAGTCGTCGGCACAGCGGTTCAGTGATCAGAACTCCGTGATGACTACCTCAGCAACGACTCTCGAGCCCGCCCTCATTTGTGCCGTCCGGGAATTTGCACAGCGGCTCGCTGGCCGTTACCCCGTGCAGCAGGTCATTCTGTTTGGGAGTCGCGCGCGAGGTACGCAGCGGGCGGACAGCGACGCGGACGTCGCGGTATTGTTGCGCGGTGTTCGTGGACGCTTTCTGGACACTAAGCTTGATATGGTCGATATCGCGTACGACGTGTTGCTGGATACGGGAATACACATTCAGCCTCTGCCAATTTGGGCAAACGAGTGGGAGCATCCCGAGACCCACTCCAATCCCCGCCTCCTGCAGAACATCGAGCGGGAAGGTATTCCTCTTTGATTCCCGCGGAGCTCCTGGACAGGGCCGACCGTGCTGCCGAATCAGCCGCGCTGTTGCTCAGCGCCGGAGACCTGAATGGGGCTTGCAATCGGGCGTATTACGCAATGTTTGATGCAGCTCGGGCGGCTCTCACTTCGACACAGCCAGCACCGTCCTCAGAGACCATCAAAACTCATAGTGGCTTGATCTCCGCATTCAGCCTCAAACTCGTGAAGACGGGCCGCGTGCCTGTCGAGCTTGGTAAGGCCTTCAGCAAGGTTGCTGACATCCGGCTGATAGCGGATTACTCGGATGAGGAAGTCAGCGCAGAGCGCGCCACCTGGGCAATCGAACAGGCACGAGAGTTCGTGAAGGCCATGCGCGCTCACTGTACGAGCAAGCCGTAAACCGCACGCAGCCT
>CAYNTW010000119.1:0-17912 GCA_964400085.1 uncultured Steroidobacteraceae bacterium | reverse complement strand
CTTCGCATTGCGAACGCGACGCTCTCCCAACTGAGCTACCGCCCCACGACAAGGCCGGCGATTCTAGCTACCGAGACCGGGTCCGTCCAATCGAGATTGAGAGAAAGCGTCGCGGGTGACAAGCGCCGCTCCAGGACGGCTATGATCGGACCAAAGACGAATGCTCAAAGACCCGATCAGGGAGTCGCGGCATGCTGGATATCGGCGGTCGAGCACCGGAGTTCACTCTGCCGGATCACACTGGACAGGCAGTATCCCTGAGCACGCTGTTGCGCTCGGGGCCTCTCATCCTCTACTTCTACCCGGCGGATTTCACACCGGGTTGCACGCGGGAAGCGTGCTCCATCCGCGACCTGCATACCGCGATCCAGGGAGCCGGCTTGGATGTCGCCGGTGTCAGTCCACAGGATCCGGATACCCACCGCAAATTTCGCGAGAAATACCAGTTGCCTTTCACCTTGCTCTCCGATGTCGAGAAGGTGGTGATCAAAATGTACGGCGTGACGGGTCCGTTGGGCTTTGGCGTGCGTCGTGCGACTTATCTGATCGACCAGGCGCGCCGCATCCGTTCGGCGGTATTGGCCGATTTCCGCATCGGAGCCCACGAGGATTTCATTCGCCAGGCCATCGCCCTCAGCGCCGCCACGTAGATTCTTGCGAATCAATCTCTTAGAGCTTTATCCTCGAAATTGCAGTATCCTAGGCCAGACACCGCCGCGGTCGGCGGCGCAAAACGAGGAGCGCGTTATGAGCAAGGGGATGGACAAGAAGAAGGAGACCAAGAAGAAACCGGCGCGGACCTTGGAAGAGAAGCGCGCGGCAAAGCGAGAGAAGCGCGCCAACCGAGGTTGACCCGAGCGGCCCGTCCGGGCCGATCGTTCTGGGCCCGTCCGGGCCGATCGTTCTGGACCTCCCGCGGGCCGACCGTGCCGCCCGCGGGCTCTCAGCTCAGCAGCTCCTCCATCTTCACCGGGCGGTTCTGATTGAGGATCCGCCGCGCGCTGCTGATCTCGTAATCGGCGCGCGGGTGTACGGTGACTGCCGTGTCCCCGTTGACCACGCGGTCGGTGAAATCCTCCGCCTGAGCTTGCTCGTCGTTTTGGTCAAAAATCGTGTGAAAGTAGTTGGCGACGCGCTCCGCGAACCGCTCGCCGGGCTCGGCGTCCGCCTGGCCAGCTTCCAGCCGCGAAGTGACCTCGACACGATCCGTGGCGAAACCGTCGGCGACCAGCTGCGTTCTCACACGGTCGGCAATCCCGTAATCGTCATACAAGGCCACGATGACTGGTGTCATGTCGGTGCACCCTCCTCAGACTGCAAACGCCGCGTCACGGTGCTTAGTTCCCGTTAACCCGTGCCGCAAAAGCCGGGCCAGAGGCGCGGCAGACCGCCCCGTGGAGCACCCAGCGGAATGTGACCGCCGTCACGTTCTGGTTACCGCCCGCCCCGCCGTCACGCCGCTACAATGGGGCGCGAAGGGGAGCCCTCGTTTACTGGAAAAAAGTTAAATCGTGACCATCAATTCTGCAGGCCAGGGAGCGGCCGGACCCGAGGACGAGGCGCTGGAGCGCCGCCTCGAGACGGATCGCCGCAAGCAGCATCTACGCGCGTTGTTCTACGGGAGCTTCAACCCACGTCGGCGTGGCTCACGCCGAGATGGCGAGCGAGGCATTGCGGGTGTTGACTGGCACGATCCTCAATGGCTCGCGGTGGCGATGCTGATCGTGCTGTTTTCGTGCGTGGACGCGTTTCTGACGTTGACGCTGATCGATCACGGCGCCTATGAGGTAAATCCTTTTATGGCGCCGCTCGTGGGCGGCTCGCCACTCGCGTTCTCGCTCGTGAAGATCGGCCTTACCGCCGGCGGCGTGGTGCTGCTGACGCTACTCGCCCGAATGAAAGCTTTCGGTCGAGTGCCGGTGAGTTTGCTGCTCTATTCGGTGTTGCTCGGTTATGGTGCGTTGCTGGTGTATGAATTTCGTTTGCTTCAGGAGGCGCTGCCTTCCTGAACCCGATCTCGTAGACCCACAGGCGCTCACTCGAGCTGAAGCGAAATTCGCAAAGACGCCGATCACGGCACAGTTCCGGCTAATCGCGTTTTATCCCGCGCGGATGTATGCGTCCGCGCCCTGATTCCGTTAAACTAGCGCTTCGCAGTTTCCCTTCTGAAGCATGCTTGAACCGACACCCCTCTACGGCGGCAACGCCGATTTTCTTGACGCCCTCTACGAGCAGTATCTTCGCGATCCCGCGAGCGTAGAAGAGCGTTGGCGCACTTATTTCGAGCGTCTTGCACCGCCCGCACCGGGAGAGCAGCCGCATGGCCCTATCGAGGCGGCGATTGTCGCGCGCGCGCAGCAGCCACGTGTTGCCGCGTCACCGGTCGCGACCGGCGGGACGAGCGACGCCGCAAGCTCCAAGCAAGCGGCGGTCTCGCGGCTCATCCAGATCTGGACCAACCGGGGGCATCTGCTGGCGAAACTCGATCCGCTCGGGTTGATTCAACGTCAGCGGCCGCGGGTACTCGATCTCGAGTACTTCGGGCTTTCGGCAGCGGATCTGGAGACGGAGTTTTTTACCGGTAGCCGCACCGAGGCGGTGCCTAAACGGATGAAGCTGCGCGAGATCCTCGCTCAGCTCGAATACATCTATGCCGGCCCGATTGGCGCGGAGTTCGCGCACGTGTCGGATTCCGAAGAGCGCTTGTGGCTGCAGGACCTTTTCCAGGCGGGCCGACTGCAGCACCGCTTCAGCGTCGAAGAGCGTCGCAACATCCTGTGGCAGCTCACCGCGGCCGAAGGCCTGGAGCGCTACCTGCACACGAAATACGTGGGACAAAAGCGCTTTTCACTCGAAGGTGGCGATGCGCTCGTTCCTCTGTTGGATGACCTGATCCAACAGGCCGGCTCGGCGGCCATCGAGGAAGTCGTGATCGGCATGGCTCACCGCGGCCGACTCAATGTGTTGGTGAACCTGCTGGGCAAGTCACCGTCGATCTTGTTCTCCGAATTCGAGGGGAAATACGACCTGTCCCGTCTCCACGGCTCAGGTGACGTGAAGTACCACAAGGGCTTTTCCGCCGATTTGCGCACGTCGAGCGGAAACGTTCACACCGTCCTGGCATTCAACCCCTCGCACCTCGAGGTGGTTGACCCGGTCGTCGAGGGATCGGTAAGAGCGCGCCAGGAGCGCCGCGGAGATAACACCGGCGATCGAGTGTTACCGCTACTCGTTCACGGAGACGCTTCGTTCGCGGGGCAGGGCGTCGTCATGGAGACGCTGCAGCTATCGCAAGCGCGCGGCTACTACACGGGCGGCACTGTCCACCTCATCGTGAACAACCAGGTTGGTTTCACCACTTCGGACCCTCGCGATGCGCGCTCTACGATCTATTGCAGCGACGTCGCGAAGATGCTCGAAGCTCCAATCTTCCACGTCAACGCCGATGATCCTGAAGCTGTCGTCTTTGTAACGCGACTTGCGTTGAAATACCGGATGCGTTTTCACAAGGACGTGGTCATTGATCTCGTTTGCTATCGCAGGCACGGTCACAACGAGGCGGATGAGCCTGCCGCGACCCAGCCTGGAATGTATCGGGTTATCCGACAGCATCCGACGGCGCGGAAAATCTACGCGGACAAGCTTGCCGCGGAGGGTGTTCTCTCCGAGAGCGACGCCGCTGCGATGATCGAGCAATACCGCACCGGTCTTGATGAAGGGCGCCCGCAGGCGCGTGCCTCGCTCGGAATGATCGGTAACAACTATACAGTCGACTGGAGCAAGTACTCGCAGACCGACTGGACCGAGCGCGTCCAAACAGGCGTTGAAATGCGGCGCCTGCGGTCGCTCGGCGAGCGCATCGTCAGCTATCCGAACGGCTTCAGCCTGCACCCCCGGGTCGCCCAGGTCATCGCCAACCGCAAGAAGATGCTGGCGGGGGAGCTGCCACTCGACTGGGGCTGCGCCGAGACTCTCGCTTACGCTTCCCTCCTGGAGAATGGCTTTTCTGTCCGTATCTCGGGGCAGGACAGCGGCCGTGGCACTTTCTTCCATCGCCACGCGGTGCTCCACGATCAAAACACGGACCAGACCTACCTTCCGTTGCAACATATCGCGGACCATCAGCCGCGTGTGCAGGTCATCGACTCGGTCCTCTCCGAGGAAGCCGTCATGGGGTTCGAGTACGGTTATTCCACGACCGAGCCGAACTGCCTGGTGATCTGGGAAGGTCAGTACGGTGACTTCGCCAACGGCGCGCAAGTCATCATCGACCAGTTCATCAGCTCCGGTGAAGCGAAGTGGGAGCGCTTCTGTGGGCTGGCGCTCTTCCTGCCACACGGTTACGAGGGTGCGGGGCCGGAGCATTCGTCGGCCCGCCTCGAGCGATTCCTGCAACTGTGCGCCGAGTCGAACATGCAAGTCTGCGTGCCTTCCACACCGGCACAGATGTTCCATATGCTGCGGCGGCAGATGCTGCAACCCTTCCGCAAGCCGCTCGTGGTGATGATGCCCAAGAGCCTCCTGCGCAATGACATGTCGGTTTCTTCGCTGGAGGAGTTGACGCAAGGCAGCTTCGCGCGGGTGATCGATGAGGTCGACGACTTGCCGCCCGCGCAGGTGCGCCGAATCGTCTTCTGTAGCGGCAAGGTCTACTTCGATCTGTTGAAGACGCGGCGCAAGGACGGCCAGCGCGATGTTGCGTTGGTGCGCCTCGAGCAGCTTTACCCGTTTCCAACCGAGGAATATGAGGCCGCGTTGAACCGCTACCCGAATGCTCGCGAGGTGGTGTGGTGCCAGGAGGAGCCGCAGAACCAGGGCGCCTGGTACCAGATCCGCCATCGCCTGCAGGAAGTCCTCGGCGGGCGGCGACAGGTTCTGTACGCCGGCCGCGCGCCGGCCGCCGCGCCGGCCACCGGGATCACCAAGATTCACGAGGCCGAACAGACCACGCTCATCCACGCCGCCCTCCATGCCACGGCTACTGAAGAGTCCGCGCGGGAGACCACGCGACTGACTGGGACTGGCACCGTGGCCGCGACGACAGCCCCGGGCAGCGCCGCGGCGACTCCATTGAGAAAAAGCTCATGACGACTGAAATCCGGGTTCCCCAACTGCCCGAGTCCGTGGCAGATGCCACTCTCGTTGCCTGGCACAAACAGCCGGGCGACGCTGTCCAGCGCGATGAGAATCTCGCGGACCTGGAGACGGACAAGGTTGTCCTCGAAGTCCCCGCGCCCAGCAATGGCGTGGTGCGGGAGATCAAGATCCAAAGTGGGACCGTGGTCACTAGCGGCCAGTTGCTGGCGATTATTGAAGAGGGTGCGCCCCATGCGGCTTCCGCTTCAGCGGGTGGCGCAACCGCTGGTGCTCTGCCGAGTGCTTCTGCCGCACGCGCGGCCAGCACGCCTAGCGTGTCTCAGTCCGCGGGCAACGGTCAAACCAACACCGCCGCGGCCGAAGCCGCCGGCAAACTGAGCCCTTCGGTGCGCCGACTCGTCGAAGAAAACAAGCTCGATCCGGCCTCGATCCCGGCCTCCGGCAAGGATGGCCGACTGACGAAATCGGACGTCGTCGATTTTCTCGGTAGGAATCAGGGCGCGGGCGAAGGTGCCCGGCGCTCCGCCGAAGCCGCTACGCCGCCGGCTGCTCGCGCGCCGGCGACGACACCCGCTCAGGCGCCCGGCCCAACGCCGACCCCATCGGCTCGACCGGCGGCCGGAGCACGCGCGGATCAGCGCGTGCCGATGACCCGTCTACGCCAGCGCATCGCGCAGCGCCTCATTGAGGCTCAATCCACGCAGGCCCTGCTCACCACGTTCAACGAGGTGGATATGACGGCGGTGCAGGAGCTGCGCGCGCGCTACAAGGATCGCTTCGAGAAGGACCATGGCGTGAAGCTCGGCTTCATGTCGTTCTTCGTGAAAGCGGCTATCGAGGCGCTCAAGAAGTTTCCGGTCGTCAATGCCTCCGTTGATGGCGGCGATGTGATCTATCACGAGTACTACGACATCGGCGTCGCGGTCTCGACCGATCGCGGGCTCGTAGTACCGATCGTGCGGGACGCGGATGTCAAGAGCTTCGCGGCCATCGAGAAAGAGATCGCCAACTACGCCAAGAAGGCTCGCGAAGGCACGATTGCGATCGAGGACCTGACTGGAGGCACCTTCACGGTCACCAACGGCGGCGTGTTTGGTTCTCTCATGTCCACGCCGATCGTCAACGCACCCCAGAGTGCGATTCTGGGCATGCACAAGACGCAGGAGCGTCCGATGGTCGTCGGTGGGCAGATCGCGATTCGGCCCATGATGTATCTGGCGGTGACCTACGATCATCGCATCATCGATGGCCGTGAGGCGGTGCAGTTTCTCGTGACCATCAAGGAGTGTCTCGAGGACCCGGGCCGCATGCTTCTAGGCGTGTAATGTCCCGCCCACGCCGCGAGCTCGCCAGGAGAGCTTGCGGCGCGTGATTTTGCCCCAATAACGCCAACAAGACTGGAGCTCCTCCCCATGCCCGACTCGTTCGACGTCATTGTGATCGGCGGCGGTCCCGCCGGCTATCCCGCCGCTATCCGCGCCGCGCAGAATAAACTGAGCGTGGCCTGCATCGACGAGTGGACCAACCTGGACGGTAGCCGCGCCTTCGGCGGGACCTGCCTGAACGCGGGTTGCATTCCCTCCAAGGCCTTGTTGGAGTCGACCGAGCTTTATCACCGTGCCCATGCCGAGTTCGCAGCGCACGGCATCAAGGCGCCGAACGTCACGATCGACGTAGGCCAGATGCAAAAGCGTAAGGCAGGCATCGTCAAGACCATGACGCAGGGCATCCTGGCGCTGTTCAAGGCAGCAGGCGTTACCCCGCTGCAGGGACACGGCAAACTGCTGCCCGGCCATCGTGTCGAGTTCACCGCTCCCGACGGTACGCGTCGCGAGCTCACGGCCAAGAACATCATTCTCGCCTCGGGCTCCTCTCCCATCGAGCTGCGCTCAGCCGCCTTCCAGTCGCCGCACATTGTCGACTCGTGGGGTGCGCTGGAGTTGCCATCCGTGCCGAAGCGACTTGGCGTGATCGGCGCCGGCGTGATCGGGCTCGAGCTCGGGAGCGTGTGGCGGCGCCTGGGCAGCGAGGTGGTGATGCTGGAGGCCTTGCCGGACTTCTTGTCCGTAGCGGACCAACAGCTCGCAAAGGAGGCGTTACGCCACTTCAAAAAGCTGGGACTCGACGTCCGGCTCGGCGCGAAAGTCACCGGCGCGAAGATCGTCGGCGATGCTGTTGAAGTGAGCTACACCGACAAGGAAGGCGAGCTGAAGGTGACCGTCGATCGGCTGGTTGTGGCGATCGGACGACGGCCTTACACGAAGGATCTCCTGGCGCAGGGCACGGGCGTCGAGCTCGACGAGCGCGGATTCATCAAGGTGGATCATCAGTGCCGCACAGGGGCTGAAGGCATCTGGGCGATCGGCGATTGTGTGCGCGGCCCGATGCTCGCCCACAAGGGCAAGGAAGAGGGCATCATGGTGGCCGATCTCATCGCGGGCCAATTCGCCGAAACCAACTACAAAGTCATTCCGTCGGTGATCTACACGGCGCCGGAGATCGCCTGGGTTGGGCTCACCGAGGAAGAGGTGAAGGCGCAAGGCAAGGCCTACAAGGTCGGCGTGTTTCCGTTCCTGGCGAGCGGGCGCGCCCGCGCGATGGAACAGGCGCAGGGCTTCGCCAAGATCATCGCGGCCAAGGATGACGATGAGATCCTGGGCGTTCACATCATTGGCCCCATGGCGGGCGAGCTCATCGCCGAAGCCGTGCTGGCGATGGAGTATTCGGCGAGTAGCGAGGACCTGCAGCGCACGATCCATGCTCATCCGACACTGTCGGAGGCGCTGCACGAAGCCGCTCTGGCCGTCGACAAGCGCGCGATCGATTCAATCAATCGGTAAGCCGCGTTCCACTGCTCAGAAGGGGTGAGATGTGCCCAGTCCATTGCAACCAACGTGGCGAAAGGCTTTGCTTTGCGGTAGCGCATTCGCCATTGGCAGTGCCTGCGGCGCAACCAGTCCGGTCGCGACTGTCAGGCCGATCGAGCAGTTGAAGGTCTCAGCAACGATTCATCTGGCGAAGACTGCCGATTGGGTCGCCATTACGGATACGGCGGTTTGGGTCGGAAGTACCGGTCCGAATGCGGTCCACGAGATCGACCCGTCGACCGATCGCCGTGTCGCGACAGTAGTGCTTCCAGGTGAGCCGTGCTCTGGATTGGCGGTGGGTTTCGATAGCCTGTGGGTGCCCATGTGTGGCCGATCCGGTGGGCTTGCCCGTGTTGATCTGAAAACGCGCTCACTGGTGCGCACCTATGAGGTGGGACCGGTAGTGCCTGAAGGGGGTGTGACAACTGGGGCCGGAGCCGTTTGGATGGTGCTGCAAGGCGGCTCGTTGACGCGTATCGATCCTGCCGACGGCTCCGTGCGGCCAGTCGCGCAACTGCCGGTAGGCTCGTTCAACCCCTATTTCAACGATGGACGTATCTGGATCACGCGCGCGGCGGGCCATGAAACCACCAGTGTCGATGCCACAACGGGAGCGGTGCTCGCCCATCCGACCACGGGGCCTCACCCAAGGTTTTTGACCGTTGGCGGCGGCGCCGTTTGGACGTTGAATCAAGGAGATGGATCTCTGAGTCGGATTGATATCTCTGGTGGTCAACCGACACATACCCTGCCGTTAGGTACTCCAGGCTCGGGGGGCGACATCGCCTATGGCGCCGGCAGAGTCTGGACCACTTTTCCCAAATTCCCGCTTTCGGTAGTCGATGCCTCGGTGCCTGCCCTGTTGTGTCAGTGGACTGGACCTGGCGGAGACTCCCTCGGCATCGGTCACGACGCCATCTGGCTGACCAACTATGACGCGGGCACCGTCTCCCGCATCGCTCTGGCGGATATTCCGCCCGACTGCAATGTGACACCGGGCGCGAAGCGGTAACCCCTACACGACCCTCGTGCCCTCGCCGGCAAGCGCGATTGTGGAGCACTGCAGCGCCTGCCTGCCCACCGCAGGTGCACCGATCACGGCGTTGGATCGGTGGGCATTACGCCAACCGCACTGTTTTTCCTGCAAATTTCACCGCTTCCGACATCGGCACGTAAGTTGCATCCCCGTTGCTCAATGTGCCTCTAGGGTTCCGACTGAGCTTTTCAGTGCTGGTCCGAGAGAGGCAGTCCAGGCCCCATAACAGGGCGGGATACACGGCGGGATAAAAGCCCGGGAGATCCGCGCGGAAGTGGCGTATGCCCCGGGTTGGTCTCCATGCAAAGAGCAAACCCCCGGCGGCAGAGCCTTCCGTCAGTTGTACGGCAAGGTGCGAACGACTGCTGCAATCAAGGTGGGAGTGCCGTGAAAAAGCTCGCGTTCAGTTGGATTCAGCCCGTAACGCTCGGCGTTATTGTGCTGTTCTGGGTCTTTGCCCCCAAAGCGCTGGTCGATAACTCCTGGACGATCGTCGCAGCGAGCGCCCTCACGATCGCGTTCATACAAGCGCTGGAGTTCGTCAACGAGCGGCACGTAGGTTGGCGGTTGGATCGGCGTGAATTCCTGACCGATCTCTTCTACGCCGTCTTATCCAGCAGCGTGATCGCGAAACTGGTGACCAAGCTGGACGACGAGCCACTGGAGTCCGCCAAACATGCGCTCGGCATTACGACCGGGACTCAACATCTGCCGTTTCTCGCGCAGGCGGCCTTCGTGGTGTTTGTCATCGAGTTCGGCCAGTACTGGATGCATCGGGCGATGCACAACTCGTTTTTGTGGTGGACGCACGCCCCGCATCACCACATCACGCAGTTGAATGCGATGAAAGGGGCGGTGGGCAACCCGATCGAGCTGTTCCTCGTGTCGCTCAGCGTGGTGGCGCTGTTTGACCTGGATAAAGGTGCTGTTTTCTGCGGGCTCAACATCCTGACCGCCGTGTCGTCGTTTGCTCACGCCAATGTGCGCTTCGATCCGCCTCGCTGGTACTCGTTCTTCTTCACGACGATTGAAGCCCACAGTCTGCATCATTCAGTCACTTACCTGGACACTCGCTGCAACTACGCCAATTCCTTGCTGCTGATTGATCGCATGTGCGGAACATTTCGCGCGGGTGAATCCGAGATTGTAGGCCAAGACGAGCGCAAGAGACTGTCCATCCGGGAACAGTTTATTTTCCCGTTTCGTCCCTTGCTGGCAATGATCAAGTCGAGGTCGGGCGAATCAGCGTCTGCGGCTCGCTGAGACAACAAGATCAAGGGGCCTCGAGCCCCAAGGGATACAACAATGAGTTCGTTTGGCCGCGCGGGCGTCGCGTTGCGGGGTCTCTGTGGTGTTGCTGCGTTGTCGGTGTTTCTGCCCGTCATTGCGCTTGCGGCGGCCGAGGCGGGCGCCGACTCGGGCCGGCTCGAAGAGGTCATCGTGACGGCGCAAAAGCGCACCGAGGACATCAAGGACATTCCCATCAGTGTGTCCGCCATCAGCGCAACGCAGTTGCTGGAACATCACGTTGCCGACTACGACGATATCACCCGAACCGTTCCTGGCATTTCTTTTCAAGCGGGCGCAGGTCCCGGTCTGGACAACATCGAAATTCGCGGTGTGAGCTCGACTTCCGGGTCGGCGACCGTGGGCATTTACATCGACGAAGTGTCGGTCACCGTCAAGAACCTCTTCGACGGCGCGGTGCAGCCCAAACTTTTCGATCTCGACCGCATCGAAGTGCTGCGCGGTCCGCAGGGAACCCTCTATGGCGCAAGCTCGATGGGCGGCACCATTCGCTTCATTACCAAACAGCCCGACTTGAATTCCTTCAGCGCATCCGTCAGCACGGATCTATCCGACACTCATCACGGTGGTTTCAATCACGATGAGTACGCTATTCTCAACGTGCCCGTGATCGATGGTGTGTTCGCTCTGCGATTCGGGGTCGACATAGCGGACGAAAGCGGCTACGTCGACAACTATCGGCCCACGGCCACCGGCGCGGGTCCCGACGGTACCGTCTTGTCGCTGGGTGTCAACGACAGTACGGGTGTGCTCGCCCGCCGGCATGTCAACGACATCAAGACACAAGTGTTCAGGGTGAGCGGCAAGTACGCCCCCTCGGATGACCTTACCATCACGCCAGCCTATTTTTGGCAGCGTACCGATACGGCCGACAGCGCGCTTCAATATCCGGCGTTGGGTCTGTACGACCAGGACAAGCGGGTGGCCGAGCCCGGTGTCGATACCCTGTCCGTCCCGAGCCTCACCATTGTCAAGAATTTTGGCTGGGCGGAATTGACGTCCATCTCCAGTTACTTCAAACGCGATTTTCATCGCATTACCGACGGTACATACTACAACACGAATATTTTTGCGGATTTCTTCGTCGCGCAGCCGACGGATACCGCGCAACAGGCGTATACCACGGCGACCGTGTTGGCGTTCCTGCCGTCGCCGGTGCACTACCGGACCATCACCGAGCAAATTTCTCAAGAAGTCCGCTTGAGCTCTCAATCGGCAGCCATCGCGGGCATGCCCATCACCTGGACTGCCGGCTTTTACTTCTCGAATCAGCATCAGACTCGGCTGGATGATGAATACATTCCGGGCTTGGGGGCGGCGTTCCTCGAGAACTATGGCTATGCCATCGATTCAGCGGCATCGCCCGTGGGTCCCACGTACTATCCCGGAGTCTCCTTCGCCAACGATTCGATTTATTTCGCACATGTATACCCTGAGGAACGACAGCTTGCTCCATTCGGTGAGCTGGGGTTGCAGATCACGCCGGACCTCAAGGCAACCCTGGGTTTGCGCTATGTCGCGGCGAAGTCCAATTACTCGGTGACCAGCGGGGGCTTCTACTCCTACGGCCTACCGGTGTATTACACGGACCAAGAGCACTTCAGCGCCACCACCCCGAAGTTTTCGTTGGACTACGCCATCAACGACACGAGTAATGTCTATGCCACCGTCGCCAAAGGCTTCCGCTTAGGCGGACCCACCGGCCCCGATCCGGCCAATATTCCGGGAGGTCCCTGCGATCCGGACTATCAGGCCCTGGGTATCGCGTCGCCGCCGACCAAGTACGAATCCGACTATCTCTGGAGTTACGAGCTCGGCAGCAAGGGACGCTATGTCGACAATCGACTAGCGGTGAATGCGGCGGTGTACGCGATCCGCTGGAGCAACATTCAACAGACCATCAACCTGCCGACCTGCGGTTTCGGGTTCACCAGCAATGTGGGCGACGCCAAGATCTACGGCAGCGAGCTGGAACTGAAGGTCTTGGCCACCCGCTCGCTCACCCTGTCGTTGAATGCCGGTACGACCCATGCCTACATCTCCTCGGTGACTAGCTTGGCGTCAGGCATCGTTTACGTCGGTGAGTCGATATTGAACGTGCCCAAGTACACCCTCACGCCGAGCGTGGACTATGACCGGCCTGTAAGTGACAACGCCTCGGTGTTTGT
Organism: uncultured Steroidobacteraceae bacterium; assembly: GCA_964400085.1. Lineage (GTDB taxonomy): Bacteria > Pseudomonadota > Gammaproteobacteria > Steroidobacterales > Steroidobacteraceae > 13-2-20CM-66-19. The sequence continues at coordinate 5,436 of CAYNTW010000119.1, read as the reverse complement.
GCGGGCCGATTTTCCGTACACGGGGCGGTCGCGGGCATATTTCGACAGCAGTCGCCTGGATCATTTGTTCTCGCCCGGCTACGGCATCGTCAATCTGACCGTGGGTGCCACCCACGACAAGCTGACCCTGGGGCTGTACGCGAAGAACCTGCTGAATTGGCAGGGCATTATTCAATACCCCTCGGTCAATTCGGTGCCTCAAGCGTACACGGTGCGTCCCCTGACGATCGGGGTGACTGCCCGCTATGACTTTTGACATGGCCTCTCTCCCGCTCGCAATCGTCCCATGGATCGGAGACGAGCTCGCGCAAGACGGCCCACTCGTCCTTGCCGGTGATGCGGCTTCGCGCCTTCACGTAGTCGCGCACCGAGTCGCGCACGGCGGTGTACCCGAGCACGTAAGCGCCGTAGTGGTCCGCGAACTCCAACAACGCGCCCGGGCTCGTCACCAGTGCGTTGTTCGCGAGCTGCTGTTCGGCGTCGTCGAAGGACAGCCGATGGTCGCGATAGGAGGCGATGATTGGTGCGGCCGCAGCTGATAACTGATCGACGAGCCGATGCACGGTCTCGTACCGGCGAGCCTGACGCGGATCCAAACGCGCCAGGGGAAACAGGACACGCTCATCGAAGGCCACGCGCTCCTCGAACGGGAATGCGAGCTCGACGCCGAAATTGGCAGCGCCTTCGCGCAGCATGGAAGCGGGGGAGCGCAACAACACGACCCGATCCTCTACCGGCAGGCCCACAGGCTGCGCTTTCTGGTCCTGGAGGAGAAATTGAGCGTGGTGACCGGGATAAGCCTCGTGGCACGCTACATCGATGGCAGACCCCACCAGAGCCACTGCATCCGGGTTGATCTGGAGAGTGCTGCGCCAGCCACCGCGGTAACGATGCCATGCGGCCGGGACGCTGTCCGTCCATTCAACATCGAGCTTCTCCGCCCAGGGCAATGGCCAATGGGCGAGTGTCCGCCTGCGACATTCCCGCAGCGCGCGCTCAAACACCACGCGGCGCCGGTCTGCAGGCACGATGAAGTCACGGTAGAACCCGGCCAGCCGCTGCGAGAGCGGCCCGGGACCGGGGAGGGCGGCCTCCAAAGCCGCGATGATCTGGTGGGCTGCGCCGGCCTCGAGACTGGGGACCGATCGGGCATACAAGCGTCGCGCCTCGTCCTCGAATGACTCCCCGCGAGCAGCGGGCCCAATGACTTGCAGCAGGGCATCAAAGCTGCGGATCTGGGCCAGCAGCCTGGCTCCGCGGGGCGTCGGGTGCGCCGCCTCTTCGAGCTCCATCCTGGACAACAAGGCATCCACATCAGCCCTCAGCCGGGCGAGCCCGCCGGGGTCGTCTTGCGGGGCCGGACGCAGTGCTTCCGGGCCGAAGTAGGAGTCCACTTCCACCTCGTGCCCCGTCATGGCACCGAGCCGCAGCGTCAGTCCCACGAATGTCTCCGCAGCCTGCTCGGGTTGACTGCCGCTGGCGGCGACGGCGGACCCAACCGCAACCACGCTGCATAGCACGGCGCTCACAAAAGCCGACATGCGCATGCGGAATCGGTGTTGGCTTCGCGTTACTCGACTCGCAGTGCCTCGATCGGATCCAGCCGCGAGGCGCGCCGCGCGGGATAGCTTCCAAACACCAGGCCCACCGTCGCGGCGATGCCGAATGCGATGAGCATCGTACTGCCCGATACCGTGGTCGGCCAACCTAACGTCCAACCGACCATGCGCGCGGACACCAGCCCCACCCCCAGCCCGACCATCCCGCCGATAGCCGATAGCACGATGGCCTCCACGAGGAACTGCAATGCGATGTCCAGCCCGCGCGCCCCGGTGGCCATACGCAGGCCGATCTCGCGCGTGCGCTCGGTCACCGACACCAACATGATGTTCATGATTCCGATGCCGCCTATCACCAGAGACACGCCGGCGATGGCGGCAAGCAGTGCGGTCATCGTGCCGCTGGCATGGTCCAGGGTGTTGCTCATGGAATCCAGCGTCACCTCGTCCAAGCGCGGCATATTGGCCAGCGCGAAGGCCGCGGCCGGCGTATAGAGACCCTTGGTGATGGCCTGCGCCGCCTGGGTCTGCACCGTGAAGTCATCGGGTGTGCCGCCGGCGTTACCCGCCGCGGCCATGTAGGTTGTCGCGTTAGTGGCCTTCATGCCGTGGCGCTCGCGCAGCAGCGCCTTGATGGAGTCGGCTATGCGCGAAGTGTCACCCGCCCGCTGCGCAGCCACCGTGATGCCATCCAGGTGTTTGATATCCAAGGTGTGCTGTAGCGTGGTCCAGGGCATGAACAGTTCCTTCCCCTGTTCCTCGCCGCTGCCGGCGGTGACCCCGACCACGGTGTAGGCCGTGCCGCGTACCATGACCGCGCCGCCCAGAGGGTTGGTGCCTTTTTGGAAAAGCGATTCCGCCAGGCCTCGACCGATCACGACTACGTTGGCGGCCGACTGCACGTCCTTTTCGGTGAACATGCGTCCGGGCTTGAAGTCCCAGGCATATACGTCGGCGTAAGTCGTGTCCACGCCATGTACCATCGTGAACTCACGCGTCTCGCCCACCGCCACGAAGGTGCGCGTGTCCACCTCCGGCGACAGGTTCAGGATGCCGATGACGTTGTCGCGGATAGCCTGTGCGTCCGCCGGCACCAGCGTGGTCGCTGCGCCGAGGCCCGTGGCGATACCAACACTCTCGCCACCACGCGTGTAGTTGCCAGCCTTGACGAATATCAGGTTCGTGCCCGCGCTCTTCACGTTGTTCTGCACGGCGGTGCGCGCGCCGCCGCCCAGACCAACCATGGTGAGAACCGCAGCCACGCCGATGATGATCCCCAACATGGTGAGCAAGGTGCGCAGGCGGTTGCGGTTCAGCGAGCGCAGCGCCAGCCGGATGTTGACGGGCAACAGGGCGATCATGGAAAGCCTCCAGGGAAAGAACGAGTACGTGGAGTCACGGCGTCACTCGGCGCGCAGCGCGACGACGGGATCGAGGATGGCGCCGCGCCGCGCCGGGCCATAACCGAATGCCATGCCAGTGATGGCCGCCATCAGCAATGCCAGCACTAACATGGCGGGGGAGATGGCAGTGGCCCAGTGCAGGGTGTAATTCACCGCTGTCAGGCTCACGGTACCGAGCAGCACGCCCAGCAGGCCGCCCACCGTGGCGAGCATGATGGCCTCGGCCAGGAACTGTACCAACACATCCCGGGTGCGGGCGCCCACGGCCATCCGCAGACCGATCTCGCGGGTCCGCGCGGTGACCGACACCAACATGATGTTCATCACGCCGATGCCCCCCACGAGCAGCGATACCGCGGCGCCGCTGGCCAGCAGCAGGCTGAAGGTCCGTCCTGCCTTGCGTAGGCTGCGTGCCATCTGCTCGTACGACGTCTCGTCCAGGTTGAACATGTTGGAATGCACCGAACGAACAGTGCTGGGGCTGGTGCCCATGCCCTTCATCGCCGCAGCACTCTGGGTCTGCACACTGAAGTCATCGAAGGTGTCCGCCGACAGCTTGTGCAGCTCGCGCAGCGAGGAGCCGATCCGCGCCGCCAGTGCCGACATCACGTCTACCGCGCCGGCGCGCACTGTGATGCTGTCGTAGTCATCACGTCTCAGCAGCAAGCGGGCCTGTGTCAGGTCGGTGTAAACCTGGGGAATGACGGCCTGGGTGTCAATGTCGCGGGCCGTGAACGTGCCCACCACGGTCACGACACGGTCGTTGAATTTGAGTGTCTGACCGAGTGGCGTAGCGGAATCCGGCCATAGCCGCGCCGCTGCGCCGACCGGCAACAGCGCTACCGCCGCCCCGTCGTGCTGCTCGGAGTCGCTGATCCAACGGCCGGAGGCCAGCTTCCACCCCTGCATGTCCGGCCACGAGGATTGAAAGCCGTTCACGTGCACTACGCGCATCAGCGTGCCGGCGTCCTGCGCCAGGCTCACATTGCCGTCCATGGAGGCGGCCACGGCGGTGACATCCTTCATCCTGGACACAACACGCACCTCCGCGTCCCCCAGCGGTGTGGCCGGACTACGAAAGCGCGACAGCCTGACTCTCTGCCGCGAGGCACGAACGTTGGGGTTGGCAGCATTCAGGTCTGCGGCGGCGCCATCACCCACCGATAGCGCACCACCACCTTGTCCCACCTCTCCACCGCTCCCGTCTTCCTGACCAGTACCCGAGGCTCCCGCTGGGGTGAAATTTCCGGAACGGATGGTGATCAGCGTAGGCCCGGCGCTCTGCAGCTGTGCCTCGATCTTCCGGTGCGCGCCGAGGCCCAACCCTGAGACGATCACCACCATGGCCACACCGACGCTCATGCCGATGAGGGTCAGCGAGGCTTGCAGGCGGTTGCGCAGCAGCGATTTGGCCGTTGCGCCGATGCTGATGCTCACGTGTGGGTCCCGCCATGAGCGTGGTCGTGCCCGTGCGGCGCGGCGGGAGGCTTTGGCGGATGTAGCAGGATGTCGTACTTCGTGCTGCTGGTTGCAGTCATCATGTGATAGGTGAAGCCGATGCGCACAATGTCAGCCGGGTCCTCCAGATGCACGGCGCCGACCCAACAGCCGCCGTCATCGCTGATGCGCATGTCCACCTGTTCCACCTGGTTGCCAGGATGGCCGATCTCGGCCACCAGATCGGTCACCTCGGGGGCTGCCAGGGGTCGGCGGTGTGCGTCGCTCAGCCACACCTGCAGTTGTTTCCCTCCCTGGCTCACCACCAGCTCGTAGTGGAGCTCGTCATGAAACTCCAACACCACTCCGCCGTGCTGAGGGGCATCGAAGTGAGGAGCGTGCTCGTCATGGGCCAACGCCGTGCCCGTTGCCGTAAGCAGTAAGACGACCAGTCTGGGCAGACGCAAACATTTACTCATGGTGCAAAGCCTCGATGGGGTCCAGGCCCGCGGCGCGCCGGGCCGGATAAACGCCGAAGATGATGCCGAGCACCGCAGCCACCGCGATGGCGGCGAGGCTCGAGACGATGGAGATGTCGATCGAATATTTGAACAATCTTTCCAGGCTGCCGGAGGCGAGGGCGCCCACAGCTGTGCCCAGCAGGCCGCCAACGACGCTCAGCATCACGGCCTCGGCCACGAATTGCATAATGACATCGCTGCGCCGCGCCCCCAGCGCAACGCGTAGACCGACCTCGCGCGTACGCTCGGTCACTGACAACAGCAGAATGTTCATGATGCCGATGCCACCCACCAGGAGCGACACGGTGGCCACGCCAGCCAGCAGACTGAGCATGGTATTGTTTGCGCGCTTGAGTGAGTCCGCGATGCGGCCGATGGTGATCTCGTCCACGCCAGCCATGTTGCCCGCGAGCACCCGCGCCACCGAGGGCGGCAGTCCGTGTCCGATGGCGAGCTGCGCCTCGGTGCGCACCGTGAAGTCATCCGGCATGCGGTCGTTGATCTTGTGCCGCTGGC
>CAYNTW010000118.1:0-17940 GCA_964400085.1 uncultured Steroidobacteraceae bacterium | reverse complement strand
CGACCGCTCGTCCTCCGAGGTCTGCCGCTGGTCGCCTCGCCGGGAATATGTACCCTCGCCTTCATTAGAGTCACCGCTCGTCGGACGGGCGGAGAGTGCCTGTGGGCTTCAATATCGCGAGGAAGACTACTGGCTTCACCCTCACGGAGCTGGCTGTGGTCATGGTCATCGCCGCAACCTTGCTGGCGATCGGAGTTCCGTCCTATAGATATGTGAGCTACTCGAACAGGGTCTCCGCGGAGGTCAACGCCCTGTTGGGGGATCTGCAATTCGCGCGCTCGGAAGCGACCCGGGAAGGTCAGACCGTCACGGTGTGCCCTGCCGATGCAACCCTGACGCGGTGCGTCACCAATGCCACCGCGTGGCAAAGCGGATGGATCGTCTTCAGTGATGTGAACAACAACGCCACGATAGCCAGCGCCGGCGATATATTGCGCGTGAAGGCGGCATTCACCGGCACGCCACAGGACTCATTCGTATCGGACAACGCCCTCTCCTTCGTCAGCTTCAATCGCGAGGGTTTTGCGACCGCCTTCCCACCGGCGGCACAGGGCTACGTCACCATCACCCTTCACACAACTCCAAACAATGCACAGTGGACCCGTTGCTTGCAGATATTCACCACGGGGATGATGACCACGGAAAAGACCACCGATCCCCAGGGAAATTGCACATGACGTGCCGCGCGGCCCATGCCGGTTTCAGCCTGGTCGAAGTCATGGTGGCGCTCATCGTCGTGTCCGTGGGCCTGCTCGGCATTGCAAAAATGCAGGCACTGGCGCTGGCGAGCACGAGTACAGCGAAGATGCGCTCGCTCGCATCGATCGAAGCGGCGGGTCTTGCCTCGACGATGCGTGCGGATCGGTCCTACTGGGCGGCCTTGACCAACAACGTGACCGTCAATGTTGCGAACAAGGTGGTTACCGGGGCGACCGACCCGGCACTCACCACGGCGGCGCCCGCGCAATGCGCCGTAGTTTCCGATACGCCCTGCACGAGCGCACAAATTGCGTCGCAGGACCTGAGTGATTGGGCAATCGCCGTCGGGTCAGCGCTGCCCAACGGTACAGCGACCATTTCCTGCAACTACGACAAGACGGGGGCAAACCCAGTCACCTGCACTATCCAGCTCAACTGGACCGAAAACGTCGTCGCTCTGAATACCTCGACCAATGCAGCGGCCACCCTGGCGCAGAACGCCGCGGCCAATACCGCGCCGGCGTTTACCCAATCTCAATACACTCTGTACGTGGAGCCATGAACGACACTCGCGGATCACGGCGCGCCCGTAACCGGATGCTCCACGCCGGATATAGCATGATCGAGCTGTCGGTCGCGCTCGCGATCGCCCTCTTCCTGCTCAACGGAATCCTGATGATCCTGCGAGGCACCCAGAATGCCGCCAGCGACCAGAATTGGCTGGCGCAGCTGCAGGAGGAAGAGCGCACCGCGATGACGATGATCACCGATGTCATACAACAGGCCGGCTACTACCCCGACGCTCAGACCGTCGATCCCAGCACGGTTTTCCTGCCCACCGCAAACTTCGGCAACGTTGGACAGATCGTTGCGGGCGGCAAGAATGCGAACGGGGACGTTATCACAATTCGTTATGAAGGCGACGCCACGGGTAACGTGCTGGATTGTCGCGGAACGGCCATCCCCAATGGCATTCTCGAGGAGATGACGTTCAGCGTTCAGGCCGGCACGAACAACAACGGCGGCCTGGAGCTCTTCTGCACTGTCGACGGGGTCGCGGTTCCTCTCGTCCCGAACGTTCAAACCATGGCGATCTCCTATGGTATCGACACCAACGGGAGTGGCTCACCAAACGCCTACCTCACCCCCGACCAGATCGCAGCTTTGACACCGTCGCAGATCGCGAGCTTCTGGACCAGCGTCTACAGCGTGAAGCTGAGTGTCACGTTCACCAATCCGCTGTACGGCACAAAACAGGGACAAACCTTGAGAGTCCCGCAGACGATCTCGTTCTCCAGGGTCATCGGCATCATGGCCAGAACGGGCGTGAACGTCCTCAACTCGTATTGAGAAGAATGATCATGCAGTCGCGTGCATCGACAAGGGGAATGGCTTTGATTTCGGCGCTGTTGTTGCTGCTGGTGACAACCGCTCTCGGAATCGCCATGTTTCGCAGCTTCGGCCTTCTCGAGCACATCGCAGGTAACACGCGTGAGAAGCAGCGTGCGTTGCATGCGGCCGAGAGCGCGCGGACCTACGCCGAGTGGTGGTTGAGTGGCAATCAGGGGCTCAACGCTACGGCGGGCGCGACCTGTGGGACCGGAATAGTCAACGTTCCGATGATCTGCTCCAACGCCATCACGAACGCCGCGAACTATCCCTGGACCGCGGCAGTGAGTTATACCCCGCCAGGGTTGCCGACCGGCAACATGGGCGCGGTCGGCAATTATGCGAGCGCCCCCATGTTCTACATTTCTTACCTCTCCAACGTCTACAAGGCCTTTCCCGCCGGCACCCGGACGTACTACTACCAGATCGATGCCGCAGGCACTGCCGGAACGACGAGCTCCGCTGTCGTGACGGAGAGCGTCTACGCTGTGGGAGTCACATACACCTCGACACGTAGCGTGAACAAGAATCTGAATCTCGGGGGCCCCTGAGATGAACACTCGACTCGCGGCATCTGCCTGTGGCGCGGTGCTCGCGACGGTGCTGCTCGGCGGCGCAAGCAACGTCCGCGAGATCAAGTGCCCAAGCGCGGCGCCCGAGGTAACCCCCACCTGGGTCGGCCCCGCACAGACGTACGATGCCGGAACTATCTTCAAGGATCAGCTGCAGACAACAGACACCGCGCAGGAAACCTCATACGACGCCTTTCGCTCCGCGCAGCAGGGACGCCTGAATGTCGTCTACATCGGCGGCAATGACGGATTCCTGCACGGATTCCGCTCCGGATCCATGGACGCCAAGGGGAACCTGTTGAGCGACCCCGCCAAGCCCCGTGACGAGGTACTCGCCTACATGCCACGTGAGATCGTCGCCCATAACGGGTACGTGGGCACCACACCCGCCAGCGGCGATCTTTTTTACGTCAACGCGTGGCACACCTGGTTGGTCGGGGGATTGGGGCCCGGAGGATCGGCCCTCTACGCACTCGACATCACGGACCCCAGCACCTTCAGCCAACGAGGCAGCGCCGCAGCGAGCACCGTGATCGGTGAATGGACGCCCGCCAACCTGCGCTGCTCGTATCCGAACGGCAATAGCTGCCAGGACAACCTAGGCAACACCTACGGCACCCCGCTGATCCGTCGTTTTCACAACGGCTCATGGGGAGTGATCTTCGGCAACGGCTACAACGCAAAGAATACGAACGCGGCAGGGATCTTCATCCTGTTGATCAATCCCCGAAGCGGTTCCCAAACCTTCTACTATCTCGGCGCGCCGCCGACCAACTCCAATCCCAACGGCATCGCCTACCCGGCATCCGCGGACCTCGATCTGGATCACGTCGTGGACTACATCTACGCCGGCGACCTGCAGGGCAACGTCTGGCGGTTCGACGTGACCAGCACGGACCCAAACCAATGGTCGGTGACCAACAATCTGCCGCTGTTCACGACACCGGCGGGCGGGCCGATTACCTCCGCGATGACCGTGAGCGTGCTCAGACAGCTCGTCATGTCGAACATGGGCGGCCAGGCCATCGACACCACCAAGCCGGCGCGCGTCATCGTGAATTTCGGCACGGGCCGGCGGATTCCCCAGAGCCTGACCTCACCCGCGCAGTACGCGACGGCGCCGCAGTACCTGTTCGGCATATGGGACTGGAACTTCAACTACGACCCCATGAAAGGCTGGAACGCCATGTCGAGCACCCAGGCGGTAGCGCTCGATCCGGGCAAGGGCGCCTGGCCTATCCAGATGTCGACACTTCAGGCACACACCATCACCACCGTTCCGCAGTCCTCGCCGGCGCTCAGTTATAGAACGGTCAGCCAGGAACCGATCTGTTGGGTGGTCTACGAGGCGCTCGATGCCAGCGGGACCTGCAAACCTGGAGTTCCAGGCACGCAGTACGGCTGGTACATCCAGCTTCCGGCGCCGCAGGAGCAAGTCATCTTCAATCCGATCCTCAGCCCGGACGGCGAGTTGGTCGTGAACACATTCATTCCGCCGCGGGATTCCCCGCTGAACTGCCAGGCGCAGGACACGAGCACTGGATTCAGCATGGCGGTGCAGCCCGGCACCGGGTCGGCGGATCCCGGTGGATCGCGGTCCGCCGTTCAGTCCTACTTCACTGTCAATACCAACAATGGGAACGTCGGCGCCGATGGAGTCCAGCTCAATGGCACCGGCATCCCATGGTTCCGCTCCTCCGGACAAAACGGAGACAACAACGCGCAGTACTTGCTCACCCAGACCCCGCAAGGACCCGCCCCGCCAACCCCGACGAACCGGCATGTTGTGGTCTCCGGCAAGCGGCTGAACTGGATCCAGAGGCGCTAAACCACATGAGAAGCATCCCGCGCCACCGGGCGCGCACGTCCCCTGGCTTCACTCTGATCGAGCTGGTGGTCACCATAGTCGTCCTTGCCATCCTCATTTCGGTCGCGGTGCCCGCCTATACGTCGCAGGTCCGCAAGACGCGGCGCACCGAAGCACGCACCGCTCTGCTGGATCTCGCCACCCGGGAAGAGCGCTACAACAGCTCCACGAGCGTTTACTCGAGTACACCGGCCGATGTCGGCATGGCCGGCGCATATCCCATCACGGTGGGTAGCGGCTACTACCAGATCACTGTCTGCGTAGCCGCAGCGTTGCCCTGCACGGCCGATGCGGGCAAGGGGTCAACGTTTTTTCTGACCGCCACGCCTGTCGGAGCACAGGCAGGCGATGCCCAGTGTGGCTCGTTCACGCTCGATAGCACAGGCGTCCAGGCCGTAACCGGAACGGACGCGGCGACCCCTTCGAACTGTTGGAACTAGCTTTATCCCTCACGCCATCTTCAGGCAATCGCGCGACTTGTAGACATGATCGACGAGCCCCCACTCCCGCGCTTCTTCCGGGTTCATGAAGTAGTCGCGATCGAGCGTCCGCTCGACCTCCTCGTAGGTGCGCCCACAGTGCCGTGAGTAGATCTCGTTCAACCGGCGCTTGGTCTTGAGAATGTCCTGGGCGTGCCGCTCGATATCCGAAGCTTTGCCCTGAAAGCCGCCCGACGGCTGATGCACCAGGATGCTGGCGTTAGGCAGCGCGATGCGTCGACCGGGCGCGCCGGCCATCAACAGAAAAGAGCCCATCGAATAGGCCGTGCCCATGCAAACCGTGGTGACGGGGCACTTCACCCACTGCATGGTGTCGTAGATCGCCAGCCCGCTGGTCACCACGCCGCCCGGTGAGTTGATATACAACGCGATGTCCTTGGCGGGATTCTCCGCTTCGAGAAACAGGAGCTGCGCGCAGACCAACGCCGCGACGCCATCATCGATCTGGCCATTCACGAAGATGATCCGCTCGCGCAACAGTCGGGAGAAAATATCGAACGAGCGCTCCCCACGCGCGGACTGCTCGATCACCATCGGGACGAGATTCGCGGTCATCACGCGGCCCGCCGCAGCCAGGTCGGGTTCATAGCCATCGCGACCGGAGCCTTCCGGCGCAGGCCGAACGGAATGACCCGCGCCTCCTCCACTACCCGATGCACGACCCGCAAATGCGTGCCCCCGTCCGTGTTGCCCGTGAGCTCGAAGCTGACAACGGATTCCAACGGGCGACCGGCGGCATCCTTGTCATCGGCCCACCGATACCGCAGCAACCTGTTGGGGCGCGCCTCGAGGATCTCGCTCTCGATCGCTTCGGGCAACCATCCAGCCAACAGTGCCGGCGCGGTCAACGCCTTCCAGACTTTCTCAGGTGCCTGCGGAAGATCGCATTCGGTCACAACCGAATTCGGCGTGTCGGTCTTGGGCAAGTCAGCATCGGGCGTGCTCATGGCTCCATATCCTTCAGAACGGTCTTCAACTTCTCGAGCCGCTCCGGCCAGAACTGCCGATAGCGGTCCACCCAATCCACGAGCGGCGCGAGCCCCTGGGGTTGGGCGCGGTAATAGGCGAAGCGCCCTGCGCGCCGCTCAGAGACCAGCCCGGCGCCCCGGAGTGCCGCGAGGTGCTGGGAAATCGCCGGCTGCGAGATCGCGAACCCGGCCTTCAGCTCGGAGACACTCATCTCCCGGCGACACAAGCGCTCGAACACCGCGCGGCGCGTGGGATCGGCAAGGGTGCGAAAAACGTCGGCTTCGATCATGCAGTGAAATATAAGCAATTACTTATTCGACGGCAAGTACCCGAGCAACGGGCGCTCGGCCATCGACGGCCGCACCCGCACCGCAACAAACTGCAGCTCGGCCGCTTGTATTTGTTAAGTTCTGCGCTATATTCCCGCCGTAGAGGACTGAAGAAACAACAATAACCGTTCGTTCTGCCGCACCGCACGACGCCTGCTTGGACGTTAGCGCGACGGTGGTGGACGCCTTTTCCGGCTGAGGTAGTGATGAGCACTACGTTGGATAAGTTTCGGGCGGCGACCCTTTCCCTGGCCCGTTCAGGGTCGATCAAGGATCGGCTGACCGCCGCCTACCGTGACCACCTCGCCTCCATCGACGAAAGCGAACTGCCCGGTGAGCTGGTAGCGGAGTTTCGGGCCCTGAACAGTGCCCTCAATCGGGAGCGCCCCACCTCCCGCAACGACGACGCGCTTCGCGCGACGGTGCGCAAGATGTCGAGCACAGAGGCGGATGAGGTTGCCTCGTGTGTCGTTCGGCTCTTCGGAGCGATATCAGCGGAAGGTCAGTCGAGCTTGAACTCGATCGTGTCCCATCGCGTCGTCTCTTCGTGGCGAGCCTGACGCCGGATCGCGTCGACTAGCGCCCGCTCGTCCCAGTCGACAATCTCGTCCGCGAGGTCCGTGATCGCCTTCGGCAGTGGCTCATGGGAGCCGAAAGGCTTCATCAGGATGACGGGCTTCTCGCTCGCCTGCGCGAAAAGAAGCTGAAAGGTAAACAAGTCGCGGTGGGTTTTGACGAGGCTCGGCAGGGCCACGACTGCCTCCACAGGCGCCATCTGCTTCCGCAAGTCCTCGCGCTGCGCTTCCTTGTCCCCCGCGGGCGGGTGGTCCGGCGTGCTGTAGTTGCGGTAGAAGAAGTTCTTCGCGCTCTCGAGATACTCGAAGACGCGCAGATAGTCGTCGTTCTCCTCCCAGACGTGGGTGATGAACAGACGGATCGGATTGGCCTGCGACATGAGCGCCAGTCTCGCACAAGCGTGAGCGGCGCGAAACTCTCGGCTGCGACGCCGCGCGGAGACACCGGATTGTCCTCCCGCGAACCCTGCGGCACCGATAGAATGCCCCCCTTTGCGGCAGGAGCCCTCCGTCGTTGCGTCTGCTCGTCTATAACATCCGCTACGCCACAGGCACCGGGCCTGCGTTCCATCTACCCCTTCCCGGAGCGGGCTACCTGCGCAGCAACCGCAAGGTTCTCGAAGGCATTACCGAGTTCATTCGCGCCGAACAGGCCGACGTGGTCGGACTCATCGAGGTCGACACCGGCTCAATCCGTACCGGCATGGTGAACCAGGCCGAGTACATCGCCAGCCAGCTTGGCCACTACACGACTTTCCAGTGCAAGTACGGCGCGAGCTCCGTCAACAATCTCATGCCGATCGTGCGCAAGCAGGCGAACGCCTTCCTCTCGGCGCCTCACGTGCACGGCGAGCGCTTCCACTACTTCGATACCGGTATCAAGCGGCTCATCATCGAGCTGGAGCTCGAGGATGTGTGCGTATTCCTGGTGCACCTGTCGCTGAAATTCAGGCACCGACAATATCAACTTCGCTCGCTGCACGACCTCATCGTCGAGTCGAAGAAGCCGGTCATCGTCGCCGGAGACTTCAACACCTTCTGGGGCTCGCATGAGATCTACCTGTTCATGCGCGCGGCTGGATTGCGCAGCGCCAATTCAGCCGGCTTGCCTTCTTTTCCTGCGAAAGTCCCCCGAGCCGAGCTCGACTTCATCCTGGTGAGTGAAGGCATCGAAGTCACCGACTTCCGCATACCGGACGTGCGGTTCTCCGATCATCGCCCGCTCGTCTGCGACTTCCACGTCCGCGCCCAAACGGAGGCGCGCGGATCCACCGCCACGGTGCCTAGCAACAGTGCCGCCTGACGGGACCCATGCGATGAATAACAACAACACCAACGCGTCCTGGAAGTCCGCCACCGACAGCGACGGGATTGTGTGGCTGACGCTCGATAAGCCCGGCACATCGACCAATGTCCTCTCGAGCGGTGTCCTGGTCGAGCTCGACACTTTGTTGCGTCCCCTGCAACAAACTCCGCCTCGCGCGGTGGTGGTGCTGTCGGCCAAGAAGAGTGGCTTCATTGCAGGGGCGGACATCAAGGAATTTACTGGTATTGCCGACGCGGAAAGCGGCTATCGCCTCATTCACGCCGGTCAACAAGTCCTGGATCGACTCGAGGCGCTCTCCTGCCCGACCGTCGCCGCCATTCAGGGCTTCGCGCTCGGGGGCGGCCTCGAGCTGGCACTCGCATGCCGTTACCGGGTCGCCGTGGGAGATGAGCGTCTGTCGCTCGGCCTACCTGAGGTCCTGTTGGGCATCCATCCGGGCTTTGGCGGTACGGTACGCACGGTCCGCCTGGTCGGCGTTCGACCCGCGATGGAGATGATGCTCACGGGCAAGCCGGTGCGCGCGGACAAGGCGCTGCGCATCGGCCTGGTCGACAAGCTGGTTCCGGACCCGGAGCAACTCCAAGCCGCGGCCCGCGAATTGGCTCTGAGTCGGCCCTCGCCACGACAGGCGCCCTTTGCCGAGCGCATCCTGAGCTCGCCCCTGATCAGGCCGTTCATCCGCCGCGCTCTCATCGCTCAGGTCGCCGCAAAGGCGCGCCGTGAACACTACCCGGCGCCCTACGCGATCATCGACCTCTGGTCGCGCTTTGGTGCGCACGGAACGGAATCTTTCGAGGGCGAGGCGCGCTCGATCGCGAATCTGTTCACGACCGAGACCTCCCGCAACCTGGTCCGCGTCTTTCTGCTGCAGGACCGGCTGAAGAGCCTGGGGGGCAAGAGCGCCGTCGACATCAAACATGTGCACGTCGTTGGCGCCGGCGTGATGGGAGGAGACATCGCGGCCTGGTCAGCCTTGCGCGGCTTCACGGTCACCCTGCAGGACCAGAGCCAGGAGTTGGTTCAGCCGGCCTTGCAACGCGCTCGCGAGCTTTACACGAAGCGCCTGCGTGACCCCGCCAAGGTAGCTGCCGCGAGCGAGCGCCTGCGCGCCGATGTCGAAGGCGCGGGTGTACCCGAGGCCGATGTCGTCATCGAGGCCATTTACGAGAATCTCGAGGCGAAACAGGAGTTGTACTCCCGGCTGGAGCCCCGGATGAAACCCTCGGCGCTGCTGGCGACCAACACCTCGAGCCTCATGTTGGAACCCCTGGCGGCGAAGCTCGCGCGTCCGCAGCGACTCGTCGGCCTGCACTTCTTCAATCCCGTGCCGCAGATGCAACTCATCGAGATCGTGCACGGCGAAGGCACGGACCCCGCAGTCGCCCAAACCGCGACCGTGTTCGCGCGCAAGCTCGACAAGCTGCCGGTGCCCTGCAAGAGTGCGCCCGGATTCATCGTCAACCGTGTCCTGATGCCTTACCTGCACGAGGCCATGTTTGCCGCCCAGGAAGGCGTACCGCTCGCGCTCATCGATAAAGTCGCGGTGGACTTCGGGATGCCAATGGGGCCTATTGAGCTCGCGGATGTCGTGGGACTCGATGTAGCGGCGCACGTCGGGGAAATCGTGGCCCGGGAGCTAGGCCGCCCTGCTCCCGACCTGACGCGCCTGCGCGAGCTCACGGCGGCAAGAAAGCTTGGCCGCAAGAGCGGTGAAGGCTTTTATCTTTGGAAAGAAGGCAAAGCGCAGAAGGCGCCGACGCCTGATGCCGCGCCCCCACCAGATCTCATCGACCGGCTCATCCTGGTGCTCGTGAACGAGTGCACCGCATGTCTGCGCGAGCACGTTGTTGATGACCCGGATCTCATCGACGCGGCGGTCATTTTCGGCACGGGGTTCGCACCCTTCCGCGGCGGTCCGTTGGCCTACGCACGCAGCCGTGGTGTGGCTTCGGTCGTAACACGGCTGCAGGAGCTCGCATCCCGGTACGGCCCGCGCTTTCAACCGGATTCCGGCTGGCCGCTAGTGACCACGGGGCAGAAAACCTGAGCCCAACGTGAACGGCTCAAAACGTGAACGGAATACGGATGCGACCAAAGCCCTGTGCTACCATGAAATATGGAAGGCGCGGCGCACCAGATCACATTGATTCAGGCCCTTACCCATGGTTGAGGAACGCGAAGCCAGCGTTCAACTGCTCAAGACACTCGCACCTCTGGATGGCTTGAAGCGGGACAACCTCGCCGCGCTCGCGAAGAAAGTCACGATCCGGAAATTGTCGGCGGGACGCACCCTCTTCAAAGAGGGCGACACCGACAAGCGTACGATCTGGCTCATCAGCGGCATGCTCGAGGTGAGCGAGGCCGGCCGCACTATCGCCATGATGCGAGGCGGCACGCGCGAAGCCCGCACACCTTTGTACCCTCAGCTCCCGCGCAGGGTTACCGCGAAGGCGACCGAGGAAATCAGCTATCTGTCGATCGACAGCGAGTTGCTCGATGTCATGATCACCTGGGATCAGACAGGCACCTACGAAGTATCCGAGCTCCAAGCCCAACTCGAAGGCAGCGGCGGCGATGACTGGATGACCACGCTGCTGCAGACGAAGGCATTCCATCGCATCCCCCCAGCGAATATCCAGGCCATCTTCATGCGCCTGGAGCGCGTGCCCTGCAAATCGGGGGAAGTCATCATCAAACAGGGTGACGATGGTGACTATTTTTACATCATCGTCAGCGGCAAGTGCATCGTTACCCGCGAGACGCCACTCAACAGGGACGGCATCAAGCTCGCCGAGCTCGGTGTCGGCGATACGTTCGGCGAGGAAGCCCTGATCGCCGAGGCGAAACGCAACGCCACCGTGACCATGACGACCGACGGCGTGCTGATGCGCCTGAACAAACAGGATTTCCGCGAGCTCATGAACGAGCCGCTGCTGCAATGGGTCAGCAACGACCAGGCGCGCGAGATCATCGCCAAAGGCGGTCGGTGGCTGGACGTCCGGCTGCCGAGCGAGCACCAGAATCTCTCGATCGAGGGCTCGCTCAACATCCCGCTGTACTTCATCCGGCTGAAGCTCTCCGCGCTCGATCGCAACACTTCATACGTCGTGTATTGCGACACCGGCCGGCGTAGCTCGGCCGCGGCCTACATCCTCGTCGAGCGCGGCTTCGACGCGTACGTCCTCACCGGCGGCCTGACCAATAGTGGCGCCACCCTACGCCGCTCGGCGTAGTTCTTCCTTCACATCGTGTGTGTAGCTTTGTCGCCGGACAGGGCGCCGGCGAGATAGGTCTCGATCTTCTTCTGGGTCTGGCCGCGGTCCTGCTCACTGAACTGCACGCCGATGCCGGCGGTGCGTTTGCCCTGGGCGCCCTTGGGAGTCACCCAGATCACGCGACCGGCCACGGGAAGCTTCTCGTCCTCGCCCATGAGGTTCAGCAGCATGAACACCTCGTCGCCGAGGCGGTAGTTGCTGTTGGTGGGAATGAACAGTCCGCCGTTCTTCACGAACGGCATGTAAGCAAGATACAAGGCGCTCTTGTCCTTGATCGTCAGGGTCAAGAGACCCGGCTTATTCCCGCCCGCTCTCACGTTCTCAACCTCGTCCCCGGCCCCACAGGCCCCGATGCAAACCGTCTTAGGATAGCCTCCAGCGCCAATCCCCGATTGATCGGCGTTTCGAGCGCGGACTTGAGCTCACGAACCCCATCCACCAGCTCGAACAGAGCCGGCATATTCAAAACCGCATTCGCCCGTCCCGGGTAAGCCGCAGCGCCCATTTTTGTAAAAAAGCCGTCATGCCCGGCGTGGGCATGGATCCGTTCCGTGAGCCACTTCTCAATGCACTTCAGACGCAGCGGCAGGTCGGCGCGGGCCCAGCGCTCCGCCGTGGCCACTGGATCGCCCCCGCCTGCGAGAGCCTCTTCCAGGGTGCGCCGGACCTCCGTCCCCACTTGCACAACGGCCTTGGGATCGGATGCCATGGCCAGCATAGGAGCCTCTCCCAGTGTATCCAATACGGCATTCCAGTCTCCGGGACCGCAGGCGGCCTCCAACCAGGAGACGGCCTCTTTGCGAGCCGGGGCCCGTATGCGCACTCGTTGGCAGCGGCTCAGGATGGTGGCCGGCAATCGGGACGGCTGGGTCACAACGAGCATGAGAAGGGTCCGCGGAGGTGGCTCCTCCAGGGTCTTCAGCAAGGCATTCGCCGCAAATCGGTTGAGCGTGTCAGCCGGGGTGATGATGGCAACCTTGTAAGCGCCTTGGTGGGCCGTCAGGGCCAACTCCTCGGACAGCGTTCTAACCTGCTCGATTCGGATCTGCTGCGAGTCCTCGACGGGCTGCAGCACCAGCAGATCGGGATGCTGCGTGGTGGCCACCCGGTGACAGCCCGGGCAGGCCCCGCACGGAGCTCCAGTCTCACTCTGGCAGAGGACCAGCCGTGCGACCCACTGCGCCAGCCAGTCACCGCCCGCTCCGGGAGCCTCGTGGATCAGCAACGCGTGCGGCAGCCGCCCCGCTTGGTGAGCCGCCGCGAGGGCGGCCGTCTCGGCGCCCATCCAGGAAGGTTGCACCGCTATCACATCAATGGAACTCACAGCAGCTCCTCGAGGACTTTCACCACCTGCCGCTCGACCTCAACAAGGGACACAGCTGCGTCGATCACCGCGATCCGGGTCGGCTCGCGTTGCGCGAGCTCCAGGTAACCTGCCCGAACTTTGCCGAAAAAGGCTTCGGTCTCCGCTTCGAAGCGGTCCGCGGCAAGCCCGGAGCGCTGCCGCGCACGGGCCAACCCCGTCGCCGGCGGCAGATCCAACAGCAGCGTGCGATCAGGCTGCAGTCCGCCATGGACCGCGCTCGCAAGGCTTTCAATCAAACCAGTCGCCACGCCACGCCCATGACCTTGATACGCGCGCGTGGCATCCGTAAACCGATCGCAAACAACCCACTCTCCCCGCGCCAGCGCCGGTCGAATCAGATTTTCGAGGTGAATCCCCCGCGCCGAAAACATGAGTAGCGTCTCTGTTACTGGAGAGAGCTGCTCACTGCCCCGTTCCAGCACCACTTGCCGCACGCGCTCAGCCAGCGGCGTACCCCCGGGCTCCCGCGTCAGACGCACGGAGACCGAGCGCGCGGTCAGCCAATCGCATACCAGGCGAGCGACAGTGGACTTCCCCGCTCCTTCAATCCCCTCGAGTGTTATGAATCGGCCTCGGGTCATTTCGCTCCAGGGCCCGCGGCTCGCGCGCCGGGCGATACCGTCCCGGCCGGTCGCGCGGGGCCGGTCTCCTGTCGACGCAGGCGTGTCAGGTACTCTCTCACCGCCGCATTATGCTCCTCCAGCGTCTTGGAGAAATGGTGTCCGCCATCTCCCGAGGCCGTGGCAACGAAATAGAGCTCTCCCGTATCCACGGGGTGCAAAGCCGCGAGGATCGATTCGCGGCCCGGAAGGGCGATTGGCGTCGGCGGAAGACCTCCGCGTGTGTACGTGTTGTAAGGGGTATCCGTGACGAGATCGCGCGACCGGATGTCGCCGTCATAGCTCGCACCGAGACCATAGATAACCGTCGGATCTGACTGCAGACGCATGCCCTTGCGGAGGCGACTGACGAACACGCCGGCGATGCGCGGCCGCTCGGCGGCGAGCCCGGTCTCCTTTTCCACGATCGAGGCGAGAATCAGCGCCTGGTAGGGGGTGTCGAAAGGCAGGTTCGGGCCCCGTTGGGGCCAGGCCGACTCCAGCAGCTTCTGCATGGAATTATAAGCCAACAGGAGAATGTCCCGATCGGTCGTCTTCGCGGCGAAGCGATAGGTATCCGGGAAAAAACGACCCTCCGGATTCTCCCCCGGATGCCCGAGCGCGGTCATGACTTGTTCCGGGCTCTTCCCGGTGAGCGTATGGGTAACGGCCGCGTGCTGATCCAACTCACGGCGAAAATCCGCGAACGTGGAGCCCTCCACGACCGTCAGTTGCTCGAGAATGACCTTGCCCTGCTCGAACAGCTCCAGGATCTGCGCGGCACTGGCATGCGGCGGAATTTCGTACATGCCCGCCAGCACTCTCGGGCGACGACCGTGCAAACGCAGGAAAAGCTCGACCGCGCGCGTATTCGCCAAAGCGCCCTGGCCCGCGAGTTGTGTAAGCACGGAACGGACACTGGCGCCCTGATCGACCTGGACGCGAAGGGGTGCTTGTGACGGCCCCGGCGCGAAGAAGGCGTACTGCAGCCGGTAGTAGCCCACGGCCCCGGCTCCAATCACCAGGACCAGCAACACGAGAACCCAGACCAGCGCGCGACCTCGCGCCGCAAGCAACAGTCGCTCACTCATCCGCCGGTTCCTCCAGCAAAGGTTGCAGCAATGCCTGCAATTGACGCGTCAGGGGACCGATGCCCAGCGCTCTACCATCGAGCGCGCGAACCGGCCAGATTCCCATTCTGGCGTTCGTCAGAAAAATTTCGTCAGCGTTGCACAGATCCGTCGCGTCCAGGACGTCTTCCCGCGCAGCAATACCCGCGCGCATCGCTTCCCGCAGAACGACTCTCCGCATGATGCCCGCCACCCCACAGACGTCGATACGAGGTGTGCGGAGCCCAGCGCGGTCCACGATAAACACGTTGCTCATCGTTCCTGATACCAGCCTGCCGGAGCTGCTGAACAAAAGCGCTTCCGTGATCGCGGGATCGGTCCACTCCCGCCTCGCGAGGATCTGCTCAAGCCGGTTGCAATGCTTCAGCCCCGCGAGAGCCGGATTTTCCCCGAGCCGCAGCGCCGCCGTGCGGACCTGGACGCCATCCTGTGACTCGGTGCCGGTTTCGGGCGGCCATGCCTGCCGAAACGTGATCCGCGTCGCCTTCTCACGTCCCGTCACCCCATAGCCCCGCGCCAGGGCGCGTCCGCGGGTGAGCACCACCTTGATGAGGGCTTGGTCGACCTCTTGGGCCAACATCAGCACCTCGCGACGAACCTCGTCGAGATCGCCACCGCTGAGCGCCAGGCGATCGCAGCCCAACTGCAACCGCTCCAGATGCAACTTGAGGAAGCGCGGGCGCCCGCCCCGGCAGGCAAGGGTCTCGAACAAGCCGTCGCCGAACTGCAGCGCCCGATCAAAAGGTGAGACCTGCTGATCGGGTCTACCGTTCACCAGGACCCGTTCTACGGCTGGGCCGGGTTCAAGGGCCACGCGTGACCTCGAAGGCCGCGAGTAGCCCGCGCGCCTTGGCCCGTGTCTCAGCCAGCTCCCGCTGCGGCTCCGAGTCGGCCACGATGCCTCCCCCAGCGCGGAATTCGATCTGCCGACCCATGAGCGTCATGGTCCGGATCAGGATGTTGAGATCCATGGTGCCGTTGCGATTGAGATAACCAAGAGAGCCCGTGTAGGCGCCTCGCCCCACACCCTCCAGCTCCGCGATGATCTGCATACAGCGAAACTTCGGCACGCCCGTAATCGTTCCACCCGGAAACACCGCCCGCAGCGCCTCTATCGGAGTCACATCCGCGCGTAGCACGCCGCTCACGTTGGAAACGATGTGATGGACATGAGCGTAGGATTCGATTGTCATCAGCTCATCCACCTTCACCGTGCCGGCCTCACACACCCGACCAAGGTCGTTGCGCTCGAGGTCGATGAGCATGATGTGCTCTGCTCGCTCTTTCGGGTGAGCGGCAAGTGCAGTCATTTCCCGGATGTCATCGCCCGGTCGGCGACTCCGCGGTCGTGTCCCTGCGATCGGCCGGGTATCGATGCGTCGGCCTTCCACGCGAACGAGCCGCTCCGGTGACGAGCTGACTATCGACACCCCTCGCCACTGCGCCAGCGCGGCGAAAGGCGCGGGGTTGGTCGTGCACAGTCGATTGTAGAGGGAGGCGATATCCGGATCGCTCTCGAGCTCCACGTGCCAGGGACGTGAGAGGTTGGTTTGGTAGATATCGCCCGCGCGAACGTACTCCTTCCCTCGATGCACGCGCTCGAGGTAGGCCTCCGGATCTTCTTCCACGATCGAACGAACCCGAAAGGCCTCCTGCGGCGGGTCCTCCTCCAGCGCGGCCTGTTGTGCGTCAGCCGCGAGACGATCCAGGCTGTCCGCCGAATCCGCTTCAGCAACCGCAACGACGCGTTGTCGCGCGCGGTCGTGAATCAGGGCGCAAGGGACTCTCAATGCGAATGCCCGCCACGGCAGCGCGGCCTGTGGCAGCACCAGATGGGGCTCCACCTCCTGCGCCATCTCATAGCTCAGGAAAAGCGCCCAACCCCCTGCGAACGGCAGGTCCGACGGGATCTTGCTGTTGGCCTCACGCTCCGCGAGCCACCAATTCTCGAGCGCACTGAAGAAAGTGTTGCCCTGAACGTGCGTGCCTTCCGCCCCCAGCCTGCCTTCGGCATCGAGCCAAAGGGCAGCGCGCGGCTCCGCAAGGAGCACACTCGTGCGGCTCAGCGGGCCCTCCGCCGCGCTATCGAGCAGCATCGGATATCGGGCCGGAAAGCGCGCGGCAAGCCGACGTAGCACCGCGGGTGATACACCGAGCTCGCGACTGATGAATCCAGGAGCCAGATAGGCTCCTGGGTCAGCCGTCGAAGCGGCGGAAGATCAGGGAACCGTTGGTGCCGCCAAAGCCGAACGAATTCGAGAGTGTCGTCTCGATCTTCATCTGTCGCGCCGTGTTGGGCACGTAATCGAGATCACAGTCAGGATCCGGGGTGTGATAGTTGATGGTGGGTGGGGCGACCTGGTCACGGATGGCCAGGATGGAAAAAATCGCCTCGACCACCCCCGCCGCGCCCAACAGGTGTCCGGTCATGGACTTCGTGGAGCTCACCGCCATGCGCTTGGCGTGATCGCCGAAGGTGCGCTTCATCGCGATGGTTTCGGCCTTGTCGCCCAGTGGCGTGGAGGTTGCGTGCGCGTTGAGGTACTGCACGTCATCCGGATTCAAGGACGCATCTTTGAGGGCATTCACCATCGCCAGCCGAGCGCCATCGCCATCCTCGGGCGGCGAGGTGATGTGGTATGCATCACCGCTCATCCCAAAGCCAATCACTTCGGCGTAAATGGTGGCTCCGCGCCGCCGGGCATGCTCGAGCTCCTCGAGGATCACAGCGCCGCCACCATCGCTCAACACGAAACCATCACGATCCTTATCGAACGGCCGGCTCGCTTCCGTGGGCGCTTCATTGCGCGTGGAAAGCGCCTTCGCCTGGCCGAAGCTGCCGAGGCCGCAAACGGTGGTCGCCATTTCCCCGCCGCCGGCGATGACCATGTCCGCATCCCCGTACTGGATCGTGCGCATTCCCAAGCCGATCGCGTGGGTCGATGTGGTGCACGCGGTGACCACACCCAGGTTGGGTCCCTTCAAGCCATACTTGATGGAGAGGTGCCCGGAGATCATGTTGACAATGGTCGCCGGCACGAAGAACGGAGAGATCTTGCGCGGGCTGCCCGCCTTCAAATACGCGCCGTACTCCTCCTCGATAGTCCCCAAGCCGCCGATGCCGGCACCGCAGACGGCGCCGCAACGGGTTGGGTCGAGCTTGCTCATATCGATGCCGGAATCCGTCATCGCCTGGATGCCCGCGGCCACGCCGTAGTGCATGAACTCGTCCATGCGGCGCGCATCCTTCGGCGAGATGTACTCATTCACATCGAAACCGCGCACCGCGCCGCCGAAGCGCACCGGAAACGCGGAGACATCGAAGCGGGTGATCGGACCGATT
>CAYNTW010000117.1:15969-18064 GCA_964400085.1 uncultured Steroidobacteraceae bacterium | reverse complement strand
GGGTGGTATAACGAAAGCCTTCGTGCCGGCATCGGTGCGAATCAGCGAGGCTACCTGTCCGCGCTGGTAGGACTTCTGTTCCGACGGGCGCCGAGCTGCAAGTTCAATCGTCGAGCGATGCTAGCCATCGATGTCACTCAATCGGTTGGCCCATGCCTTTGGAGTTCCGCGCAATGGCCAATTGGCATGCTGGTCCGTTCTGGCGCCGGGCGGGGGGGCCAGCAGCGAACCTACGAGTTCATCAACATAGTCTGCGCCGTACTCGTACTTCAGATGTTGCAACACCTGGTCCAGGGATAAATTCGAGTCGCTGTGTACTCGCTCGAATGCCTCCCGCGAGGCAGCATCGCTGGGGATGCCGAGTTGCGCGATGGGCAAGCTGTGCGAATCCCGGGAGACCTGCCGGCCGAGACACACCGGCCCCACAAAAGAAGCTTACATCTTAATGTTGGGTTCGCAGTGCGGTAAGCGTTCGATCTGGGCGGACTATTAAGGCCCGAGACAATCCGGCACACGATGCGGAGGCGGCTCAAAGTTGATCGTGGCGTGGTACGTCAATCGAACTTGATCGGTGATGGCTTTCTGAACTCTTCGAGCAAAATCCGTTTGAGTCGGTGAGTTGAAATCGAACAGAAAGATCTTGTGAGTCTCCGTCTCTAGGCCAACGGATACGTTGGTGTCTGGTTTCCAGAAACCACTTCGCGGAGGGTTGTAATAGGTCGTTCCCTCCGGTGCGCCATTATGGGCCGGAATCATGGGCCCGCTGAATCCGAGTGGCCTAAGCGCGTCCCCGACTACGGCGGACAGTGGTGGTGAGTCCGGTAGACGCTCGCCTGTGCTGCTCACCACGATTCCACTCGCCCGATAGTGCGTGGGGCATAAGAAGCAGCCACTCAAAGCCGCGCACAGTACCGGCAAGACACCGCCAAACAATTGGTTCTTCCGCGCCAAGGCTACAGGCCGCAAGGCGTTCCGGCTGGTTGTTGTCGATTTCGATACGCCCGTCATGGTAGCAACGGCAAAGGGCTCTGCCCGGCGAGCGACTACTGGATGGCGCCGGCAAACTCGGATTTCCTCGGCAGCTTGCGCACGGTACTCATCAGCCAACGACGCATTCCTTTCATCCGCCCTCCCAACAGATTGCCCGTTCCGAGGCCCTCACGATCATGCGTACGCTCGGCTAGACCACAATCTGTCGGTCGTGTTAGACCCTACTGCGATGCCCCAGAATTATTTGGATCGGAGCTTAGCGCTTGCGGTGGCCGAAAGGCTAGTTCGAGGTAATCTCCAGGGGCGAGCCCGCTGAGCGCCTAAAGGCACGCTTACTTTTCCTGGAATCCGTTCTATCGCGGAATACTCGGACCACTCGATCGTGGTTCGTAAAATGATGCAGTCCGGCAGGGGATGCAAGGAATCCACTCGGCTCGCTTGCGGGATCCGTACGGACCGGCTAGGGCCTTCTAGGGCACAGCGTTTCGGGCCCGCCCGCGGGGCGGTAGCAATGGGGAGAGCCAGGCGGCGGCACCCCATCGTCGGGGTCGTTGCCGTGCCCTCACTCGTCACTGGATCTGTCCAGCTCGGACCGGGTGTCCGATTGCCTTGGTCGCTGCGCGAGCCGACCTCGCGCATGATCTCCGCCCCACTGAAACCCGCCACCCAGGAGATCTTGCGCAGCCCCCGATGCCCGTCCCCCGGCGCCTGTAGATGCGCGCCACGTCGCGATCGGACAGCGTGCGCAAACCGATCCGGCTGGTTGGAGCGCGGCGTCGACTGAAACAGCGCTCCTTCGGTGATCCCGGCGAGCGCGAGCCAACGCGGCGGCCGGCGGTCGTGTCCACCGAGAGCGCCTTCACGCGGCCGCGGCCCTCTCGGTCTTCTTTGCTTCTCTCAACCAACACCGTCGCCGTGCCGTCCGGCTCGCAGCTGACCTGCTCCACAGTGAGGGTCACGACATTCGAGCGGCGTAAGCCGGTCTCGTAGGCGAGGGGGATCAGCGCGCCGTCCCGGGCATCCCGCTGCACGATCGGATCAAGCGGCGCCAACCTCTTGCACCCTATCTCTGTCAACGTCTTTATAACAATGGGTGTGACCCTCA
>CAYNTW010000117.1:0-15869 GCA_964400085.1 uncultured Steroidobacteraceae bacterium | reverse complement strand
TCAGCGTCCGGAGGCTGCCGACGCATCGCCGCTACCATTGGGCGTATGACGTGACCGCACGGCGATTCGCAGTGTCCGATCGCGTGAGCGTCATGGCGTGTGGCAAACGTGCGCGCGTCGACGTTCACACCGGCGGCAGATCAACTCTGACGATGTCCGCCGCGCCTGCGCGCGGGTAGCGTGTGAGGACCGCGGGGTCATGGCCGGGGATGACATGCGCATCGCTTGCGGCGAGGGCGCGGATCTTGCGATGGGCTTCCAGGTAGTCTGAGACGCTGTCGAGGATGGGAAAGGGGCGCCCTTGCTCGAAGTTGGCATAGAAGTGGGCCGCGTCGGAGGCCAGCACCACCGGTCCGCGCGCGGTGGATACGCGGACCACCTGCAAGCCGGGCGTGTGTCCGCCTACGCGATGCAAGCCAATGCCGGGCGCGAGCTCGGCCTCGCCATCATGGAAAACAACTCGATCCTCAAACACGCGATGAACCATTCGGGCGACATCCGCCGCCTCGAAAGGAGCTCTGAGCTGTGCGTGTGTCATACAACGTCCGGTGCAGTAGCGCATCTCCGCATCCTGCAAGTGCATGCGGGCGTTGGGGAAGAGGTGGTGGTTTCCGACGTGATCGTAGTGCATGTGTGAGATGATCACGTCGGTCACTTGGGTGTGGTTGATTCCGATCGCCTGCAAGCCCGCATCGACAGGGCGCACCAAAGTGCGCTTGCGCTTGGTCGCCTGTTCCGCATCGAATCCCGTATCGAGGACGATCGTGCGGCCGCCGCCCCGGATAGCCCAGACGAAATAGTCCAGCGGCATCGGGCCGTCATGGACATCACCGCCCAGAAAATTGAACGTCGCCGTACGTTCCAGGTGCGCGTAGCGGACCGCGTAGATTTCGTAGTTGTTGCTCACGGGAGGCTGCCACCTGACTAAAGATAGGCTCTATCAGCTGCTCAGCACTTTAGCGTAGGCCTACACGGGCGCAAGCGACATAGGGGGATCCATTGGGTACTGGTGCGGACATCGTCTGTGTCGGCTCGGGCCACAACGGCCTCGTGGCTGCCGCCTACCTGGCGGTCGCCGGGAAGAAAGTGCTGGTCCTGGAGCGTAACGAGTGGTTTGGCGGCGGCGTGGTCACTCGCGAGCTGACCACGCCGGGCTTCCGTCATGACCAGCACTCGATGGCGCACATCTTCATTCAGGCAAACCCACTGCTGCTGAATGATGATCTGAAGCTCAAAGCGCGCTACGGCTTGCGTTACCTGTTTCCCGACCTGCCCATGATGTCGGTGTTCGAGGACGGGACTACGCTTGGTTTGTATCGTGACAGCCAGCGGACTCATGCCGAGATCGCAAAGTTCTCACGGCGCGATGCCGAGGCGTATCGGGAGCTTTCCGAACAGGCGCGTGCCTGGCTGCCGATGTTTGTCGCTTCCCTGTACTCACCGCCGATCCCGCTCGGGGCCTCCTACGCGCTCCTCGACCAGAGCCGGGAGGGTCGTGACCTGTTCCGTGTCATGAGCATGAGCAGTCATGATCTGCTGTGCGAGCGCTTCGAGAACGAGCGGGTGCGCATGCATTTCGCGCGGATCGCGGGGGAGAACCTGGTCGCCCCGGATGAGAAGGGCACGGGGATCGGTACGTTCGTGTTTCTGGGCTTCCTGGAGGCCTACGGTTTCGGAGTGCCGGTTGGCGGCAGCGGCTCCCTGACCAACGCGCTCATCGCCTGCATCAAGGATCACGGCGGACAGGTGTTGGCCAACACGGACGTGGCGGAGATCAAGGTCACCCGTGGAAGGGCCACGGGCGTAGTGACGAGCGACGGCCGTGCTTTCGATGCGCGCGACGGTGTGATCGGCGCGATCCACCCGCATCTGCTTGGCCGCATGATCGAGGGTATCGATCCAACTGTGCGCAAAGCCGCCGAAGCAACACAATTCTCGGATGTTGCTTGCGTAACAGTGCACGCCGCCTTGAACGCCCCGCTTCGTTTCAAGGCGGGCGAGCATGTGAAGGCTGTCATGATCGAGCTGTTGCCCAACGAGTATGAGTCATTGCGCCGCTCCTTCGATGACCTGCGCTATGGTCATTTGTCACAATACCCGTTGGTGGGTATCGGCTCGCTGACCCTGTTCGATCCGAGCCGGGCGCCGGCGGGCAAGGGGATCGCGCACATCTGGGACTACGCTCCCTATCGGCGCCGCGACGGACATTCCTGGGACGAGAAGAAGGAGGAGTTCGCGCAGCGGATGTTGTCCCACGTCGGCAGATTCGTGGAGAACGTCGGCCCAGAGGATGTGATTGCATACCATTGTGACAGTCCGGTGGACATGGAGCGCACCTCGCCGAGTTTCATGCACGGTGATCTGCATGGGATCGCGACCACGGTATACCAGTCGGGCTCACATCGCCCAACACCCGACCTGGGGCAATTCACGGTCCCCGGTATCGAGCGCTTCTATCTGGTGGGGCCTTTTCAATATCCCGGCGGCGGCGTTTTCGGCGCCGGCCGCGCGACGGCGATGCGGATGTTCGAAGATCTCGGGCTGGATTTCGAGAGGCAAGGGCGCAAGTCGTGATTTGTCGCCGGCGCGCCGCCGGCGCTGGGGTGCGGAACCCAATCCTTTTTTTGATGTCGTAGATCGGGAGCTTGGCAGCGCGAGGGCGGAGGAAATTCTCCGAATGCCGGCCCGTTCACCATAATGCAGATGAGGATGCCCTAAAATCCACGGCATGACTTTCCGATATCGCCCCGTGCTCGCGGCCACGGTCTTAGCGCTCGCGAACGCCATTGCGGTCCACGCCGCGGACCCTGCACCCTTCGACCTGGCTGGCCCGACACTCGACGTCAAGGTCACGCGGGGCAGTCAGACGCTGCCCATCTCGGAGGTGCCGAATCTCGCGGCGGGCGATCACCTGTCGATCAAGGCCGATTTTCCCGCAACCCAATCGGCGCATTACCTGCTCATTGCCGCCTTCTTGCGCGGGGCAACCAATCCGCCACCGAAGGACTGGTTTTTCAATTGCGAGACCTGGAGCCCCAAGTGCGCCAACGGGCTGAGCATCACCGTGCCGCAAGAAGCGCAGCAAGTGCTGCTCTTCCTCGCACCGGAAACCAGTGGCGACTTCAAGACCCTGGTGAGCGCGGTACGCGGCCGCCCGGGCGCCTTCGTGCGCACTTCGCAGGACCTGAACCAGGCCACGCTGGATCGCTCGCGCCTGGAGAAGTATCTAGCCTCCGTGCGTGCCCTGAACGCGTCTGATCCGGCGAAATTGCACCAGGCGGCGCCGTTGCTGGCCCGCAGCCTGGCCATCAAAGTCGATGACAAGTGCCTCGACAAGATCCCCGAGTTGCAGGCGCCTTGCCTGATGCAGGGACAGGCCTCGCTCATTCTCAATGACGGCCACAGCACGTCCATTGTCGAAGCGCTCACGACTGGCCCCGCCAGTGATCTGGCTATGGAGGCGAGTTTCACGCCCCAGTTGAGTTATGGGTACTACAGTCCCTACATCGCTTCGGTGCTGGACATCGCGAAAATCTTTGATTCCTTCCGCACCGCGCAATACCAGTACATTCCGGCGTTGGGCTCGCCTCAAGGCGATCACCTGGCGCTGACGCTCAACACCCCGCCTTCATTTCACAATCCGAAATCCGTGATGGTCACGGCGCTGCCCGCGGTCGAGCAACAGCAGTTGCCGCCACTGCATGCGGTGGATCCAAAGGAGATCTACTGCGCGCGCAAGAGCTCACTCGTGCTGCCGGTGGAAGGGGCGCCATTGGTGTTCTCCACTGAGTATGCGCATGACGTGACATTGAGCCTGACTGGTAAAGACGGCGCCTCGATCGATCTGCCGGCGCGCGCGGATGCGGAGCAGGGTGGCTTCGTGGTCGACACGACCGCTCTGGGGAAAGCTACGCTCGGCGACAGCATTCATGGCTCGCTGCACGGGCTGTGGGGCTTCGAGCCGTACGTGGGTCCCAGCTTTCAGCTCACGAACGCGCACGCGCAAAGCTGGGAGGTTGATTCCCAAGACGACGGCAAGCTCATCGTCGGGCGGGAGGGCACGATCCATCTGCAGTCCGCGAGCGTGAGCTGCGTGGACAACATCATGCTCAAGGATCCGGCCGGCAAGGAACTCACCGCTGAATGGAAGACGGTGAAGCCGAACGAGGTGGAGATCAAACTGCCTCTGCAGCAAGCCAAGCCGGGTGCGCTCACTTTGTTGGTGAAGCAGTACGGTGCGGGTGATCCGCAAGCGGTGCCGGTACACGCGTTTTCCGAAGCGGGACATCTAGATAGCTTTGCGATCCACGCCGGCGATAGCCAAGGCGTGCTCAAAGGCACGCGGCTCGACGAGGTGGCCAGCCTCGAGATCAAAGGCGTGCAGTTCCTGCCCGGCACACTGACGACGCACCAGGGTGCCGACGAACTGACCATGATCGCGCAGGACGCGCCTGCGGCCGTAGCGTTGAAGCAGGGCGACGTGGTGAGCGCCAAAGCCACCCTCAAGGACGGCCGCGTGCTTTCCTTGAGCACGCTGATTGCCACGCCCCGCCCCAGTGTGCGGTTGCTCGGCAAGAGCGTGGCGCTGTCTTCTGCGAGCGCGGACAGCAACATCCAACTCAACAATGAGGATGAATTGCCGCAGGACGCGAAGCTCACTTTCTCGGTGCGCAGCGTGCAACCGGCGACGTTTGCCTATGACCAGAAGATCGAGGTTGCAACCGTCGACGAGGAGTTCTCGACCCTGCTCACGCTCAACAATGGCGTGACGCTGGAAAACTCCAAGGTCGCGGTGGCGACGCTCGATCCGGCGAAGGCGTTCGGGCCCTCGGCTTTCGGTCCCCTGCAGTTCCGGGTGATCGCCAACGGGGTGCCGGGCGACTGGCAGCGCCTGGCGACGTTGGTGCGCCTGCCGTTGTTGAAAGAGCTGAAGTGTCCCGCGACCTCGGAGCTGGCTTGTAAGCTTTCCGGGGCGAATCTTTTCCTGGTGGAGTCCGTATCCAACGATCCGAAGTTCTCGCATCCCGTGCAGGTGCCGGATGGTTTTCCGGGATACTCCATGCCGGTGCCGCATCCGACCGATGGCAATCTTTACGTGAAGTTGCGTGATGATCCGTCGGTGATCAACTTGACAGCGCTCGGCGCGCAGGTGCTGCCGCCAACCTCCGACGAGGCGGCGCGCGCGCCGGAGCGGCACGCCGCGCACTCTGAGCCGGAGCCTGCGCCGACTCCGGCGCCAGCGCCTAACGGTAGTGCTTCGAAGACGACCGTATTGAGTAGCAGCTCCAATGACAGCACGTCGGCGCAGCCGGTGCCGGCGGCGCCCCCATCTGCGGCAACTTCGGCGAATTCCGTCAGTCCGACATCGACTACTGCGCTGGTGACTCCTGCGGCGACCTCGTCCGCTGGTTCTTCGGATTCAGGGGATGCACAGGGCGCATCGCACTCGGCGGCATCAACTGGAGCGCCCTCGCAATCGGCGTTGCCGGCGAACTCAGAAACCCCAACGGGTGACACAAGGTCCTCAATTCCTACCGCTCAACCTACAGCGACTCAGCCGGCTTCAGCCGCGCGGTTGCCTTCGGCGGCACCTGCCCCTGCCGGTTCACGACCTACGGGGTGAATGGACTCTGGGGAGCCGGGCACTCTATCCTGCGCGACCGACGAGGTTTGGACGAAACTGGCGAACGCGGGCTTGGTTGCGGTAAGGATCTGCAACGCCGTCGCGCGGTCAGTAGCGGTTAGTTGCGTGTAAGGCGCGGTCTGATCGCGGCCGCTGAGGATCTCCGCGAGACGTCGGTAGACGTAGTCCTTTGCGTAGGTCGGCAGGCCGTCGAACCCGACGGAGTAGATCATGTAGCTCAGGGGGTACCGGAACAGGCGGGTCGTGAGATCCAACTCGCGAAGGGAGCGTCCCGCGGGGTCGCGAGGTCCTTGCGCTTGAAACCAACGATCGAAACCCGAGTTGCCGGTGATCTTGCCGGGGAAGCGGGTGGCGTCGACGAGCAGCAGGGCTTTGACCAAGGGCTCCAACATCGCCTTGACGATCGGTCGGGCTTTGGCCGGCAATTCATCCCATGAAAGCGCATCCGCCGACTGGCCGTCGTTGGCGCGCGCGACGAGAGTGCGCGCCTTGTAGTTGGCGCGCGTGATGATGTCCTCGATGTAGACCTGGTGCTCGAAGATCAATAGAGCAACGATATCGCTGTGGTCTGTCAGGTACGGTTGGGTGTTGAAGAGTCGATCGAGGTTCTCCAAGGTCCCGGGTCGCTTTACCTCGAGCTGCGATAAATCCGCCGCGACTTGCGTGGGCTGCACGGGGCCGCTGACCTGAACATTGCCGAGATGCGTCAGGCCATCAGGTTTGCCGGTCACGTACCAGCCGCCCCAGCGCTCGCTGATCGGCGTGGCGTCGGTCGTGTCCTTGGAGATCACTGCGGTGAGGGGCTCTCCGGTGACTGTGACAGGGGAGGACATGAACAAGAAACGGGGCACTCCGCCGCCCATCATCGAAAACGTGTCATGACAGGTCAGGCAACGCACCGTTTCCCGATCGAACTGCGCGCGCGCGGCAGGATCCTGGTTCTGCACCGTGTAGAACACGGGCCCCAGGGCTTTATCCATAGCGGTGATTTCGATGATGCGCGAGCTCGGGATCCAGGCAACGTAGGTGTCGTCATCGAAGTAGATAGCGCGCGGGGTCGCAGCCTGGATCAGGTCGAACTGCAAGCTGGTCTTGGAATAGACGAGTGTCTGTGAGCTGGGATCGATGCCGAGCGCTTTCAGAATAGAGTCGAGATAGCCGCGCCCCTGCGTGAACTTGAGCTTTACTTCACCGTGATCCACCCGCTCCTGTAAGCGCGCGATGGCGTTGTGTGTTGGCCGATCCGCGTATCCGATGAGCGGGTATTCAGTGTCGTACCGGAGCGCGGACGCGACGGGCGGACGGGTGGTGATGATGCCTGGCCGAGGCGGGCCGGACGGTGGTTCGGCCGACAGTGCTGGAGCGGTCAGCGCGACCGCCGTCAGTGACGAGAGCGTTAGCGCGGCGGTAAAATTCAAGAATAATCTCATCTTCACTCTGTCGGCTGCACCAATCAGGGGCAGTCCAAAGGTTGGAGCAGTATAGGGAGCCAGTAGGCCCGTCACCGGGATTCGCGTCGTGGATGTCCGACCCGCGGAACATCGCTCCCGGAACCTTGGCTCTTTTCGGGCGCTCTCAAAAGGACCCCGGTGCCCGCCAAAGAGGACCCCATGGCTTTCAAAGAGTTGATCGTCACAGCCCGCAAGCTGGG
The DNA here is from genome assembly GCA_964400085.1 of uncultured Steroidobacteraceae bacterium. Taxonomy (GTDB): domain Bacteria; phylum Pseudomonadota; class Gammaproteobacteria; order Steroidobacterales; family Steroidobacteraceae; genus 13-2-20CM-66-19. Next base: position 8,574 of record CAYNTW010000117.1, on the reverse strand, counting down.
CGCGAGCGACCTGCACCTCGAGGCGGGTACCGCCCAGGTTGCGCGCGTCCGGGGAGAATTGACCCCAATGGGCGAGTCCGTCTCCGGCCAGCAGCTCGTGGCCATGGCACAGGAGTTCTTGACCGCCGAGGACTGGACAAGTTTCGAGTCGCGCGGCTCCGTGGACGTCTCTCTGGTGGTCGGGGGCACGCGTTGCCGTATCAACGCCTATAAGACGATTCGTGGACTGGCGCTCGCCGTACGTCTTCTCGCTCCGACTGTGGGCGATCTGCGGGCGTGCAATCTGCACCCTGAGCTGAAGCGGCTAGTGTCGGCTCCTACCGGCCTGGTGATCGTGTCAGGACCGACGGGCTGCGGGAAATCCACGACCCTCGCCGCTCTCATCGAAGAGGTGAACGGGTCACGCGCGCAGAACATCATCACACTGGAAAGCCCGCTCGAGTACGTATTCACGAACCGCCGCTCGTTGATTCGTCAACGCGAGATTCCAACTCACTCCCCCACTTTCGAGCAGGCTATCGTGGACGCGCTGCGCGAGAATCCTGACGTGCTGGTGATCAGCGAAATGCGCACACCGGAGGTAATGCGGCTCACGCTGAGCGCGGCGGAGACCGGGCACCTGGTCCTCGCCACCATGCACTCGGCGACTTGCGGCGAGGCATTGAGCCGCATCTGCATGTCATTTCCCGCCGAAATCCAGGGCAACATCCGGGCGCAGCTCGCTGATTGCCTGGTTGGTGTCGTCTGCCAGCGCCTGGAGTACCTGGAGCAATGGCACTTGCGCGTCCCGCGCTGCGAGATGCTGTTGGCCAGCTCCGGCGCCAAGGGCACGATCCGGGCCGGCCAATTCGGCGGGATTGCCAACGTCATCCAGTCCGGAGGCGATGAGGGGATGTGGACCTTCGATCGATATCAGCGTTGGATGGACCAACAGAGGGATTGGGTGCGTCCAGCGGCAGCGCCTGTTGGGACGGTGGATGTGGAGGCGGGTGCCCGACCGGAGATTGTGCGAGCTCCGGTCAGACCCGCTGGTGTGCGGAGCGCGCCAGGGGCGGGAGTCGGTAGGAGGGGCGCGGCGGACGCGGGTGGGCCCAGAGCCGAATCCGCGGACGTCCGAGCCGGGGGCAGGGGTGGCGCCCAGGATGGACCCAGCGCCCCGGAGGAAATCAACATCGATGAGGACATCGACATGGAGGAGATCCAGGAGCTCGCCAGGCGCATCGAGCAGCGTACGCCCTGAGTCAACTCGCCGAGTAGGTGTCTTTCCAGGTCGAGTAGACCTTGTCCTGGGTGGTGATGAACTCGAGCAGCACCGGCTTGCCTTCCTTGGTCGCGGCGATGCCCTGCATCAAGGCGTGCATCACCTGGGCGGGCTCCGTCACCCGTTCGCTGTAGCCCCCGAGGGCTTTCGCCCAGTCGGCATAGTTCCCGGAGATATCCGTGGAGTGATACTTCTCACGCGAGACAGCCATGGGCTTGAATTCCATGGCCATGGCGTAGTTGTTGAACAGGATGGACATGATCGGAATCTGACAACGTACCGCGGTCTCGAAGTCCATGCCCGTCATGCCGATCGCGGCATCGCCCCACATGTTGATGCACAGCTTGTCCGGATGAGCGAGCTTGGCGCCCATCGCGAGCCCGATGCCATAACCGAGCTGGGTTGACTTGCCCCACCCGATGTAGCTGAGCGGCGAGATCGGCTGCCAGAAGGGAGAGAGCTCATCGCGCGGGCTGCCCGCGTCGTGCGTGATGATCGTGTTGGGCACGTCCGCAACGTGCAGCAGGTCCCAGATGACGCGATAGGGCGACAACGGCTTCGATTCGCTCGTGAGTCGCGGCATCCACTCAGCCAGCCAGGGATCGTTCTGCGAGCGGATACGCTTGTGAACATCGGCGGCGAGCCCGCGCGGCTTCTTGAGGCGATCCTTCACCGCTTCGTGCAGCATCTGCAACGTCAGCTTGGAATCACCGACGAGCGGGTGCTCGGTCGGGATGTTCTTGTTGATGTCCATCGGATCGATGGTGTTGTGTACGAACAGCTTGTCCTGGGTCGGAAACCGAATGCCGAAGCCCGTGGCCGTGAAGCTCGCGCCCGCTCCGAACACGACATCCGCATCCTGCACGTGTTGGAACACCGCTTTCGGCATCGACACGCCACCGGAGCCGAGTGACAGTGGATGATTTTCCGGAAACGCGCTCTTGCCCTCCAAGCTGGTGGTGACGGGGGCTTCCAGCAACTCCGCGACCGCTTTCAGTTCGGGCCAGGCGCGGGCGTAATGGATGCCTTGACCGGCGTAGATCAGGGGACGCTTGGCCGCAATGAGCGCCGCCGCGGCGGCATCCACGTCCGCATGGCTCGGTGCGGACAGAATGCGTCGCGTGGGTGTATACGCGATCGTTCCGGGGACTTCCTGGTTCCACATGTCCCCGGGTACCTCGAGCAACACTGGGCCCGGGCGCCCGTTGCGCGCCATGGTGAAGGCGCGCCGCAAAGCGGGCACGATCATCTCCGGAGTGTTGATCTGCTCGGCCTGTTTGACGATGTGCTGATAGTTGAGCACCGCGTTGAATCCAGGCCGGACCCACGCCTGGCTGCGCGCCGAGGCGCCGGGTATGACAATGAGCGGCACTCCCTCGGACCACGCCTGCGCCACCGCGCCGAACGAGTTCTCCACACCCGGTCCCGCCTGACAGCAGAAAACGCCTACCTTATCGCCGGAGGTCATACGGCTGATCGCGTCCGCCATGTGGATGCCAACGCGTTCCTGGCGGACGATCACCGGCCGGATTCCGGCGGCGGCGGCCGACTCGGTCAGGGGGTTGAGCGGATACGCGAGCAGAACCTCCACACCTTCGCGTTTGAGAATTTCCGCTGCAACTTGCGCCACATTCATCGGACCGCTCCTGGAGGTCAGCTGGGGACTTCGCCTGCGATCGAGTATAGATGGGCGCCAGAGAGAAGACGCGCGCGCAAGTCCGCGCGACCGTCTGAAGGACGATGTTTACTGGCGGAACAAAGGTGCTTTACAATAACCAGCTAAGTCATTGATTTGCTTATGGCTTCGGCAGCGCGCCAACGCGAACTGGGCCACACATGGTCCCGCCTCAGGACCGATTCGCCAGCGGCGCGCCGCGCAGAACCGCGGTGATCTCCGCCATGATGGAAACAGCGATCTCCGCCGGAGTGCGAGCCCCGATTGCCAATCCCACCGGACCGCGGATGCGTCGGATGACGCTATCGTCGAAACCCGCCGCGCGCAATCGTTCGATACGCTTCTCGTGGGTGCGCCGCGAACCGAGCGCTCCAACATAGAAAGCCTCCGAGCGCAGCGCGGCGTGCAGGGCCGGATCATCGATCTTCGGGTCATGAGTCAGTGTCAGGATCGCGGTGCGCCGATCGGGCGCGAGCTCCGCCAGGGCCTCTTCGGGCCAGTCGGTGCGTAGCGCGATGTTGGGAAATCGCTCGTTCGAAGCGAACGCGGTGCGGGGGTCGATGACCGTAACGTCATACTCGGCAAGTCGCGCCAGCGGTATGAGCGCCTGGGCGGTGTGAACCGCGCCGACGATCAAAAGACGCGGTCGCGGACTCCAGATCTCCACGAAAGCGGTGGCGCCGGCCACCTCCAGGGTTCCGCTGCGATCCTCATCCATCGCTCGCAGGACCTGCGCCAACTCCTCGGGCCCGAGTGTCAGCTCTCCTTCCACGCCCTGACGCGTGACGAGTGTCTGCGCGCCAGTGGTGAGTTGAGTCACCAGGGCCGCCGGCAGCCGCGCGCGGCCCAGTGTCAGGAGTCGCTCCAGAAGTAAGCGTTTCAAACCAATTTCTCGACAAATACCTGCACGCGGCCACCGCACGCCAGCCCGACTTCCCAGGCCTGCTCGTCGGTAACCCCGAAGTCCAACAGGCGGGGATTGCCGCTACGGATGGTTTCGAGCGCGCATTCCACCACGGCACCTTCAACACAGCCCCCGGAAACGGACCCGACCATCCGGCCTCCATCATCGACCGCGAGCTTGGAGCCCACCGGACGCGGCGAAGAGCCCCAGGTCGCGATGACCGTAGCGATGGCAACGCCGCGTCCAGCGCGGTGCCAATCGGTTGCGGTGCCGAGGATGTGGTCGGAGTCGTTCATGCGCGGAGTATCCCACTTCGCGCGTTAGATTGGCGACCAGGCGCGCGGGCGGCCCCGGGCGGCCCCGGGCGGCCCGTCCGGGCCGACCGTTCTCGCCGACCGTTCTGGGGCGTACTCGCCGGGGGTGGCCGCGCTGTGAGTGCGTCAGCCCTCCGGCGGTTTGGCGGGTGGTGGGGTATTCGAGCGCACGCCTTGTTTGGCTGTCTCGGCAGCTGCACTTCGAAAGCTGGAAGGCTTGGTCGCGTCGCTCGCCGTCTCCGGTTTCAATTTCTGATCGTCCCGGGCTGTTTCAGGACCGCCGGGCTCGTGGTCGACAGCGGTTTCCGGGCCGCCGGAATCGTGATCGACGGCCGTCGCGGGTTGGTGGTCATCCGGCAACGTCTGGTCAACTGATGGATCCGGAGCGGGGTGGTCCGGGTGTTCGATAGCGCGAGTCACACCCGGCGCGCGGGGCGCGCTGTCCGCTCGCGGTGGGGTTTGGGATTGGGAAACGCCCGCGACTCCCGCAAGCAAAAGTCCCAGAGCCAAGCGTGAACCGCACCAAAGCCTGATGTCCATCATGTCACCGTCTCCTTAAGTGGGTCCGCGCCGGCCACAGCGGGCTCGCCGTTGACAGCCGGTGCGGACCTGCGGACTTCGTTATGTTCTACGACGACTGCCCGCCCTTGTGGCTGCCGTCGCGCGAGCGGTCACTACCGCCCATGTTGTCCCTGCCGCCGCTCTGGCTACCGCTTTGCTGACCGCCGCCGCCCTGCTGCCAGCCGGGTTGTCTTTTGCGATCCTCTTGTTGTGTATGTTGTTGGCCACTCTTCTGGCCACCGCCCATGTTCTGACCGCCTTGATTCTGGTTCGCCATAACACCCTCGCGAGTGACGTTAGACACCTGGGAGCCTAAACCTTTGCGCTGGCCTGGAATATCAGGCCAGTGGACCGTCCGCGCGTCAGTGTCCACTGACGCCGAGCCACAGCTTCCTCTTTGCAATGCACTCTTCACAACCTGCGCCGCGGCCACCCTCGGCGCGGCCTTCACGTGGCGCATTATCTGCTGCGGTGGTGTTGGTTTATTTTTTTTTTGACCCGGGAGAAGTATATGGGTTCTGCAAGCAGACGTCTCGCGGTCGTTACAGGGGCCTCCAGTGGTATCGGGCTGGAGTTGGCCTGCGAGTGCGCACGGAACGGCTTCGACCTCGTGATTGCGGCCGACCGGCCGATGAGCGAGGCACGCCGGGAGCTGGAATCGCTCGGAGCAAAGGTGATCGCGGTCGAGGCCGACCTGGCGACGGCGGACGGCGTCGCCCAGCTCTATTCGAACTTGACAGGTCATGAAGTCGATGCGCTCATCGCGAACGCAGGGCACGGCGTGGGAGGAGCGTTCCTCGACCAGTCGTTCGAGGATGTCAGCCACGTGATAGACACAAACATTACCGGTACGCTGGCGCTCATTCACCAGGTCGGGCGTGACATGCGCAGTCGTGGACGGGGACGCATACTGATCGTCGGCTCCATCGCAGGGTTTACGCCAGGCTCATTCGCCGCCGTCTATAACGGCACCAAGGCATTCATTGACTCCTTCGCGGCGGCGCTGCGCAATGAGTTGAAGGACACGGGCGTGACGGTAACCTGTTTGATGCCGGGCGCCACGGAAACGGAGTTCTTCGAGCGCGCCGGCATGATGGATACCAAGCTTGGTACCGAGAAGAAGATGGGCGCCGACGAGGTTGCCCGCATCGGCTTCAAGGCAATGATGGATGGGGATGCGGATGTGATCGCCGGCTTCAAGAACAAGATGACGGCGGCGGTCGCCGGTGTGACCCCATCGACGGTGCTCGCCGAGAAACATCGTCGCGAAGCTCAGCCCGGAACGGCCAAACAGTAGGCCCTGGGCGTTGGTACAAACGCTGGGGTCGCCGTCGCGCGACCCCTCACGAGACGCTAGGAGACCTCGTACCTTGACCCGTGGGCGCGAATATCGCGCCTGAGGGCGAGCGGTAGGCCATACCAGAAGCCAAGCAGCAATACCGCGGTCCCAACGGCGCCCAACAGTGGTACAACGCCTTGGCCGAATAGTCTCGTGAGGGCCACCCACATGTCGCAGCAGATGCCGCAGATGAGTGGCAGCAGCGCCGCCGTCATGAGCGCCGATCCCAGCCAGTGCATCCTGGGGTCGTCGTTACCACCAAAGGTGATGCGGTGAATCGCGGCGGGGGCAATCAACAACAAGATCGCTATGGCGAGACTCATCAGGGCGATGACGTGTAGCGTGCGCGCCGCCTGCGGGAGCTCACCGAAGGACTTGGTCAGCATGACCACGAACTGAAAGCCCAGCAGGGCTTGCACTCCCGGCAGGATGACCCGCCCTTCGGTGAGCATCTGCTCGATCTTCTTGTGCAGGGGTGTACTGGATTCTTTCATAGGAGCTCCAGTGGGACGAACGGCCCAGCGCCGTCGTAGGACGAGTCCGAGCACGTACCAAACGCAGATGGCAGCCACGAACATCGCGGCCGCGAGTGCAGTCGCTACAGTCAAACCAAACGGAAGTCCCGTGGATACGAACAGGTCGCAGCCGATTGCCCCTGCCATCGGCAGCAAGGCCACCTCCGCGTAGCGCCTGGATTCAATGTAGATGCGTCGCGTGTCCTCGCCGCCTTCGATCAGGCGATGCTGACATGGAACGGCAATGATCAAAGCGATCGCCACGACTATGAGGCCGAGCCCGCCCGCATCGATCATGCGGGCACCGGTGGTGAGCTCTTTGAATTGCTCCTGGAAGAGTCCCTGGAACTGAAACCCGAGCAGCACCTGTGCGCCGAGCATCTGCATGCGTAGCTCGTCGAGAGAGACCTTCAGTGCCTCGTCCAGTTTCACGCCAAGGTTGAGCAATAGTTGTTCCCGGAAAGTGCATGCGGAGCACACGTGTTTTTACTTGCTGCGCCGCACTCGCGCCGCTATCGAAGTGGTGCTGCATTGCGATGGACGCTCGCATGAGGTCAGGCCTCCGTGAACTCCATTCCAGTCGCTCGGGCGCGACCCTCCTGTTCTCTCAAGAAGCTGAGGACGTCTGTCGATACTCCAAAGCGCGGCGTCGTAAAGGGGCGCTGCGGATTTTCTGAGGCTCCAGCTTTGATGACTTCAAGAACGGCCGAGTTGGACGGCGCGGAAGCGTCCACCGTGGACGATGCGCGAGAGAGTAGCGTCTATGCGGACGCGCTCCCCATCTGGGCAAAGCAAATCGAATCGGCTCGCTGCCAGACAGAGAAAGCCGTGGTTGCCCTCACCTCGCGGTTCGAGGGCATCGTCAACCGGCTCGATCGCGCCCTCGGCGGTGTTGGTAACGAGTCGGGCGCCAAGGCAATCGCGGAGGACGCGCAGGACGGCGAGCGACACCTCGCCGAGGTCATCCAGGCGTTGAAGCTGATTCAACAAAGCCGCGATGCCCTGGCGGAAGATATTCGCGCACTGGTGAAGCACACCGAAGAGCTGCGCAAGATGTCCAGCGACGTCGAGTCGATTGCGTTCCAGACGAACATGTTGGCGTTGAACGCCGCCATCGAAGCGGCTCACGCCGGCGCTGCCGGCAAAGGCTTCGCGGTAGTGGCGCACGAAGTCCGCGCGCTCTCCGAGGCGGCGCGCAGCACCGGCAAACGGATCACCGGAACGGTCAATCTGATCAGCACCTCACTGGTCGAGATCGGTGCGAAGAACGAGCGGGTCTCGAGCAGGGATCAGCAAGCTGTGGCCGATTCACAGGAGCACATCCGGACCGTGCTGGAACGCTTCAATCAGCGGACCAGCCGGCTGGCTGAAGTGGCTCAACAGTCGCAGCACGCCAGTGAAGGGATCAAGGGAGAAGTCTGCGAGTCGCTGGTGCAACTGCAGTTCCAGGATCGGGTGGGTCAGATCCTGCAGCACGTGGTCAGCAGTATGCGACAGGTCGAGGAACTGTCGGCAGCCGCGGAGCCCGGTAGCAACGGGCGGGAGCAGGTGCGTCAACACATGGAAAACATGGCGCGCACCTATACCACGGAGGAGCAGCGGCGCTTGCATCGCGGGCTGGAAAGCCAGGCGATCGCACCCCAGGACGTTACTTTTTTCTAGCTCGGACTTCAGCGCATATGACGAAAAAGATACTGATTGTCGATGACTCCGCTTCCGTGCGCACCGTGGCGCGTATGGCGCTGCGCGAGCGTGGCTACGACGTGGTGGAAGCCTCCAACGGGCAGGAGGCCCTGACCAAGCTCGAGGACGATCGCTGTCACCTGGTGATCAGCGACGTGAACATGCCGGTGATGGATGGCATCACGCTGTTGAAGGAGATCAAGCGTCATCCCAACTACAAGTTCACTCCGGTCATCATGCTTACGACCGAGGCCGGTGAGGACAAGAAGCAGGAAGGCCGGGCCGCTGGCGCCAAGGCCTGGATCACCAAGCCGTTCCAACC
>CAYNTW010000116.1:16605-18312 GCA_964400085.1 uncultured Steroidobacteraceae bacterium | reverse complement strand
GCCGAAGTCGAATGTTGGGAAGATCCTGCGCAAGAGCCTGCGCGAGGAGCTGGCTAACTCGAAAACTTGAGCCGACGCGCGGGCGACCTGGCGGTGGTCTTTGGCTGCCGCTTTTGAGTCACATACGCGTGGACATGAATGCCCGCTCTTGAAATGCCACTGCGTCCGCGGCCAGTTCTTCGTGCACGCCTTAATTCAAGCCAATCGTTGACTGTTCTCAAGAGCATCCATCCGTGCAGCTTCGTAAACCGTTGGAAAGCAGGAATACACTCGTCCGGCAAATCGGGCACTTCCGCGAATCGCTCGAGCAGCGGCTGAGAAGTGCCGCTTCCGTCCAAGTTTCCATGAATCGTTTCTAATAGCACAGAGAGTGACTTCGCCACGTGTTGAAGCACAAAGGGATCGTTCCTTGATATCAGCGCAATTTCGCTCGCCGGCTTATACAGGTTCCGTCCATTCGGAATCACGAGCCGTAGAGTCTTGAGGCGCTGCGCGAGTTCACGCGTATCCTTGATCGCTCGCTCTGCACGGATTAGCGCCTCAACGCTTGGAACTGGCCCATGCAGACGTATGGCTCTCGGCGCCCCTTTTGAATCCAGGTAGCGCAGGTCCCGATGCCACGCGTCCAACACAAGAGCTGCGAGTGAAAGGCCGCCGGACAGTTCATCTTGACCTCTGCGGAACTTATTCTCTGCAAGCCGAAGTGATTCCGTGGACAATGCACGAATTGCCCCGGTTTGCATGCCCCCCGCCAGCATTAACCCGAAAATCGTGGAGAGCATCCCCGAAAAATCAGACTCGCTACTTCCAACCAATGATTGGCTCCATATTCAATTTCTCAGAACCACGCTCGACTATGCGCTTTGTTTGATATCGTGTTTCTACCACTGGACCTGCTTTGCGCCGAGCGTTGGCTAGCTTGCGGCTCTTTGTTTTCGGTCAATAGAACTGTCACTATGAAAGATTGCGATCTGCAATGACGGATTGTTGGTTTTGTGAGATGTTGTTGCTGCAGCACACACAAATGTCTGTCGGGATATGTCGCTGAACGTCCTCGGGGTAATTCCACGAGGCAGCAATGTGAGTGCCAGTTCTACGAGGAGATCACGAAGCGCCGCGGCATTGCCACGAGCGAGTTGCTCACCTTCCTCAACTGAGTTCGCTGGGTTCGGACGCTGGAAGGATGGCATCGGTTTGGGTTAGTCCGGGAGCTTATCGCTGCACAGCACCGTTACGCAGCACTGGAGCCTTGGCTTGATCGAACTCATCCCACGATGATGCGCAAGCTGACCGATTAAATGAACATTAGTTTTCGGTTTCGTAGTACCAAAAGGACTCGCGCGGGAAACCGACTTGTCTGCAATTGGAGAGATGGTCGCGAGCGCGACCCCTAAGCGCGAAAAATGCAACGCAACAAAATCGCTCGTGCAACCGAGTGATGGGGGAAACCGCGTGCCGCGGAGAGGTTTGGCGCAACTACGTCGTCGCACCAAACCTAGGACCCTAGTTCAGACCGCCGCCGCTGATCCCTGCCGTGGTAATGCGGCCGCCACCACTGATGCCATTGGCTGTCAATCCACCACCGCTGATCCCGCTCGTGCTGACCCGGCCACCACCGCTGATTCCGTTGGTGCTGACGCGACCGCCGCCACTGATGCCATTGGCCGTCAATCCACCACCGCTGATCCCGCTCGTGCTGACCCGGCC
>CAYNTW010000116.1:0-16505 GCA_964400085.1 uncultured Steroidobacteraceae bacterium | reverse complement strand
CGGCCACCACCGCTGATTCCGTTGGTGCTGACGCGACCGCCGCCACTGATGCCATCGGCCGTCAGTCCGCCGCCGCTGATCCCGCTCGTGCTGACCCGGCCGCCACCGCTGATTCCATTGGTGCTGACGCGACCGCCGCCACTAATACCATTGACCACAACCAACCCGTGGTTGGCTGGTTGGGTACCGGTGATCTGCAGCTTGCTCCCTAACGCAGGAGATACGGCTCCGCCAGCCATCACCGATGTCAAATCAACGGTCAGGCCATTTACCACCACCCGTCCGACGGACGGTTGAACGGCTTGGACTGTGCCAGTTAGCAAAATAGGAGTAGCGCCAGGAACATAAGGTCCCTCCGCTTCAATTTTTAGCGCCGCAATGCTTCCATCTGCAAGGCTATTTCCATAGACGGCCACAGTATTCCCGACTGAAACCGGGTCCGAAGATCCAATCAGAACCTTCTGACCGAGAACAGTGGCTATCGTGTGCGTCGAGTTGACTTCCTCAACCGGTCCGATCAACAGCAGAGACACCTGCCGATCATTTACTTGTGTTTCGGCCGCCGTGGCATACCCAACACCAGCGGCTGCGCCAATCAGCGCCGTAACGAACGTTGCGACTAAATTCTTCACCCTTCCTCCCCAGGCGGCAGTTCATTGTTTCCGACCAAGGCCCGCGAGGACGTCAATTTCCTCGAGGGGCATTGTCTTGCCGCCATCGATATCGTGAGTTCTTCTAGATTCCCGTGTGGTTGCTTCATCAGCAACCTGCTCTTCAAAGAAATAGATTCCAACGCCGTATTTGCGACCTGAGTCAGTTTTCTCCGTCGCAGCCAAACGTGTTAGAAAGGTATCTAGTTCCGCCAAGAGCTCTTGCCCTCGCTCCCCGGCGAGCGCTAAAAACTTGTCCCGGCCGGCCTCGGATAACAGTTCGTCCGAAACCACGGTCCGTTCGAAATACACTGGCTCAGGGCCCGTGCGTAAAAGATTGTGTACAAAATTTGCCGTCACCACTCCAAGGAAACGGCCCATTCGCTCAATTCGAGTGACATCCGCACCTTGCGGAACGTACGCTCGGGACAAACACCGCGCCGTAGTGCCGTCAATGACCTCGACAGATCTGGCCGCAACAAGCTCGTCTAACAAGGCGTCCTCGTCAACACCCGGACAAGCAACCGAAACAAGTTCCTTAAAACTTTTCCGTGGTGAACCTGGAACCGGCAGCAGATCCAACTCCGCCGCAAGTCCGTACGCACCTGAGAAGTTTGAATGAGTGTGCCACGTCGTCAACAGAGCTGTGATTTGATCGAGGCTAACCGTAGCTCTCAAGCTATGCGGAGCGCCAGCGCGTAGAGCGTCTCGCAAGGCACTAACATCTGACTTCGGTAAACCGGCAACAGCAGCGAGCCGAGCGTCGGTGGTTGGTCTTTTCTGCTCTTGCAGGCGCGCCTCCAACGCTTGGATATAGGAGCGCCGTACGACGCCCGCTATCTCTCCCGCAGTGATCCCATATTCAAATGCGACACGCATCAGCGGTCGCACTAGCGCGGCGAACACGTTGAGCACTGCTTCTTTTTCTTTGCCGGTTTTGTTCATGCTGCAGCGCAATTTTGTGTGACATAAGTCTAATTTTCTCAGGTAGTTATGTCAATTGCACTTTTTTGACGCACCGGCGTAGTTCTCCGGCGGGCAGTGCAGCAAAGCTTGAGTTCCCAAGGGGTCAGGAATAGATAGTCCACAGAGAAGGCTTCTCCGCTCGGACTATTGCAGATTATGGAAAGTCAGAATATCTGACTGGCGGTCACGAAGTTGGACGTCGACTCACGTCCTCTCCCCCGCCTCAAACAACCGCCCATGCTCCAAAATCGCATACCGATCCGTCATCCCCGCGATGTAGTCGGCCACGGCGCGGGCGCGGCCGGGGGGGCCCTGGGTGGTTTCGGAGTGGAGGGCCAGGTCGCGGTATTCGGGCGGCATGAGACTAACGTCTTCGAAGAAGGCGCCGAAGAGGGCTTTGAGGACTCGGCGGGCTTTGGAGGTCATGCGGAGCACCTTGTAGTGCTTGTAGACGTGTTGGCGCAAGAACTCCATGAGCTCTAGGTGCTCCTCGCGGGCGGTGTCGCTGAGGCCGACGAGGGGCTTGGGGAGGGCGCGGACGTCGTCGATGGAGCGGGGGCGGGATTGGTCGAGGCGGGATTGGGTGGTCCGGATGAGGTCGATGACGATGTAGTTGATCATCCGGCGGATCACCTCGTGGACGAGGCGGCGCTCGCCGAGGTCGGGGTACTGCGCTAGGACGATGTCGTACTGGCGACGGAAGAGGCGTAGGTCGCGGACGTCGCGGAGGTCGACGAGCTGCGCGCGGAGGCCGTCGTCGATGTCGTGGTTGTTATAGGCGATCTCGTCGGCCAGATTGGCGAGCTGCGCTTCCAGGCCGGGCTGGCGGCGGTGGATGAATCGCTCCCCAAGCTCTCCGAGCTCACGGGCATTGCGGAGGGAGCAGTGCTTGAGAATGCCCTCGCGACACTCGAACGTGAGATTGAGACCCCGGAATTCGGCGTAACGCTCCTCCAGCTCGTCCACCACGCGCAATGACTGGAGGTTGTGCTCGAAACCGCCGTAGGGGCGCATGCAGTCATTCAGCGCCTCCTGCCCGGCATGGCCGAAAGGGGTGTGCCCCAGGTCGTGGGCGAGGCAGATGGCCTCGGTCAACGACTCGTTCAGATTCAACGCACGGGCGGCCGAGCGCGCGATCTGTGCGACTTCGATGGAGTGGGTGATGCGGGTCCGGTAAAGGTCGCCTTCGTGATTCACGAATACCTGGGTCTTATAGACCAGGCGGCGGAAGGCGTTCGAGTGGATGATGCGATCGCGATCGCGCTGAAATTCGGTGCGGAAGTCCGGCTTCGGCTCCGGGTGGCGCCGGCCCCGAGACTGCTCATCGTGAGCCGCGTAGGGTGCGAGCGTTGGATAAGCTCCGCCGCCGCCACCTGGAAGGACGTCGTTCACGCCGCGAGCCGCCCGAAATGCTGGCCCAGCGTATTCTCGAGGGCCGCCTCGGGGTAGTCCGCTGTGATAAAGGCCTCCCCGATCTTGTGCATCAGGATCAACCGGATGCGGCCACTCTTCACCTTCTTGTCGATACGCATGTGTTCCAGCGCGACTTCCGGCGACACGGTATCGATCCGCGTGGGCAGCCCGGCCCGCGCGACCAGATTCCGCACGCGCTCGACCTCTGCGACAGTCATGAGGCCGCTCTCGCGCGACATCACCGCGGCCATCAACAATCCCGCACCGATCGCCTCACCATGTAGCCACTCCGTGTAGCCCGTCGCGGACTCAATGGCGTGACCAAAGGTGTGCCCAAGATTCAAGAGAGCCCGATCACCGTGCTCGCGCTCGTCGCGTCCGACGATTTCAGCTTTGATGGCACATGATCGGTGGATGACGTGCGCCAACGCGGCGGGGTCACCCGAGAGAAGATCCTCGATGTGGGCCTCGAGCCACACGAAGAACGGGGCGTCGCAGATGAGGCCGTACTTGATCACCTCGGCGAGGCCGGCTCGCAGCTCCCGCGGAGGCAGGGTCCGAAGGGTGCGTGTGTCGGCCAGAACGACAATCGGCTGATGGAAAGCCCCAATGAGGTTTTTGCCGCCCGGGTGGTTCACGCCGGTCTTGCCGCCGACGGAAGAGTCGACTTGGGAGAGCAGGGTGGTGGGCACCTGCACGTAGGAGACGCCGCGCTGATAGCAGGCCGCCGCGAAGCCGGCCATGTCACCGACCACACCACCGCCGAGGGCGACCACTGTGCTGTCCCGCCCAAAACGGTTCGCTACCAGCACATCCAGCACCCGAGCAACATTCGCGAGGGTCTTGTGCGCCTCGCCATCCGGCAGGATGGCCTCGACAATCCGGCGTGGCTCGAGGCTCGCGGAGAGGGTTTCGAGATAGAGGGGCGCAACGGTCGTATTGCTCACAACGAGCACGTCCCGGGCGGGCAGGTGCTCGCGAAAAATATCGGGCTGGCCCAAGAGGCCATCGCCAATGAGGATGGGGTAACTGCGACTACCCAGTTCGACCTTGAGAGTATTCACTGCCCGCGCACAGCCCAAAAACGCCAGATCCGCAGGCAGTATACCGAGATAGGACTAGCGCGTTGCCTGGGGGGCGTTGAGCTCGCGGAGGATATCCTCCGCCACGGTCCGAACTTTGCGGCCATCGGTCGAGACGACGACATCGGCGATTTCCCGATAGAGCGGAGTCCGCTGGGCCATGAGCTGCGCGAGCCTCGCGCTCGTATCGACGTTGGCGAGCAGGGGTCGGGTGCGACCCTGCTTCACGCGCTCAACTTGTTGCACCACGGAAGTCTCGAGGTAAACCACGCACCCGCGCTCGGACAGGTGACGGCGATTTTCGGGCAGCAAAATGGCGCCGCCGCCGGTAGCCAGCACGATGTGGTCCATGGCCGTGAGGATCTCGATCGCCTCGCGCTCCCGCTGCCGGAAACCCGCCTCGCCCTCCTTCTCGAAGATATAGGGAATATCGACCCCGGTGCGACGTTCGATCTCGGTATCGCTGTCATGGAAGGTGAGGTCGAGAAGTCGTGAGAGGTAACGCCCCACGGCCGTCTTGCCTGAGCCCATCGGGCCGATGAGGAATACGTTGGTCTTGCCGAGCATAGGTGCTCGAAGAATAGCAAGACCGCCCTCCCCACAAACGACTCAGCCGGCAGGGGTCTCCTGCCGGCTGGATCGAGAACACCTCAGCTCGGTTTGATGAGCCTTAGTAGCACGTCGTCGAGCTGCCGTACGGGCTGAACTGTCCAGGCGGCGCAATGGTCTGCGTCGCGTAGTCCGTCAGCGCGCCGGGCAGGGTGAAGATGGCCGTGGTGCTGCTTTGTGTTCCGGACACTGTGGCCGTCGCCGTCAGAGACGCGATCACCCAGAAAGCGTGATCCTTCGGATAGATCACATTCACCGGCGCCGTCCCGTTGCTAATGGTGTCCGCAGCACCGACGTCAGTGGACGCGACCGAGCCCGGAATCTTGGTGACCACTGGGGTGACTCCGGCTGGTGGGGGCGTCGGGTTGATTGCCCCGTTGTACTCGTTGACCGTCGTTGGGTGGCAGAACCCTGCCTGCAAGTAAGTACTTGTCACCGTGTAGTCGTCGCTGGCATACCAGCTGTTTAGAGGTGCCGGGTGCCAAAACATGCGTCCAGGAGCATACGCAACGGACTGTATGGAGAACGTTACGTGGACTCCGCTGACGCCATTACCGGCCGCGTCCACAGCCTGAACCGTGTAGGGCAGCTCATATTGGGTCTGGTTCAACTCAACGATCGTGTTGCCCGTACCCAACGACAGGAACACGGTCTGTCCGCCGACGGTCAGCGTCGTCGTGCCTGTGATCCCCGTATTTTGAACCTGCGCCGTAACGATCACACCGTTTGGTGCGCTGGATCCCGTGCTTGCGGTGTAGGTCACCGACGCCTGACCCTGAGTATCAGTCGTGGCAGAAGCGGATGAGAGGGAACCGTTGGTCGAATCCTGGAGAGTGAAATTGACCACCTTGTTTTGAACGGGGTTGCCCGTGGGATCCGTGACAGTGGCCGTGAGCGTGCTCTGGCCTTTGAGCGCGACGGTAGACGGACTAGCCTGTACTGATACAGCGTTCGGAGTGGTGGCGATAAAGCCGACCGTCGACTGCGCGGTCGCGACCGTGGCCCCAGTGCCATCCACCGCCGTGGCCGAAATAATTGCCGCGCCGGCTGTCGTCGAGGAAATGGTTATCGCCGTGCTGAGCGCTCCGTTCGTGACGGGCGATGAAGCTGCGCTCAACGTTCCACGGCTGGAGGTCAGATACACCGTGCCACTCGTGACGGGAGCGCCCGACGCTGTCCAAGTGATTGTAACGGGCACCGCCGCGTTCACTGGGATGCTGGAGCCGGCAGCCGGCGCGGTCACAACGAAGTTCTGGTTGCTTACCGCCACCGACTCCGTCCCGGTCATGGTCTGCCAAGTGGCCGTGATCGTATCGTTGCCGCTGTTGACGGCTGTCATAGTGAACGGCGCCGTACCGGTTGCGCCGGTCGTAACAGACGTCGGGTTCAGGGTGTTGCCCTTGGCAGAGGTCAGCGTCACCGTCTGTCCCGAGATTCCATTTCCGCCGGCGTCAGTGAGCGAGATGCTGTACGAGCCCTGCGCGTTCTGCACGAGGCTAGTCGGCCCGTTGACGGAGACCTTGGTGCCTACCACGTCTACCGTAATCGTCGCGGTCGTAGAACCGGCGGTCACGGTGACCGTGATCGTGCGGTTGAGAGGATTACCAGGGGTCGTAAGCTTTGCCTGGGCCTGGCCATTCACATCGGTAGTGCCCGCGGCCACGGGCGGAGTGGCCGCCGCTCCAGCAGTCGTCTGGATGGGCGTAATAGCGCCCGAGCTTGCCTGGAAGTTGATCGGCACGCCCGTGACGATCTTGTTGCTGGCGTCTTGCACGAGAGCGGTAATCGTCACCGGCTTCGTGTTATCCGAGTTCATCTGCGGCGAGCTCACCAGCAGAGTGATGTTCTGCTGTGTAGCGACGACGCTGACAGTTGCTTGGCCCGTCACCGAACCGGAGGTGGCCGTGACCGTGATGGTCGTCCCGGCCTTTACCCCAGCACCCGACAAGGTCGCCGTGATGGTGCCGTTCGCACCTGTCGTAGCGGCTGCCCCGGAGAGCGTACCGGCACTGGCGGCGAGCGTTACGGAGGCGCCGCTCATGGCATTGTTGTTGGCGTCCTTCGCGAGCACGGTGATCGTGGCTGTGCTGGTGCCATCTGTCGAGATGGACGGGACGCTCGTCGAAACGCTCAAACTCGAGACGTTGCTGGTACCACCTGGCGTCTGCGTTTTGCAGGTGGAGGAGGTACTGCCCCCGGTCGAGGTCGAGCCAGTCAAGCTGCCGCAGCCGCTGCCGCCACCGCAGCCGGCCAGCGTCAGCGTGAGCACGAAGAGAGTGATGATCGATGCAAGTGTGCGCATGTTCCTGTTACCTGAAATCCTGACTCAGTAGCGACGCGGCTCGCACCGCATCACTGCACGTTGACCCCTTCGCGAACTATCTTTGGTGTCACAAAAATCAGCAGCTCGTCCTTGTTGTCCGTCTTGGCGGTGGTCTTGAAGAGATTGCCCAACACCGGTACGTCGCCGAGGTACGGGACCTTGGTTTGGGCATCACGCGCCGTCGTCTTGAGGATGCCGCCCAGCACGACTGTCTGTCCGTCGTTGACCAGCACCTGTGTCGCGATCTCCTGCGTGTTGATCGCAGGCACGTTCACGCCGCCGGAAGTGACGACGAGCTGACCCACGCTGTCTTGTTTGACGTCGAGGTCGAGGATGATGCGGTTGTCAGGGGTGATCTGCGGAGTCACCTTCAGTGACAGCACCGCCTTCTTGAAGCTGATGGTCGTCGCGCCACTGGAGGCCGACTGCTGATACGGAATCTCCACACCCTGCTCGATGGTCGCTTCTTTCTGGTTCGCCGTGATCACGCGCGGCGAGGAAACGATCGAGGCGCGGGTCTCGGCCTGAGCGGCGGACAACTCCAGGTCGACCAGATAGTTCGAGCCCAGAATGCCGAGGGCAATGCTGCCGGCCGGATTCGTGATCGGCAGGTTGACGTTGTACCGTGTCGGCGCGCCAGCCGTGCCGGACGGATATTGCACCGGGAAAGGACTACCCGTGGTCGCCGCGTTGGTCGAAGCCGAGCTGGTAATTGTGTCAGTGGCCGTGGCGGTGCCCGAGGTGGTGATGATCCCGTTACCGTTACCTTCCACCTTGGTCAGACCCACGCGAGCGCCGAGATCGCGCTCGAAGTCATCGTTCACAATGACGATACGGGACTCGATGAGGACCTGCCGGACCGGGATGTCGAGCGTCGCGACGAGCCGGCGAATGTCGGCCAGCCGATCGGACGTGTCCTGCAGCAGCAAGGTGTTGGTGCGCTCGTCGACGGCGACGCTGCCCCGGTTGGAAAGCAGTGAGCCGTTTTGTGTTTTGAGCAGGGCCGCAAGCTCCGAAGCTTTCGCGTAGTTCACCTGCAGGTACTCGGCGCGCAACGGCGAGAGCTCCTGCATGTCTTTCTTCGCGGCCAGGTCGGCCTTCTCACGAGCCGCGAGCTCTTCCTGCGGCGCGACGATGATGACGTTGTCCTGGCGGCGCTTATCGAGCCCCTTGGTACGCAACACGATATCCAGCGCCTGGTCCCACGGGACGTTCTGCAAGCGCAGGGTGACGTTGCCGTTCACCGAATCGCTCACCACGATGTTCTGGCCGCTCGCGTCCGCGAGGAGTTGCAGAACCGCGCGCGTCTCGATCTCCTGGAAGTTCAGAGTGAGGCGCTCGCCGGTGTAGATCGGCTTCTCATCCTGCGCCACCGTGGCTTTGCGCTTCGGCTGCACCTCGACGACGTACTGGTCGTCTGACTGGTACGCGAGTTGCTCATAGTCGCCGCTCGCGTTGATGGCGATGCGCGATCCGTTGCCAACACGGGTAACGTCGAAGCCAGTGATCGGCGTGCCGAAATCGCTCGCATCATAACGGCGCATCAGCGGCGCGGGCAGAGCGGCATCGGTGAAGTCGACGACGATCTGGCCGCCGATCTGGTGCAGGTTGATATGAATATGCGGATCGGACAGCTTGACGATCACGCGACCGGCCCCATCGGCGCCGCGACGGAAATCGATGCTACGCAACTCCCGGATGCCGCTCGCATCCGCGCTAGCGCCAATCCGAGTGGGTTGAGCCACGCTCGCGCCGGAAGCGGCCACGGGGGCGCTCGAGCCCGCCGAGCCGAGCATGACAATGATGTTGTTTCCATTGACACGCGTGTCGTAGGGAACCAGCTTGTCCAGATTCAACACCAGGCGCGTGCGATCCTTGGCTTCGGCCGCGAGGATCGAGTCGAGTCCCGAGGTGTGCACGTCAATGCGACGCGACGACAGGGCGAGCTCGGTGTTGGGCAGATCGAAGGAGATCCGCGCCGGGTTGTCGATGGTGAAAGACAGGGGCTGCGGCGCGGGGCCCGACAGGTGCATCACCACTTGCAACTGCTGGCCGGCCAGCGGCTGCACGTCGATGGATTCGAGCTTCGGCGCGTCGGCGGCACGCGCGGACTGGCTCGGGAGCGTTCCGAGTACACCCAGAACCACGAGCCACCCGGCGGCGCTCAGGATCCTGAAGATAGGTCGGCGATAAAGGCGCATTGATTGAGACTCCCTGAAACCTACGCTGCTACTCATTCAGAGCGAGCCCAGCGGGCCGCTCCATGTACCCGCCGAGGCCGTCGGGGACGATTTCGATCAAACTGATCTTGGAAGGATTGATGTCGGTGATCTTGCCGTCCGCCTGCCCGAGGTAGTTGCCTACGGACACTCTGTGGACGAGGCCATCCTTGGTTTTCACCAGCCCGTAAACACGGCCTGTCAGCTTCAACGTGCCGACCATCTTCAACGTATCGAGCGGGAACTGCTCGAGGAACTCGCGATTACGCTTGGCGTCCGGACGCAGCGCGCCCGAGGCCGAGCCCGCACCCGGGCTACTCGGCAGGAAGGGCGAGCGCAACTCGGCCGCCGAATACGTGAATGTCTCGTACGGCTTGACCTCAGGGAGCGGCTCCACCCGGCCACCCGGCTCCTTCTTCGTGTCTTCGATGAAGCGCGCCAGATCGTCGTCCGCACTCGAGCACGCCGTGACGCCCAGATATGCAACGCAAGCCAGAGCGCTGCAGATACGAACAAACTTGTGCCTAGGGTGCATGGTTTTCAAAGGTCTTCAGGTTATGCCGGTGTCTTTAGCCGGGCCCACGGTGGACGGTCTTCTTCTTGTCGGCCTCGCCGGCGGCGATCTCGTCTTCATCCAGGTAGCGGTACGTCTTCGCCGTCAGCTCCAGGCTGAGCTGGTCGTAGGCGTCCTTGTTGTCGGATTTGATGTCGATGTCGTGCAACGTCACGATGCGCGGCAGCGCGGCGATACCGCTCACGAACTGACCGAACTGGTGATAGCTGCCGGTCAGTCGGATCTTGATGGGCAGCTCGGCGTAGAAGTCCTTCTTCACTTCACCCTGCGGTTGGAACAACTTCTCCTCGAGACCGGCTGACAGGCCCGTCTGCGAGATATCCACCAGCAGGTTCGGCACTTCCGTCTTGCCGGGGAGCTGCCGCAGCAGCGCGCCGAAGGAGCGCTCGATATCTTTCAACTGTTGCTTGTAGAGATCGAGGTTGACGGCCTTCGCGTGTTTGTTCTTGAACTCCTGGCGCAGGGTCTGCTCCTCGTCCTGACGCTGCTGCAACTCCGGGCGCGCATCGTTCCAGACGAAGAAGTAGATGAAGAGGATCGTCAGCACCAGATAGGCGATCCCGACCGCGCCGGCACGCACGGGCAGCGGCCAACGTCCCGGATCGCGTGGATCGAGCGATTGCAGCTCTTCGAGCCAGTTCATTGCCGACCCCCGTTGCTGGCCATCACTTTGCCGCCCTTGGAGCCTTTGCGGCCCGGGCTATTGCCCCCGGCGTCATCCGCTTGGGCCGCGAGACTCACTTCGTCGGCGGTGAGCGTGAAGCTCGAGCCGGACGTCCCGGTCTTGGCCGTCTGCACGACCTCGAGCTCGGGATTTTTCAGCCAGTCGGACGAGTCGATGTTGCGCATGAAGGAAGAGACGCGCGTGCTCGACTGCGCCACGCCATCGAATTTCAGCTTGGTGGAGTTCTGTTTGACGCTGGTGAGGTACACGCCGTCGGGCAGCGTTCGCACGATCTCGTCAAACACGTGCACGATTTCAGGCCGGGAGCGCTGGAGCTGCTCGATGATGCGCATGCGGGCGATGAATTTCTGCTTGGCGGTCTCGAGGTTGTTGATCTCCTCGATCTGCTTGTCGAGTGTCTTGATCTCGGAGCGCAACTGGTCGTTGCGGCGCACCTGCGCCTGGATCATGGAGCCAAACATCACGTAGGCGGCGCCCATCGTGGCGAGCGCGGCGACGAAGGCGACGCCCATCGCGACGCCGAAAGCCAGCTTGCGCTCTTTTCGTTGGTCTTCGCGCCAGGGCAGTAGGTTTATGCGTGGCATGTCAGTCGAAACTCCGCAATGCGAGCCCACACGCCGTCAGGAGCGCCGTCGCGTCACGCTGCACGGCCTGCGCCTTGGCGCGTGAGGACAGTTTCATCTGACCGAGCGGATCGCCCTTCTCGGCGGCGATACCGACGCGGCTCGCGATCACATCAGCGACTCCCGGAATGTTGGCGCAACCGCCACAGACGAGGATCTTCTCCGGCTGCTCGCGTCCGGAGCCGGAGGCGAGGTAGAACTGCAACGACCGACTCACCTGTTGAGTCATATCGTCAATGAACGGATCGAGCACCTCGGACTGGTAGTTGCCCGGCAGCCCACCCTCTTTCTTGGCGCGGCCGCCCTCCTCCATCGAGAGCCCGTACGTGCGCATGATCTCCTCGGTGAGCTGTTGCCCGCCGAAGGCGAAGTCACGCGTGTAGACGACTTTCAGGTTGCGCAAGACGCTGAAGGTCGTGCTGCTCGCACCGAAATCGACCACGGCAATGGTTCGGTCGATGCCACCGTCCGGCATCTGGTGCGTCATGAGTTTGCAGGCGTTCTCCAGAGCGAACGCCTCGACATCGACAATCTTTGCGGTCAGGCCCGCGGCTTTCACCGCCGCCTGGCGCTGCTCGACATTCTCCGTGCGGGTCGCGACGAGCAGGACATCATTCGTTTCGGTGTCCTTCTCAGATGGCCCGAGCACCTCGAAGTCGTAGCTCACCTCGTCCATCGGGAAGGGGATGTACTGGTCGGCTTGCATCTCGACCTGGCCCTCCAGGTCGGCGGCGCGCAGGGACCGCGGCATCTGGATCACCTTGGTGATTGCCGCATCACCGCTGATCGCGACCGCGACCTCGGTGGTCTTCGCGCCCGCGCGCTTGACGGCGCGACGGATGGCTTCGCCAACCGCTTCGGCGTCGACTATAGCCTTCTCGTTTATAGCGTTCTGGGGCGTGGGCTCGGCCGCATAGGCCTCGACCCGGTACTGACCACCCGCCATCGCCAGCTCGATCAATTTCACCGACGACGTGGTTATGTCAAGTCCCAGAAGCGGGCGATACTTTCGCTGCAGGAGGAACATTTTTATTTCCTTTTCAGGACGTTACGCCTGAAAATGACCGCCCCATCTCAATTCTGGACGCACTATATATCAGCGCAAAGTTAAATTGAACGTGAGGGGGCTCACGGAACTGCGCCGTTGCTGCGCGCGGCCGGTCGGAACTGCCAAAGGCATCACGACCCGCCGCGTCCGCGGTAATCCGGTTCAACGATTCGAGCTTCGCCTTGTCCAAGCACCTTGGGGACGGTGGCGCAACCGATGTGAGGAGATATGTGCAATGCGAGAAGGCGATCGAACCTGCGGCTACGCCCGCTTGGGTCAGCGGACGGAAGTAAGTTAACGTTCGATCGGCAACCCCGCTGTCATAGGCACGTACGTCCCGTAGACCGGAAGCTTTGCGTCCCCACCTTTCGGTGAGTTTGCCCTTGAAACGGCGGCTACTATGCATAGCCCCTGTGGGGAGCGCAAGCTGAAGAGAGTTGATTTTGTGAAATGGAATGCGTTTCGGATTTCGATCGCGGTCTTAGGCAGTGTGATGTTGGTCACACTTCTGGGCGCATATGCGTTTGTATGCAGCTATGTATACCTGGAGCCCTCGCTCCCCTCGACGGTGGCAATGCGCAACGTCGAGATGCAGGTACCCTTGCGTGTTTACACGCGTAGTGGAGAGTTGATAGCGCAAATCGGCGAGCAACGGCGCATTCCTGTCAACTACGACCAGATCCCGGACCTGGTCAAACACGCCTTTCTGGCTGCCGAAGACGACCGCTTCTTCGAGCACCACGGGATCGACTACCTCGGCGTCTTGCGCGCCATCGTGGTGGACATAATCTCGGGCGACAAAGTCCAAGGCGCGAGCACCATCACCATGCAAGCCGCGCGCAACATGTACCTGACGCTCGACAAGACATATCGCCGCAAGCTGGTAGAGGCGTTCGTCACGTACCGCATGGAGCACGAGTTCACCAAACAGGAGATCTTCGGGCTCTATCTGAATGTCATCTTCTTCGGCCAGCGCGCCTATGGCGTCGCCGCTGCGGCCGAAACGTTCTTCGGCAAGACGCTCGATCAACTCACGGTGGCGGAGGCCGCGACCATCGCCGGGATCCCGAAGGCACCCTCGAGATACAACCCCATCGTCAACCCGCAGCTGGCGACCGGACGCCGCTCGTACGTGCTCGGCCGAATGCGCGCGCTGGGCTTCATTGACGATGCGACCTTGCAAACGGCGAAGAGCGAGCCGGTACTGGCTCGCACACACGCGCCGCTGTCGGACGTGGAAGCGCCGTATATCGCCGAAATGGCACGCCTCGAGCTGCGGCAGCGTTTCGGCGCGAATGCCGAGAGCGCCGGTTACAAGGTATACACGACGGTCGACGGTCGTCTGCAGGCGGCTGCGAACCGCGCATTGCGCATTGGGCTCATTGAATATGACCGGCGCTACGGCTTCCGCGGCCCGGTCGGGCACACGGAGCTGACGTCCAACAGCAAACCCGAGCAGCTCGACGAGTTAGTCGGCGAGTATGCCTCTGTCGGTAACCTCCTGCCTGCGGTAGTCGTATCTGTCGCGCCGAAGACGGTGCGCGTGTACGCCAAGGCACGCGGCTTCGCCCAGATCGAATGGGACGGTCTCTCCTGGGCGCGTAAGGCCGCAACCGACGTGGACAAGGTCGGCCCGCCGCCAAAGAGCGCCGAGGACATCCTCTCGCGCGGCGACGTCGTTTATGTGATTGCCGACTCTTCCGGCCACGCACAGCTCGGACAGGTGCCCGAGGCGCAAAGCGCCCTGGTAGCGCTTGACCCGGATGATGGCGGCATCGCCGCGCTCGTGGGCGGTTTCGACTACTTTTCCAACAAGTACAATCGCGCGACCCAGGCCAAGCGCCTGCCCGGATCGGGTTTCAAGCCCTTCCTGTACTCGGCCGCGCTCGAAAACGGCTTCACCCCGGCGAGCACCCTGCTGGATGCGCCTTTTGTCATGGAAGGCCAGGGTATCGAGGAATCCTGGCGACCGGGGAACTTCGAGCATAAATTCGGCGGACCGACCCGATTGCGGGAAGCGCTCGCCTTCTCACGCAACCTGGTCACGATCCGATTGCTGCGCGAATTGGGGGTTCCATACGCCACCGATTACGTGACGCGCTTCGGCTTCGACAAGCGGATTCTGCCGGAGAACCTGACACTCGCCCTCGGCACCCTGCAGGTCACGCCGCTGGAGATGGCAAGCGCCTACTCGGTATTCGCGAACGGCGGCTTCCGGGTGCAGCCGTACTTCATCGATCGTATCGAGAACGCCGCCGGAGAGGTTGTTTACCGGGCAACCCCCAAAATCGCCTGTGAGCCGTGCGAGCATCCGCCTGAGCTCAGCCAGCTCCCGCCATCATCCGCGACACCGGACCAGATTCTCCAGAGCGAGGACGCCGTACGCGGTGGACCGGGTCCTTTGACAGCCGAACAGTTGGCGCCGCGCGTGATTTCTCCGCAGAATGACTACATCATGACGGACATGATGGCTGACGTCATCAAACATGGTACCGGCCGGCGTGCCCTGGTGCTCAACCGCTCCGATATCGCGGGTAAAACCGGCACCACGAACGGCCCGAAGGACACCTGGTTCAACGGGTTCACGCCCCACCTCGTGGCTAGCGTCTGGGTTGGCTATGACCAGGAGCGCCCGCTCGGAGGGAGCGAGGAGGGCTCGAGGACCGCGCTTCCCATCTGGATACATTTCATGCGGGAGGCGTTGAAAGGAGTACCGCAGGAGAAGCGGCCGATGCCGGATGGTATTGTTACTCTGCGGATCTCGCCGGCGACCGGGGCCCTGGTGAGCGCGGAGAACCCGGACGGCGTATCCGAGATTTTCATGGCCGACCATCTCCCGACGGTGGCCGAACGTGGCCCAGCGACGCCAAGCGGCGAAGGAGGAACATCCGGACAAGCGGGCGGTGAGCCCATCTTCTGACACTGATTCCCAAGAGCGACGAGGCGATGACCAGGAAACATCCCAGCCGCAGTGACAATCTGCGGCGCGCGCTGGCACAAGAGGCCGCGCGCATCATGGCCGAACACGGCATCCGGGACTTTTTCGTAGCCAAAAAGAAAGCGGCGGACCGCCTCGGTGTGCCGGACGGCTCCGCGGTCCTACCCAAGAACATCGAGATCGAGACGGCACTGGGGGAGTACCAGCGCCTGTTTGGTGGCGATTCTCACACTGAGTCGCTCTATGCCCAGCGCCGCGCCGCCCTGAGCGCCATGCGCTGCCTGCGGGAATTCGAGCCGCGGTTGGTCGGTCCCGTCTTGAGTGGCACGGCTACCGAGCATTCCGACGTGCAACTCCATCTATTCACGGACAGCGGCGCCGAGTCAGTTGCCCTGAAGCTGATGGACGAGCACGTGCCGTACGAGGTGACCGAAAGGCGCGTGCGCATGAATGCCGAGCGCGTGCTCGCCTATCCTGGCGTGCGCTTCGAGATGGATGATCATGAGATCGAGGCGACGGTCTTTCCGACCGATGGCATTCGGCAGGCGCCTGTCAGCCCAGTCGATGGGAAGCCGATGCGGCGCGCGAACGCCGTCGAAGTGGAGGCGCTTCTGGACGCCCCATGATGGGGCTCCCGGAGCCGGATTAGCCGCGCTTGCCGATCTCGACGTAGTCGCGGCGAGTTGCGCCCGTGTAGAGCTGGCGCGGACGGCCGATCCGCATATGCGGGTCGGAGATCATCTCCTGCCAGTGAGCAACCCACCCAACCGTGCGGGCGATCGCGAACATCACGGTGAACATTGACCGCGGAATCCCGATCGCGCTGTAGATGACCCCGGAGTAGAAGTCCACGTTGGGATAGAGCTTGCGGGAGATGAAATACTCATCCTTGAGCGCGATCTCCTCCAAGCGAAGGGCCAACTCGAACAACGGATTGTCCGAGCGCCCGAGGCGCGCCAGGATCTTGTGACACATCTCGCGAATGATCTTCGCGCGCGGGTCGAAGTTCTTGTACACGCGGTGGCCGAAGCCCATCAGCCGGAAGTGGCTCGACTTGTCCTTCGCCATGTCGAGATACTTCGGGATGTTGTCCGCCGTGCCGATCTGCTCGAGCATCGCGAGCACCGCCTCGTTGGCGCCGCCGTGCGCGGGGCCCCACAGCGCGGAAACACCGGCGGAGATCGCCGCGTAGGGATTCGCGCCAGTGCTGCCGGCAAGGCGCACGGTGGACGTGCTCGCGTTCTGCTCGTGGTCGGCATGCAGGACAAACAGGAGATCGAGCGCTTGCGATGCGACCGGATCGACCTGGTACGGCTCGCACGGCACCGCGAACAACATGTGTAGCAGGTTGCTGCAGTAGTCGAGATCGTTGCGC
>CAYNTW010000115.1:0-18478 GCA_964400085.1 uncultured Steroidobacteraceae bacterium | reverse complement strand
CACTCATATCGGCCGAGCAAGGCCAACTGCTGTTGCGAGGCAGGGATGATACGAGTGCGAGCGCGTCATGAGCACCGGGATCCCTGACATGACCGATCTGCTGGAGGTCCGCAACATGCTGGAGGAGCACCGTCTGGAGTGGTGGGAACAGTGGAAGCAGGAAGGATGGGTAGAAGGCCGGCGCGAGGGGATGCACGAAGGCAGGCTGGAGGGCATTCTCGAGGGTAGACGCGAGGGGACGCTCGAGGGCCGGCGCGAGGGCCTGCTCCAAGGCAGGGCCGAGGGCAAGCTCGCAGGCAAGCAGCAAGGCATTCTCGAGGGTGAAGCGCGAGTGCTGCATCGGCTTTTGGGGCACCGGTTCGGACCTTTGCCGGCTTGGGTCGATGCACGACTGGCAAAAGCAACGGAGGAAGACCTCGTCCGTTGGAGCGAGCTAACGCTGGATCCGACCTTGTCGCTGGAAGAGACGTTGCGCACCTGAACGTCTACGATTCACCGCGCCGCCGCTCCAGTCGACTGTTAGTGGAACTAATCCGCCCCGTCCATCAGGTCGAGGCGGATCACGCGATCCCATTCGCCACCATCGTTCTCACCTCCACAGCCGTGCCGCGCCACGCACCCCCGACGAGTCGCCCCAGGCGGCCGGGGCGAGCTTTGCGTCCCAGACATCCGAGAAGACATGCGGCCTGATCGCACCGGGTAGCCGCGCGTAGATCTCCTGCACGTTGGAAATGCCTCCGCCGAAGACGAAGACGTCAGGGTCCAGGATATTGCAAATCACGGCGAGAGCTCGGCCCAACCGGTCGATGTACCGTTCGAACGTGATTCGGGCATCCACGTCCCCATTGCGCGCGGCCGCCACGATAGTCTCGGCGGTCAGTACTTGCGAAGTACGGACCGCGTGGTCGCGCGCCATACCTGGACCTGACACCCACGTCTCCACGCAGCCGCGCTTACCACACCAACACTCCGGGCCGGGAATTTCATCGGCCATAGCCCAGGGCAGCGGTGTATGTCCCCACTCGCCGGCAATCCCGTTCGCCCCCTCCAACAAACGGCCGTCGATGACCACTCCGCCCCCACAGCCGGTTCCGACAATCACGGCGAACACCGTTCGCTCGCCGGCAGCGGCCCCGTCCACCGCTTCCGACAACGCGAGGCAGTTGGCGTCGTTCGCCAAGCGTACCGGGCGACCGAGCGTACTTTCCAGATCCTCACGGAAGCGGCGCCCGTTCAACCAGACTGTGTTGGCATTGCGCATGACACCCGTCCGGGGAGAGACCGATCCAGGCCCGCCGACTCCTATGACATCAACGCGCGCGCCGGCCTCTTTCTCGACCTCGCTGACGAGGTCACGTACGGCACCCAGCGCAGATTCGTAGTCTCCCGGATTTCCAGTGCGACGGCGGGCGAGGAAACGCCCATTCTCGCCCAGCGCCGCGGCCTCGATCTTGGTGCCGCCGAAATCGACGCCTATCTCGATCATGACGGCGGCTGCTCCGCGCGCGTCGTGCCGCAAGACAGGTTCGGCCGCAGATCCACCAGGCTGTCGCTGATGGCGAGCACCTTGGCGCGGGCGGCACTAGCAGCCTCGGTCACGGCAACGGTCTCTTCCCCGGCCCGCAATTCGTCCACAGTCTGTTCCCTCGGTTGCTCTATCGTGATGGGCACGGGAAGATACCTATAACCATGTTCGATATAGCATTGTTTGGCGCCGGTCGTATGGGCTGCATCCATGCCCGCAATGTCGCCGCGCACCCGGCGCTGCGCCTGAAATTCATCGTCGATCCCTTCGCCGCGCAGGCCGAGAGTCTGGCCGCGGAATGTGGCGCCACGCGGGTCGAAGCGGAGCGCGTGTGGAGTGATCCCGCGGTTGCGGGCGTCATCCTGGCGAGCCCGACACCCATGCATGTAGAGCAGTGCCTGCGGGCCGTCGAGAGCGGCAAAGCGGTGCTTTGCGAAAAGCCGATCGACCTGGACCTGGCGAAGGCCCAGGCGGCACGCGAACGCCTGACCGCCCCGGACGTACGCCTGCTGATGGGGTTCAACCGGCGCTTCGACCCGAATTTCGCGGTACTCCAGTCCCGACTCCAACAAGGCGGCGTCGGCACGCTGGAGTCGTTGCAACTCACCAGTCATGACCCGGCTCCGCCGCCTGTCAGTTATATCCGCACGTCCGGTGGGCTGTTCAAGGACATGGCCATCCACGATTTCGACATGGCCCGCTGGCTGCTTGCGGAAGAGCCGGTCGAGGTGTACGCCGCGGCGAGCTGTCTCGTCGACCCGGCTATCGGGGAGGCGGGCGATGTGGACACGGCGAAAACACTCCTCAGGACCGGCTCGGGCCGCCTCTGCGTCATCAGCAACAGCCGTCGCTCCGGCTACGGATACGACCAACGCATCGAGGCCTACTGCTCCAAGGGATTGGTGCGCGCCGAGAATCTCCTGGAGAGCTCGGTTTCGGTCTGGGCCCGAGCGGGCATGGCGAGCGATGCCCTGCAAAACTTCTTCCTCGAGCGCTATGCCGAGGCCTACCGACGCGAGTTGAGCCACTTCGTGGACATCCTCGCCGGCACAACCCGCCCTGCCGTCGGGTACAGCGACGCCGTCGCGGCGCTCGCGCTCGCCGAGGCGGCCGGATCATCCGTGCGTTCGGGATTGCCAGTCCGGGTACCCTGAGCGGGGGGGGGCGCCGGCTGGGGAGTTGGTCCCGCCGCGCGCCGAGTGTGACAAAATTCCTTATTCTGGTTCCTGAAGACGCAGCACAGTGGCGCAACAGCGCAAATCGTGGGGGCGAGGCGATGGGATGGCCGAGGCGATGAGGGCGAGCCTGCGAACGATGCCAGTGTCGGCGAGCGGCACGAGAGCGGCTTTCAGACTCGCCGGCTGGAGCGGGGTTGTTGCTGTGTTGCTGAGCATCGCCGGCTGCTCATTGGTTACGTTGAAGACCCCTGAGAAACCGCTCTCGGCCCGGGACCTGAATGCGCGCATTCTTACGCACGAGTTTGCCGCGCGCCTCATTCTCGCCGTGGAACAGACAGCGGACGAAATCGCCGCCGGTACCGACGATCCGCGCATAGAGTTGAATACGCTCCGTTGGAAAATCGCTGTAGCAAGTGCCAGTGATCGGGCCGCGAGCCAGATGGCGCCGACGTTAGGTCTGTTGGACGTGTGGGCCTTGACGGTGCAGATGCGCGAATATCTCGACGGCGGACCGGGAAGGTCGCTGTTCGGGCCACAGCAGCCCAGCGCCGTGAAAGTGGCCACGGATCTGGCCAAGGAAGCAGAAGACATTGCCAAGGCCCTCGGCCCGCCTCACGAATTCCAGCGTGAGCTGCGATTCATCCATGGCTATGCCATCGCACACCCAATCGAAGGGCTCGATTTTGCGCGCGCCTCGGTCGTGGATCTGTGGGCCCAGGAGTCCGGCACGACAACCAAACTGATTGACACGTTAGGCACGGTGCCCGAGGCCATGGCGCAGACCGGCGATCTGATGCGGATGTACGGCGATACGGTGCCTTCCCAGATGCTCTGGAGGGCGCAGCTGGCCGCGCAGAAGTCCGGTATCAGCAGCAAGGACGTGCAGACTGCCCTGAAGCGGTTGGACGAGCGCCTGGCCCGGTTGTCCGCCATGGCCGACGCCACGCCCGGACTGGTTAGCGATGTGGTGCAGGATGTCCGCAAGCGAGTCGACAGCTCGTGGGTGGAGATGCTCGAGACGGTCCACAGTGAGCGGATCGCGCTTGCCGCCGCCGTAACCGAGGAGCGGATAGCGGCCATGAAGGATGTAGATACACAACGGCAAGCCTTTGCTGCCGATGCCGCTCGGATTTCGAGTCAGGTGATCAGCGATACAGGCGCGGAAGTGCGGCGCCTGGTGCGCGAAGCATTGTCGCTCATGATCGTGTTGGCGATAGTCGTACTGGGTCTGCCGTTCACAGCCGGTTACCTTCTCGGCCGCGCACGACGCCGCGCCTGAATGAATGGGCGGCCAGTCCACAGACTGACTGCTCTAACGCATGCGCCAACGACTTGGCTTGGCATTGCGCGTCGCGGCAACCCGTTGAACTTCAATCTTCAGATGGCGCACGCCGGTGCTGCTGAGATCATCCTCGCTGTTGGCCAACTCATCCGACGTTAGCGCGCGCAATGATTCTTCGAGAGCGCCGCCAGTGGGACGTGCCATCAGCCGCCTACCGTTGGGACGAGTCACCGCGGGCGCAACGGCTGGCGCTGAGGGGGCCATCGGCCTGGATGCGGCGGGATTTGAAGACGCGAGTCTGACTGCTGGCGTGAAGCCGCCGCCGCGCCGAGCCGCGGTGAGCGCCGCCTGCTGTTCCTGCATATCGACGGGTACTACGACAGCGGCCGAAAACTGGCCCCGCAGATAGCGAGCGACCTGCTCCGCGCCTACCTCGTCGCGAAAGAACCCGAGGCGCAGCTCAAACCAATCTCGATCGTCCTCGCGCTCGCGTGTCAGGTAAACCGTATAGCTGCGAAAGATCGTATCGCGCGGTGTCTGGCTGAGATCGATCGGTTGCAACGACCGCTGCAACCGCACACCAAACGATTCGTCGGTCATCGCAAGCTCCCCCGTGCGGCGCTAGCGCCGCTTCAGACATCGTATGCTTCCCCGATGAGACTCTATGTCTCATATGCGGAAACCTCGGTGTGAGCTCGACTACCGGAGTGCGACCTAGGTCGCAACCTGAGCTGGCCTTGCGGGCATTAAGTCAAGTGACCTGCCAACGAAATGGCAAATGTGCTCAGCCCTCGCCCCGCGCGCGTACCATCCCTGGTGCGCGCCCGCCCGCCCTCGCAACTCGCCCATCCGTAGTACCCTGCTGCAAGCTGGTCGATTGCCAGCGTGTGGCGGGGGTGCCCATGCGCATGCCACGGAGGATTGCTTGTGTCGTGACGGCGCTCGGTGTAATAGCGATCCAGGACGCCGCCACTGCGCAATCCTCACCCGATGCGGCGCGCGCGGCCTCCAGGGACTCGGCGCCGATAAGCGCCATCGTCATCACAGGCGAGCGCGATCCCGACATCGCACCCGTCATGCAGATCGAGCCCGCGGATCTCGATTCCTACAAGGCTGACTCTCTGGAGGAGTTTTTAGACGCGCTCCAGCCACGAATCCACAGCGGCATGAGCAACGAGGCGCCGGTGGTTCTCATCAACGGCCGGCGCGCGGAATCCACGGAGCTACAGAACGTCCCCCGGGAAGCCATTCTCAGAGTGGACGTTCTGCCGGAGAAGGAGGCCCTGCGGTACGGGTTCCCAGACGACCGGCGCGTGGTCAACTTCGTCCTTCGTGAGCATTACCGGGGCATCCTGGCCGCCTTGTCCGACACCCGAGCGACCGAGGGAGAAGGGCAGAAGGGGCAGGCTCAAACGACCCTGGCCCGGGTCGATCACGAATCCCAGGCCACCCTGAAAGCGGATTACACCGACAGCGCGCGGCTGTTGGAGAGTGACCGTGGCATCACTGCTAGCGACAGCGAGTTTCGCACTCTCCTCCCGGCGATGAGCGAAGCACGGCTCGGAGGCACCTTCACCCACCCGTTTTTCGGCCTGCAACCCTCGATCGAGGCCTCCGTCGACCGCAAATCCAGCGACTCCCTGCAGGGCCTGGCCGCTCCCGGAACGGTTTCACCGGCACCGGGCCCGGGCGATATATTGTTGCAACAGCACACGAGCAGCACCGCAATCCACTTCGCGACACGAGTCAGTGGCTACCTGGGAAACCTGACCTGGACTGCGGGGGCCAACTACAACGGCAACATTGCCCACACCCTCGGCGGAGCCGGCGTCAATCCCACCGGTGCCGTGACGATCAACCACACGGACGCCAGTGCGGACACGGCAACAGTCGAAGGCACTCTCGGAGGTCGCCTTGCCACGCTGCCCGCTGGATCAGTTGCGATCAGTGTCAATGCCACCGTACAGGAACAAGAGTCGCGCGCTCAAACCCAACTCTCAGGGTTTCCGACGACCGTCAGCCATCTCACGCGCAGCACGGAAAAGATTACGGTAAACGCGAATGTTCCACTTACGAGCCGGGAAGCGGAGGTCCTGCCATTCCTGGGAGATGTGGCGTTCAGGCTGCTCGGGAGCACCCAATCCGTCTCGAGCTTCGGCCTGTTGAGGTCCGGTGGTGGTGGCCTGACGTGGAAGCCGGTCAAAACAGTGACCGTCGGCGCCGACTTCTTCGTCATACAGCAGGCGCCCGGCATGACAGCGCTGCTCGCGCCGCTCGTCGAGACCCCAGGCGTGCAGATGTTTGATTTCGTGAAGGATGAGACGGTCTATGTCACACAGATCAAGGGCGGCAATGCGAGCTTGCGGCCGAGCGAGAACAGATTTACCGCGTTCGGCCTGAACGTGGGGCCCTTCAAGAATCAGGACGGATTCACCGCCTATTTCGAGCGCCGGCGGGTGAGTAACGCGGTCGGGGCGATTCCGCCGGTGACATCGGTCGTCGAAGAGGCGTTTCCGGACCGTTTTGTCCGCGACCCTTCCGGAACGCTGGTCATGGTTGATGACCGTCCGGTCAATCTGGCGTTGACGGAGCGGGACGATCTCATCTGGGGATTCTATGCGTTGGTCCCGTCCAGCACGAGCGAGCCTCACGGTCCGCGGCTACGTATCTCCTTGTACGATACCTGGTATTTCCGGGACATCGTCCTGTTTCGCGGCCGTCTCCCCGAGCTCAACTTGCTAAACGGCGCCCCCTCCCCGAGCATCGCAGGCAATAGCGTCGCTGGAACCCAACCCCGACATGCGCTCGACCTCCATACTGATCTCATCATGGACGGAGGCTTTCTCGCTGAGTTGCGGACCCGTTGGACCAGCCCAACCAAGGTGTACAGCGGGACGCCCGACGCGCCGGATACCCTGCGCTTCTCAGCCCTGACCACGATGGACATGGTACTCCTGGCGGACCTGGGGAAGATGCAGGGCACGAAACGTCACGCCTGGGCGAAGGGAATCAGGATCAGTCTGGCCATCAACAACCTGTTGGACACGCACCAGAAGGTGCAGGATTCGGCTGGCGCGACGCCCACGGGCTTCGAGCCCGGGTATGTTGACCCGCTCGGCCGCGTGGTGACGCTGAGTGTTCGCAAGGCTTTCTAAGACCAGCCCGCAAACACCTCGCTCAAGTGTTTGATCAAGCACTGCGCCGCACGCGGTGCCCGCGGCGCCCACGGCCGCAAGGCATAGAGGCGCTCCCCGAAGAATCCGACCGGCTGCCACTCCCGCAGAACCCGCACCATCTGGTTCGGCTCCGCGGTGTCCGCCTCTGGCGGGACCGATCTGGCGCTGAAATCCGGCAGCAGCGCGATACCCAGACCTGCCATTGCCGCCGTTCGCAGGACTTCACTGTTGTTGGCTTTAAACGAGCCGCTCACGGGCACACTGACTTCCTCCACCCGGCCACGGCCGAGTGAGCGGACAAACGACCAACTGGGCGCGCCGCCATCGCGCAAATACAACAGACACTCGTGCAGAGCCAGGTCGGCGGGAGCCGCCGGCATCCCGCGCCGACGCAAGTAGTCAGGGCTGGCCACGAGCAGCGCCTTTGATTCACACAACACGGTGGCCACATACGATTCGGGTACCGCGGTGGCATGCCGAACCACCAGGTCATAACCCTCCTGGACCAGGTTCACGAAGCGATCGCTGAGGTCCAGCTCCAGGCGGATTTCCGGAAATTGACGTAGAAAACGCGGGATGCTCGGCGCGATCACCTGCCGTCCGAGAGCCACGGGTGCGCTCATCCGAACGAGCCCGCGCGGCGCGCCAACGAGATCCCGGGCACCCGTGAAGCTCTGTTCGATCCGGGCGAATGAGCCGCGCGTGTCATCCACCAACTGCTGGCCTGCCTGGGTCAGCGTGATGGACCGCGTCGTGCGCCGGACCAGCGAAAGGCCGACCGCACGCTCCAGATCCTTGATTCGCATGCTTACCGACGCTTTGGAAATGCCCAGATGCCGCGCGGTTTGCGTGAAGCTGCGCGTTTCGGCCAGGACGGTCAGCAGGTGCAAATCCCCAACCACGGCTGAGATCTGTCGCGCGCTCATCTCAACGCCTCCACGGCCCCAGCCGGCAGCGCTCGATTCCAGGGATGACTGTTCATTTTACTGAACAGTGTAATCACAAGCCCGTGATTCTCAAAGCAACCGTGGCGGACCTAGACTGGCAAGCCTTGCCGACGCACAGGGAAAAACCCGCATGAACGCCCCTTCCGATACGGTTACCCATTGGATCGACGGCAAACCCACTGCGGTGGGCGCCGGAACACGTGCAATGGATGTGTTCAACCCAGCGACGGGGAAAGTAGCGCGACGCGTTGTGATGGCGAGCGTGGAAGATGTGAACCTCGCAGTCGCGAGCGCTTCCGCGGCATTCGAGCCCTGGGCCAACACTCCACCAATCCGTCGGGCGCGCATCCTGATGCGCTTTCTGACTCTCCTCAACGAGCATCGGGACGCCCTCGCAGCGATCATCACCTCCGAACACGGGAAGGTTCTATCCGACGCGCAAGGAGAGGTCATGCGCGGCTCGGATGTCGTGGAGTTCGCGTGCGGAATTCCGCAGCTTCTGAAAGGGGACTTCACCGACCAGGTCTCCACCGCTATCGACAATTGGACGCTGCGTCAGCCCCTGGGAGTCGTGGCGGGCGTAACTCCGTTCAACTTCCCCTGCATGGTGCCCTGCTGGATGTTTCCAGTCGCGATCGCCGCAGGCAACACTTTCGTGTTGAAGCCGAGCGAGCGCGACCCTTCCGCCTCACTCGTCATGGCGGATCTTCTGCGACAGGCCGGGCTGCCGGATGGCGTCTTCAATGTCGTGCAGGGAGACCGCGTCGCGGTTGATGCTTTGCTGGAACACCCAGACGTCAAGGCCATCAGCTTCGTAGGCTCGACGCCGGTGGCTCGTTACCTTTATCAAAAAGGCGCGCAGCTGGGTAAACGCGTGCAGGCGCTCGGCGGAGCGAAGAACCACATGATCGTTATGCCCGATGCGGATATGGGGCAAGCGATCGACGGGCTGCTCGGGGCGGCTTATGGATCCGCCGGCGAGCGCTGCATGGCGATCAGCGTGGCGGTGCTCGTCGGGGAAGTTGCGGATAGCATCCTCCCCACACTCGCCGAGCGCGTACGCGCGCTGAGAATCGGTAATGGACTGGATGCAAACATCGAGATGGGCCCGCTCGTGACGCGAGAGGCCCTACAGCGCGTCGAGCGATATATTCGCATCGGTATGGAAGAAGGCGCGAAGCTCGTCGTCGATGGCCGGGGCTTGCGGGTACCGGGCCACGAAGAGGGGTTCTTCACCGGCGGCACACTGTTCGACCATGTCACCCCGAACATGACGATCTACAAGGAGGAGATCTTCGGACCGGTGTTGGTATGCGTACGCGTCAAGAACTTCGCGGAAGCCGTACAACTCGTGAATGCGCATCCCTACGGCAACGGCGTCGCGTGCTACACACGCGATGGCAACATTGCACGCGAATTCTCCCGTCGCATTCAGGTGGGCATGGTCGGCATCAACGTTCCGATTCCCGTGCCAATGGCGTGGCACGGCTTCGGTGGGTGGAAGAGCAGTCTGTTTGGGGACATGCACGCCTACGGTGAAGAAGGTGTGCGTTTCTACACGCGACAGAAGTCAATCATGCAACGCTGGCCCGAAAGTACTCCAAAAGGGGCCGAATTCGCGATGCCGACACACTAGGGCCGGCAACGCGACGCGGCAGCACTATCAATGCGGCGCCCCACCGCTGTCGTAGACGACACGGCCGCCGACGACGGTGCGCAACACCTTGGTACTGGAAATCTGATCGGGTGGGACCGTTACGGGGTCCTTGTCCACGATAATCAGGTCGGCGAGCTTTCCAACCTCGAGAGAGCCGATGTAGCGCTCTTCATGGAGCTCATACGCGGCATTGAGCGTGATTGCCCGGATGACGGCGGCCTGAGACAAGCCTGGGTCCTTCCCAAGTCGTCCAGAATATTTCGGCGGAGCACCGGGACGAGCCTTTCGCGTGACACCGACCTGCAGCGCGAACCACTCGTCCAGCGGGTCGACAGGCCAGTCGCTTCCGTAAGCGATCCGTGCGCCCTTCTCCGCCAACCAGCCTGCCGGCTCGATCAGAGGCCACCGCCGCGGGCCGAGAGAGTCACGCGCGCCATCGATCGTATCGCTCGCGGGCTTCTCCCACTGGAATGACAGAACCGGGATGACGTTCAGCTGCGCGAAGCGCGGGTAGTCGGCCGGATCAACCAGCTCGCAGTGAGCGAACCCCGGCCGCACGTCCCTCCCAGGAAGCGCGGCGCGCATGGCCTGCACGGCATCCAAACCTGCTCGCACCGCGCCGTCCCCGTCAGTGTGAAGGTGCGGATCGATGTTGTTCCGCCCGAGCCCGATCAGGATCTCTGTCAGGATCGGGACAGGGAAATAGACGTCCGGCTCACGACGGCTTGCCGGCTCGAATTTCGGTGATTGCGCCGTTCCGCGGTTCACGAAATAAGGCTCGAGTAGAGCGCCGGTATTGGCGGGCGCGTTGATCACCCCGTCCATGAAGAGCTTGGCCTGGTGGACCGAGATCGAGGGAGTGGCCCGAAGCACACCCTCGTCGTACTTCTTGGCGGTCGCGACCAACTTGACCACAGCCTGGCGCCCGGCATCGACAGTAGGCGCGTCAGCCGGCCGAATGAGCGGCGCAAAATGCGCGCGAGCGGTCAAGCCGCCCTCCCGCTCAATGGCCCCAAACGCTTCAATGTCCTCATCCGTACCCAACGCGTCCAAAAAGCTCGTGACGCCTTGTCGTCGCAGCGCATCCAGGGCTGCACGCGCCCCCGCAACGTAATCCGCCGCAGTTGGCTTGGGAAGGAGCCCGGTTATCGACTGCTGCGCGGCATCCTCCAGAATGCCCGTGGGCTCTCCCGATGCATCACGATTGAAGCGACCGCCCACGGGATCCTGGGTGTGCGCCGTGATTTTGGCCAGCGCCAAGGCTCTCGAGTTCACCAGGCTCGAGTGACCGAACGAGTCGTGAACGATAATCGGGCGTTGAGTTTTGAGCGAGTCGAGAACAGTCCGGTTGACCCCTGCCGCTTCCGCTCCCATTCCATAACGGAACCAATTGACCACCTCGAGCCAGGAATCAGGCCCCTCATCCTTGCGGCGCTCATCCAGACACTTCTGAAGCCGAGTCTGAAATTGCGCTACGGTCAGCGACTCATAGTTCAAATTGCATTTGAGGAGAGAGATGCCCGCGGCCACGGGATGCATGTGCCCGTCAATCAGTCCCGGCATGAGAGTATGGCCGCCCAGGTCGACCACTTTCGTGGACGGTCCGATTAGCGCCTTCGCACCCGCATCGGTACCGACATACACGATCCGGCCTGCCGCGATTGCGAGAGCCTGCGCCACGGTGCCTCCACGGTCGACGGTGTAAACCGTTCCGTGTTGGTAAACCGTCTCGGCGGTTGGATTTGCCGCATGAGCTGACAGGCTGATCGCCGACAGCAGAATGGAGACGGGACGCAACAGAGTCATAAGAGCAGTCTCCCCTAGTACCTTCAGGGCACCCG
The DNA here is from genome assembly GCA_964400085.1 of uncultured Steroidobacteraceae bacterium. Lineage (GTDB taxonomy): Bacteria > Pseudomonadota > Gammaproteobacteria > Steroidobacterales > Steroidobacteraceae > 13-2-20CM-66-19. The sequence goes on along the minus strand of CAYNTW010000115.1, from coordinate 6,872 downwards.
AGCCGCGGATGCCGTCGCAATGATTCGATCGCCGTCCCGCCGCGTGAGCCAACGCGCATCAACGAGGCCCTCGACGCTTCTGCGCACCTTGGACAGGTACTCCTCGTGTGTCGGATACAGGGATGTCAACTGCGCGGTGCTGAAGGGCTCGCGATATCCCCATAGCTCACAAACGCCAGGCCCTGACATACGCGGATAATAGCGGGCCACCGGAACATCGAGGGCCGGCGTACGTACGCCCCCCAGCGCGTTACCGAACCTGTCTCTTTCGACTACAGGCGCAGCGCCGGAAACCTCGTGAAGTCTGATCGGCTCACCGCGCGGTGGTGGGCTGCCGCCGCGGCTCCAGTGATCGAGATTTGCCAGCGCCCCATCGACAATCATCGCGATCGGCACGTCATTGGGCGGCGCGTCTTGCTGAACGCAGCTGGCGTTGTTATCGAACTGCGCTCCTAGAGTCTTTGCGGCGTCGGCACTCGACGGAGCATCCTGACCATCTGTCTCGTGAACGTGCGAGGCGCCGGCCACTTGATAACCCCTGAAGAGATCGGGAAACCGATCGCTGTCGGGGCGGCGATGCAGCGCAGCCGTTTCGGTTTCGGAGACGACGATGACGATAGGTACCCCACGCGGCTGGATGGCTCGACGCGGATCGCCTGGTGGGATGGGCGCCGCGCATTGGCGGATCGGAGTTGACGGTCCGGAAGCAACCGTGGCGAGATAACCATCATACAGCGGGCCGCCCTTGGGTGACCTGGCGAAGGGATGGATCGCGTTTGCGTAGGTCAGAACAAAAGCGCCCGACTGGGAATCTCCGGCCATGAAAATCCGTTGAGAGCGAAAGCGATGCCTCAACCATCCGGCAGTCTGGGAGAGGATGTCCCATATCAGTCCATTTTCCGTCTCGGGTGAGGACTCGGGCGGGAGTCCGCCGCGCGGCAGCGGCAGGACCGACTGCGAACAGGTGGCTTCCGGGGGTAACGGATTGGGGAGTTCAAGCCCGGCGTAGCGCTGGGCATCGAACTCCTTCAACGAATGGATCGCCACGGGTTTGATCGTGACGCCAACCCAGATATCTCCGTGACTCACGAGGTAGTCGTGGGTGTCGCCCCAGACGAGCGGCAAGTCATATCGCATCGAAGGGTTCAGCGGCTCAACCCAGATCGTGCCGCTGAAGTGCTTCGGGTCCGCCGGACGGCGCACGAGCACGCGGGTCACAAAAGGCCCTGCCGCGATGCTGCTGAGATGATCGATTGCAGGCCAGTCGAAGACACGGGCCCGCCCTTTGATGAAGTACTCTTCCTCACGGTAGCCGACGGCACTGAGATCGATTGGTCGAGCCGCGTGATTCGCTGCTAGCCAGGGCCAGGAATGGTTGGTAACCGGAACCGGCCCCGACACCTCGGGCACTGCGGGTGCGGAAGCCAGAACGGGTGTGGCCGGCGGCGACACAGGCTCGAGACCCGCGCCCAGAACGGCGGTAGCGGCCATGACGGCAAGAGCCCACATTATCCGGGTCGAACTTTTAGAATTTGTAGATCGCTGTCATGCAACAGTCCGCGCGTTCAATCTATTCGGCGCGCGCGCTGCGCTGTATCCACCGAACGGTGGATGGGGCATGCGAGCCGCGGGCCGATCCCAACGCAAGCAGCGTTGCAGCCACAAACAGAGCCGCGGTGATCTGGATGAGACCTCCGTAACCGAGCCCCACCAGGCCAGCACCGAGTATCGGTCCGCCGATGAGGCCGAGGTTCATGGCCAGCAGCGCGACGAGAATTCTTCCATCTCCGCCGCTCTCGGCCGCCACTCGCGTCTGGTACAAGGGTGTGACGAAGGAGAGCGCGCCATTGAATCCGAAGAGCGCGATCAGGTAGACAGCCGGTGCTGAGGCTTTCATCAACAAGCCCGTGCTGATGGCCATGAGAGCAGCTCCGCCAATCAAGGAGTAGTCAGGACCGCGGGCTCGCAACAAAAGCAGTGTGGCGCCAACAGATCCCAGGACACCCCCGAACATCCCGATAGACAGGCCCAGGCTGATGACATGGCTTGCCAAGCGGGCCTCGACTCCGATCCTTTCGAGGTATGTCCACACTGCCGTGCTCGTCAGATACGTCGCGAACAGCGACAGCAGTAATAAAGCGCCCCGGGGTGTGATGGACATCGAAGAGCATAACCGTGAGCCGTGGACGGGCGCACCGGTGACCCAGAGAGACGACGCAACAGCGCACCCCAGCGCGCAGCCGCCCAGGATCATGAATATACCGGCCAACCCGAACGCGCCAATGACCGAGGCCGCCCCGATGAACCCTGCGACTCCGAACACCATCTGCACAACCGAGATCGCGGCGAACATCAAGCCGGGCTTGCGAGCGCGCGCGGCCGCGGCATTGACCACAGAGAACGCCAGGCCCGCTCCGAGTCCTGCCACCACCCTGCACAGGGCAATGGTGACGAAGTGGTGCGCCGCCGCCGTGGCAAGATTGCAGATGCCCACGATGACGAGAGATGTGGCCAAGATCACGCGCGCAGAAAATAGCCGGCCGTAGACCAATACGAGAGCGCTCCCCAGGGCCGAACCGGCCAGCTCGCCGGACGTAATCAGACCGACCTCGTGCACGGACAAGCGCAAATGGTCGATGAGAGCCCCGACCAGTGTGGGCGCCAGCGTGAAGAACGACGTCCCGGCTGCCGCGGCCCACAAAAGTATGGCGACTTCAGTCGCTTCGGTGCCGGATCCCGCAGCTGAATTGGACTGGTTCACTCGCTTTGGACCCCGCGGCCGCGCCCGCCTGCCCCCCGGCTTTTGGTCCAAGGAATCTACCTGAATCCCCCGCAAATTGGTTCTGTACTTGCATACCGATTCCAACCTAGGCTTGACACTCAATCTCCCAGGACGAAGGCCACGGCACATGAAGTATTGGCTCATCCCCGCGCTTTTCGGTCTACTCGAGCTCCCCACCGTGCAAGCGCAAGGCAACCTGCGACTGGAGGGCATTCCAGGCAAGCTCGAATGGCACAATACCCCCACGGACTTCGCTATTGAGCACAGCACCGTGCTGCGCATTTCATCCGGCCCGAAGACCGATTGGTTTGTTAACCCATTCGATGGCACCGAGGCCAGGACGGCGCCCATTTTGATGTTCACTCCCGCGACGACCTATATTCTCAGCGCCAAAGTCCAAGTGAAATTCAGCTCGCAGTGGGACGCGGGGACCCTCATGCTGTTCGCCGATGATCATCATTGGGCGAAACTGGCGTTCGAGCTCTCTCCACAGAATCACCCGACGATTGTCAGCGTGGTGACACGTGGCTTGTCGGACGATTGCAACTCCATGCCACTGACATCCGATACCGTATACTTGCGGATTGCACGCACGGAATCGACGTACGTTTTCTACTACAGCACGGATGGCAGCAATTGGAACGCCGTACGGATCTTCAGCTTGGATACCCAGAAACCGGTGGCGGTTGGGTTTGCATCGCAGTCGCCTGATGGCGCAGGATCTCGAGCGACATTCTCCGAAATCAAGTATTCCCCCACGAGGATCGCAAACGTTTATACGGGGCAGTAGCGGCTTGGCACGGCGAGATTTCCAACTCAAGACGATGCGCCTGAGCCTGCTGACGGCGGCTTTGCAGGAATTGACCCCGCGGGAGAAGCGGGATACCGACCCGGACCTCGCCATCGAGGAATGGCTCGAGTTCGCGCGCCGCCTGGATTGCCCAAACATCCAGCTCTCGGCCGCGCTGCATCCGACCCGCGCGGATGTGCCGCCGGAAGCGCTGCTCGATCCCGTCGCCAACACGCTCGATCTGCGCCAGCCGTTCGATCGGCAACGTGCCGACCGCGTGCTGGCGGCAATGAAGTCGACCGGCGTAGGTCTGTCGGATCTCGGGTATTTCGACAATATGCTGGTGGCGGATGCCCAGGCGCGGGCCCGTAAGCACGAGTTCATGTTGCGAGTGTTCGATGCTGCGGTAGCGCTTGGGACGAGCGCCGTTTGCGGCTTCGTGGGCCGCAACCCCGATCTGGAAATGGACGCGAATCTCGAGATGTTCGAGTCGCAGTTCGTGCCGCTGCTGGCGGAGGCGAAGGCGCGCGGCCTGGTGTTCCGCGTCGAGCATTGCCCGATGCCGGGTTGGACCACGCTCGACAAATGGCACAACAATCTGGCGTACGCGCCCGGACCTTGGATTGCTCTGCACCGCATCTGCGAGCGACACGGCGTGGGAGATCAGTTCCGGATCCACTACGACCCCTCGCACGCCATTCTCATGGGTCAGGATTCGCGCTCGATCTTTCAGTACCTGAAGGATCAGGGTTATGCGTTTCTCATCGGCGGCTTCCACGTCAAAGGTCAGGTCATCGACGCACGCGGTATTGCCGCCTGGGGTTATGGAGGCCAGACGATGCAACGTGGCGATTGGGTCGGTGGCAAGCCCTCCTCCAATCCGGCGGACCAGGTCAACGCGTGGAAGAAACAGACGGTATTCGCGGAACACGAGCTCCCCGGCACGGCACGGCACGATCCGCTCGCATACCTGCAGAATCGCACCGTGGATTGGCTGGATCACCAACTCGCCGCCCGTGAGCTGTTGGATATCGACCCCGCCTCCACATACCTGGTACTCGAGCACGAATACCCGAAGGCGCGCTTGCAAGATCCAGATCGTCTGACGCCTATTCTCGCAGGCTCGCTGGCTTTCGTGCGCGCCATCGATGCCGCGGCCGCCGCGATGTACTCGCTCCAGCACGAGGTGCTGCCGTCGCAGGGAATCGCGGTGCAGGGATTCGGGCGCGAGCCATTCAGGAGTTAGACGGGCGCGGTCTCGTAGCTCACGCGCTCGTTACGGAATGTCAGCGCAAAAAAGACAAAAACCAGCGCGGCGAAGGCCGCCGGCAGCTCCCAGATGGCGCGCCAATCGTGCACGCCCGCCACTCGGTAATGGTCCGTGACCTGGCCGGCGGCCCAGAAGCCAATCAACATGCCGGCGCCGTAGGTCGCGAGCGTGATGAGCCCCTGGGCGGCGCTCTTGATGTGCGGGCCAGCCTTCGAGTCGATATAGATTTGGCCCGACACGAAGAAGAAGTCGTAGCACACTCCGTGCAGAGCAATGCCGATCAGCAGCAGCGCCGCCAACTCCCCTGCGTTGCCAAAGGCAAACAGCACATAACGCACGGCCCACGCCAGCATGCCCACGAGCAAGGTCGTCTTCATCCCCCAGCGTTTCAGGAAGGCGGGTATGAGCAACATGAATATCACTTCCGACATCTGTCCGAGCGTCTGCTTACCCGTGGCGTTCGGTAGCCGCAGCTCCGTGAGGAACTGGTTGGCTTCCTGATAGTAGAACGCCAGGGGGATGCAGATGAGAATGGACGAGACGAAGAACACGAGGAAGTTGCGGTTGGCCAGCAGGCGCAGAGCTTCCAACCCGAGCAGGTTTCGAACGGCAAAAGTGTCCGGTCCTCGCGCGGCCGGCGGTGTGCGTGGCAGGGTCAAGCTATAAACGCCCAGGACGAGGGATGCGATACCACACATCGTGAACGTGTTGCGCAACATGCCCTGCGAGATGGACGCCGGCGAATCCCATGACAACAGGTAGCTGATGCAAAGCCCGGCCACGATCCAACCCACTGTACCCCATACCCGGACGGTGGCAAATTCGCGCGCCGGGTCCTGTAGCTGTCGGAAGGACACCGAGTTGACCAGTGCGAGCGTCGGCATGTACAGGATCATGTAAATCAACAACAGGGGGAAGAAGACGGCAAAGTCACCCTGCCGCGCCAACGCGAGCAGTAGCGCTCCACCAACCAGATGCGTGACCGCAAGGACGCGCTCGGCATTGAAATAACGGTCCGCGACCAGGCCAAAGATGAACGGCGCCACGATCGCACCCCACGACTGCGTCGAGTAGGCCAGGGCGATCTGCGCGCCGCTGGCCGCGAGGCTGGCTCCCAGATAGCTCCCCATGGTGACGAACCAGCCGCCCCAGATGAAGAACTCCAGGAACATCATCACGCTCAGGCGCAACTTCATACTCGGTACCCTGGTTCGCTCGCTACGGCTTTGCGACGGTATCCCCATTACACCATAGCCGGTCGTGGCTCGCCCGCCGCGGTGCTGCGCTCTCAGCCCCCTTTCGAAATCGCCCAAGAGCGAAATTTTTCGCCCTACCTATTGACATTCACTGGGCCGGGTGGCTTCATGAGCGAAAGATTTCGCTCTTAACCGACCGGGACCACCGACGTGAAAAAGACACCGCCACCTGCGCTCACGAGTCTCGAGCTGGCGCTGATGCAGATCATCTGGCAACAGCAAGACACATCGGTTGAAGATCTCCGCCAGAAACTCGCCGCCGACGGACATCCCCTGGCGCTGCCGAGCGTGCGCACCATGTTGGCCATTCTCCAGAGGAAGGGCTTCGTGGAGCGCCGGCTGGCAGGCCGGGCATACGTCTACAACGCGATCATCGCCGCCGCGGACTTCCAACAGGGTTTCGTCCGGGATCTGCTGCAGCGGGCCTTCAACGGATCCGCGATGGGTCTCGTGACGGCCTTGTTGAACGGCGAGTTGTTGAGTCGGCAGGAACTGGCGCAGGTCAAGAAGATGATCAAAGACTTCGAGGGAGGTAGAAAGTCATGAACCTCGCAAGCTTCATTGCGGCGCTCGCTCATCACTGGCTCATGCGGCTGCTGCCGCTCAGTGCTGCCGCCGTGGTCGCGTTTCTCCTTCAGTCCACTCTTTTCATCGCATTGATCTTCGCGGCCGACAGACTGCTCAGACGTTACGCTGCCTCGGCAAAGGTCCTGTTATGGACCAGCGCGATCATGCTCGTCCCGCTGTTGACCCTCATCGCAAGTGAAACTCCCG
>CAYNTW010000114.1:14097-18781 GCA_964400085.1 uncultured Steroidobacteraceae bacterium | reverse complement strand
ACTTGCTGCGTGAGGTCTCCCAGCCCGTTGTACGTATAGGACGTAGTAAGTGTCCGGGGATCCTGCACCGAGACTAGATGATCATTGCCGTCATATCTGAACTTCGTCACCCCGCTCGCCGGATCGGTGATTTGTGAGAGGCGATTCAGCTCGTCGTATGCATTAGCCGTATTGCGAGTGAGGGGAGCCTGGATCTGCGTTCGGTCGCCGTCGTTGTCGTAAGCAAACGTGGTGGTCACCGCGCTGGTGCCAGCCGCATTCACCTCCTGGTAAACCTGGTTCAGGACATTGATCACTCGCGTATGGGTGAAGTGCAGGGCCTTTGAAATGTCGTACCGATTCTCCGTCGTAGGATTGCCCATCACGTCGAGCGTGTATTGCACACTGTTCCCGGCCTCATCAGTGATCTGGGTAAGCCGGTGGGCGGCATCATAGGTGTACTGGATATAGCTGCTATCGGGGAGCGTGACTCTCTTCAGCAATCCTGTCGGGTAGTAGTCGAAGTGGGTCAGCTCTCCGCCCGAGCAGGCCGGTAGCGACCCGTTGCTGCACCGATCCGTGAGACGCATACGCGGATCGTAAGCCAGTGTGGTGGGCACCCCGTTCGGATCGGTGATGTGGGTTGGCTGCCCATGTCCGTTATAGCTGTCGTAGCTAGTAAGATTACCCACTGCGTCCTGCACCGTATGAATTAGTCCACACGGATACCCGGTGGAGCAGGTGTAGTAGGTATAGATCGTCGTGCTGTTGAGATCTGTCCGGGGCCCCGTCGCAGTCAACACGCGACCGTAGCCGTCGTAGGTCCAGGACCACACTCGTGCAGCGTCAGCTCTGGCCGCCGAAAACCCGGAGGCTCCTATCGTGTCGGTCGTCGCCTGCTCGATGCGCTTACATAGCACCGCGATCGCAGAACCATCCGGAAGGGGTTGCGCTCCCGTCGCACAGCTCGCAATGGCTCCCCCGCTGCTCGGATCCGGCTGCCCGTTATAGACCCACGTAGTGATCTTGTTCGGCTCCGCCTTCGCGGCGGGCAGGTTCCAGAGCGGATGCCATTGCGTGCTGATCTTGCGTTGGGCCGTGCCCGCGGCTGGAGTGTAGGTGGAAAGGCTGCTGGGGCACGTCCAGCTGGTGAGTCCCTCGACCCGAATCAGTTCGACATTGCGAGCGGGGTCATTCGAGAAGCAACTCGTATGTCCGTTGTAGTCAGTCACCCGGGACACGTGGCCCTGAGTGTCGTACGCGATCGAGGTCTGGCTCGTCGCGCCACCCGAGCCTGCCGGCTGGGACAGTGAGGTCATTTGGCGCTCGCCATCCGGACCTGTCTGGTAACCGAGTGTCAGGTTTGCTCCGAAAGGATTCTGGATCTGCAGCGAGGCGGAACTATAAGCAAAGTTGGTGAGATTGAACGTGAAGTTGTTGACCGCACCGGCCAACTGAGTCCCGCTCGGGTACCGCCCGTCGTAGGTAAAGGTCGCATAGCGCGTGGAGCTCTCATCGATCACGCCAGTCAACCAGTTCGGCATCGACCCGTCCCTAATCCCGGTATAGGTCGTCTCGTTGTACAGATAGCTCTTGGTGCTCGAGTCCGGATAGCGAACGTCCGTCACCATTCCGGAAGCCTCGACGGAGTACTGAATCTGGCTCCCGTCCGGCAGAGTGACCAAGTCGTACACACCGGGCGGCGCTTGCGTCGAGGTGGATCGTGAATATATCAGCTGCGCTCCGCTTGGGTTCTCGGTCACCGTGAGAGTGCTTCCAGTGGCCACATAGCTCAGCGATTTTCCGTCCCGGAAAACCTCTTGCAGCAGTTTGCCGTTGGAGTCAAACAGTTGAAAACTGCCACTTGGCAAACGCAATAGCCACGCGGCGCCGTTTTGATTTATCTGACTGAGTTGCGGCTGGTCGGGGGCCAACGTGCTGAAAGTGCCGGCGCTAGCGGTGAAAACCGTGCGCCTGCCATCCGGACCGATCACCCAAGCTTCCAATTGACCTTGGTCTGGCTGCGTCTTCAATAATGGAAAGGACTCGGCGACGGGTACAGGGGTCGGAGCATTGCCATAATAAACCCCTTCAGGAGTCTCGAGGAGGTAGCTTGTCAATGTTGTGCTGTTGGGAAGGGCGCTTCCTGAACCTGTGAAATCAGCCAAGGCGGAGTTGTATCCCCAGCTCCAGCGCTCCTGTTGACTGGAATAGAGCCGAGTGATCTTTAACAGACCATCTGCCGATACATAGTCGGTTTCGGGCTCAATTTTTTCAGCGCCCAACGCATCGACCGGCTGTCCAAAGAGGGGACTCGGTACCTCATTCTTGGTGGTGCAGCAGGGTGGATCGGGTATGTGTTTGACGCAATCGCCCGTGTATGTCGGTACCTGCTGACCTTGGACGGTCGTGTATGTTATGGGACTGGTATTTTGGAATGAATACCCCGGGGGGCAACTCGGACTGCCCGATACAGCGATGCTACCGCTCGAACCGCTGTAGCTCTCAGTCGTGGTCCCCTTCCCCGGATTGGCGCCACAACTCGGGCCAAACGTTGTTGTGGTCCACTGGGTCGTCGACTGGTAAGTATTCTGCCCGTTGATGATCGGGCCCCCATATGATCCAACGAGACCGGAGTGGTTGATCATGCTGCAACCCCCGCCACAATTCCCTCCGGCTGGACTGGCCAAGCACGCAGCGTACGCCTGCTGGTTGCTGGCGTTCTCTGCATCAAGGACTGCCCCGGGGGTGTGAAAATCCCCAGTACCGCCGCCAACGGCGCGCCAAGTAAACACGGGCTTCCGCCACTCATCCTTGGTCCAACCTTTGGCCGGGTGACCGAGAGCCAAAGCGAGCGCCACTACGACGAAGAATATGAGACGAATGGGGGCGGCGACTCTCGGCGCGCGGAGCGGCGTCGAATAACAGCCGCTTGTGCGCAACCCTCGCACGATCGTTGACCAGCGGCTCGCGAGAGAAAGCAATTCGAGCGCTCGTGGAACAAAGTAAGTTGAGAGCATTGCGACCCCCTGATTTTTCCCGGACGGCCCCCGAGACTCCCTGGAGATCTGGCGGATGGTCACCGTCCGTGGTCCAGTTCGATCATTGTCCAATCGATATCGGGCTAGCAAGAGCTGGGCGGAAAAATAAATCTGCATCCGACGTGAGATAAATCCGGACGTTGGGCCAGTTCTCATTCCTTAAGGGCAATGGCGAACACACAGAAATCAGAGCTGCAATAAAATATTCGACCACAGGTGAGATTGGCGGCGACCAATAAACAGGACAGTTCGCCTGATTGCCATCGCGGGGCTCGTGTTTGGCCTGAGCTACGAGGTGACTGGATGGATTCCTCGTTCCATCGTGACCCACAGCTTGCTTGATTTGTTGGCGGTGCTGCGGATTGTTTGAGACTATGGCGCGCTCATTTCATACAGTGTTAGGCGTCACGCTGTTGGTGGTCTATGTTTATGGCGTGACTCACCTACAGTCCTTTCTGCCGGGTCTTGCAGCGGCGGCGCAGGAAGGCTCGGGTGTTTTGCGGCCGTCTCGGCCGTCTCGGCTGTCCCGCGGTTTGCTAGTGATCTATGGACTGCCGTTGGCGGGGATCGCGTGTTTCATTTTTCGGCGGCGTTTGATGTGGTGGTTGTCGCCGCGGCCGCCGCCTGAGTTTGAATACCTGCTGAAGGAGCCGTTTTGGTATCTGGTGGGATATGTGCTGGTGGGGCTGAGTGTGGGGGTGTTGTTGCTATTTCGGTAGGTATGCCAGGGCATTTCCCATTTAGCCAGTCAAATCGTGGGGGCTGGTGATGGCGGTATTAGCAGGTTCGCAGCCCCGATCGCGAACCGCTTCGGGTCCATCGGCCCACGGAACTCAACCGCTTTTCAGCGCGCAGCCCAGCCGGGCACCGGGGTGGGCTGCGGGCAGTTCCGCGAGGGGCTCCTCTTGCGATGGCCGCCCAGTCTCCAGAGCGCACGCGCTCACTTGAGATTGCGATCCACGACTCCGACAAATGCTTCGATCAGTGCCGGAAACCGCGCGGCAACTTCTCCCGCGTATTTCACCAATGGTTGAAGCTTTCCCGCGTCGAGTTCGAGATCGTAAGCATGCACGACGACATGACGAAAGCCTCGCAGCTCATTCAGGGGCCTTTTCAGCTCGTGTGGAATCAGGGCTGGTCGCACACCTTCGATCTCGAGACAAAGGCGATTGAGCAGGGACGTATGCCAGCCCTCTTCGTTGTCGATGTGGTTTTCGAAGGCCTTCGCCAAACGCAGACCTGCTTGCTCGAAAGCGTTGTAGAAACGGCAAAGCTGATGCGCACAGCCCTCGTAGGCGACTTCTTCGGCGCGCGCGAGGCGCTCGACCGCCTTGGTATAAGCCTCCTGCATGATGCGACTGTCGGCCAGCATCTCGGCGCGCAAAGTCTGTAGGCCTATGCGATCCACACTTCCCCCTCGCACCGGATTTTATCGCGTAACCGCGAATTGCTCAGAAGAAGCACGTCGACCGGGCGATTCATGCGCTCCATCAACTCCGACGTTAGGCGGTACTCACTCATTTGTGGCGGCACTCTCTCGAGTGCCAAATCGATATCGGATCGGTCGTTGAAAACCCCGGGCCGCCTGAGAGAGCCGAAAACGATGACCTTCTCTCCTGGGATGAGCTCGGCCAACGCCTCCTTCAAGAGCTGCCGCGTACGCT
>CAYNTW010000114.1:7068-13997 GCA_964400085.1 uncultured Steroidobacteraceae bacterium | reverse complement strand
AACAGGCCAGCGTCCGAGCATACCTGTTTCGACTCGTTCACTGTGTTGTAGGTGGTCCACGTCGCGCTGGCGGCGGGTAGCTCCGCCACCGCCTGGTCGAGTAACCCGTCCGAGAACAACCCATCCAACACGATGTGCGGGAAAGGCTCGGCGCGCCGGTAGTCGGCGCTTCGGGTGGCCGCAATCTGCATGAGGCGCTCGGTATCCAGCACCTGCGACGGAACCAGCGTCGGCGTCCCAATCCAGTCGCGAGCGGGACCGTTGTCCAACACGGAACCTGCCGTGGACGGCTGTGGGGCGCTCATCAGCCCGGTCTCAGAGCGGGAGAAGTTCGGGTTGGAGGCCGCGAGTGGCGAGCTCATGCCGGATCTCCTGGGTATAGATCGAGTTCATGATGACGACGGCGTCGGGACGAAGCGCCGTCAGCGAGTCGGGACTGGAGATTTCCCATCCGCTGCCGGCGAGGAATTTGCCGTGCTTGTGCGGATTGATATCGACAATCGACCGCAACGAATCGCCAAGATCGAGAGAGCACATGAGCGAAACGCACTTAGAGCCCGAGCCCCAGATGGCCACCGTCTGTCCCGACCGCCGCCAGCGCTCGGCCGCCGCGGCAAGCTCCTCCAACCGATGATCGACCTCGGCCTGGAATTTCTTGACCAGCGCCGCGGTCGACTCGAGGTCGTCTTCTTGCGGGAGACGCGCAGCCGTCCGCCCGCGAGCCGGTGTGGCCTCTATCATCAGATACTGATCATCGTAGGCCTTGTAGAGACCGTGAACGTCGAACCCTTCTGATCGGAACAGGCGCGCAAGTGATCCGCGGGTGAAGTAGGTGCAGTGTTCGTAGTAGATGTCCCAGAAGACACCCGTCTCGAGCACCCGCTCCATGTCAGGCAGCTCGAAGAACACGTCGGCCTTGCGATCGCCGATGGTCTGGCGAATGAGGCGCATGAACTCCTGCACTGGACCGATGTGCTCCAACGTATGTCGGCAAGCGATGTAGTCGGCTTCCAGGTGGGCGTACCGTGGCCCGTATAGATCCCTTATGAATGTGAGTCGGTCCAACGCAGTGCTTTGATTCCGTTCCGGGTGGTAACCCGGATCGATTCCGATACCACTACAGCCGCTCAACTCGCACAACCTTGTGATGAACTCGCCTTTGCCGCAGCCGATCTCCAGTGCGGTCACGCCGAGCCCCAACCGGAATTTCTTGATCTGATCGCGACAGATCTCATCCAGGAACTTCACGAACCGCGGCGAGAACGCCTGCGTCTCCTCGTAGGCCGCACTGTATTGATTCAATGAGACGTCAAAACGTGCGTTGCCGATAAACCCACAGTCGTGGCAAAACACCAACTCAATATCACCACGCGGAAAGGCGAGCGCTTCCTTGCGCGTCGGCAACAGTAGGCAACTATGCGCCGGCACGTTGCGAAGCTCGTAAAAGGACTCCACCGCGGTGCCGCCGCAAGCCTGGCATGACAGAGCGGTCACGGCGTGAGGATAGCCACTGGTCGGGAGCGGCTCTGCCACCGCCCGTTGTCGTAACTCCGGCATTCCTGTCCCCTTAAATAATTGTCGGCCGCGGTACCGGCACGATGAACTTCCCGCCGCGACGACGGTACTCAGCCTGCTGCGCCATAATTTCGTCTTTGAAGTTCCACGGCAGAATCAGCACATAGTCCGGCTGTTCCGCCAGCACACGCTCGGGAGGCGCGATCGGCAAGCGCACGCCCGGGATGTAGCGCCCCTGTTTGTGCGTGTTGCGGTCGACCACGAAGTCCAGCGTCTCCTGGCCGATGCCGACGTAGTTGAGCATGATGGTGCCCTTCGCCGCGGCCCCGTAACCCACAATGCGCGCCTTGCGCTCCTTCAGCCCTTGCAAGAGCTCATTCAACTCGGTGCGGATCTGATTCACCCGGTTGGAGAAGTCCGCGTAGTAGTCGAGACGATCCATTCCGAGCCGTTGCTCCGACTCGAGATACTCCTGCACGGAGCGCTCGGGCCGATCCTGCTTCTCCACAAACACACGGAGCGACCCGCCGTGGATCGCCAACGGCACGACGCGCGTGATGTACAACCCATGCCGACCGAACAGCGCTCGAAGGGCTGTTACGGAGAAATAGCACAGATGCTCGTGATAGATCGTGTCGAACTCACCATGATCGATCAGATCCTTCACGTAAGGACATTCGATTACGCCAACACCGTCGTCCTTCAACAGAGTCGCGATGCCTTCAACAAAACCGTTCGTGTCTGCCACGTGCGCAAGGACGTTGTTCGCATGGATCACATCCGCACGACGCCCTTCCGACACCAGTTTCTTTGCGAAATCGGCGCCAAAGAAAGCCTGCAATGTATCGATCCCCTTGGCGCGAGCCGCGGCAACCGGACCGGGCGCGGGGTCGATACCCAACACCGGGACACCGCGCGCCTTGTAGTACTGCAGGAGGTAACCGTCATTGCTCGCGAGCTCGACGACCAGGCTCCCGCCACCCAGCTTGCGCTCCGCGATGCGCTCGGTCACGTTGGCCTCGGAATGCCGTAACAGGGTGTCAGTGAACGAGGAGAAATAAGGATAATCCGCTCCAAACAATTCCTCGGGCGGTACCGTCTCGAGGATCTGCACCAGCGAGCAGGTCGAGCAGAAAGCGACATCGAGCGGATAGCGCGGCTCGTTCTCTACGAGCTGCCGCGCGTCAAGGAAGCCGTCGGAGAGCGGCAGATTGCCCAACGAGAGGAATATCGACAGGTCCGTGCCGCCGCAGGATCGGCAATGGGCGCCCGTGCGCTGCGTCGTGATGTCCAGGTCGGTCATGCCGCGGGCCGTCCTGCCTCGACGTTGGTATTGCCAATGCTCTTGCGCGCATTCCCATTCCCATTGCGCCAGGCAAGTGTGCTATCCAGCATGCCCGCATTCTGGAGCTCCCGGATCTTCTTCAAACGAATGAAACTGGAGCTGAGAAACTCCTCCGAGGTGGTCTTGTGCTCACAATACGCGGCATAAACCTCCTCGACTCCCTTGCGCACGGTCCACTTCGGTTGGAAAGACGGCAGGACCTTACGAATCTTGTCGCAATTCACCCGATAGTTGCGTGTGTCGGGACTGGCGCCCCCGGCATATGTGACCTTGGCGTTCGGGACGACCTGTTCAACCATGTCAGCCACTTCGCGCACTCTATAGTTCTCGGAAGTGATTCCTACATTGAAGGATTCGTTGTGAACCAACTCCCGCGGCGCTTCGAGCACGGCGACAAAGGCACGCGAGATATCCTCAATGTGCACGAGCGGGCGCCAAGGCATACCGTCGCTCTTGATGAGGACCTCTCCGGTAGTGACCGCATACCCCACCAGATTGTTGACGACGAGGTCGCCACGCAACCGCGTCGATACACCGAAGGCGGTCGCACTGCGCAGGAATGTGGGGCTGAACGACTCATCCGCCAACGGGGATACATCGCGCTCTGTCCATACCTTGCTTTCCGCGTACGGCGTAACCGGGTTGAAGCTGGCGCTCTCGTCGAGGTAGTCGTTGCCAGCAGCGCCGTAGTTGCTGCAGGAGGAGGAGAATACAAACCGCGGTACCCCGGCCTGCTTCGCCAGGCGGGCGAGGCGCACGGAGGCCTCATGATTGATGGAGTAGGTTGTCTGGGGAGCGAGGTCTCCAAGGGGGTCGTTGGAAATGCCGGCCAGATGCGCGACCGCATCGAAGCCGCGCAGGTCCTCGAGGTCAACTTCCCTCACGTCCTTACGGATGACGGGGACGGACAGCCGCTTGCCGGTGGCGAATCCGCAGCCCTCGTAGAGGCAACTGTCGAGTCCGGTGACATCATGTCCACGTTCCAGAAGCATGGGCGTCAGTACGTGTCCGATGTAGCCGTCGTGCCCAGTCAATAAAATTCGCATCTTTGTTGTACCTCTTAGCGCCAGATTTTCCACGGTGCGTCGCCGCTCTCCCACAACGACTCGAGGCGGACCTTGTCACGGATCGTGTCCATGCACTGCCAGAAGCCGTGATGTTGGTAGGCCATGAGCTCTCCATCGCGGGCGAGACCTTCCAGGGGCTCGCGCTCGAAGAGCGTCGAATCCCCCTCGATGTAGTCGAACACCGCGGGCTCGAGTACGAAGAAGGCTCCATTGATCCAGGCTTCGCCCTCGAGGGGCTTCTCGTCAAAACGAGTAACTTTGTGGTCTTCGATCTCGAGACGTCCGAAGCGCGCGGGCGGCCGCACGGCGGTGACGGTGGCGATCTTCCCGTGGCTGCGATGGAATTTCAGCAGCTCATGGAGATTCACGTTCGAAACGCCATCACCCCAGGTGAGCATGAACGTGCCGTTTCCGAGATACGGCTTCAGTCGCTTGATGCGGCCGCCGGTGTTGGTTGGCAGGCCGGTGTCGATCAGATCGACTTCCCAGTCTTCGCGCACACTGATGCCGTTCCCGTTCGCGTGCGGCTCGATGTGACCGTCCTTGAGCGAGATACGCAGGTCGGGGGACAGCGAGCAGTAGTCGGCCATGTAGCGTTTGATGTATTCGCCTTTGTAGCCGAGCGCGACGACGAACTCCTTAAAGCCGTACGTCGAGTAGTGCATCATGATGTGCCAGAGGATGGGACGGCCGCCGATCTCCACCATCGGCTTCGGTTTGACGACCGTCTCTTCTGCCAGGCGAGAGCCGACCCCGCCAGCGAGGATACCTACCTTCATTTGGTGCTTCCCGTAGTACGATACTTGCAACTGCGAAGTTTGATTCAACGTAGGTCGAGGCCGCGGATGATGTGTGAAGGTTCTTGCTCGTCTGATGGCGGCTCAATTGCCCTACCGGTCAAGCTTCGCAAGATGCGTGCCCGCCTATGAGTCTGTTGCGCTCTCTCGCGGCAAACATGGCCGCGATCGTGTCGGGAAAGGCGGCGACCGCCGTGGCTGGGTTCGTGACCATCATGGTTTTGACCCGGTACCTGGGCCCGACGGAATACGGCTACTACCGCACCGTTTTGACTTATTGCGCCTTCGCCGCGGTACTCGCCGATTGTGGGCTTTACATGATCAATCTCCGGGAGATGTCCCGAGCGGGAGCGGAAGGCGCCCCCAAGATCGCTGGGAATGCCTTGGCGCTCCGATTCGTGACCACCGGCGGCATGCTCATCGCCGCCGCAGCGTTTGCTTGGGCTACGCCATATGACGTGACCGTCAAATGGGGCGTGCTGATCGGGGCAGCGATCTACACCTGCCTGCAGGCGAGCGACTTTCTCATCTCGATTTTCCAGAGTGTCCTCAAACAGGGCCGCAACGCCATCGCGGAGGTCCTGGGAGCGGTCACTACACTGGCGGGAGTCTGGGGCCTGGCGCTGACGACTGGAGCAGGTGCCCTGCCCATGCTCGGCGCGACACTCGCGGGCGCGGCGCTAGCGATGGGGATCTCATGGCGCCTGGCGCGCCGCCTGGTTCCTTTCCGGCTGCGTTTCGAGGTCGGCCTCTGGCGGCAGTTCCTGGTAGCCGGGTTGCCGATTGCCGGGGCACAAATCCTGGGCATGGCGATGCTGCGCGGCGACTCGCTGTTGCTGTCGCTATATCAACCGGCAGCGGATGTCGGGCTGTACGGCGTGCCCTCGAAGCTGTTCGAGTTGGCTACGTCGATCCCGTACCTGTTCGCCGGGTTGATGATGCCGGCCCTTACCGCGGGGGCACACAACAGCCCGAAAGAATTCCGCCAGTCACTGCACAACGCGGTCGACGCGGGGGCCCTGTACGGAGTCGGGGTGATACTCGCGCTGACACTCTTCGCACCTCAGATTGTTACGTTGATGTCCGGCGCGGAGTTCGCGGCGGGCGCCCCGGCGCTCGCAATCATCGCGTTCGCGATCGCCTTGGCGGGCATGACCCACATTCTGCGGTTCGCCCTTGTGGCTTGCGAGCGGCCGCGGTTCGTGTTGATCGCTGACTCGGTCGCCTGCGCGTGCGCGTTTATCGCCTACTTTTCCCTGATACCCCGATATTCCTACATCGGCGCCGCCGCGGGAACCGTGATCGCCGAGCTCGCGGCGCTCATCTGTATGTTGTCGGGACTGAAACGCGCCGGGCGCCCGCTGCCGTCGCTCAAAAACCCGCTGAAAGCGATCTTCTCCGGCGCGGTTGCCTTCGCTGCGATGGTCCTCTTGACCCGTTCCGTCGAGTTGCCTTGGCTCCTGACCTTGATCGTCGGGGGTGGGATTTACGTCGCTGGCTTGGCTCTGACGCATGCGATTCCCAGGGACGTCATTCTCACGGTTCTCCGGCGCCGCCCAGTTGCGTATCAAGGAAGCGCTTGATGGTTGCGTAGGCGTGCGGGCCGGTATCCGCATGTCGCAGTAGCGCGTGCTTGCTGCCTGGATAAGTCATCATCTCAAACTGCTTGTTGAGATCCTGGAGTTTCTTGAAAAGCGTCGTGCTGTGAGTAAACAGCACGTTGTCGTCAGCCATGCCGTGCATGATCAGGAGCGGGTCGCGAAGTTGGCTTGCGTAAGTCATAACGCTGCTCGCCGTGTATCCAGCCGCATTTTCCTGCGGTGTGCCCATGTACTGCTCGGTGTAATGCGTGTCGTAGAAACTCCAGTCGGTCACGGGGGCGCCCGCGATACCAGCCGTGAACACATCGGGCGCTTGCATCATGCACATCAGCGCCATGTAGCCGCCATAACTCCAACCAAACACCGCGATGCGCTTTGGGTCCACGTAGGGGAGAGTTTTCAGGAACCCGACTCCCGCCACCTGGTCCTGCACTTCAACGGACCCCATGTGGTGGTAGATCGCAGTTTTGAAGCGGACGCCGCGCGCGGCGCTCCCGCGATTGTCGAGCGTGAACACCACATAACCGTGTTGTGCCAGATATTGGCGGAAAAAACCCGCAGTCGATCGTGCATTGCCTAGCCAGGCTTTGCGCACCTGCTGCAC
>CAYNTW010000114.1:0-6968 GCA_964400085.1 uncultured Steroidobacteraceae bacterium | reverse complement strand
ATGGTCAGGTGTGGAGAAAGTATCGAGGAATACTTTCGTGTCCTTCGACATGGTTACATCGTGCCAGCCGGAATCGGCTGTAATTCTGCGGGGAGTTGCGCGCGCGTCGTTCAGGGCTATCGAATAAAGATGCCGCTCCAAGGGGGATTCGGCAGTCGCCATGAAGTAAAGTAGATTGTTGCGCTCATCGAGGCCACGAATTGCGCGCGCTTCACTGTCGCCGACGACTTCCCACTCACCATCGGTGAGCTGGCGAATGAGCTTCCCGTTGAGGTCGTAGAGATAGAGGTGTTTGAACCCCGAACGGCTCGAAGCCCAGATAAATCGCGGCGAGTGCTCCAGGAATGTGAGCTCGTCGTGGAGGTCGACCCAGGTATCGCTATGCTCGGTGAGCAACTCGTTCGTGTTTCCAGTGGTTGCATCCGCTTTGAGTAATGTGAGCGTCTTCTGATCACGGCTTTGGCGCTGTACCGCCAATGCGGTGCTGCTGGGAAGCCAATTGACGCGAGCGAGGTAGTAGTCCGGGCTCTTGCCAAGATCGATCTGCACCGCGGGAGAATCGCCATCGAGCGACTTGACGAATAGCTGAACGAGGGCGTTTTTCGTGCCAGCTGCGGGATAACGCTGTTGAATGACTTTGACACTGTCAGCGTAGATCTCGAAGCGGTCCACTGCCGCGACGGGCGACTCGTCGACCCTGGTAAAGGCAATGCGCTTCTCATCCGGCGACCACCAGTAACCGGTTGAGCGGTCCATCTCCTCCTGGGCAATGAACTCCGCCGTCCCAAAGCTGACGAGGCCGCCCCCGTCCTTGGTGATTGCGCGCTCCGTTGATTTGCCGAGATCGTAGATAATGAGGTTCTGGTCACGAATAAAGCTCACGTACGAGCCGCGTGGCGAGAAGTGCGCGTCCGTCTCGTAGCTCCCGCCGCTGGTCAGCCTGCGGACCGCCTTCTCCGGCGTGGCGTGCAGGTCATAAACGTACAAATCGCCACCCAACGGCACCAGCAGGTAACGCGAATCCGGCGAGAACTCGTACTCGACGATGCCCGATAGTGAGGAAGTGCGCTGGCGCTCGCGCCGCCCTTCCTCCTCCGCCGAGAGCGCGCGCTCCTGTGGCTGCAGCAGCGCGGAATCGACAAGTAGCCGGTGCTCGTGGCGGGCAATGTCGTACGCCCAAAGATCGAGGCGGTCCTTATTGGTGTCCTTGCCGCGTAAATACGCGACGAACCGCCCGTCTGGCGAGATGTGTGGCGAGCGCAGGCTGGCGCCGGACAGATCCGGCGCGGCGAACAAGCGCTCGATGGACAGTTTCTCTGCGGTGGCTGCGTTGGACATGGCGACGAGCATAATCAATTGCAGGCAGTACGAGACAGCTCGGATAAATCTCATGCGGTGCACGCTTTGTTAGAATCAGAGCACTTCAAAGCCTGGCTCTTTTAGGATGGCCACGAGTGTACGGGATCAAAAAACTGCAGCGCTACCGGTCGTTTCTGGGCATCCGCGGCTGGTCTTGTGCGCTGGGTGCCTGCATCGCCCTCGTCGGCTGCGCGAACGGCCCGCTGGGCCCTTTGACGCCCGTTCCTGGCAACGGCCCCCGAGGTAAGCCCATGCCGACCAGCACCGATATTGTGGCCGGATTACCCGCCACGCCTTCTACCCAGCTCGTTTATCCTCTAACCGCACGGATCGGCGTTTCCGACGACTACAACGGAAAGAAGGTCGACGATCCGTACCGCTGGCTCGAAAACCTGGACTCGCAGGCGACCAAGGACTGGGTCGCCGCGCAGAACAAGCTCTCACAACCGCGGCTCGAGGCCATTCCACAGCGCGCCTGGGTGAAGCAGCGGCTCACCCAGCTCTGGAGCTATGAGCGATTCAATGCACCGGTCAAGGAGGGCGGCCGCTACTTCTATCTGCGCAATGATGGGAAGCAGAACCAGAGCGTCCTGTTCGTCACCGAAGCTCTCGACGCTCCGGCTCGGGTGCTCGTGGATCCGAATGCTATGAGTGCGGACGCCACCGTGGCGCTCTCGGATTTCACTCCGAGCCCGAAGGGTGATGTTGTCGCATATGCGTTCTCTGATGGTGGAACCGACTGGCAAGTCTGGAGCTTCAAGCGGGTGGTAGATGGCTTGGATCTGCCTGACACCCTGCGATTCACCAAGTTCTGGGGTGTTTCCTGGGCACGTGATGGGTCAGGCGTTTACTACAGTCGTTATCCAGCCCTGCCAAATGGAAAGGGTGATGATGCAGGTCGGCCAGCGGTCTATTTCCACAAGCTCGGAGACCCGCAAGAGTCTGATCAACTCGTGTACGAGGTGAAAGATCACCCAACACGAGTTCCCTCCGCTCGCGTGACGGAGGATGGACACTATCTCGTCATCACATTGTTCGACGGTTACGACCGCAACGGTGTCAGTCTTCTCGATCTACGGCAACCTGGTGCGAGGGCTACTCCTCTCTTCTATGGATGGGATGCTCTTTACACGTTCATCGGCTCGAACGGAGATCGGATGTATTTCCAGACGACGAAGGATGCTCCGCTACGCCGCGTGATCGAGGTGGACGCGAGCCGCCCTCCAGGATCCAACTGGCCCACTGTGGTTCCTGAAGACACCCTTGCCCTGGAGGAAGCGACCTATGTGGGCGGACGCATCGTGGCGAAGTATGTCCAGAACGCGCACACGGTGGCACGAGTGTTCAAAGTCGACGGCACCATGGTGGGCCAGGTGCCGCTCCCTGGGATGGGAACCGTCGAGGGTTTCTTTGGCGAGGGCAAGGAAACCGAGACCTTCTTCTCTTATACCGACTATGTCACACCGCCCCAAATCTACCGTTATGACGTGACCGCCAACAAAGCGGAGCTCTGGCGCAAAGCGGTGGTCGCGGCTGATACCGGCAAGTACGTGACTGAACAGGTGTTTTACCTGAGCAAGGACGGCACGCGCGTGCCGATGTACATCACGCACCGCCGCGACCTGCCCAGGGACGGCAATCAGCCGTTCCTTCTGTATGGCTATGGCGGCTTCAACGTTTCTCTCACCCCGACCTTCCGCGCCTCGGTACTCGCCTGGCTAGAGATGGGCGGCGGCTACGCCGAGGCCAACTTACGCGGCGGCGGCGAGTACGGCGAGAGCTGGCACCAGGCGGGCACGCTCGAAAACAAACAGCGCGTGTTCGACGATTTCATCGCAGCCGCGGAGTATCTGATTCGCGAGCGCTACACGCGCCCCCAGAAGCTCGGCATCCACGGCCGCAGCAATGGTGGCCTGTTGGTCGGTGCCGCCCTTACCCAACGACCCGACCTATTCGGCGCCGCCCTCCCCGCCGTCGGTGTGTTGGACATGCTTCGGTATCACACCGCCAGCGCCAACGCGCGGCAGTGGTCGTCTGACTACGGGCTCAGCGAGGATCCTGAGCAGTTCAAGGCTTTGTATTCCTATTCACCCGTGCACAACGTGAAGCAAGGGATGTGCTATCCGCCCACTTTGATTACCACAGCCGATCACGACGACCGCGTCGTTCCTTGGCATAGTTATAAGTTTGCCGCGGCGTTGCAGGCGGTGCAGGTTTGCTCCAATCCCATTCTGATCCGAGTGGAGACCCGTGCTGGGCATGGGGCGGGAAAACCGGTCTGGATGCAAATCGATGATTTTGCAGATCAGTGGGCGTTTTTGGCGAAGTGGCTGGGCATGGAGATGCCGGGGGACGTTCGAGACGGGAGCACTGCTGGACATTGATCGTCATGCGCCAAAAAG
Organism: uncultured Steroidobacteraceae bacterium; assembly: GCA_964400085.1. Classification (GTDB taxonomy): domain Bacteria; phylum Pseudomonadota; class Gammaproteobacteria; order Steroidobacterales; family Steroidobacteraceae; genus 13-2-20CM-66-19. The sequence goes on along the minus strand of CAYNTW010000114.1, from coordinate 3,207 downwards.
ATACAACTGGGTGCTGCGCGCTGCTTATCTCACCCGCAGCGAAATATTTTTCGTAACTCCGACTTTCTGTGTTTTCGCTCTTGTCAATTTGAGCGCCGCGCAGCAATGATTAGCTGCAACCAAGGACGGTGATCATCCGCTAGACGTCCAGGGAGTCTCGGGCATCGTCCGGAAGGAATCAGGGGGGTCTTATGGTCTCACTCGTCACTTATCTCCAAAGGCGAGCGATGTCTTCGTCGCGAGCTCTGTTCTCATCCTTGATCCACCCGCACTCGGTCCTATGCTGGATGGTCGTATTCTCCGGCATGCTTTTGGGGCACGGGGAGTGCTGGGCCAAGGACGAAAATCGAGCGCCTACTTGGACCTGGGTCGTAGTGGGCGGAGGCACGGGCGACTACGATACTCCACAGGGCGTAATTGACGCTCTTAATGCCCACAGTGCGGCGCAATATGCGCAATGTACCGCAGGCACTTGCAACGGGACGTGCGAACAGGTCACTCAGACGGCGCCGACCAATCCCTTTCCCGGCACCGCCAAAATCAACGGCCAATGGACTGCGTTCGAGACCGGCGGCTCGACGGTTACGAGTTATCAGACCGCGTGCAACACCTCCCCCGCAAGCGGTCCATACACATCCTCTGGGGGAATCATTGGTGTGACGGCCAACATCAGATGTCCCTCGGGCTGGGGATCCTCGAGCGCCAACTTTCATTACGAGCAGGTGAATGGCACTCAAAGTGCCGTTTACGACCTGACGTGCAAGAAGAATGTTCCAGATCCGCCGAAGTGCTGCCTGAAGGGCGAGAATACGTTCGGGAATCCAATCGACGCGGTTGGTTCGGCAAAGCTCGAAAACGAGACGGATTACACGGCGGCGGGCGGTCTACTTCGCGTTGACCGAAGCTACTCCAGCCAACTGGGTCGCTGGTCTTGGAACCACGCTTCGACGGTTGTGGACTTCACTGGGCTCGCCACCTCGCAAGCGCCCGGTGCGACCCTGATCGCTAACGTAAAAGTGACTCCGCCAGGAGTATATCCGGGCAATCTGCCACCCCCCGTGGAAATTCCCCGATCATTCCCCTTGGTCAAAGACCCATCTACTCAGACTCTTCCACAGACCTGGTGGATCGATTCGGGCGGGCATCGCACCGTATTTACCCAGAATGCAGGTGTCTTCAGCACGCTTGCGCCGGATAAACCGCAACTGGCCTTGATCGCCGGTCCGAATGGTACGCAACAGTGGCTGGCGCGCTCACCGAACGGTAGCTTCGACATTTTCGACCTGAACGGTCAGTTGCTTCAGCGCGTGTTCGCTGACGGCCGGTCCCTGAGCTACAGCATTACTGGAACTACTTTGACCGAGGTGGCAGCGCCGGGGGGCCATCAGCTCGTCTATTCGAGGTCAACTTCGAACCTGCCTGCGGGGGCTTACGATTCAATTACGCTTCCTGATGGTAAGCAGATCCTATACGCAATCGATCCCAGGGGGCTGGTGACGGCCGTCACGTATGCGGACGGAACGAGCAAAACCTATGTTTACGACGAGCCGGCGTATTCAGGAACTACAGCCTCGGATCCCGCAGCCAGCAGACTGACCGGCCTCTACGATGAGACCAACACGCGGGAATCGACGTACACGTATGACGCCTATGGCCCAATCAAGACAGAACACGCCGGGGGAGTGGACGCCTATACTCTGAATACGGGGTTTCCGGGGGCGAACGGTTCGCGCCAAGTCACGACGCCGCCGCAGGGCGGGGTGATCACCATCAACTGGGATACCGGTCCCGACGGAGAACGCCGTATTGATTCCGAGTGGCGCCCGGCCGGTGCCGGTAGCAGTGCAAGCACTCGCACGATGGCCTATGACGCTGCAGGCCTCCTGGCGAGGCGCACCGACGACAGGGGTAACTCGGTTTGTTATCTGAATGATCCAGTTCGGGGGGTTGAGACCGTACGAGTGGAGGGTATGGCTTCGAGTACGTCCTGCCCCACCAACTTGGCTAGCTACACGGTTCCGACCAACACGGCTCAGCGGAAGATCTCCACACAATGGCATCCGGTGTGGAATTTTCCGGTGGCCCGAGCCGAACCCAAGAAGATCACGACCTGGGTCTACAACGGCCAGCCGGATCCAACCATTGGAGGAGCGATCGCAAGTTGCGCCGGTGGCGCAACCTTGCCAGATGGCACTGGCATTGCCGTTGTTTGTAAGAAGGTCGTACAAGGGACGACTGACAGCACAGGCAGTAGCGGATTCTCCGCACCCTCCGATGGGTCACCGCGCGTATGGACCTATACGTACACAGCCTACGGCCAGGTGCTTTCGGTGGATGGACCGCGTTCCGACGTAAGCGACGTGACGACGTACACCTATTACACGTGCAGGACCGGTTATCAGTGCGGTCAGATAAACACTGTGACGGATGCGGCTGGCCATGTGACGACGTTCAATACGTACAACGCACATGGACAGCCCCTATCTATTACGGACGCCAACGGCGTGCTCACTACTCTTAGCTATGATCTTCGCCAGCGTCTGACGTCGCGTGCCGTCGGCGGTGAAACCACGAATTTCGAATACTGGCCCACGGGTCTCCTCAAACGAGTCACATTGCCCGACGGAAGTAATCTCTCATATGTCTACGATGCGGCGCATCGGCTTACGGGTATCAGCGATGGGCTAGGGAACTCCGTTACGTACACCCTCGACAGCGCAGGCAATCGCACTCGCGAAGACGTCCGTAGTCCCTCAAATACCCTCGCCAGAACACGGTCCCAGGCATTCGATGCCCTTAGCCGCATGTCCCAGGACATTGGGTCTGCCGGCACGAGCGCAGTGACCACGAACTTTGGCTATGACAGCAACGGTAATCAGACAACCATCAATGCACCGCTCTCGCGCAATACAACGAACGCGTACGACGAGCTCAATCGCCTGTCCCAGATCACCGACCCGGCAAGCGGCGTGACCAAGTTCACCTACGATGCGAACGACAACCTCACCCAGGTGACCGATCCGCGAAAGCTATCGACCTCCTACGGGTATAACGGATTCGGGGATTTGGTCAGTCAGCTCAGTCCGGACACCGGCACCACCACCAATACCTATGATTCGGCCGGAAATCTCGCCACCTCCACAGACGCCCGGGGCGCGGTGGCGACCTACGGCTATGACGCACTCAATCGCGTGACCTCGGTCGCCT
>CAYNTW010000113.1:0-18784 GCA_964400085.1 uncultured Steroidobacteraceae bacterium | reverse complement strand
TGATGATCTGTGCGATGCGCGCGTCAATCTCGCTCTTGTCGATATCGTAGATCGCCGTGTGCAAGACCGGCTCACGACGCGGCACGGTGGCCAACTGGGAGCCCGATTCGTCGCGCACGTCAACACTGGCACGTGTGGACAATCCGATGCGCAGCGGATGCGCGGCCAGCTCGTGCGGATCGAGCGCGATCCGCACGGGCACCCGTTGTACGACTTTGATCCAGTTCCCCGTCGCGTTCTGCGCTGGTAAGAGCGCGAAAGCAGCTCCCGTGCCTAGACCCAACCCCGTCACCGTGCCCTTGTACTCCACCCGGCCACCGTAGAGGTCCGCCTCGATCGCCACAGGCTGTCCGATCCGCATGCGCCTGAGCTGAACTTCCTTGAAGTTGGCCTCCACGCGCAGTCGGTCGAGCGGCACGATGGAAAGCAACGGACTGCCGGAAGTGGTCCGCTCGCCCAGCTGCGCGGAACGCTTGGCGATGTACCCAGACACCGGCGCGTGAATACTCGTGCGCCTCAGTGTCAGCCACGCGCGCTCCACCGCCCGGGCCGCAACCTGCACGTCGGGATTGTCGGATACACCGGTTCTACCGAGAAGCGCGCTGCCGCCGGCGAGATTCCTCTCGGCCGCGATCAACGCCTGCTGGGCGGCATTCACGGTATCCTGGGCATGCGAGATCTCCTCGGTGGAGACCGCACCGGACTTGCCGAGGCTTTTGCGCCTCTCGAGATCGAGTTGCGCCCGGTTCAGGTCCGCCCGGCGTTGCGCGAGGACGGCTTGCAGCTCATCGCGACTGGTGAACACGGTGCGAACCTGTCGAACCACTTTCGCGAGCTGGTTTTCGGCTTCCTGTAACGCGATACGCGCATCGGTATCGTCGAGTTTGATGAGCTCCTGCCCCTCCTTGACGAAGTCGGTTTCGTCCGCGTCGATCGCGACCACGGTGCCGCTCACCTGCGAGCTGACATTGACCAGGTCTCCGGCAACATAGGAGTCGTCGGTCTCCTCGTAATGACGCGCGTAGAGCCACCAATAGGCCGCGGCGGCCAGCCCAGCAACCACGAAAACCCCCGTGACCGTGACCAGCCACCGGGTACGCCGCCGCTGTCTCACGACAGCGGCGTTAGGAGCGACTGTTGCGTCCATCGAGCTCTACTCGGGTGACCGCGGAGTTGGCAGTGTGGAGACCGGCGTGTAGCCGCCGCCCAGCGCGCGGATGAGATCGGTGCTGACCGTCAGGCGACGTGACTGCAACTCGGCCAGCAGGGCCTGGGCAGTGAAGACCTGGTTCTCGGCCGACAAGGCGCTGAGATAGTTGTCGAGCCCCGCGCTGTACCTTTCCCGGGTGAGCTCGTACGAGCGCTGCGCCGATTCGAGCGCCGCGCGTGCGTCCGCGATCTCCTTGTCCGTGGCCGTCCAGTTCGCCATGACATCGGCCACTTCGTGGATCGCATCGATCAGGCTCTGGTTGTACTGCCCAACCGCAAGATCGTATTGCGCCTGCTGCGCCTGAAGGGCGCCCCGCAGCTCCCCACGGTTGAAGACCGGAAGACTCATGGCCGGCCCCCCGCCAACGATGGCGTCGGAAGCATCGAACAGCTTCGACAACCCAACGGCCTGCAGGCCGGCGAAGGCTACGAGGTTGACGTTTGGATAGAACGCCGCCTCACTAGCCGCCACACCGCGAGCCGCTGCTTCGACGCGCCAGCGCGCGGCCGCCACGTCAGGGCGACGACCGAGAAAATCGACAGGCAGTGCCGAAGGCAACGCAATGTCCGCGGGCGCGGTGAGATGCGGTCGCTCGAGATCGAGCCCACGATCCGGTCCAACGCCGACCAGGGCCGCGAGCGCGTTGCGTGCAGTGACGATGCTGGCCTGTGTGTAGTCGACGCCGGCGCGCACCAGGGCAACCTGGCCTTCGGACTGCTTCACACGCGCGGCATTCTCCAGCCCGGCGGCGACCCGCTGTTTGGTGAGCTCTAGAATCGAGGTTTGCTGCTCCAGGTTTGCCTGCGCGACGTCGAGAAACGCATAAGCGAGGTCGAGTTGGAAATAGGCTCGCGCGACCGCTACCGCGAGGGCGAGGCGCGCGGCAGCCTTGTCGGCCTCGGCCGCCTGCACACCGGCGCGCGCGGACTCCAACGCTTCGCGATTGCGGCCCCAGAAGTCGATGTCATAGCTGAAATCGAGCGCCAGCCGCGCATCGGTTACGTAGCTTCCCGCGTAAGGCGGCGGATAAAGCCCGTTTCGCGGAAAACGCTGCTTCGTGACTTCCGCGTCGACCGCTGCTGAAGGGGCTCGCGCGGCCCGCGCCCTGGTCGCTTGTGCTTGCGCCGCGCGCAAGCGCGCCTGCGCGACTTCCAGAGAGGGGCTGCCGGCGAACGCCTCGTCGACGAGCGCATCGAGCTGCGGGTCTCCGTAGCCACTCCACCAGGCGTTCGTCGGCCATGCCGTCGGGTTGACCGCCGCGCCCGCGAGCGTACGCTTGGCGATGAGATTCTCTGGAGCAATGGCCGGGGTCGCATGCCAATCGCCGCGGGACACGCAACCAGCTATCAACATCGCCATGAGCCCGGCGAGCAGGGCTTTTACAGTCGAAGTATTCATGAGTTCACCGGTTGTCCGTTCTTGATCATCCGTTCCAGGAGCTGTTTGAGAGTGTCGACATCCGCCGGCGCGAACCCGGACAGGTGTCTCGAGACCACGCGCACGGCAGCAGAGCGCAGCTCAGGCAGAAGCTCGTTGCCGTTGTCCGTGAGCCGCAGGTACACGACTCGACGGTCCTGCGTGCAGCGCTCGCGGCGCAGGACACCCTTCTCCTCCAGCCGATCGAGCATTCGGGTCATCGAGCCGGTGTCGTAATGCATGGTGCGACACAGGTCGGCGGCGGTATCGGCAATCCCATCCGCCACGTTCTTCAAAACCGCGAACTGCGCGCCGGTGAGCCCGAAAGGCTCGAGCTCGCCGTCCAACCCGGTGAGCAGCGCCGAGCGCGCGCGGCCGATGAGATGTCCGATGGTCATCGGGTCGGGGTCATTCATGTTACGCTTCCAATTACTGCCTGCACGACTACTGCCTGGGCAACTAATTCTCCCCAGAATAGCGGATTTGTCAAGAAATGCCTTTTGATATTGAACAGCTGATGGATGGCTCGCGACTGAGCCCCCTGCACTGGCGGGTCCTGATCCTGTGCGCGCTGGCGGCGTTCCTGGACGGCTATGACGTGGCCGTGATGGCCTCCGCGACACCCAGCCTTGCCAGCGCCTGGCACGTCAATCCCGGTGAGCTGCGCTGGGTCGCCACCGCGGCCGTATTCGGGATCGCGCTGTCCGCCTTGGTCGTGAGCCCGCTCGGAGACTACTTTGGGCGCCGCGCCGTGCTGCTCACCTCTTTTGCCGTGGTGGGCGTATCGACCCTGTTGGCCTCTACCGCCGGTAGTCAGAATGAGCTGTTCGCCTGGCGATTGCTGACCGGGATCGGACTTGGGGCCAGTCTTCCCAACGCCCTCGCCATGGGCGCCGAGTACGCGCCGCCGGGCAAGCGCACAGCTCTAGTCGCGCTACTGGCCTGTGGCATCTCGCTCGGCTCGGCGAGCTCGGGCCTCATCGCCCCCTCCATCCTCGCGTTGGGAGGCTGGCGAGCCCTGTTCATCACGGGCGGCTGCGTGGCGCTGCTGGCCTGGCTCCCGTTGTTCGTCGCCATGCCGGAATCGCTGCGTTTCCTGGCGGCGCGCCGTCACGATCCGCAGAAGATCGGACAGCTTCTGGAGAGGCTCAACCCCGCGCACAAATACGAGCCGGGCAACACCTACACGCTCGCGGAGCAGACTGCTGGGAAGCTGTCGGTAGGTCAGCTGCTGACCTCGCGACTCGCCCCGGCGACGCTCCTCTTGTGGCTGGTGTTTTTTCTCAACCTGGGACTGCTGTATCTCATGTCAACGTGGCTATCGACGTTGCTCAATGAGGGCGGACTGCCTCTGTCGCAGGCTCTGCGTATCGCCGCGATGTTCCAGATTGGCGGCGTCTGTGGCGGGTTCGTACTCGCGTGGCTGATGCAGCGCTGGGGACCTTTCCTGGTGCTCGCCGTCAGCTACACACTGACAGCGGGCGCCCTATGGATCCTGGGTACGCACGTGACCAATCCGGCTTTGCTGATCGTACTCATTCTCGTCACCGGCAATGGTATCAACGGCGGCCAGGTGGCGCTGAATGCCGTCTCGGCGACGTTGTACCCGACCGCGGTCCGGGCGACCGGTGTGGGCTGGGCGTTGGGTGTTGGTCGCTTCGGCGCCATCGTTTGCCCGCTCGCGGCCGGCGCCCTCATGGCGGCCGGCATCGATGTGGCGCACCTGTTCTGGCTCGCCATCATTCCCACGGTGGTGTGTGCCGTTTCGGTAACGCTGCTGCGGCTCGCGGTCAATCGATCGTCCCCGGGCCCCGCCCAGGTGGTCAGCGCGTAAAGATATCTCCACCAAACGACTGCAGATCAGGCTCGGCCGCATAGCCCAGGTGGCCGAGGCCGAAGATGTCCTCCACCGTCCGCAACAGCGAATAGTGGTTGTAAGGCACGCGGGTGACAGTGCCGGGCTTGATGTATTTCGACAGCAACACCGCCCCGATCCTGCCACCACCGGGTCCCAACACACCCGCAGGCCGGTGCGCGCTGGCCAAAGGCTTCTCCGCGCAGCAAGCGGTGGAGCCCTCAGGTCCGTAGCCTTCCGATTCATCGAACGTAATGACGAGCAGTCCGTCCTCTTTGTATGCCGCGGAGGTGGTGATGAGCGGCACCCATTTACGCAGGAAAGCCTCGATCGCGGGATAGCCGCCGGGGGTGCCGTCGATGCACTCCGGATCGTGACCGTCATTGCAGAGGTTGGGCGTGATGAACACATAGTTGGGTGTCGTCTCGAGCGCTTGAAGATCCTTCGGCAGCTGATCGAGATTGACGACGTGAGCATCGCAACGCGATTGGTCGTCGACGATGGCATGGAAGTAGACGAATGGATTGTGCTTGGCGGCGTATTTGTCGGCAGCTGTCGCGAACAGGGTGTGATCACGCGCCCCAAGCGGCGGATGCCCGCACGTGGAGCGCTCGCGGTTGGGCTCCTTACCCATGTCCTCCATGTAGCCCTTCCACGTGAGACCGGCGGCTTCGAGTTGGTCCGGCAGCGTCCGCACCATTTTGGGATAGACACAACCGAGACCAAGCGCCTGGCCATGAGCGTCCAGCCCAGGTTGCTGCAGCTGGAAATCGGCATAGATTGGGCAATCGAGCTGCGTCTTCTCGTTCGGTGCCTGGCCGCTGATCAGAGCCACGTAGTTGTCCAGACTGGCATGGCCGATACCGTAATAGTTGGTGAGAAACGCGCCTTGCGCCGGCAGGCGCCGTGCCAGGTAAGGCGCGGGGGACGTGCGCGAGAAAGTGATGGCGGCATTCTGGTTCTCCAGCATCAGCACGAACACGTGTCGGATCGGCGGCAGGCTGCCGGCTGCGGCACCACCCAGCCCGGACAGGCACACGAGTGCCGCGAGCGCCTGCGCTCGAACCCTCACCGCACCGTCCCTTTGAGAACTGCCGCCGCGCGGTCGAGCCGGTCGCAATACGCGCTCAATGCCGCGGCGGTGATCGTGCTGTACTCGTTCGCCTCGTCCCATTTGTTGGCTTCGATGGACTCGCGAACACCCGGCATGGTCTTCACACCATACCCGGTCAACATCCCCGGCGCGTAAATGAGGTGCTCGTACCATTCGCGGCCAGGCAGGCCACGCGGACTCGTGAGCGCCTGCTCCATGCCTTGCAGCAGTCCGTTCAGCTCCTTCCTCTGCGCGCCGGTGAGTTGCAACGAACCCGACACCAGCTTCGCATAGAGCTCGTCATACGCCTTGGCGCTCGCCTGGAGGCGAGTGGCGACATTATCGAGTGGCGCGAAATTCAGATACGGCACGGCGGGCTCGCGTGCCGGCGGTAATACCGGCCGGGTTGGATCGCTCGCGAGGGTGAACACATTCTGATCGAGAAGCCTACCGAGATCCTCGGCGCCCTTGCGCTTGTCATCCGCCAACTGGTGAAGCTCCTCGACGTAGCCGGTGATGGTGTCGGCAAACTCGGTGAATTGCAGTGGCAGGACCTCCGCGGCCGCTATCCGGAGCACCGCGTGACCGGCGGTCTGCGCCTCCGCGACGCCGTAGGCAAACTGCGGATCCCCGAAACGCACGTAATGCTCGAAGGTGTCATAGTTGGAATGGTAGACGCCGGCCTGATCGCCCTCGCCGCCATACTCGACACTGAGCGATGCGATGCCGAGGTGTTGCAGGAAGGGCGTGAAATCCGAGCCTGAGCCAAGCGCCTCGAGGGGTAGATCCGCCCCGGAGCCGGCCACTTTCGCGTTCTTCTTGTCCTGGGGTGAAGCCCCTTTTTCGTATCCCAACGCCAGCAGCCGCGCCCGCAGGCGCGCCAGCACCGTGACGCCGGTTTCCGGGTCCTGCACGGATAGGGCAACATCATTCATGAACCTCTGGAGCGCGTGACTCCCGCCCGGGTTCAGGAAGCCGCGCGAATTCTCATCCGAATTGAGGTATAGAACGGCCTTGTGCCGCAACTCCTCGGCGTGCGTCTCGACCCATTCGGTCGAGCCCAACAAGCCCGGCTCTTCACCGTCCCAACTCGCATAGACGAGCGTGCGCTTCGGCCGCCAGCCGGTTTTCAACAGGCCACCGATCGCCTTGGCCTCGGCCAGCATGGCGACCTGTCCGGACAGCGGATCCCACGCGCCAAACACCCAGCCGTCGCGATGGTTGCCGCGCACGACCCACTCGTCCGGGCTCTCGGAGCCCGGAATCGTCGCGATGACGTCGTAGAGGGTCTTCATACCCCAGTCGGAGCTGATAGACAGGTGGACCTTCGCAGGCCCTGGACCGAAGTGATACGTGATCGGCAGAGCGCCGCGCCACGCGGGAGGAACGACCGGACCTTGGAGGGCCGCGAGCAGCGGTTGCGCATCGGCATAGGAGATGGGCAACACCGGTATCTTCAGAATGGTCTTGGCCTGATTCAGCGGCAGTCGTTTGGCGCCCTTTGTCGCACCCACCCCCGGCGTCAAAGGATCACCCGAGTAGATGGTCATGTCCTGCACCGAGCCGCGTTGCACACCCTCCGGTGGCCTCCAACCTCCTTGCGGATAGACATCGCCTGGGGTGTAGCCGTCGTTCTGGGGGTCGGAGTAGATGATGCAGCCGAGGGCGCCATGTTCCTGCGCGAGCTTGGGCTTCAGTCCGCGCCAACCGCCACCGTACCGAGTGATGACGATCTTGCCTTTGACTTCGATGCCGCGTCGGGCGAGGTCCTTGTAATCGTCCGGCATGCCGTAGTTCAGGTAGACCAGCTCGCCTGTGACATCCCCGTCGCCGCCGTAGACATTGTAGGGGGGCAGCGCCTGCGCCGTTCGGGCGGAGCTCTCATCTCCAGGTATGGGCGGCTCCTGCAAACTGGCAACGAACTTCGTCGGTCCGACCAGCTCGAGAGTGTGCTGTTTCAGGGTGGGGTAAAGGACCTCGAACGTCTCGATGCGTGCATTCCAACCCCACTGCTCGAACATCGCGAGCACGCGCTCGGCATTGGCCTTGTCGTGCGGCGAGCCGACGTGGTTGGGCTCGGCCGACAATGTTTTCAACCAATCACGCAGGTCGTCCGCGTTGATGTCCGCGTCGAAACGTTGCTCCAGGGTGCGCTCGGTCGCGACCTCCTCCGGGCGGAAGCCGAATAGCGCAGCCGTCGTGGGCGGGGCGCTCGCTGCGGCCAGAGCCAAGGGCGGCAGCATCGAACCGACGGACAGGACCAACAGTCGGGAGAGGGGATAGCGCATGGAGCTTCGAGCCTTTTGAGATGGGGAGCCGGGTGTTGTTCGCACCGGGACGGTTCAGGCGGTCTCCTGGGCAGGAGCCTGCGAGTGCTCGGGCGCCAGGCGCATGGCCCTGGCGAACAATGCGGCGCTCGCGACAGTCAGGATCGCGGCGGTGAGGAATGCCGCGCCCGGGAAGTAGACAGGCGCCGCGGGGCTGGAAAAACGGCCGAAAATCTGGGTCATGAGCGGCGGGCCGAGGATGGAGCTCAGGCTGTAGACACTCGCCACCGCGCCCTGCAACTCGCCTTGGGCATTGGCCGGGATCTGGCGCGACATCAGCGCGTTCATCGAGGGATAGGTCATCGCGAAAAACATCGACGTGACCGAGACCACGTACATCATCCAGCCCTCGGTCGAGAAGGCGTAACCGAGATAGGCGAGGATCGCGAAGGTCATGCCAACGGCGGCCGCTTGCCGCTCTCCTCCCAACTTCGGAATCAGGGCCCGCGTCAACACGCCTTGGGCGAACGCCATCACCAGGCCGACGAAGGCGAGCGAATAGCCGATCTCGGCCGCGGACCAGTGAAACTTCGACATGGTGTAGAACGACCACGTGCTCGGGAGCACCTGGTGGCCGAGCTGCCACAGGAACGTCGCACCGATCATCCACAACACAACCGGGTATTGGCGGATTTGCAGGAGCGTCCCCAACGGATTCGCGCGCGACCACTCGAACGGCCGACGCGACTCCAAGGGCAGCGATTCCGGCAAGGCGAAGAAGCCGAAAGTTGTGTTGAGGAGGGCGATGGCTCCGGCTGCAAAAAACGGTGCGCGCGGGCCGAGGCTGCCCAGCAGCCCGCCAATCGCCGGCCCCAGGATGAAGCCAATGCCAAAAGCAGCCCCCATCAGACCGAAGCTCTGGGCGCGCTTCTCGGGAGGGGTGATGTCCGCGATATAAGCGTACGCGGGCGTGAACGAGGCGCCCGCCATGCCGGCCACCAATCGCCCGACGAACAGCCAGGAAATCGCCGGCGCCGAGCCCATGATGAGGTAGTCGACCCCCAGCGCCAACAGCGCGAACAACAACACCGGGCGGCGCCCGAAGCGATCGCTCAGGTTGCCGAGCACGGGCGCGCAAAAGAACTGCATCAGCGCGTACACGAAACCGAGCCAACCTCCGAACTCGGCCGCCCGCGCCACGTCCACGTGCGTGAGCGCCATGATGAGGCGCGGCAGCACCGGAAGAATGATTCCAAAGCCGATGGAATCCACCAGCACGGCAATGAATACAAAAACGAACGCGCCGGCGCGGGGTCGGGAAGAGCTCATGGACGAGATCCTACGCGACCGGACCCGAGTTTCCAGAGATAGAACAGAGGCACTCCCGCGAGGATGATCAACAGCGTCACACCGGTGTCGAACGGGGTGGTCCAAAGCGCATTCGCGACCATCCCCAGGGAGGCAAGCAGGAACAGCACCGGGACGATCGGGTAGCCCCACGCGCGATAAGGACGCACCAGGTTGGGGCGCTTGCGGCGGAGCACGAATACACCCACCACGGCCAACGCATAGAACGGCCAGATGCCCAGCACGAACTTGTCGGCGAGCTGGGCGAAGTCGTTCTGCAGGACATAGAAAACCCCCAACGCCGTGGACAGCCAGATGGCCGCGGACGGACTGTGGAAGCGCGGCGAGACGCGTGCGACCGCGCGAAAGAACAGTCCGCGCTCGGCCATGGCAAAGAAAACCCGGGGCCCGGTCATCATGGTGCCGTTCAAGCCGCTGAAGGTGGAAACGAGCACGACCCCCGAAATAACGGCCGCGCCGGCGCCGCCGAACAGAGGGACCCGCTCGGCGACCGCCGCGGCAATCAGCTTGGAGCTTGCCATCTCGGGCAGGGTCAACACATACATGAACCCGACATTGACGACCAGGTAGACCAGCATTACGCACAGCGTGCCCACGATGAGCGCCAGCGGCAGCGTACGTTGCGGGTCCCTCACCTCCCCTCCTATGAAGGAGAGATCCGCCCATCCGTCATAGGTCCACATGACGGGAATCAGAGCGGAGGCCAGGAGAGAAGGATGGAGGGCTCCATCGCGCGCGTGCTCGAAATGCGCGGCGCTTCCGCTGGACGCCGTGAATGCCAACACACCGAGGCCCATGACCGCCGCATATTTCGCGACGGTAGCCACACTCATGACGACGGCCGCCCGACGCACCCCGACATAGTTCATCGCGCCGATCACCAGGATCACGCAGGCCGCGACGTAGCGCACCTGCATCGGGGTGAGTTTTATGAAAAAGCCCAGATACTCGGCGAAGATGGTAGAGGTCGCCCCGAGGGAGGATGCGCGGATGACCGCCAGCTCCGTCCAGCCGAACAGGAACGCCGGCAACGGACCGAAGCTCTCGAGCAACCACGCGAAAATCCCTCCCGAGCGCGGCAGCGCGCCGGCGAGCTCCGCGATCGTCAGCGCGCCGCTGAGCGCGATCACACCGCCCAATACCCAACACAGCAGCACGGCCCCCGGTGCGTGGAGCTGTGCCGCCACGCTCGCGGGAACCCGAAAGATTCCACTCCCGATGGTGACACCGACGAGAACGGCAACCGCGTCGGTCAGTCCCACGGTGCGCGGCAGTCGCTCGCCCCAGGGATCACCTGCCGTTCCCTCCTGGGGATGGGTCTCAGGCATCCGCTATTGCTGCCGCCTCGCCCATATCGGGCTCGAGGGCCGGCTCCGTCCGGACGCAATTTCGACCCCCGCGCTTGGCTGTGTAGAGCGCGGCATCCGCCCGCTGCAACATGGTGCTGGGAGTGTCCCTGCCCGGCACGGAGGTAGAGGCTCCAATGCTGCAGGTGATACGGCGTTTGTCAGCGAACCAGCGCGAGGTGTCGATTGCCCGGATGCGATCGCAGTAGCTCTCCGCCGCCGCATACGCTTCCGGCAACCTCGTGCCGGGTAGCACGATGAGGAACTCCTCCCCGCCGAGCCGGCCGAAAAAGGCGGGCTCCCGCACGGCCGCGCGCACCGTGGCAGCCACCACTTTCAACACCTCATCGCCCGTGGAATGACCCAACTCGTCATTGATGGCTTTGAAGTAGTCGATATCGATGATGAGAATCGAGCACGGCCCGGAGTCATCCTTGCGCAGCAGCGGGTCGAGGCGACTGAGCACCGCGCGGCGGTTCGGCACTCCAGTGAGCTCGTCCGTCATCGCCAGAACGTGCATGCGCAACGTGCTGCGGTGTTGAAAGACGGCCAACAGGGTCAGCAGCAGCACCAGCGAGATGGTGAGAATGATGACGGTCGCCTGCAGTCGGCGCACGCTGCGAGCCTGGGCGAGAGCGCGCTCGTTTGCCTCGTTCTGCCGCTTGAGCGCGGCGTTCTCCTTGTCCTGGGTAGCGGTGTCGAATTCGACCTTCAAGGTCGCGAAGCCCTGGTCGAGTTGGTTTCTCAGGAGCTTGTCGGAGGTGTTCTTGGCGTCGACCTGGCGGGCGTAGGCGTCGCGCCAGTTGCCGGTTTCCGCGTAGACGGCCGCGAGCTCCGTATAGACCTGGTTGAGCTCGTACAGCGCGTCCGCCTGTTTGAAGTCCCCCAGCGCGCTCTCGAGCGCGGCGCTCGCCTCGGGCAGGCGTTGCAACTTATGCAGAGCGATCCCGCGGGCCAGTTGAATCTGCGCCCGCAAGCGCGCATCCGGCACCTGCTTCTGGATCTCTTCCGCATTCCTGAGCGTTTCGAGCGCGCCTTGCGGATCCCCCAGGGCGTTCGCGACCGCCGCGAGCCCGCGCATGGCGTAGCCCTCCCCGCGCAAGTAGTTGATCTTACGGCTGATCTCGAGCGCTTCGGCGAAGGCCGAGCGGGAAGCGTCCCAGTCGTGCAGGTTCTCGTTGACTCGTCCGAGATTGTGGAGCGTAACAACCTGTTCCCGCAGCATTCCGGCCTGTCTCTGCGAGGCCAATGCGCGCGTGTAGATGTGGCGCGCTTGTATGTAGTCACCCATCCGGTTGTACAGCGTGGCGATGCTGTTGAGAGTCGTCATGGAATGCAGCGGCTTTTTCAGCTTCTCGAACAGTGCATCCGCACGGCGCAGCTCGATCAGGCCGTTCGCGTAATCTCCCATGACGCCCAACAGATAGCCGCGCTCGAACAGGCTCTGCGCCAGCATTTCATCATCGTGCGCGCCGGTGGCCACGGACACGGCCTCCGTGTATTGCGCCATGGCTTTCACGTTGTTGCCCGAGTTCTCGAGGCTCTCGCCTTCGCAGTCGAGAATGCCGGCCCGCAAGCCCTGGCGCCTGGCCTGCGGCAGCAATGCGGTCGCCGCTACAATCTCCCGCTGCGCGGCCGCGGCATCGCGCTCGGACTGGTAATCGCAAATCAGTAGATGAGCGCGAATCTCCAGGTCGGCATCCGGCTGCTGCTTCAGCAGCTCGAGCGCCCGGTCGGCGTCGCGCTTGCTCGCGTCCGGGTCGGTACGCATGGCCAACGTACCCTGCTCGATGAGCGCCTCGGCATTGACCGTTGCCGGCTCCGCGGCTCGGGCGACGGCCACAGCCAGCGGCAGTGTCGCGAGCAACATCAGGATTCCCCAGGCCAGGGAATGTATATTCCAATGACCGGCGGGAGGTGGGGCTGTGCTGCTCATCCCGCAATTATCCCGCAAGCCGCACGGACCGGAAGTGCTAAATGCGCGCTTCGAGCAATTCGATCCAATGCCGCACCGGGAGCGAGGTGCCCGAGCGGATATGGGTTTGGCACCCGATGTTGGCGGTTGCTATGACATCCGGGTCACCCTGTGTCAGCGCTGCCATCTTCGCGCTCAGAAGCCGTGCGGACAGCTCCGGCTGGAGAATCGAATAGGTTCCCGCGGAGCCGCAGCAGAGGTGACTGTCCGGCACGGCCGTCAGGGTATACCCCGCCCCGGCCAATAGGGACTCCACTACGCCGCGAACCTTCAATGCGTGCTGCAAGGTGCAGGGAGACTGGAACGCGATCTTGGGCCCTAGCTGCGCGCTTCTGGCCTGCTGACTGAGAGCCTCTCGCAAAGGCTCGACTTCGGCCAGAACGATTGCGCTGAGATCTTTGGTCAGCGCACTCACACGGGCGGCACGCTCGGCATAGGCCGGATCATCGCGGAGCACGTGGCCGTAGTCAGTCAGCATGGCTGTGCAAGCGCTCGCTGTCATGACAATGGCCTCTGCGCCGGAGGTGATATGAGGCCACAGGGCGTCGATGTTGCGCCTGAGTTGTTGGCGAGTCTCCTCGGAGGCCGAGAGATGATGAGCTACGGCTCCACAACAGCCCGCGGTCGTTGCGCGGATTACGGAGATGCCGATGCGATCCAACACACGGGCCGCGGCAAGGTTGACTTCGGGTGTCAGCGTCGGTTGGACGCAGCCTTCGAGCATGAGCACCTTGCGTGGATGGCGCGGGGCCGGCCAGGTGCTCGCGCGTGCGGGTCTCCCTGGTTGTGCGGCGCTCTCGGGCTGACCACCTCCACGCACGGCGCGGGCCACGGGCCAAGTCCGTGCGTCGGTCCGCGCTGGGATCTTCGTGCGCAGCTCGTGCGGGAGAAGGCCACGCACCAGACGTGCGATGGCGTATACCACTGCAAAGCGCTTGCGGTGAGGCAGAATCTTGCGGAGTGCGTAGCGTTTGAAAGCCGTTAGCGTTGGCCGCTCGACTTTCTCCTCCGTCATGGCCCGGCCGATGTCGAGCAGTCTTCCGTATTGGACACCTGACGGGCACGTGGTCTCGCAGGCGCGGCAGGTCAGACACCGGTCCAGGTGCAGTTGGGTCTCACCGCTGACCGGCTCGCCCTCCAACATCTGCTTCATCAAGTAGATTCGGCCGCGCGGACTATCGAGCTCGTCACCCAAAAGCTGGTACGTCGGGCAGGTCGCCAGGCAGAAGCCGCAATGCACGCAAGAACGCAAGATGGAGTCGGCTTCAATGCCCTCGGGGGTGTTCTTGATGGCGGCTGTCAGAGTGGTCTGCATAGCCGTCCATTCAAGCACCTTATTCCACCCGCGCCAACTCCTCCCCGCTCTGCGCCGATTCCGCGGCCGCCCGCTCCAGTTGCAGCAGCAGGTGCTTGAGATTGGCCACGGCTTCCGGCTCGAACTGGCGCAACAGCCGGGCTTCGTACTCCAGCGCCATGGGCGCGACTTCGTCGTAGAGAAGCGCGCCGGTTTTCGACAGCGTCAAATGATGCGAGCGGCCATCGGCACCGTGCGGCGCGCGCTCTACGAGGTGACGCTTCACTAACCCCTGGGTCGCCCTGCTCACCGTCACTTTGTCCATGACTGTTCGCGCGGCGATCGCCTGCTGGGTGAGCGGTCCGTGCTCACCTAACACCGCAAGCAAACGCCATTGCGGAATGGTGAGCCCGAAACGGTCCTCATACGCCCGGGCGATGAGCCGCGACACGGCGTTGGAGGCTACAGAGAGGCGATACGGCAGGTAGGCATCGAGCCTCAGCGAGACCGCCGATGGTGGCTCCACCTCACTCTGAGGCATTCGGGTTCACCGTCAGTACACCACGCCGGATCTGATCCAGCTCCAGCGACTCGAACAGCGCCTTGAAATTGCCTTCCCCGAAGCCTTCATTGCCCTTGCGCTGAATGATTTCGAAGAAAATGGGGCCGATGGCATTCTCGGTGAAGATCTGTAGCAACAATCCCTGCCCAGCGGTCGGCGCTCCATCGATGAGGATCCGATACTCGCGCAACCGCTCCACGTCCTCACCGTGTCCGGGAATACGCGCATCGATGCCGTCGAAGTAGGTGTCCAGCGTGTCCTGAAACCTGACTCCGCGCTCGCGCATGCGCCGCACCGTCTCGTAGATATTGTCGGTTCCGAGCGCGAGGTGTTGGATTCCCTCGCCGCGGTAGGTGTGGAGGAACTCCTCGATCTGCGACTTGTCGTCCTGACTCTCGTTCAGCGGGATGCGGATCTTGCCGCAGGGGCTGGTCATCGCTTTGGAAAGCAGCCCCGTCACCTTGCCTTCGATGTCGAAATAGCGGATCTCTCGAAAGTTGAACACCCGCTCGTAGAACTCGGCCCATTTGCTCATGTTCCCACGCACGACGTTGTGCGTGAGGTGATCGAGATAGGTCAGCCCCACGCTGTTGGCGTTTTCCTGGCTCGCGGCCCCTTCGATCGGCACGAAATCGATTTCGTAGATGCCGCGTGCCCCGTACCGATCGACGAGGTAGAGGTAGGAGCCACCGATCCCCTCGATCGCGGGGATGTTGAGCTCCATCGGCCCGACCGGGCCTTTGACTTCCTTCGCTCCACGCTCCAAGGCGAGCCGTAGCGCCTTGCCGGCATCCTTCACTCTGAAGGCCATGGCGTTCGCCGACGGACCATGCGCACTGCGAAACTCGGCCGCGGGGCCGCGCGGCTCCATGTTGAGAATGAAATTGATGTCGCCTTGCCGGTAATGCACCACGTTCTTGGACCGGTGCCGGCCAATCGCGGTGAAGCCCATCGCCTGGAACTGGCGCGCGATGGCTTGCGGGTCCGGCCCGGTGAACTCGACGAACTCGAAGCCGTCGGTGCCCAGCGGGTTGTCCAGCAGATCACGGCTCATGAGGGGGGACTCCATTCAAGTGAGGAGACCATGGTAGACCGCTGAACGATATAGTTTCAAATGAAACTATCTACTGGGGACGACGGTCGTGCCCCATTGCCCACACGTATGCGGCCACGGCGTTCTCTTGCTCGGGCGAGAGCTGTGCGCCGCCCATGGGCGGCATGGGATTACGGTAGTCCTTCGGGTTCGGCACGCCGGTGGCGATGGTCTTTTCAATGCCACTCAGGCTGCCGTCGCTCCAGGTCCATTTGCCCGCGGTCAAATCGGGGCCCAGGGGCGTGCCCTTGGCGTCCGAGCCATGGCAGCCCGAGCACGGCGCGCCGCCCACTTGGCCGGTGAAGATTCGCTGGCCGAGAGCGATCGCTTTGGCGCTCGAACCTGGCGGGACGGGCAGCGAAGCGGTCGAGCCACCGGCGTTCTGGTTGACCCCTTCGGGTGGCTGCGCCTTGGTCGAGGCGGCGGTACCAACAGGCGGCGAGGTCGGTGATACTGTTTGCAGCTTTGCCGCGGCATCGCCGCCGACGTATGTGATCTTCCAAACACGCCCCTTCTGATCGTCGGTGACATACAACGAGCCGTCCGGACCGACCGCCAGGCCCGACGGCCGATGCGCAGCCTTGCCCGGCTCCTTGGCGGGGCCGGCAAAACCATCGGCAAAGACGATGTACTTGCCATTGGCCTTTCCGCCGGCTAGCGGCTGAAACACGATGTTGTAGCCGCCCTGTGGGAACGGCGCTCGATTCCAGGAGCCGTGGAAAGCGATGAAGGCGCCACCCTGGTACGCTCGCGGAAACTGACTGCCGGAATAGATCACCACGTCGTTGGGCGCCCAGTGCGCCGGAAACGCGGCGATGGGCGGGAGCTTGCTCGCGCAGACACCGACCGTCTTGCCGCCGTCGCCGCCATACTCCGGCGCGAGCACGAGTTTGTTTTGCCGGTTGTCGAAGTAACACTCCGGCCAGCCGTAATCGCCACCCTGCTGAACCAGGAGAAGCTCCTCGGCCGGCAGCTCGGCACCCTGCTCGGGTGTGTAGAGGCGCGACCAGTTGTCGCCGAGCTGATCGCGCCCATGTTGTGTTGCATACAACCCGGTACCTGCCGGATCGACCGTTATGCCGTCGGCATTGCGAATGCCCGTCGCGTAACGTTCCGCGGGCGAGAACACCTGCCCCGTTTTGTTTGCATCGTAACGCCATATGCCCGCTCGAGTCTCGAGCTCGGTGCATGGATTGTCGCCCGGCACGTTGGGCATGCGGTTCTGCTTCTGACACGAGTTGGTCGCGCTGGCCACATCGACATACATCGAGCCTTGGGCATCGATGGCGAAGGGGTGCATGGGATGATCACCCGTGAGCGGCAGCCCGGCAACGATCGTCTCCGGTCGACCGGTGGGAATGATGGATCCGGAGGGGAGGTCATAACGGACGATGCGGTCGTTCGCTTCCGCGTACAACGCGCCTTTATAAAGAGCGATACCAGTGCCACCGGCGCTCCCCGTCCGCACGGTATCGCCGAAGCGCTCGTTCACATCGGCATGCCCGGTGCCCTTGGTATCCTGGAGCGCGACGAGGAAGCCACCTTCCGGCGGCTTGTCCTTGCCGTAATAAACACTGCTCCACGTGTTGACATACACAACACCGGTTGGCGCCACCACGAGGTGCCGCGCATGGCCGATCTTGTCGGCGAACACCGTGGCACAGAACCCGGGTGGCAGCTTCAGGCCGCCGGTTCCAGCCGAACACCTGGCGCCAGTGGCCTGTGCGTCCGCAGCGAAAGAGGGGGAAGCAAACACCGCGGTAAGGACGCTCGCCAACAGCGGTGGCAGCCAGGAGGGATGCTCGAATGCCATGAGCCTTCTTCTTGGTCGGACGGGGGGTTTTACGGGCATTCTACGGAACCTTTGTGATGCATTCCACAAAACACATTCGCAATCCGGTAGGAGGACTACACGCGAGCCACGGGTTTTGCCAGATAATTCGCCCCTGGATGCTGTGGTGACCGTGTAGCTCAGCTTATGAAATCGCGATTCAAGGCATTCGGTTGGCATTTGGCCGGGAGCGCCAGCGTGCTGCTGGTCGTGCTCGGCACGTTGTACCTCGGCTGGTATCGCTGGCCCGGCTGGTACCTGACAGGCGTGTTGCACATCATTCCGGTGGTTGTGGGAGTGGACCTCGTGCTCGGGCCATCCATTACCTTTTTGATCGCCAGCCCCAAGAAATCCGCGCGCGAGCTCGGTCGCGACATCGCCTGCATCGTCGCCGTGCAGCTCGTCGCGCTCTCCTACGGCTGTGTTACGTTGTGGCACGGTCGACCGCTCTATTACGCGTTCTCGGAGACCGAGTTGTCGCTGGTTCAGGCGGCCGAACTGCAGCCGCAAGAAGTCGAGCTCGGCCGCAAGATGAACCCCGAGCTCGCGCCACACTGGTACAGCCTGCCGCGCTGGATCTGGGCTCCGCTCCCCGAGGACCCGAAGGAGCGCGACTCGATGGTCGCGGCGGCGATCAGCACCGGGGTCGATGTCACCGACCGGCCGAGTTACTTCAAGGAGTGGCCGCAGGGCTTGCCGGCGCTACGCAAGCAGCTCAAGAAAGTCGACGATCAGAACTACTTCTCGGGCAAACAACGCAAGCTCCTACGGCAACGGATGCAGGAGCGGGGCTTCTCTCCGGATGCGCCCATCACCCTGCCCATGACCGGACATGGTGTGCCTCTGTTGGCCGTGTTTGATCCCAAGACGTTGGAAATCCGGGCGCTGTTGTTCGCGACGTCCTGACTACCGGCGCAAGCGTCCGCGCGGCGTGTCACTCCCCGCGTAAGTTGAGGCGGGCACATCGTTTGCTAACAGGCACATGGATTGCTAACAAAGCAGTAGTAGTCATGCCGGAGACGCTCATGGATCTACTGCTCATCTTGATCCTGCTGCTGCTGTTGTTCGGCGGAGGTGGGGGCCTCTATTGGGGCTTCGGCGCCGGGTGGGGCATCGGCCCGATCGGATTGATCGTGCTGGTGCTCGTGGTCGCCTGGCTGCTCTACGGCTATCGCGGCAGACGAGGCCCACCGCTGTAGAGCACACCCAGGGCACCAAAAATACGCCGCCTGACACAGCTTTCGCGAGGGGGTCACGGGCTGCGCCAGGCGGCGTTCGGACTTCGAATCACGTCCGTGACTGGACATTTGCAACGCGCATGCCAGGGCGCTCCTTGGCCGCGGGTCACGGGAAAACAGTGACTTAGGGGTCACTCGCGGCTGGGCGTGAGTGGGAAAGGTGCACGCTGTGGAGCGTCGGCACGTTCCCGGTGCATGCCCAGGTTCGCCAAATGCTTCAAGGTCGCCAGATACGC
>CAYNTW010000112.1:5679-18889 GCA_964400085.1 uncultured Steroidobacteraceae bacterium | reverse complement strand
AGGACACCGGCCGCTTCCACTTCGTCGAAGGCGACATCACCATCAACAAGGAGTGGGTCGAGTACCACGTCAAGAAGTGCGACGCCGTGGTGCCGCTGGTAGCGATCGCCAACCCGGCGCAGTACGTCACCCACCCACTGCGTGTCTTCGAGCTGGACTTCGAGGCGAACCTGGCGGTCGTGCGCCAGTGCGTGAAGTACAACAAGCGCCTGGTTTTCCCCTCGACCTCGGAAATCTACGGCATGTCCACGGATTCGGTCCTGGACGAGGAGTCGAGCCCGCTGGTCTATGGCCCGATCAACAAGCAGCGCTGGATCTACGCGGCCTCCAAGCAGATGCTCGACCGGGTGATCTATGCCTACGGCGTGCGCGACAATCTGGACTACACGCTGTTCCGGCCATTCAACTTCATCGGTCCGAACCTCGACGACGTGGAGGAGCCCAAGGAGGGCAGCTCGCGCGTATTCACACAGTTCCTCTCGAACGTGCTCTATCGCCGCCCGATCAAACTCGTCGACGGTGGCAGCCAGAAGCGCTCATTCACGTTCATCGACGACGCCATCGAAGCGCTGCTCACCATCCTGGAGAACAAGGACAGCCGGGCCTCCAGGCGCATTTTCAACATCGGCAATCCCGGAAACTGCATCACTATCCGCGATCTCGCCGAACGCACGATCCGCATTGCGCAGGAGTTCCCTGTGTTGCGCGAGAACGCCAAGGCCACGCCGATCATCGATGTCACCGCGGGCGAGTACTACGGCAAGTACTATCAGGACATCCAGGTGCGCGTGCCGGCCATCGCGGCGGCCAAGCGCGAGCTCGGATGGGAGCCGAAAACTGACATGGATACGGCCATCCGCCGCACGATCGAGTACTACGTCAAGAAGGAAAATTTCGGCGCGCGCGCCGCGCTGGCGAGAGGCTGATCGCCCACCCGATGGCAACAGAAGCGGGGCGGGTACGCGCTCGCGGACTGGGGTGGTGGGCGTGGCTGGTGCTCGCCCTGGCTTGGTTTGCGACTGTGCAGGTACGCCCGATGTTCGATCCGGACGAAGGTCGCTATGCCGAAATCCCACGTGAAATGGCGGCGAGCGGCGATTGGCTCACGCCGCGGCTGGACGGCCTGAAATATTTCGAGAAGCCGCCCCTGCAATATTGGGCTACGGCGGCCGCATACTCGGTCTTTGGGGTGAGCGAATGGACCTCGAGGTTGTGGACCGTGGCGCTGGCCTTTGCCTGTCTGCCGATGGTGTTCGAGTGGACGCGGCGTCTCTATGGCACGCGGCCGGCGATGGCGGCGATCGTCGCGCTCGGGGTGAGTCCCTATTTCGGCATCATCGGTCACTTGAACTTGTTGGACGCCGGATTTTCGTTCTGGCTCACTGGCGCGGTGTTCGCCTTTACCCTGGCGCAAGCCGCCGAGATCGGTAGTCGGCAGGAGCGGCGCTGGATGCTGCTCGCCTGGCTGGCGGCGGCGCTGGCCATTCTCAGCAAGGGCATCGTGGTGGGGGTGCTTACGGGCGTGAGTCTCATCGCTTATTCGGTGCTCGAGCGCGATATTCGGCCCTGGACGCGGCTACACCTCGCCGCGGGTCTACCATTGTTTCTGCTCGTCTGCGCGCCCTGGTTCATCACCGTGTCCATCCGCAACCCCGACTTTCCGCAATTTTTCTTCATTCACGAGCACTTCGCACGGTTCCTGACCACGGTCCACGATCGAGTCGAGCCCTGGTGGTTTTTCTTGCCGTTGCTGTTGCTCGGTGTTCTTCCTTGGGGCCTCTCGGTCATCCGCGCTTCGCTGCGCGCATGGCGGGACGTCGGTCCCACACCGCACTTCAAGCCACTGCGTTTTCTGTTGATTTTTGCCGTGGTCACATTGCTGTTCTTTTCCGCTTCGGGCTCGAAGCTGGCGCCGTACCTGCAGCCAATGTTTCCCCCAATGGCGGCCCTGTTGGGAGTCTATGTCGCGCAGCGCTCACGATTTATTCGGGGCACGGCAATCCGGACCGCGAGCCTGGTGAGTTTCGTGGCGCTGGGCTTGTTGGTTTATTCCGCGATTCACAACAGCTTCGTGCCGCATGAGGCAGTGTTGTGGGCTGGTGCGGCGATCGTCGCGGTGGTTGCCGCTGTGCTCGTCGCGTGGGGAGAGCGGCAGGAGTGGGCGACTCCCGCACTGGTCACCGCGGCGGCGGGGGCGCTCGCCTGGCAATGCTTTCTGACGGCACTCGCGTTCGTTCCCCCGGCACGCTCGGCTCGCGACCTGGTGGCCACTGTGAAGCCCTACGTTCATCCGCAAACGGCGCTCTATAGCATCGGGCAATATCGCGAGACCCTTTCCCCCTACCTGGCGCGCACACTGACCGTCGTCGAGTTTGAAGGCGAGCTGCGATTCGGGCTGCTCGCCGAGCCGGGTAAGAACCAGGCGAGTGGCCCCGACTTCGTCGCGCGCTGGCAGGCGAGCACCGATGCGGTCGCCTTCTTTGGCCCCAAGCTGTGGGAGATCTACCGGCGCCAGGGATTGCCCGGCAAGGTGATCGCCGCCGACCACTACACCGTGGCGGTGAGCCGGTCATGAAGCTCACGGACTTCAGCGTGCTGTTGACCGGTGTGTTGTTGAACGCCTTCGCCCAACTGTGGCTCAAGGCCGCCACCAAGGTGAGCGGTCCTCTGATTGCTACCGATGCCAGCGTCATGTCCCGGGCGCTCCAGTTGTTGGTCGTGCCGTCGCTCTGGTATGCCTTGACCGCCTATGGCCTGAGCGTGGTGGTCTGGATCGTGGGATTGTCGCGTGTGCCGGTGAGTCAGGCCTATCCACTCCTATCTCTCGGCTACGTGTTGAACATCGGCCTCGCCTGGTGGTTGTTTGGAGAAGTGCCCAATGCCCAGCGAGTCATTGGAGTTGGCGTGATCATTGCCGGCGTGGTTCTGGTGGCCCGCTCCTAAAGAGGTTGCGAATGACGAAGATGCTGCCGTTTACCCGTCCGACCCTCGATGAGGAAACCATCCAGTCGGTCGCCGAGGTGTTGCGCTCGGGATGGCTCGCGACCGGGCCGAAAGTGGCCGAGTTGGAGGCGGCGTTGTCGGCCTATCTCGGCGGACGGCCGGTGCGGACGCAAACTTCCGCGACCGCCGGAATGGAAATGGCCTTGCGTGCCTGTGGTATCGGGTCGGGGGATGAGGTCATCACACCGGCCATGAGCTTTGTGGCCACCGCCAATGTCATCGTGCGCGTCGGCGCGCGACCGGTATTCGTGGATGTAGGGCTCGATAGCCGCAACATCGATTTGAGCCAGGTCGAGGGAGCGATCACGCCACGCACGCGGGCCATCATGCCAGTGCATTTCGCGGGCTTGCCCGTCGATATGGATCGGCTGTACGAAATCGCGGCCCGACACAAGTTACGGGTCATCGAGGACGCCGCGCACGCCATCGGGTCGGCTTACCGGGGGCGCCGGATCGGGAGCTTCGGCGACCTGGTGTGCTTCAGCTTCCATCCCAACAAAAACATGACCACCATCGAGGGCGGCGCGATTTCAGGCGGCTCGAGCGACGAGTTGAAGGCGATCGAGTTGGAGCGCTGGCATGGACAGGTCAAGTCCGGCGTGGACGGCTTCGATACGTTGATCGCCGGGGGCAAGGCGAACCTGTCGGACGTCGCGGCGGCGGTCGGACTGGGGCAATTGCGGCGGCTCGAGGAGTTCAACGCCAAGCGGCGGCAACTCGTGGCGCGCTATTTCGAGCTCTGGAAGGACGATCCGCCGGTGCGGTTGCCCGAGCGCGGGGACGAGCGCCACAGGGAGGACCATAGCTGGCACGTGTTCGCGCCACTGTTGCCTCTGGAGAAGGTGCGGATGACGCGGCCGCAATTCATGCAGGCCATGAAAGAGCAAAATATCGCCGTGGGTGTTCATTATCCGGCCATTCACCTGTTCACAGCCTATCGGGCCATGGGCTATCGCGAAGGCCAGTTTCCGAACGCGGAGCGCATCGGTCGTCAGACCGTGACATTGCCGCTGTTCCCGGCTATGGATCTCGAGGATGTCGATCGGGTGGTGACGGCGGTCAACACAGTGCTGCGGGGGGCACGGTAGCTATGGCTGCGACTTTGTCGATCGTCATTCCCGTCTACAACGAGGAGGCGGGACTTGCTCATCTCTACGAGAGACTCTACCCGGCGCTCGACACGCTGGGTCGGCGCTATGAAATCATTTTCGTGGACGATGGCAGCACTGATCGCTCGGTCGCCCTCCTGCGGGAGCAGTTTCAGCGCCGAACGGATGTGACGCGGGTGATCGTACTCGCCCGCAATGCCGGCCAGCACATGGCGATTCTGGCGGGCTTTGCGCAAAGTCGTGGCGATTACGTCATTACGCTCGACGCCGACCTCCAGAATCCTCCGGAAGAGATCCAGAAGATCGTCGCGGCCATGGACGAGGGCGCTGACTATGTCGGGACCGTTCGTGCGCGGCGCCATGATGTGTATTGGCGCAAGGTCGCCTCGCGCATGATGAATCGGATTCGCCAGCGCACCACCCAGATCAGCATCACCGACCAGGGCTGTATGCTGCGCGGCTATCACCGCTCGATCGTGGAGGCCATCAACCGCTGCCTGGAGGTGAGCACCTTCGTGCCGGCGCTCGGGTATACCTTTGCCCGTCATCCGGTGGAGATCGAAGTCGCTCACGCCGAGCGCCAGGCTGGCCAGTCGAAGTACTCGCTCTACCGGCTCATCCGACTCAACTTCGACCTCATGACGGGGTTCTCCGTCGCGCCGCTGCAATTCTTTACCATGGCCGGGACGGCGCTGGCGCTCCTGTCTTTGTTGGGTGTCGCGGGACTGGCGATCCGCCGCCTGGTCCACGGGCCTGAGGCCGAGGGCGTGTTCACCTTGTTTGGCATCGCCTTTTTCCTGATCGGGGTGTTGCTGATCGGACTGGGCGTGGTCGGGGAATATGTGGGCCGCATCTACGAGCAGGTGCGCCAACGACCCCGCTATACCATCGCGGCCGTGCTGGAGGAGGAGGATTCGGAGTCAACCCAACGGATGGTGCTTCCGCACCGGGTGGAGCGCTCAGTGGAGGAGATGTAATGCCGACCCCGAGAGCCGTCGTATTCGCGTACCACGATGTCGGTGCGCGCTGTCTAAAGGTGCTGCTTTCCGCGGGAATCGAGGTGCCGTTGGTTGTCACGACACGTGACGATCCGAGTGAGGCGCAGTGGTTTGCGAGCGTCTCCGCCACGGCTGCCGAGTACGGTCTGCCGGTGGTCACGTCGCCAGAGGTGAATACACCGGAGTTCGAGCGCACGGTGACGGAGCTGCATCCGGATTTTGTTTTTTCATTCTACTTTCGCTCTCTGATTGGCGCGCCACTGTTGAATGCGGCGAGACTGGGCGCTTTGAACATGCACGGCTCGCTGTTGCCCCGATATCGTGGACGCGCACCGGTGAACTGGGCGATCCTGCATGGTGAGCGGGAGACGGGCGCCACCTTGCACTACATGACCGCGCGGGCCGACGCCGGCGACATCGTCGATCAGCTCGCCGTGCCGATTCTGGAGGATGATGACGCGCGGGAGGTCTTCGGCAAGGTGACCGTTGCCGCCGAGATCATCCTGGCACGATCCCTCTCCGGGTTGATTGATGGCACGGCGCCCCGGGTCGCCCAGAAGCTCGAGGACGGCCAGTATTTTGGCCGGCGGCGCCCCGAGGATGGCAAGATCGATTGGACTCGCAGCGCGCGTGAGATCCACAATCTGGTGCGGGCGGTCGCACCGCCTTTTCCGGGCGCCTATGCGCAGGTCGACGGCCAGCGCTGGATGATTCACAAGACTCGGGTCGAGCCGCGTACCATCGAGCCGTCCGAGCGGGCCCGGTTGTTCGGCGCCGACGGGCACTGTTATGTCGCTTGTAGCGACGGGGGGGTGTTGCGGATCCTCGCGGCCGCCCATGCCGGCAATCCAGTGGATCTGCAGGCCCTCGCGCGCGAGTTGCAGCAGCATCCGGTCAGGTTGAGCTGATCGCGCCTTGACCACCGTCGCCCTCAAGATCGACGTCGACACCTTTCGGGGTACGCGCGAGGGTGTTCCACGGTTGGCACAAGTTCTGACACAGGTCGGGGCCGGGGCGACCTTCCTTTTCAGTGTCGGACCGGATCATACCGGCCGCGCGATCAAGCGCGTCTTTCGCCCGGGGTTCATGGGCAAGGTGAAACGGACCTCGGTGCTGGAGCACTACGGCCTGAAGACGCTTTTGTACGGAGTCCTGCTGCCAGGGCCTCACATTGGGCGGCGCTGCCGCTCTGACATGGAGGCGGTCTCCCGAGCCGGCTTCGAGGTGGGCGTACATACCTATGATCACATCAAGTGGCAGGACGGCGTAGCACGCGCGAGCGAGCCCTGGACTCGGCGCGAGCTTACGCTTGCGCTGCATGAGTTTGAAAACGTGTTCGGCCGGCGTCCGGTGGTGCATGGCGCCGCGGGATGGCAGGTGAATGCTTACGTCCCTGCTCTGGAGCAGGAGCTGGGGTTTCGCTATGCTTCCGACACGCGAGGAGTGTGTCCATTCGTACCGCTCATAGACGGTGCGGAGGTGGTGGTGCCTCAATTACCGACGACACTGCCGACGCTCGACGAGTTGATCGGTCGACCGGATCTCAACGGTGTGGATCCGGTCGATCATCTGCTTGCCCTGACGGCGGAGGATGCGGGGCGTGACCAGGTGTTCACGCTACACGCGGAGTTGGAAGGCGGCGCCTATCTCCAATCGTTCGAGCGCCTGTTGCGGACCTGGCGTGCTCGTGGGGTGCATCTCACCGATCTTGCGACGTATGCCGGAACGCTGGATGTCAAAAAGCTGCCACGATGCAAGATCGTGGAGGGCAGTGTGCCTGGGCGCTCTGGACTCCTTGCGTTACAGGCAACAACCTGACGTTGGGGTGCTCTCGCCCCCGCGGGTGGCGATCGTCACCGCGGGCCTCATCGCCGCGATCCTAGCGGCCAGCTGTATTCATTACAGCCCCCGCCCATTGTCGGCCGAGCGGATTGCAACGACTTTTTCGGAGCGCAGGCTCGATGATCCCGGGCTGCGGGCCTTTCTGGATGCGCGCTTACCGGCACGAGCGGACCAGTGGCCGCGCAAGAGCTGGGACCGCGCCGATCTGCTCCTGGCAACTCTCTACTTCAACGACGCCGTGACGGAAGGCCGCGCAACGGTCGAGGTTGCCGCCGCCGGCCGCCGTACCGCCCGAGAAAGACCCAATCCAACAATCGCTCTTCTCACTGAGTACGCCAACGAGGGTAACCAGCTCACCGAGTACGCGAGCCAACATGGTGGCGCGCCACTTTGGCTGTGGGGCTTGACGCCGGACATCCCACTCGACGTGGGCACAAAGCGCACAGCGCGCATAGCCGTTGCAGATCTGACCGCACAGCAAGCGCGTTACGACTTCATGGAAGTCGTCTGGGAAGAGCGCGCAGCCTTGCGACGCGCCTTGGTCGATGTGTTGATGACCGAGCGCGAGGTGGCGCTTCTGGAGCAAGTGCATACCGATAGACAAGCTCAGCTCCAAATGGCACGCAATCGCCTGGAAGTTGGCGCGGCTTCCCGTGGTGACTTCGATCGTCTCGTGGCGGATGCGATTGCAGACGAACAGCGACTACACGATGCCCGTCGGCGCCTCAGTGCGGCCCGAAGCGCACTGGCCTCGACCATTGGAATTCCTGTCGCGGCGCTGGATTCACTGCCCCTGAGCTGGGATCGGATCGATGAGCCGCGGGTGGTTGATCAGACACTGATCACTCGCTGGCGCGAAGAGGCACTTCTGGCGCGCGCGGATGTCCATAGCGCCGTGGTCTCGTATAGCGTCGCGGAGGAGGAGCTCCGGTTGGAGGTGGCAAAGCAGTATCCGTTGGTCCATATCGGCCCAGCTTACACGTGGGATCATGGTGTACATCGTCTGCAGTTCAACCTGTCCATGGAGTTGCCTGTTTTCAATCAGCATCGGGGTCCAATCGCGGAGGCGGAGGCTCGTCGCGAGCAGGCGGGCGCGCGACTCGAAGGCACGGTCGCGAAGGCTTACCAGGAGACTGATGAAGCCATCCGCCAGTGGCGGCTCGCGCTCGAGCGAGTTGCCGACGCGCGCGGGGCTGTGTACGAGAATGCCCAACATATCTATGAGGAGATCGAGCGCGGGTTTGATGCGGGCAACAATGATCGGACGGAGCTCGTGGCGGCGCGGGTAGCGCGGTCATTGGTGCAGTTGCAAGTCCTGGATGCGATCCGGACGGCGCAAGAAGCGTTGGCGGTTCTGGAAGACGCGCTGCGGCGACCGCTCGAAGGGCCTGAAGTTGATGTGGCGACCACCGTGATGGCGCCACCGGAGGAGAAGAAAAAATGAAAGGTGCGGCGCTGGCCGTTCTCACAATGTGTGTTCTGATCGCAAGCGGTGGGATGACGAGGGCGGCCGAGCTTGAAGAGGCAGGTGCCCCGAAGCCCATTACGGTCGATGCCGCGGCACAAATCCGATTCGGTCTTTCAGTGATGGCGCTGAAGAGCGCGCCCGCCCCGAGTGGCGCTGCGACGACCGCGCGGGTACTGGATCCCAGCACGCTGCTGCAGCTCGATAGCGAGCTTGCTTCCGCGGCTGCTACATTCGCGGCATCGCGCGCGGAGGCGGCGCGCACGCGCAAGCTGTTCGAGGAGGACCGGACCGCTTCGGCGCGAGCGGTCGAGGCCGCACATGCGCAGGAGCAAGCGGACCTGCAACGGGTGAACGCTGCCCGACGACAGCTAGCGCTGGAGTGGGGCAGCGGGCTTGCCGATCTGCCGGCTCACAAGCGAGCTGACCTGTTGAACGAGGTGGTGGCGGGCAAGGCCGCGTTGGTTCGAGTCGAGGTTCCCTCTGGCGCGCCGCTTCCGGCGACTCGATCCCTGATCGAAGTCCGCGGCAGTGCCGAGTCGGAGGTTTTTGGTGGCGCGGTGTTGGGCTTCCTGCCGATGGCGGATCCACACTTGCAGACACGTGGCGTGCTGGTGGAGCTCAAGGGTGCGGCTGCCAAACTGCCCATCGGCCAAATGCTGACGGCCCAGGTGCCGAGCGCAACTGACCCGCCGGGGGCAATGGGGGTGGTGTTGCCTCGCTCGGCTCTGTTGCGGCGGGAGTCCCGCGTGTGGGCTTACGTGCAAACCGGACCGACGACTTTCGTCCGACGGGAGGTGCGGGACTACCGTCCGATGTTGGCGGGGTGGTTTGTACCGTCCGGGTTCGCGCCCGGTGAGCGAGTTGTCACGGCGGGCGCGTCCGCGTTGCTAGGTATTGAAAGTCCCGCGCCTGCCGATACGGATCGCGACACGGACTAAGACAATGCTCGCCGCCATCATTCGCTGGTCCTTGCGCTTTCCCCTGGTGGTCTGCGCGCTGGCGATGATTCTGGTGGTTTACGGCACCGTCGTGCTGATTCGGGCGAAGTACGACGTGTTTCCCGAGTTCGTGCCCCCGCAGGCCAGCGTGCAGACCGAAGCGCCCGGGCTCGTGGCTGAGCAGGTGGAGCTGCTGGTGACGTTGCCGATCGAACAGGCGATCAGCGGCGCGAGTGGTGTGGAGGCGGTCCGCTCCGAAACCATTTCTGGGCTGTCGGTGGTCACGGTGGTCTTTCAGGAGAGTATGGATCCCTACCGCTCGCGACAGATTGTCGCGGAGGCACTGGGGGAGGTCACCGCCCGTCTGCCGGCGGGGGTCAAGCCGCCTAAGCTGACACCGTTGGTGTCCTCGACCATGGATCTGCTGAAGCTCGGGTTCGTCAGTGACAAACTGTCCGCGATGGAGCTGCGTGACCTGGTGCAGTGGACCATCCGGCCGCGATTGCTCGCCGTTCCGGGAGTGGCTCGTGCCTTGCTCTATGGAGGAGATGAGCGGCAGCTCCAGGTGGAGGTCGATCCGCGTGCGCTGAATGCGCGCGATCTGGCATTCAATGACGTGGTAGCGGCGGTACGTTCGGCCACCGGGGTGCGGGGCGCCGGATTCATCGAGACCGCCAACCAACGTGTACTCATCGAAAGTCAGGGGCAAACGCTGACCCCCAAGGCATTGGCGGCGGCGGTCCTGCCGACGGCGAGCGGGCCGCCGCTGCGGTTGGGCGACTTCGCGACCATCCAATATGGGGCGGCGCCAAAGTTTGGCGACACGCTCATCATGGGCAAACCGGGCGTCATGCTGGGCTTGTCGAGTCAATATGGCGCCAACACATTGGAGGTCACTCGAGCCGTCGAGGCGGAGATCGCCGCACTGAGGCCGAGTCTCGCCGCGCGCGGAGTGACGCTCTACGCAGGAATGCACCGGCCGGCCAACTTCATCGAGAATGCTTTGCGCGGCGTGCGGCGCGATGTGGTGCTTGGCGCCGCGTTGATCGCGTTCCTGCTGTTTCTCTTTCTGCGCGACCTGCGGAGTGTTGTGGTCGCGTTTGCGTCCATTCCGCTGGCGCTGCTGTCCGCTGTCATTGTAGTGAATGCGCTCGGGTGGACCATCAACACCATGACTTTGGGCGGCCTTGCCGTGGCGCTGGGCGTTGTGGTGGATGATGCGATCATTGATGTGGAGAACATAGTCCGTCGACTGCGGGCGGCGCTCGCCGGCGGTCCAGGCGAACCGGCGCCGGATCCTCGGGATGTCATTCACGCGGCTTCGTTGGAAGTACGCGCGCCCGTTGTCTACGCGACCTTTGTGGTTGTGTTGGTGCTTGCTCCCATGCTCCTGCTTTCTGGACTGCAGGGGAGCTTTTTCGCGCCGCTTGCGGCTTCATTCATCTTTGCCACCCTGGCTTCGCTGGTCGTTGCGCTGACGGTCACTCCCGCGGCGTCATTCTTGTTACTGGCGCGCGCGGTACCTC
This sequence comes from uncultured Steroidobacteraceae bacterium, assembly GCA_964400085.1. Lineage (GTDB taxonomy): Bacteria > Pseudomonadota > Gammaproteobacteria > Steroidobacterales > Steroidobacteraceae > 13-2-20CM-66-19. The sequence continues at coordinate 8,005 of CAYNTW010000112.1, read as the reverse complement.
GGTCCGAAGCACGTTGGCTGGCGCGCCTGAAAAGGATTCACGAACGGATCCTGGAGCACTGGATTCCCCACCCACGCTGGGTGGTGTCGGTCTCGTTGGTGGTGATGGCGCTGGCCGCGGCTGCGTTGCCCTTTTTTGGAGGCGAGCTCATGCCGCCGTTCCGCGAGGGACATTTCGTGCTGCAATCCGTTGGCGCGCCGGGAGCCTCGCTCGAGGCCATGAAGGCGATCGGAACGCGGGTGTCGCGCGACTTGTTGGCTGTGCCGGGCGTCATTTCGGTCGAGCAGACCATCGGGCGCGCCGAATCGGGTGAGGATACCTGGGAGCCGAATCGAAGTGAGTTTCACATCGAGCTCGCGCGCATGTCAGCTCGCGAGGAGGCTCGCACCCAGGCCGGGATTCGGGCAGTGGCCGAGCGCTACCCCAACCTACGGTCGCAGGTACTGACCTTCCTCGGCGACCGGCTCAGCGAGTCCCTCTCGGGAGAGACCGCTCTGGTAGCCATCAACGTCTTCGGCCCCGATCTCGACGAGTTGGATCGCGTGGCGGACCAGATCGCAACCGTGGTGCGCGGCGTGCCGGGAGCGAAAGATGTGCAGGTCAAGGCGCCCTCCGGCGCGCCGTTCTTGCGTGTCGGGCTGCGTCCGGATCGTCTCCAACAGTACGGATTCACCGCGGCCGACGTATTGGACACCGTTGAAACCGCTTATCACGGCGCGACCGCCGCGCAGGTTTACGACTTGAACAAGGTCGTGGATCTCGTGGTGCGATTGCCTGAAGCGCAGCGTCTCGATCCGGAAGCTATCGGTACGCTGCTGATTCGCGCCACTTCGGGAGTAACGGTGCCGTTGCACGAGCTTGCGACGATCGCGGCGATCGAGGGGCGGACGAGTATCATGCACGAAGGGGCACGCAGGCGTCAGGTTGTGACGGTCAATCCGACCACCGCCGATGTGGCAGGATTCGTAGCCGCCACCCGCGCCGCGATCAACAAACATGTCAAGCTTCCAGACAGGGTCTACTTGCAGTTTGCCGGGGTTGCCGAAGGTGAGGCGGCGGCGCGGCACGAAGTGTTGCTTCACGCCGGGATGGCGGCGGTCGGCATCGTGTTGCTGCTCCTGATCGCTTTCGAAGACGCGCGCACCGCGACGTTGATATTGGCGACCACCCCTTTCGCCCTCATTGGTGGCGTGATTGCGGTAGCGTTGACCGGGGCGACGCTCTCGATCGGGTCTCTCGTTGGATTCGTGACGTTGTTTGGGATCGTGGCGCGCAACGCGATTCTGTTGGTCGCGCACGTGGAGCACCTGATTGCCATCGAGGGCGCCACATGGTCTGTACAGACCGTGCTGCGCGGCGCGCGGGAACGACTGGTTCCGATTCTGATGACCGCCCTCGTGACCGCCTTGGGCCTGCTACCTCTGGCGATCGGCAGTGGCGAGACGGGCAGGGAGGTTCAGGGGCCCATGGCCATTGTCATCCTGGGTGGCTTGGTGACTTCGACGCTGATGAACTTGCTGGTTTTGCCGGTGCTGCTGTGGCGTTTTGGGCCGTTTGGCGCCGCGGCGGGGAGGGTGGTCGCGCCAGCGCGGCTGTGAGGTTGGGGTGCTTGCGGGTGCCGGGTGCCCGAGCCAGTGCGGCCAGTGGCCGACCAGGCCCGCGATAGCGCTGCCTCGCGCGGCGGCGAGCGATGCACGCCCCGGGGCGCTAAACTCGGCAGGCCCTTTGCTTCGGCAACCAGGAATTCCCCCATGTCGCTTTACGGACTGTCTGTTTTTGCTCTCGTCTACATGCTGGCGGTCGCCTCGCCCGGACCGGGCGTCGCGGCGATTGTGGCGCGCGTGCTCGGCAAGGGTACGCACGGCATTGCGGCGTTCATCGCCGGTTTTCTGGTCGGCGATTTCGTGTGGTTCACGTTTGCCGCTACGGGCTTGGCGATGCTCGCGCAGGCCGCTTACACGGTGTTTGTGGTGGTGAAATTCGCCGGTGCTGCGTATCTGCTTTACCTGGCGTACCGGCTGTGGACCGCGCCGCCCGCGTCACTCGGCGATGTCCCTGCTGAGCGCCGTGACCGGCCGCTGCAGCTCTTCATGGGGGCGCTGGCACTGACTTTGGGCAACCCCAAAACCATGGTGTTCTTTCTGGCCGTTCTGCCGACCGTGGTCGAGCTGAAGCACCTCTCGGTGGGTGGCTTCTTCGAGATCGCGGTCGTGATCTGCTGTGTGCTACCCATGGTGCTCGGGTCGTATGCATTTTTCGCCGGTCGCGCCCGCAAGCACCTGTCCCGTCCCAATTCGGTTCGTTGGGTGCAGCGGGGTACCGGCGT
>CAYNTW010000112.1:0-5579 GCA_964400085.1 uncultured Steroidobacteraceae bacterium | reverse complement strand
CCCTCGCCCAAAATATCCTGGGGAGCTGGGCCGTCTATCTGAATAGATGGACGCCGCGCTCAATGATCCCTTGACGAGCTCTGCCCAGGATCGCGAGATCTCCGCCACCATAAGGCGCGAGCGGGGCCGGCTGCTCGCCTTCATTCGCCGCAGGGTGTTGGACACGGCGGAAGCGGAGGATGTGCTCCAGGAGGCGTTCTATGAGCTCGTTGCCGCTTATCGGCTGATGCAGCCGGTCGAGCAGGCCGGCGCTTGGCTGATGCGGGTCGCCCGCAATCGCATCATCGACCGGTTTCGTAAAAAGAAACCGGAGCTGTTGGCCGACCAGGGTCTGGAGTTCGACGACGAGGATGAGCTCGGCTCTCTGGAGGATCTGTTGCCTTCCGCCGAGGAAGGCCCGGAGGCGATTGCGCTTCGCGAGCTGATGCTCGCGCGCATCGAGGTGGCGCTCGCGGAGCTGCCAGCCGAGCAGCGCGACGTGTTTGTCGCGCAGGAGCTCGAGGGTGCGAGCTTCAAGGAGCTGGCAGCGCGTTGGAATGTTGGTGTGAACACACTGCTATCACGCAAGCGTTACGCGATTTTGCATCTGCGCAAGCAGTTGCAGGCGGTCTATGAGGAATGGCTCGAGGACTGACACAGCCCTCGCGCGCAGCGCCCGTATAGAGAGGAGAGAATCGTGAGAGGTCGAGGTCGTTGGCTTTGGCGAGGAGGGGCGTTCCTGGTGTTCCTGCTCGTGTTGATCGCCGTGTTGAGCTTCGTGGTCATGAGCTTGTGGAATGCGCTCATTCCAAGCCTGTTTCACGGTCCAACACTCCAGTATTGGCAAGCCGTTGGATTGCTCGTCCTGACCCGCATCCTGTTCGGCGGATTCCGCGGCCACCATGGCTGGCACGGCCACCACGGCCGCTGGCGCGGCGAGATGTGGCGTCGTCACTGGGAGAGCATGACTCCGGAGGAGCGCGAGCGCCTGCGCGAGCGATTCAAACACCGCTGCGGATGGGCACCCGACGAGCCGACACCGGAGGACACGAAACAGAACTCGTAGTTGGAAGACAGCTGGCGCGCTCCCGCGCCATCACCCACGAAGGGCTATGTATGAAAGTGACCCGCAACACGCCGATGCGCATTCCCGCCAAACGCGGCCTCAAGGCGCGCTTGCTTTTGAGCCCCCGGCCCGAAGCAGGCCTGGGCGAATGGCTCGCCGCCATGGTGCGCGGCCTGGACGCTCTGGAGTTCCTCGAGCGTAGCCGCGAGCTCGCCGCTGAGACAGTCACCGCCTCGCCCGCACGGCTGCCTACGTGCTATGTCCCTCGCCGAGGTTCGTCAGGTCGCTGACAACTTTTCCAGTGTTGTCAATTCGCCTGACAAACGCCCGCCGAAATTTGACAGGGGCCTGACAAACCGCGGAGAGGGGATTCTCGCGCGCCGGTGGGTGGGCCTCGCTCCAGCGCATCCACCGATTCGGGGCGGCCCGCGCAAGTCATCGCTCCGCGGAGCCGCAGCGGTATTGCCACGCCAGGCCGGCTCTTTACACCACCTATGGCGGGCACGGCCCCCGGTGGATAAGAACGGTTGGCGCTGGGCGGCCGGAACGGTCGGCCCCCGGGCGCCCCGTCTGGGGCGACCGTTTCGGCCGCCCGACCATTGACGAATTGCGACCCGCAACCCACCATCCCCGCCCGTGAAACCGTCTCTGATTCTGATTCCGGGCCTGCTGTGCGATGAGGTCGTTTGGGCGCACCAGGTCGACTCACTCGCGGATCTGGCCGACATCCAAGTCGCTAACAACGGCGCTCGTGACTCACTGGGCGCCATGGCTGAGGCGATTATCGCCCAGGCGCCGTCACGCTTCGCGCTCGCCGGTCATTCCATGGGCGGGCGCGTCGCATTGGAAGTCATCAGGCGCGTCCCCGAGCGTGTCACTGCGCTAGCGCTGCTGGACACTGGCTACGCGCCGTTGGCCGCGGGTGAAAGCGGTGACCGCGAAGTTGCCGGCAGACTGGCCCTGGTCGAAAAAGCTCGCCGTCAAGGTATGCGCGCGATGGGTTGGGAGTGGCTGCAGGGCATGGTGTACCCCTCGCGCCTCTCGGATGCCGTGCTCGTGAACGCGATCCTCGACATGATCGACCGCAAAACGCCCGAGCTCTACGCCGCGCAGACGCGCGCACTTATCGACCGTCCCGACGCAACGCCACTGTTGCCGAAAATCCGTTGCCCCACGCTCGTGCTCTGCGGGCGCGAGGACCTCTGGTCGCCGCCACACCGGCACGAGGAAATACGCAATCTGATTCCGCGTAGCTCGTTGGCGGTGATTCCCTATTGCGGGCACATGTCGACCCTTGAGCAGCCGGCTGCCGTGAGCGCAGCCCTGCGGACCTGGATCGAGCCGCTTGCGACATAAGCGCGCAACCTTCGGGCAGTGCCCGCGCATTTAGGAGAAACTCATGACAGACATCAGCTTGCGCACGATCGCCCTGGTGGGATTCGGTGAGGCCGGCTCGATTCTCGGCGAGGATCTGGCCGCGGCCGGCCGCGAGGTTGCGACCTACGACATTCTCCTCGACGAGCCCGCCTCGCGCGGCGCAATGTTGGAAAAGGCGCGGCGGGCGCAGGTGCGCGCCGCCGACAGTTTTACCGCGGCGGTAAAGGATGCAGACCTCGTGATTTCGGCCGTGACCGCCGCCTCCTCGGCGGATGTTGCTCGTAACGCCTCGAAGGCGCTCCGAGCCGGCCAGATTTTCCTGGATATCAACTCCTGCTCGCCGGCTACGAAGCGCGCGAACGCGGCCGCCGTCGAAAGCTCCGGGGCGGAATACGTGGAAGCGGCCGTCATGGCGCCCGTTCCGCCCCAGCGGCTGAAAGTCCCGATGCTGTTGGGAGGTCGGCGCGCCTCCGAGCTGGCACCCGCCCTACGGGCGCTCGGCATGAATGCCACTCCCGTTTCCGACCAGATCGGCGTCGCCTCCGCGGTAAAAATGTGTCGGAGTATCGTCATCAAAGGGTTGGAAGCGCTCACGGTCGAGAGCATGTTGGCCGCGCGCCGATTTGGCGCGGAGAACGAGGTCCTGGCCTCGCTGCAGGCCACCTTTCCGCAGATGGGTTGGCAGGACAAGCTGCCCGATTACCTGGTGAGCCGCGTGGCCGAGCACGGCCGCCGGCGTGCGGCCGAAATGCGCGAGGTGGCGCATACACTGCGGGACGTCGGCATGGAGCCCGTCATGGCGAATGCCACCGCAGAGCGGCAGGACTGGTTGATCGATGCGATGACAGCTCACGAGGTCAAGTATCCTCACGGAGAGCCGTTCTCCTGGCGCTGGCTTGCCGACGCTCTCGCGCAACAGCAAACGAACTAACACAACACCACGGCGGAACCGTAAATGGCCAAATACCAGTCGAAACTCAACCTCGAGCAGCTCGTCGCGATCGACGTTCACACTCACGCCAACATCTCGCAGCGCCAGCCACGCGATCCCTGCTCTGTGATTTTCGACGAAGCGATGGCGAAGTACTTCAAATCCGCGGTGCCGCCGACGATCCCGGAAGTCGCGCAGTACTATCGCGAGCGCAAGCTGGCCGCCGTGATCTTCACGGTCGACTGCGAGGCGGAGATGGGGCATACACGGATCGCGAACGAGGAGGTTGCGGAGGTTTCGGCGGAGCATGCCGACGTCCTGATTCCGTTCGCGAGCATCGACCCGGCGAAGGGCAAGATGGCGGTGCGCGAGGCACGTCGCCTGATCGAAGACTATGGCGTGCAGGGCTTCAAGTTCCACCCCTCCACGCAAGGGTTCTATCCCAACGACCGCAAGGCCTATCAGCTTTACGAGGTGATCGCCGCGGCGGGCTTGCCGGCGTTGTTCCACACCGGGCAGACGGGCGCCGGCGCCGGTGCTCCCGGTGGTATGGGCGTGCGGCTGAAGTACTCCAATCCCATGTTTCTCGACGATGTGGCTGCCGATTTTCCTGACATGCCTATCATCCTGGCGCACCCGTCATTTCCCTGGCAGGACGAGGCGCTGGCGGTGGCGACGCACAAGCCGAACGTTTATATCGACCTGTCGGGTTGGTCGCCGAAGTACTTCCCCGCGAACCTGATCCAGTACACCAACAGCTTGTTGAAGGACCGCATTCTCTTCGGCTCGGACTATCCGGTGATCACCCCGGACCGTTGGTTGGCCGATTTCGAGAAGCTGCAGATCAAGCCGGAAGTGCGGCCGCGCGTGTTGAAGGACAACGCGATCCGTCTGCTGAAACTTGCCGGTTGACGGTCCGACCAAATTTCATCATTTCGGCACACAATTTGCCGTATCTTCACACCGCCCGGTGCGAATGGTTGTGTTGAGAGTGTTTGCCGATGAGCGCGTGGCTTCCTTACGGCTTGGTCGAGCTCCCGCTGTGGGGCTACGTGGTGGTGACCTTCGCCACGGTCGAGATAATGTTTCTCGGGGTGACCTTATACCTGCACCGGGATCAGGCGCATGGCGGCCTCGCGCTCCACCCCATATTGCGACATGTCTTCCGTTTCTGGCTCTGGTTCAGCTCCGGAGTCGTCACGCGGGAATGGGTTGCGGTCCATCGACGGCATCACGCCTATGCGGACCAGGAGGGCGACCCGCATAGCCCATTGATTTTCGGTTTGCGGCGCGTGCTGCTGGAGGGATACGAGCTCTACAGCGCCGCCGCCAAGGATCCCGTCATCATCAGGAACTATGGAAAGGGAACGCCGGACGATTGGATCGAGCGCAACCTCTACAGCCGCTATCCGAACCTCGGCATCGTCCTGTTCTCGTTGACCTTCCTGACACTCTTCGGGATTCCTTCCATCGTCATGGTGGCCGTCCACCTGAGCGCGCAGCCGGTTTTCGCCGGAGGCGTGGTCAACGGCCTGGGACACGCCGTGGGTTATCGAAGCTTTGAGATGCCATCGACCGCGACGAACCTCGTGCCGTGGGGCCTGCTCCTGGGGGGCGAGGAGCTGCATAACAATCACCACGCGTTTCCTCGGTCGGCGCGCTTTTCCGTGCAGCCTTGGGAACTGGATATCGGCTGGATGTGGATTTGCGCATTTCGTTCCGTCGGCCTCGCGAAAATCCGGTATGTCGCTCCGCGATTGCGGCTGGGGCTCGAGCGTGGTGAGCTCGATGCCGAGACGGTCCACGCGTTGTTCAAGAACCGCATGCACGTGCTTCGGGATTACACGCGCCGAGTCGTCCTACCCGTGTGTCGCGAGTTGGCCCGCCGTGAGCCGAGGGGATCGGTGCCCTCGAAACTGCTGATCCGCCATCCTGCCTTGTTGGCTGAGGAGGCGCGGCGCGCACTGCGCGATGTGCTCGAGCGGTACGAAGTCTTGCGCCGGGTTGTCGAATTCCGCGAGAGCTTGCAGCACCTTTGGAACGACGCCTCCGCGAACCAGACGAAGGCGGTGGCGCAACTGCGCGAGTGGTGCGCGAAGGCGGAGGCGAGTGGAATTCGTGCGCTTCGGGAGTTCTCACTGGCGCTGCCAGCCTACGCTGGCGGCCGTTAGCTAGGAGCCTGCCTGACCAATGATCGCCGTAGCGAGGTTGACCCCCAGCGAGCAG
>CAYNTW010000111.1:9887-19220 GCA_964400085.1 uncultured Steroidobacteraceae bacterium | reverse complement strand
CAACGATGGCCTTGACCTGCTGCTCAACTGTGCTCATTAGCGGATTGTCCTTTTGGTCTTTGGAGTGAATAGTCTTTGGAGTAAAAAACAGCTCGCGCGACCTGTATCCCCTACATGGGGCCGGCGCGAAGGCGCGGTATTGTAGGGGAACACCCGGGGGGCTGCCACTGCTTGCCGATCGCCCGAGGTGATTGTTTTTTCTGGCGAAACCCAAAGCCGGAAGTTCCCGGCCAGTCGCGCATGAGGCTGGATGTGGCGTTGCGCCAACGAAGCGCTTCAGGGCATGTACATTCCGCCGTTCACGTGCAGCGTCTCTCCAGTGATGTAGCTCGCCGATTCGGAGGCCAGAAACAGAACCGCCGCCGCGATGTCCGCCGGGCTGCCCAACCGACCCGCCGGAATTTGACCCAAGAGCGCCGTGCGCTGCTCTTCATTCAGAGCGCGCGTCATGTCCGTGTCGATGAATCCTGGAGCAATCGCGTTCACCGTGATGCCGCGCGAGGCCACCTCGCGCGCGAGTGATTTCGTGAATCCCAGGAGACCCGCTTTTGCCGCCGAGTAATTGGCCTGCCCGGGATTGCCTGTCAGGCCAACGATGGAGGTCAGATTGATGATGCGGCCGTGGCGCTCCTTCATCATGCGCCGCAAGCACGCCTTCGACAGCCGGAATACGGACGTCAGATTGGTCGTGATGACCTGGTCCCAATCCTCGGGCTTCATTCGCAGCAACAGCGTGTCGCGCGTAATGGCGGCATTGTTGACCAGAATGGTGGGCATCTCTCCGGCGGCGTCGAGTTCCCCCATCAATGCCTCGATCGAAGCCGGGTTGCCCACGTCCAGCACCGCCCCACGACCGTTGTATCCATGCGACGCAAGCTCTGCGGTGAGCTTCGCAGCCCCTTCGGAGGTCGTCGACGTACCCACTACCTTGGCGCCCGCGCCCGCCAAGGCAAGCGCGATCTGGTGACCGATGCCGCGGGAGGCGCCCGTTACGAGGGCTACATCATTCTTGAGCATGTTACCCCTCGGTCCGGGTGGCCGTCAGCGCGGCCTCCACCGACGCCGGATCCTCGAGCGCCAGGAATTCGAGTCCCTCGCGCTTTTCGATGCGGCGATTGAGACCCGTGAGCACTTTACCCGGGCCGCACTCGATGAGCTGCGAGATCCCCGTGCCCACCAGAGCTCGCACGGTATCCAACCACCGCACCGGGCTCACGAGCTGCCGAATCAGCAACTCATGCAGGTCGCGTGGATCCTGGTGCGAAGCACCGTCCACTGCGCTGATGAACCGCATGTGGGGCTCGCTGATCTGGACGTTCTTGAGCCGCCCGGCCAGCCGATCGGCGGCAGGTCGCATGAGAGTGGTATGGGAGGGGACACTGACCGGCAACAACACCGCGCGTTTCGCGCCGCGTGCCTTCGCGCCCTCGATCGCCCGCTGCACCGCGGCCGTGTGACCCGCTATGACAATCTGGCCGGGCGCGTTGAAGTTGGCGGGTGACACCACCTCACCCTGCCCGGCCTCGCGGCAGGCTTCCTCGAGAGCGGTTTCCTCCAATCCGAGAATCGCGGCCATGGCGCCGGTGCCCAGGGGAACCGCCTCTTGCATCGCCTGGCCACGGAACCTCACCAGGTCGATGGCGGAGCGCAACTCCAGGGAGCCCGCGCAGACGAGTGCCGTGAACTCCCCAAGGCTGTGCCCTGAAACCACGCTGGGGACTGCGCCACCTCTAGCGCGCCAGAGCCGCCAGGTCGCGACGCCTGCCGCCAGCATCGCCGGCTGCTGCCGCTCGGTCGCGCTCAATTGGTCCTCGGGCCCCTCCTGAACGAGTCGCCAAAGGTCGTAGCCAAGGACCTCGGAGGCCTCGTTGAAGGTCCCGCGGATCACCCCGTCGGTATCGATGCTGAGGAGCGACGCCAGCATGCCCACCGATTGCGAGCCTTGTCCCGGAAAAACAAACCCAAACGACATCGTCTACCTCGATTATTTGGCTGCGCCCTTGAGCACGGGGCGGCGGACTCGCGCCCCCAGACGCGGCCGCGGACTCGCGCCCGTTGGCGCGGCGGCGGATTATAGCGGGATCGATCAGGGATCGAGCCGCGGCTTGAGGGCAGCCGCGCTGACGATACCGCCGATAGCCCCATAGAGATGCGCATCCACGACGACCCCGGCGCCACTATCGGAGAATGGCAAAGCGCCCGCGTGCTGCTCGAAAGCGAGCTTCACGACAATGAAGGCCGCCAGGACCCATCCGTCCAGATCGCGCCGTCTCAAATGCGCCAGTGTGCCGGCTGTCATCACACCATGCAGCGCCCCAGAGGAACCCACGTACCAGGCGATTGTCGAATCGCGGAGCCACAGCCCTGCGTCGATTGCCGCGATCGCAGCGATCAGGATCACCACCCACTGGCCCGGCTTGTAGTCGCGGGCAAACAGCGCCCACATCAGGACCAGACCCAGAGTGTTGAGAGCCGCATGCTCCAGATCAAGGTGAATCACGTGGGCTGTCAGCAAGCGCCACCATTGCCCAGCGGCAAGCCCTGCCCGGTCATAACGCAGCAACTCCCGGGCGCGGTCACCACCGAGCTCGGGCAACAGCAGCCAGGTACACGCGACGAGCAGGCCGAAGCCCAGCGCGCCGTCGCAATTGAGAGACTTGAGGACGGCCCTGAAGGTCGTCACAGGCCGGGTGGCATTATTGTTGAGGCCTTCGGCCAACTTTCCTCGGGGTCGAAGCGACCCCGTACGTTTAGCGGCGCTGCGCGCCGGTAAGAGAGCACCCTTTTGCTATGATTCATACTCGCTTCATAGGGATCTTCAGCTCATGAGCCATATTTCGACTATTCACCACCGCAACCGCCCGTGCAACAAACCGCCCCTGCGCGAGCGCGGCTTCACCCTGATCGAGATCATGGTCGTGGTGATCATCATCGGCCTGCTTGCCGCGGTCATCGTCCCCGAGGTGATTCACAGGGTCGATGACGCGCGCGTCGCGAAAGCGAAGCAGGATATCCAGGCGCTCGAGACCGCGCTCACCATGTACCGCCTCGACAATTCGAAGTACCCGACTACCGAGCAGGGCTTGAAGGCGCTCGTGGAACAGCCTACCGATCCCAGCATCCGCCACTGGCGTCCAGGTGGCTACCTGCAGCACGTGAGCAAGGACCCCTGGGGCAATGACTATCAGTACACCAGCCCCGGGCAACACAGCAAAGACTATGACCTTTATAGCCTGGGCGCTGACGGCCAGCCCGGGGGTGAAGGCAACGATGCCGATATCGGCAATTGGAATATGAGCGACTGAGGCGCCGAGGCGACTGCCAACTATGAAACACACGAGGCGGCACGCGGCTCGCGGCTTCACGCTCGTTGAGATTCTCGTGGTCGTCGTCATCATCGCGATCCTTTCGACAGGCTTCCTGCTGTCGGTTTCCCTGGCGGGAGGGTCGGACCCGGAGCTGCGGAAAGAGAGCGATCGCCTCTTCGATCTCATGAACTACGCACGGGAGCAGTCGGAGCTGCAGACCCGCGAGTACGGCATCATCCTCCAGGATGACAATTACGAGTTCGTCTCCTATGACGTGCACCGCGGAGTCTGGCGTAGCGTGTTCGAGGACGACGTGTTGCGACTGCGCAAGCTCCCCTATGGTCTCGACCTGAAACTCAAGGTCGAGACGCGGCCGGTGGTGTTGAAGAAACCGCAGGACGCGAAGGACAAGACACCGCAAGTCATGATCTTTTCCAGCGGCGATCTCACGCAGTTCGAGCTCACCCTGGAGCGTGAAGGCGGCGAGCGTAGTGTCACCATCACCGAGGATGAGAAGGGAAACATCGTCGAAAAGCCGATGGTGGATACCAAGGAGAACAGGACTTGAGGCCGCTGACCTCACGAGGACGGGGCTTCACGCTCATCGAGGTTCTCGTGGCATTGGCCATTGTGGCGATCGGAATGGCCGCGGTGTTGGGCACGCTGACTTCTTCCGCGAGCACCGTCATGTATATGCGCGACAAGACACTCGCGAACTGGGTGGCGCTCAACCACATCGCGGAGCAGCGCCTACAGACGCAGATGCCGCAGCTCGGTAACACCGAAGGCGATGTCGACTACGCCGGACAGAAGTGGCACTGGCGGCAGGAGACCGTCAATACGGCCGTCAAGGGAATGATCCGCATGGACGTGATGGTGCGCCCCGCGGATAGCAAGGCGGATAATGACAGGGGTTGGTATGTGACTCTGAGCGGCATCATGGGGGATGCGGTGGCGCAGCCGCGTGGTGACACGCCGCTATGGGGAGCTGGCACCGGCGTCCCGGGTGGTGGTACGGGCGGTCCGAATGGCCCGAACCCGAACGGTACCGCTCCGAACGGCACGAATCCGAACGGTACCAACCCGAACGGTACGAACCCGAACGGCACTCCCACAGGGCCGCCGCGCCGTGGCCAAGGACTCATCCGGTGAGCATGCGCTCACGCGGCTTCACGCTTCTGGAGCTTCTGGTCGCGATGTTCATCGCGGCCGTGATGTTCGCCATCGGCTATGGCGCCATCAACCAGGCGGTGAAAAACAACACGGTCCTGACGGACCAACAGACCAGGCTCAAGGAAGTGCAGACCGCGATGCGCGTCCTGGAGCAGGACGTGGTGCAACTCGCGCCCCGGCCAGTGCGCCAGCCGGTGGGTGACGGCTACCTGCCCGCGTTGATGGGGCAAGCCGATCCGAACACCCAGCCTGTTCTGCAGCTCACTCGTGGCGGCTGGAATAACCCCAACGGGGTGCAGCGCCCCGGCCTGCAACGGGTGGCCTACTTTCTCGAAAAGGACACGCTGCGGCGCGAGTATTGGACGGTGTTGGATCCAACACTGCAGAGCACGACGCAGAAACGAGATCTCCTGACGCACGTGAAGGCGGTGACGTTCAGGTTCATGGATATGCAGCACCAGTGGCAGACACAGTGGCCACCCGTGACGGTCGCCGGTGGAACGGGACAGGAGATAGCGTTGCGCCAGCGGCCCATTGCGATCGAGGTCACGCTGGATACCGCCGATTGGGGCAAGCTCGTGCGCATCATCGAGGTAGCCGGATGAGGGCCGCGCGACGCCGCCGCGAAAGCCTGGCATCGCTGCCCTCCCGGCAGCGTGGCATCGCCCTGCTCGTGGCCATTCTGCTCGTTGCGATGGGTACGCTCATCGCGGCCAGCATTGCCTACGAGAACGCCAGGACAGCGCGCTATGGGGCCGCAACGTTCGCATTCGATCAAAGCGTGTTGGTGGCCCAGGCCGCCGAAACCCTCGCCGCCTGGGGCCTGCGCGAAGTCAAGCGCAGCGACAATTCACATACCTACATCGGACAGGGTTGGGACAAGCCGGTCGGTCCCGTCGAGGTGGTGCCGGACGTCATGTTGACTGCGACTCTGGAGGACATGCAGGGGCGATTCAATCTCAACTCACTGGTGAAGTCCTCCGACGGCACGGTCGACCCGACCAGCTTCGCCGCTTTCCAGCAACTGCTCGCAAGCCTCGGCCTGGAGCCGAAATGGGCGGGTTATGTCGTCGACTGGATCGACCAGGACATCGTGCCTTCCAATCCGGACGGCGCCGAGGATAGCGTCTATCTCGGGCAGACGCCCCCCTACCGTACTCCCAACATGTACATCACGAGCACGACCGAGTTGCTGGCGTTGCCGGGCTTCGGGCGCGACCGCTACAAGAAGCTCGCGCCTTTCATCACGGCGTTGCCGGTCGATACGCCGATCAATGTCTGCACCGCCCCGGGGGCGGTCCTGGATGCTTTCATACCCGGGCGGCAGGAGTTCGGCCTCGATCCGGAAGGGCTGTCGAAAAATCGCCAGGCCGCCGGCGGTTGCTTCCCGAAGCTCACCGATTATCAGGCGGCCTTCGGCGGCGGGACGCAATTCCAGGCGAACCGCTTCGCCGAGACCTCCAGCTACTTCAAGCTCACCAGCTTCGTCACTATTGGCACTACAGAATTCAACTTGTACAGTCTTCTCTACCAGGAGGCGGGCGGCAATGTCCGTGCCATCCTGCGCAGCTACACCCCGGATTGACCCGGTGATGAGGGACACCCCAAATGGCTGACTGGCTTTTGCTCAGGCTCCCCCGCACACCGGACCAGCAGGCGACCTGGCTGGTGGTTGACGCGAAAGGAGCGGCCACAGGGCCGCCGCAGAGTGGCCCGCTATCGCTTGCTGCACCGCGAAGCGCCGGACGCCGCGTTTGCGTTCTGGTGCCCGGCACGGACGTCCTCGTGGCCGAGCCGGAGTTACCCACCAAGGCCGGTACCAAACTGCAGCAACTCGTGCCGTACGCCCTGGAGGAACAACTCGCCGACGACATCGACGACTTGCACTTCGCGATCGGTAAACGCCCGCCGGATTCGACCCGAACACCGGTGGCGGTGGTCACCCGCGCGCTGATGGATCAATGGCTCGAGGCTTTGAAATCGAACGGGCTCGAGCCCGAGGCGCTGTACGCGGATAGCGATCTCCTGCCGCAAAATCCGGGACAAGCAGTCGCCCTCCTCGAGGAGGACGTCGTCGTCGTTCGCCCGCCCTCCGGCTCGCCGGTCACGTTACCCGCGGACGCGCTGCAAGAGGCGTTGGAAATGGCGCAGACCTCGAACCCCGAGGGTGGCGGCGCCGGGCGCGGTCTCATCCTCTACACCGGCGCGCCAGAGTGGCACGAGCACTCGACGCAGGTAGAGGCCCTGCGTGAGCGCTTCGACGGGATCAAGATCCAGCTTCTGGCCAACGGTCCGCTGGCGCTCTTCGCGCAGCAATTACCCACCGCGACGCCGACGAACCTGCTGCAAGGTCCCTACACCCCGACGACCTCGCGCGCGGTGGGCCTTCGCGCCTGGCGCGTCGCGGCGATCCTGGCGGCGTGCCTGATCGGGTTGCATGTGGCTGGCAAGGCAGCCGAGCTGAGCCTGTTGAAGCGCAACGAGCACAAGTTGGACGTGTCACTGCGCGAGGCGATCCAATCCATCATGCCGGGAGCCAACACGGCGGATGCGCGCAAGGTACTCGAGCAGCGCCTTGCCGCGGCGCGCGCCGCCAACAGCAGCGGATTGTTGCCCGCATTGGAAGCCCTCGTACAAGCGAAGAGTGCGGCGCCCGGCGCGGTCGTCAAGGCGCTCAGTTTCCACAACGGCTCATTGGACCTGCAGGTTACCGCGCCGGACGCCTCCAGCCTCGATCGCATCAGCCAGGCTCTGCGGACCAGCGGTTGGCAAGCTGATCTCACCTCGGGCAACAACGTAGGCTCCGGCTACGAAGGTCGCCTGGTGATCCACTCCACCTGAAAGACGCCCAGCTCATGAAAATGCCATTCGCCGCCAACCTTTCGCTGGATTCCTTGTCGGAGCGCGATCGCCGCATGCTGCTCATCGGTGGTGTGATCATCGCGTTGCTGCTGGTCTATGTCGTCATCCAACTCGACAGCAGCGTCTCGAGTGCGCACAAGCGCATCAACAAGAAAGTCGAGGATCTCGCCTGGATTCAGACCGCCGCGCCGGAAATCATGGCCGCCGGGCCCGTCGGGAGCTCTGGTGGAGAGTCCTTGCTGGTGATCATCGATCGCTCCGCCCGGGAATCCGGCCTCGGGGATGCCCTCGCAGGCAGTGAGCCCAGTGGCCCCGGCGCTCTGAGTGTGCGCTTGCAGAAGGCGTCCTTTGACACGCTCATCACCTGGCTGGGACGGCTCGCGCAACAGAACGGCATCCGCGTCGACTCTGCCTCTATTGATAGCGCCGGTACCCCAGGACTAGTAAACGCGGCAATCGTGCTGCACATGGGTTGACGCGCCGTGCGACGCGGTATCTGGATCACCGTCCTGGCGGTGGTGGCCTTTGCCGCCATTGTCATCGCCCGGCTGCCGGCGACCTGGGTCATCCCGGATTCCTCCGGGCCTTTCACCTGCGCGGCCATCGATGGTTCCATCTGGAGCGGCACCTGTACTGGGCTGACCGCACAGGGCTCATCGATCGGTGACGTGACGTGGAGTGTCCATGCCCTACGCCTGTTGACCGGCAAACTCTCTGCGAACGTCGCGCTCAATCGGCCTACAGGATCGTTGCACGGTGATTTCGATGTTGGCTTTGACAAGGCGGTGACCGCGCGGAACGTGCAGGCTGCCTTTCCCTTGGAGGATGAGGCAGTGAAGTTGCTGCTGCCGCAGAATCTACGCACGCTGCACGGGAACGCGAATGTCGATATCGCGTTCGCACGCGTGGTCAACAATATCGTCAAACAGATACAGGGGCGAGTCGAGGTGCACAATCTGGAGGACCACGACCGCGGAGAGGTGACGAGACTGGGGAGTTATTCCCTCACGTTTCCGGGGGGTGCCGGCGTTCCTCAGGGACGGCTGCAGGATCTCGGAGGACCGCTCGGTATAGACGGAACCGTAAGTATCAAACAGGACCAACCTGGAATCGATGTCAGTACCCACATCTCACCACGCTCCGACGCTCCTTCCGCCCTGGTCGACCAGATGCAGATTCTTCCCCGCGATGCGCAGGGGCGGATAGAGTTTGCGACTGAAATGTACTTCTAACGGGAAGTCACGCTCGTCGCGGCGGGCTCACGAGCCCGTAAGCTCGCAAAACGCGCCCAACAGTGGGAAATACAAGCCTGCTCTGACCGGCTCGGGCCCCAGTCCTCGGGCGAGCGCCACATAGGTTTCGAGCTGCGGCCGGTAGCGCTCCATCTCCTGCTCGAGGAAGGCTTGCAGCCCGCCTCCTTCGTGACGGCTGGTTTTGAAATCGATCACCCAGCGCGTACCGTCACGATCCACGAATGACCGGTCGATCACCACTCGGGTCAGTCTTCCGCCAGCAATTCCCGTCAAAGCAAGCTCGCTGTGCGCCTCGCGATGCTCGCGCCGAAATATCCAAAGCCCTCGCTCGTCCTCGGCCGTGCGTGTCAGAGCTTCGACGACGAGATCTGTCGCGCGGGACAGGTCCTTCTCCGGCACGCCATGACGAAGCAGTTGGTGCCGATACACGTCTCGGTCGTCGCGAATATGTCCGGCTGTCGGGATGTCCGCGGCCCTTGCGAACGACTCCAAGGCCGCGTGCACGACTGTACCGATATGCCGGCTGGTCTCACCGACCCAACTGAATTCGGGCGGCTCGAGGGACTGACGGCCGAGCGGGAGGCGCGCGAGGTCGGATGCGGCGGGCTCGATTTCAGGTGGGGACCAGTTGGCAGGGAGGCGGCGCAAGAAGTTGAGGCCTTGGCCCGGGTTGGCTCCCTGACCAAGGTTAGCACCCGGACCGAGGTTGGCTCCCTGGCTCAGGTTGGCTCCCTGGC
>CAYNTW010000111.1:4763-9787 GCA_964400085.1 uncultured Steroidobacteraceae bacterium | reverse complement strand
CAGGTTGGCTCCCTGGCCCAGGTTCGTGCCCTGGCCCGCGCTCGCCTCGAAGTCAGGTCCGAGCGCCGGCCATAGCGAGGCGAGCAGCGTTCCCGACCGCGGCAGCACGGTGCCGTCCGCTTTTGTCTTCGGTGCGGCGGATAAATAGAGCGTTTTCTTGGCGCGCGTCGCGGCCACATAGAGCAGCCGTATCTGCTCATTGGCCGTGCGCTTGGCGATCAGCCGCTTGAGATAGACGCCTACACTGCCCCCGGCGTCATCACCGATGGCCGGGACAGGCGCCATGATGAGATCACTCTCCCCCTGCCGCCGCGGCAGATCCAACCAGCGCAGGAGCGGCTCCCGACCGCGATTGAGCTCGCGATCGAGACTGGGAACAAAGACATGATCGAACTCCAACCCCTTCGCCCGGTGAATCGTCATGATCTGCACCGGGTTGTCTGTGGCGGCCTGTGGCTGCGCGAACAGCTCGGCGAGGAGCGACCCCACGTCGCTCGGCCCGCTCCACTCTCCCGAGGCGGCGCGATCACTCAGTGCGCTCAGGAAAGCGCGCGCGTGGCGCAAATCCTGTTTGGGATAAGCATCGGCCGCGCCGAGACGCAGCCATACCGTCTCGAGCCAATCGGCAAGCGGAAGGCTGTCACGCGTTTGCAGCGCAGCCGCCAAAACCTCCCTGACTCGCGTCAGGTGTTTGAGCTCGTCCGCCGGGACGTGTTTGAGGCGCTGCGCGTCGCTGATGGCTTCAAACACGACGAGCTTGTCACCTCGGTGAGAGAGCGCGGTCAGGGTCTTCAGCGACAGCCCACACCACGGCGCCCGAAGCACCGCGAGCCATGCGGTTCGATCGCCCAGGTGATGCAAGGCTTGTAGCAGCGCGACAAGATCACGGATGATGGATAGGTCCTGAAGCGGTACGAGATCGACGCCGATCGCATCAACCCCCTGAGCTTCGAGAGCCATCATGATCGGCGTGGCGTGCGTGCGCGCCGCTACCAGAATCGCGACGGTCGCAGCCGGATCGGATGCCCGCAGCTTCGCGATGCGCTCAGTGACAGCGGCAGTTTCAGCCGCATGATCGTCCCCAGAGAACAGACGGAGCTCAACCGACTGCCCGGCGCCGGAAGTAAGGCGATGCTCAACCGCACCCTCCTCGCCCAGATCGGCAGTCGGCACGCCCGCCCCGGAGCCTTGCCCGGCGGCATCGCTCGGCTCCGTTACGCGCGACAGACCCGCCAAACTCGGCGTAAAAGCAACCGCGCTCGCGCGCAGATCGTCCGTCGCCGGAAACAGCCGGCCGAACGCCGTGTTGGTCCATTCGATCAGGCCCGGCACGGAGCGGAAGTTCCGCGCAAGCTGCAGCGCTTCCAGCCGCACATTACCGATCCCCGCATCCCGAGCTCGCAGGAACAATCCCACCTCCGCTTCGCGGAACTGGTAGATGGATTGCATCGGGTCGCCAACAACAAAGAGGGTTCGCCCATCGCCGGCCTCCCAGCCCACCGTGAGTGCCTCGACCAAGTCGAATTGGGCCAACGAAGTGTCCTGGAATTCATCGACCAGGATATGCCGCAATGACAAGCCCGTACGCAACGCGAGATCCGTGGGCAGGCCTGCCTCGGCGAGCGCGGCGCGCGCAGCTCCGGCGATGTACGTGTGATCGACCCGCCCATCGGCGGCAAATTCCGCCTGAAGTTGAATTGCCGCCGCGCGCAATACCCTGGACAGAGCCACGATGGCCGCCGCATCGCCTTCGAACAACTCGGCGGCTGGCAGCGCGGCCAACTCGATTAGCGCCTCGCGCGCTCCGGGAACACCACTCATCTGCTCCAGGCAATCCCGCAGCGCTTCCTTGGCGGCGGCAGCCTCGTAGCCAGGCCCCAGGGCCCGCGTAACCCCCTTCGGTTTGCGCCACTCGCCTTTCTGAGTGAGCGTCAGCGAGGCCAGCCTCTGCCATGCGCTCAAATGCTCAGGCTCGCTCTCCAGCGGACCCGCCTGCGGAAGCGCGCCCGCCTGAGCACGCAGTGCGGACGAGAGCCGCTCGCTGGCAGCCGCGAGGTGCTCACGCACGATGTTGGCCAGACTCTGGTTTACGCGGGAGCACAGTGCTTGCGGCTCGTGCCCCAACACATAGCGCAACCAGTGGCCGCGCTCCTGGAGCATGTCCGCGAGCAACTGCTCGACGTTGCGCCAATTGTTGTCCAGACGCTCAAAGAGAAACTCGACATCCCCACTGAGGTCCGGATCGCTCTCCGCGGACACGAGGGTCGCCCGCGCGGCGCGGTGATACAACTCCCACGGCCGATCGGTGATGGCGAGCGCTCCGCCCGCCTTGGCCGTTACGGGCAGTTGACTGGCCAGCCGGAAATTGAAGGAGTCAATGGTCTGAATGCGCAGCCGGCCGGGATCCTGTGCGAGATTCCAACCTCGCGCGGCACCCCGGGCCAAGGCGGCGGCAGCCAGCGCCTGCAGGCGTTGGCCTTGTGCGGTGGTGGCGTCGAAGTCGCCGTGTAGCGCCTTCAACACCCGGGCTCGCATTTCGGCAGCGGCTTTGCGGGTAAAAGTGATGGCCAGGATTTCCTCGGGCTCATCGACTTCCGCCAACAGGCGCAGCAGTCGCTGCGTCAGAACCGTCGTTTTGCCCGACCCGGCGGGAGCCTGCAGAAGAATGGACCGTCGCGGATCAGTCGCATACTCGCGCGCGCGCTCATCCGCCGCCGCATCAGCACTTGCGCTGGCCACCCTTCCGCCGGCCGCGTCTGGGTTGCCGATTTGCTGGACCATGTCAGTCATCTCGGCGCTCCGGCCCGTATGGTGCGATCGCCGCGCCGCTATCGGTCGGCGCGTCGCCTCCGGGGACGCCTGCGCGATCGGCAATCCTACAAACGCTCGCTACATGGCAGTAGTCGCAAGCGCCGGGCTTCGGGTCCACAACCGCACGGCCCGCAACGAAGGCGGCGGCAAGCTGCTCAACGCGAGACACCCATTCCTGCCGACGAATGGCCCAGGCGTCGGCGGCGTCCGCTCCGAAAGGAGCCTCAACTCCTTTCAATTTAGGCAGAAGCTCGGGCGAGCTCGCGATGCCGTCAAACCTGACTTCTCGGGCAGTAACGTTCACCGTAGCCATTGCCACAACATCGTCGCCGAGCGCGGCGAGATAAGCCAAAAGCTGAGGGTGAGACGGCCGCTCCCCATACCAGTCGGCCGGCATGCGCCGACCGCTCTTGTAGTCGAGTATCGCGCGACCGCCGCTCTCCAGTGCATCCACACGGTCGATGCGGACGCGTAGCTGCGCGGCGTCCAAACTGAACAGCGACTCGAGCTCGGTGCTCTCAACGCGGAATGGCGCGCGCTCGCGCTCCAATGCGCACAGCGCGGTGATGAGGCGCTCGGCTCGCCGGCATTCCCGTGATAGTGCCGGGGAATAGTGTGGATTCCCGAACAAGTCGCCCTGGGCGTCATTCGATTTCGTGGGCCGTGTTCGATTGGACGCCGCTGAGCCACGCACGATGTCATTCGCGGCTTCCTCGACACAGCGATGCACAGTCGCACTCAGAGCAGCATCGGAGAGCGCGCCCAACGCTCGCGAATCACGCAGTCGCTCCCACAATTTCTGGAGCGCCGCGTGTAGCAATTGGCCGCGCAGGTCCGCGGCAATTCCGGGCTCAGGGGCATCGAGTGGGGTGCTTCCGAGGCGCAGCTCCGCGTAGGCGCGGAACGGACATTGATTCTGGAGGTCCAGACTGCGAGTCCCCGAGGGGAGCGGCCGGTCCTTCGGCCAACTCACGCCCACCGCGTCTTCGAATGTTTCAAGTAGCCCGTCGCGATGAACTCGCAGTGGCAACCAGATCGAGCCTGAGCCGCCAGCGCTCGATTCCGCGCGCCCCTGCGGCAGCCATTGCGCCAACAGCGGGCTCGGCAGCAGCTCGAGGTCTTCGGCGCGAGCCGGCGCACTGAGCACCAACTCGCCTGCGCAGGCCCGCCAGGAGGCGACCAGCGCGCGCGCTTCCGCCAATCGACCCGCGGCACTGGCGGCGGGCACACCGGCGGCCAGTTGGGCCGCCAGGGGCAGGAAAGGATCCGGTTGCACGGGCTGCGGGAAAGCCTCGGCGTGCAGTCCCCCTACCCAGATCGCGTCATAACACACCACGGGCGCCGCCAGCACCGGCGAAATGGTAATGACCGGATCCTCATCGGCCGGTCGGAATGCGGTGCGTGTGGCAAGCTCAGTGAACCACTGAACTGCGTTGTCGCGCGAGATTGAGCGGGCAACTGAGGCAAGCTGCCCGAATTCGTCCAGCAGTTCATGAAAGCGCACGACAGTCTGCTGCTCGCCGCTGGACCGTGCCCGCTCGCCAGGCCAACCAAACACCTCGAGCGCCGCGCGAAAGCGCTCAGACCAATCGCGAGGCGAGGCGGCGCCCTGACCCAGAACGATTGTCGCCTTGTTGACTTGCGAGGCGAGCTCGCGCGCCGCCGGCGCCAACGCCGACGGCACCGCGTTGAGCACTGATACCAGGTCACGCAAGTTGAAGCGCATCCGTTCGCGCTCGCGCAACCATAGATCCAATCGGGCACGTGCGGCAGGAGCCGGGGACCGCCAGTACGGCGACCGCAACCAACCACTGACGGCTTCGAAATCCCCGGGATTGCCGCTCAACCACGAGAGCGTCATCAACGCATGCGCAACCGCAGGCACACCCGCCAGCGGCGCACCGCCCTCGATGACCACGAGCCCGTCGTCCACCTCCGCCGCAGCCCCGCCCTCTGCCGAATGCGACGCTGAAGGAGGATATAGCCATGCGCGCGGGCTGATCGCTTGCCGGATCAACGCCGCCAGCCGTTCACGCGTGCCCGGCCCGCCCGGTAGTATCACGAGGATGCGTGCGTCCCGATCGCGCTCGACGCGGGTTTTGCACCACTGCGCGATACGCTCCAACTCATCCAACTCGTCGGCCGCGACGACTACCTGCGGCACAGTCGGGGCGTGCGCCGGCACGTCCCGTGATTCCCGAAGCGCGAGTGAG
>CAYNTW010000111.1:0-4663 GCA_964400085.1 uncultured Steroidobacteraceae bacterium | reverse complement strand
CAACGCTCCTCGACGGCACGATGGACTTCGGCCAACAAGGCTGTCTCGATTCCCGGCCAACCGGCGGCTTCTGTCAGCTCCGCGGCGGCAGTGAGTCCGGATCGTCCAGCTTCCGGAATAGCGAGGGCAAAGTCAGCGGCAAGCGCATTAGCCCGGCGGAGCGCTTCGGCGAGCGCCCCCCGATTGACGAGCTCGAGTTCCCGAGTCGCCTCGGCGGTGCATTGTCGCCACAAGAACCAATCTTCGGCCGGAGAAAGCAGCCGAGGAACACCAGGGGTCTTGGCTGCGTAGCGCTCAACTTCTCGGGTGAGCCACGCCTCGACCGGCAGAATGTCCGGTGTTGCCCAAACCTTCCGTCCGCGTCCCAGCTCGGCTGCCGCGTAGGCCAACCGAGCGGCATGAGCCCGCTGCCGCGAGGGCACAACGACGGTACCGCCTTGACTGAGGACCTCGTTGAGCTCGGTTGGAAGCCTAATCAAAACAGATAGATATGGGAACGATTGAATGTATCACTTGAAACGTGTTCCAGCCTCGACCACGTTGCTGGCTTCGCCGTTGCGAGGGGTGCTCGCATACGCCGTGAGCAACTCATCGATACGACCGAATACATCTTTGAGAGTCGCAGGATCGGGGAGCGACGTCACGCGGAAGTGGTTGCGGTAGGCGACATTGAAGCTCACGCCAGGGGCTACCAGTACGTGCTTCTGTTCCAACAGATCGAGCGCGAACTGTTGATCATCGAAGTCGGGCAACTCGCGCGTATCGACGCCGATGAATGCATACATGGCGCCGCGTGGTGCCTCCAGTTTGAGAAAACGGCTCGCGCGAACCGCTTCCAGGATGGTGCGGCGGGACTCGTACAGGCGCCCCCCCGGGGTGATGAGTTGCCGCAGGCTTTGATAACCACCGAGCGCGGTCTGCACGGACCATTGCGCGAGCACATTGCTGCACAGTCGCAGCGAGCTCAACAACTCGAGTGAGCGCAGATAGTCCGTGGCGGCGCGCGTGCGCCCGGAAAAAACCGCCCAACCGACACGATAGCCGCACGCGCGGTAGACCTTGGAAAGTCCCGATAGCGTGCAGCAGAGCGTATCCCGGACCAGCGTCGCCATGGGCACAAACTCGGCGCCGTCGTAGGTCATCTGGTCATAGATCTCGTCACTGAAAACCACGAGCCCAGAACGTTCGGCCATCCTGGCGATCGCCTCCAGCGTCGCGCGCGGGTAGACCGCGCCGGTCGGATTGTTCGGGTTGACCACCACGATCGCCCGGGTGCGCGGGGTCACGAGCCGGGCAATCTCCTCCGGATCGGGCACAAAACCATTTTCCGGCCGGCAGGGATAATGGACCGCCTTGCCCCGATTGAGGTTGACCGCTGCCGTCCAGAGCGGGTAGTCAGGGCTCGGTATGAGCACCTCGTCGCCGTCATTGAGCAGCGCGCGCAAGACCAGGTCGATGAGCTCGCTGACCCCGTTTCCAATGAACACCTCGTCCGCGGTGATGCCAGTGATCCCACGCTCCTGCTGCTGCATAACCACGGCTTCACGGGCCGGAAAGATGCCCTTCTGATGGCAGTACCCTTCCGCCTCGGCGAGGTTCTCGATCATCGCCAGGCGCATGGTTTCCGGTGTCCGGAACCCGAATGCCTTGGGGTTGCCGATATTCAGCGAGACGATCTCATAGCCCTGCCGCTCGAGCTCATGGGCCCGATGCGCCAATCGGCCGCGAATCTCGTAGCGGACGTTGCGGAGACTGTCACTGGGGCGGATGGAGGGTTCGGTTTTCATAGGGGTTTCGTTTGGGCACTGGTGCAATGGGTCGGCGCAAGGCTCAAGGATAGCAGTCCCGGCGACGCGGGCATCGCTCTGAGCCGCGAAGTGTGACCGTCCGGCCCAAGCACCCGCGGCGGGAGCCCTTCCGAACGGACAAGGCCCTCAGCGCGCGTGCCGCGAAGCCTCATCCGCGCGCCAGCTCAGCCCACCTGTGACAAGCCACCCGTCGCTCGCTGACCGCCTCTTTCCAGCCCGGAACCCGGTCTGCGCATACTTCGACGGCATGGGGACAGCGCGTCCGGTAGACGCAGCCTGAAGGCGGATCAAGCGGCGACGGCGGCTCTCCTCCCAGGACCCGCGCGAGCCGAGCAGGCTGGACGTCCGGGTCTGGTATCGGCACGGAATCCAAAAGCGCACGGGTGTAGGGGTGCAGAGGCCGCGCATACAGCTCCTCAGCCGAGGCCAGCTCCATCATCCGACCGAGATAGAGCACCAGCACCCGGTCGCACAGGCGGCGTACCACGGCGAGGTTGTGACTGACGAACAGGATCGACATACGGTACTCGCGCTTGAGATCGCCGAGTAGAGTCACGATCTGCTCCTGGATCGAGACATCCAGGGCGCTCACCGGCTCGTCGCAGACGAGCACACGAGGCTCGAGGATCATGGCGCGCGCGATGCCAACCCGCTGGCATTGCCCACCGCTGAACTCGTGGGGGTAGCGATTGGCGAGCTCGGGCGACAAT
This sequence comes from uncultured Steroidobacteraceae bacterium, assembly GCA_964400085.1. Lineage (GTDB taxonomy): Bacteria > Pseudomonadota > Gammaproteobacteria > Steroidobacterales > Steroidobacteraceae > 13-2-20CM-66-19. Next base: position 2,145 of record CAYNTW010000111.1, on the reverse strand, counting down.
CCTACCCGCACCAACATCTCGCTGACGGAGCGATTGCAAGCCGCGCGGTCGAGATCCGGACGATGCAGGCGCAGCGGCTCAGCGACGATCTCACCGATCGTCATCCGAGGATCCAGGCTCGCCAGCGGATCCTGAAAGACGATCTGCAAGTTCTGGCGCAGTGGCCTCACTGCGCGAGTCGCGAGGCCTTCGACCGACCGGCCCATCCAAACAATCTGGCCGGCAGTCGGGCGGAGCAGGAGCAACGCCGCGCGCGCCAGTGTAGATTTCCCGCACCCCGACTCGCCGACAACTCCCAACGCTTCACCCGCGCCAAGCTCGAAGCTAACGTCATCGACGGCCCTTAAAACCGTCGGCCGTCCAAACCAACCGCGGGCAATCGGGAACTCCACCCTTAGCCGTGTAACCGACAGCGCGGCACCGTCCCCAACGGCGGCGGCCTGCCGGCTGGTTGTACCTGTCGGGCTGGCTCGGCAGTCGGTCCCGAGATCCGCCGCGCGGGGCGCATCGGCGCTCGCCACGGCGGCCGAGCCCGGCGCTTCCACCCGCGGCATGGCCCTCAACAGCGCCTGCGTGTATGGATGGCGCGGCGCCTTCATCACCGCCCTGACGCTATCCAACTCCACAATGCTCCCACCCCGCATCACAGCGACGCGGTCAGCGAGACCCGCGACGGCGCCAAAATCATGGGTGATCAACACCATGGCCATCGCGCGCTCACGTTTCAGCTCGCCCAGGAGCGCGAGAATCTGCGCCTGAATGGTCACATCCAACGCAGTAGTGGGCTCGTCTGCGATCAGCAGCTCCGGCTCACAGGCGAGAGCAATTGCGATCATGACCCGCTGGCGCATGCCCCCAGACAGTTCGTGTGGATATTGCGTCATCCGCCTCGGAGCGTCGGTCACGTGCGCCTGTTGAAGTAGTGCCAGCGCACGCGAACGCGCCTCACGCCACGAGACGCCAAGGTGCCTCACCATTGGCTCGGCCACCTGGTCACCCACCACGATGTGCGGTGTCAGGGAGGTCATCGGGTCCTGAAATACCGTTCCGATACGCTCGCCGCGCACTCGATCGAGCTCGGCCCTGCCCTGCGTGATGAGATCCCGCGACCCAAACAGCGCTTTGCCGCTCGCCCTACCGTTACTCGCAAGAAGCCCGAGCGTCGCCAGGAATGCCTGGCTCTTGCCCGCCCCCGACTCGCCGACCACGGCGACGCATTCCCCTCTGCGGACCTCGAGCGAGAAATCCTTTACGGCCGCAACCTCGCCCTCCGGCGTGCTGAACCCGACGTTCAGATTCTCGAGCCGCAGAACGCAGTCGGAGGCCGCCAAGACCTGCGATCGTTCAGCGGTCACGGGGATCGAGCGCATCGCGCAGCCCATCGCCAATGAGATTGAAACTAACCAGCAGGGTCACGAGAAAACAGGCCGGCACGAGCAACATCCAAGGGGCCGACTGCATTTCCTGTGCGCCGTCGTTGATCAGGCTCCCGAGACTCGCGAGCGGCTCCTGCACCCCGAGCCCCAGGAAGCTCAAGAAGCTCTCGAAGGTGATCATCTGCGGGATAGTGAGCGTTGCATAGATCACCACCGGACCCACGAGGTTCGGGACGATGTGCCGGCGAAGTATGCCCGGCGTACCCAGCCCAGCAGCACGAGCAGCTTCGACAAACTCCCTCCGTTTGAGTGTCAATGTCTGGCCTCGCACGATACGGGCCGTCGTCAGCCAACCCACCGCCCCGATCGCAACCAGCAGAACGGTGAGGCTGCCGCGCTCAAACACGGTGGTGAGAATGATGACAATGAAGAGATAAGGCAGCGAATACAGCACGTCGACAAAGCGCATCATCCAGTCATCCACGCGCCCGCCGACATAACCCGCGATTGCGCCCCAGGTCACCCCGATTCCGAGACTCACGGCGCTGGCCAGCAAACTGATCACGAGCGAGAGGCGCACGCCGTGCAAAGTGCGCACGAACAGGTCGCGCCCCAGGCGGTCGGTACCGAACCAGTGGGACGCCTCGAGACCCGGCGGCGTGGCCAGGTGCTGCCAGTCGAGAGTGTCAGGGGCGTAAGGACTGAGCGCGGGACCGCCCACGGCGAGCAGCGCCACCAGCGCGACGAGGGCGGCAGCAACCAACACCAC
>CAYNTW010000110.1:4460-19403 GCA_964400085.1 uncultured Steroidobacteraceae bacterium | reverse complement strand
GACGGTACGAGGTCGGGTCGGGCACCCCGGCTGCCTCGAATCCCGCCCGACGTAGACGGCACGAATCACAGCGCCCACAGGCACGGCCTGCCTCGTCTGCCTGATAGCAGGACACGGTCAGGCCGTAGTCCACTCCGAGTCGCGTGCCTTCCCGAATGATCTCCGCTTTGGACAGCGTGATAAGTGGCGCGTGGACGCGGCACGGCCGCCCTTCGACGCCCGCCTTGGTCGCGACGGTGGCCAGGTGTTCGAAAGCCGCGATGAACTCAGGACGACAATCGGGGTAGCCGGAAAAATCGACCGAGTTTACCCCAATGAAAATATCGCGCGCCGCCAGCACCTCCGCCCACGCGAGTGCGAGCGCAAGCATCATCGTGTTCCGCGCCGGCACATACGTGACCGGAATGCCGGTTGTCGGAGATTCGGGCACCGCGATCGAGGTATCCGTGAGCGCGGAGCCTCCGATGCCGGCCAGATCCACACGCATGATCCGATGTTGGTGCGCGCCGAGCGCTTTTGCCACGCGCTGCGCGGCATCGAGCTCGGCGGAGTGACGTTGCCCGTACTCCACCGACAGCGCATGACATTCGTACCCCTGCGAGCGCGCGATCGCGAGAGTCGTCGCGGAATCCAGCCCGCCCGAAAGCAGAACGACCGCGGGTGCTTGCGCCATGTTATTTCCCCGCCACATTGCCCCACAGATACTTGTGGAGCTGGATCTGAAAGCGCACTGGCAGGCGGTCCTCGAGGATCCAATCGGCGAGCTCGCGCGCGGGGAGTTGCTCGTGACTCGGAGAGAAGAGCACTGTGCAACGGGTCGCCAGAGCGAGCTCACGAAGCTTGGCGCGACTCCACTCGTAGTCATCCCGACCACAGATGACGAACTTCACCAGATCCTGGGAGTGCAGACGGGTAAGGTCTTCGTAGCGATTTCGAGCCTCTTCTCCCGAGCCTGGCGTCTTGACGTCCACAACCCGCACAACACGAGGGTCGACATCCTCCAGCGGCATCGCGCCACTCGTCTCCAGAGAGACCCGATAACCCGCGTCGCAAAGCTCGCGCAGCAGAATGAGACAGTTCTTTTGCGCGAGCGGCTCTCCGCCGGTGACACAAACATACTTCGCGCCGAACTCGCCCACCCGTGCGAGTATCGCATCAGTCTCCCACCATTCGCCGCCGTGGAATGCATACGCGGTATCGCAGTACTGGCAACGAAGGGGACAGCCAGTCAGGCGCACGAATACAGTAGGAATACCGACGGTATCCGCTTCGCCTTGCAAGGAATGGAAGATCTCGGTGATCTTGAGACGCGCCACTTGGAGTTGCTCTGCCGCCTCACTTGTTGGCGTTCGCCGCACCCGGCGCGCGTTGAAGCTTCTCGTTGGCGAGCCGTGCGGCATCCGTACCGGGATATTTCTGCACAACTTGTGACAGCGTCGCCCGTCCCTCGGAGGTCTTCTTCTGGTCGAGCTGCGTGTAACCGAGCTTCAGCATGGCATCAGGTGTCTTCCGCGAGTTGGGCCACTTCTGTGTGACGTTGCGAAACGCCGTCGCCGCGGCATCCAGATCGTGAGTGACGTAGTACGCCTCACCCAGCCAGTACTGCGCGTTCTCGACCAACGGACTGTTTGGATAGTTGGCCAGGAAGTCCTTGAAACCGGTGATCGCGACCGAGTAGCTACCGGCCTTGAGAGCGTCGAACGATTGCCCGTAGACCGTCTGCTCCTCTGAGCTGGCCGTACCGGGTCCCGAATCCGCGGCGGCCGAGCCCGTAGCTGGCCCTGCATTGTTCGACCCACCCGACCCGGCAGTACTGGCACTGCCGGAACCGCTAGCGCCCGCCCCCGCGTTGCCTCCTGGTGCCGCTCCGGCTCCGCTACCCGCGGAAGCTCCCGCGGCAGCCTGCTGTTTGCGCAAGGTTTCCTGCTTGTACTCCAGCTCCTCGATGCGCCCACGCAACTGTCGCACATCCGCCTGCACACTATCGAGGTGCTGCGCCAACTCAACCAGGCTCTGGTTCGAGATGACTCTCTCGATGCGAGTCACCCGCGCGTCGAGATCGTTCAGCTTGATCTGCACGGGGTCCTGATCTGGCGGCGGGGTCGTGGCGCAGCCGCTCGCCAGGGCCACGCCGATGGCAAGAGTGAACCTTAGCGGATGCATGATGGACCTCATCGGTAGCCTATCATTCAGGCTTATTTCGCAGGTTGACTGGTCGGGGTCAAATACGTGATCTCGACCCGGCGGTTCTTGGCCCAGGCCGCCTCGTCGTGCCCGGCAACCGCCGGCCGCTCGGCTCCATAGCTCACGGTCGAGAGCTGCGCCTCGGAGGCGCCCTGTAGCAATAACGCACGACGCACGGACTGGGCGCGGCGCTCACCCAGGCCAATGTTGTACTCGCGCGAGCCGCGGTCGTCCGTGTGCCCGTCGAGGCGCACGCGCGCGGTCGGATTGTTGGCCAGATACTTGGCATGGGCGGCCACGATGTCGGTGCCCTCACCTTTGATCTCACTGCTGTCGAAATCGAAATAGATGACCCGCTTGGCCAACAGCCCCGCCTGCGGCCCCGGGCTCTCCTCGTCCTGACCGGCATTCGCCGCGTTCGCCCCGCCCGCCCCGGAGGCCGCCGAGCCGGCACCCGCTTCAGAGGCCGATGGCTGGGTCGTGGTCTTCGCGTGTTTGCTCGCGCAACCAACGACACCCAGGCAGGCAATCAACATGACAACAAGGATTCTACGCATACACCCTTTCTCCAGCGTTCGCAGCCGCATGCGGCCGCATTATTATTGACTTGCGGGAATCACCGCACCTCAGGCGCATTACTGGGCGAATGGGCCCCAGGCCGGCTCGCGCACCTCACCCTGGTCCGCCTTCAGGCGCAGTCCCGTCAAACCATCGACGGAGACGGTGGCGAGTGAGCCTCGACTCCCTTCGCGCTCCGAATACATGAGCATCGCGCCGTTGGGCGCAAAGCTCGGCGACTCGTCCAGGTGCCCGTGCGAGAGCACCCGAACACTGCCGGAGGCGAGGTCTTGAACCGCGATCCGGTAGTTGCCGTTGTCGAGTGTAACCATGGCCAACTGGGTGCCGTCCGGCGACAGGCGCGGCCGCGCATTGTAGTTCCCATTGAAGGTGATGCGCTTGGGCCGATCGCCCGGGTTCACGCCGATGCGATAGATCTGCGGCCCACCTGCCCGGTCGGAGGTGAAGTAAAGCGAATGTCCGTCCGCCGTCCACGCCGGCTCCGTATCGACCGCCGGATCGTCGGTGATGCGTGTTAGATTCTGGGTGGCGAGATCGAGGACGTAGATATCGGGATTGCCGTTGCTGCCGCCCAAGGTGAGCGCCAGCTTCTTACCGTCGGGTGACCAAGCCGGCGCGCCGTTGATACCGGCTCGCGCGGAAACCTGGCGCCGCTCGCCCGTGCGGACGAGTTGCACATAGACCGCCGATCGCTTGTTCTCGAAAGAGACGTAAGCAATCCACTGCCCATCCGGCGACCAGGCCGGGGACATGAGCGGGAAGCGCGATTGCAGGATCAATCGCTGGTTCTCGCCGTCGGCATCGGCGACCACGAGTTGGTAGGTTTGTGCCGGAGGCTCGCCCTCCACGGCGACATACGCGATGCGTGTCGCAAACGCCCCGCGAATGCCGAGGATTTTCTCGTAAATGACATCGCTGGCCTTATGGGCGGCGTTGCGCAGTGCGTTGGTAGCGCCGACGAAGCGCTGGGTCACGACCCTCTGGCCGGTGAGCGAGTTGACGAGATCGAAGTCCAGCGCGAGTTGCCCGTTGTCCATGGCGGTAATCCGACCCACGACGACGTAATCCGCGCCCGCCCCTTTCCAATCAGCTGCCACGACATCCTCGGCGCGCGTGGGAGTGGCGGTCGGCAGGCGCTGTCCCGACAAAACGCGAAAACGCCCACTGCCGGCCAGGTCGTGTTGGATAACCTGAGCCACGTCGAGCCCACCGTCGGCGGGCACGGCGCGAGCGAATTGCACCACCGCAATCGGCACCGGGTCGGTCACGCCGGAGGTGATCTCGATTTTCAATTGCGCGTGCGCAGGCGTCACCGCCGCCATCGCGAGGGCGGCCAGGAGCAGAAAGCGTCGCAAAGCGCAAAAGGCAGTCATCGTCACTCTCATAGGCTGTGGCTCAAAACGCTATTGTCCCATCCCCGCCGATTAATTGGGCCTGAACGTAATCACCAGCTCGCGCTGGAACAAGGACGGGTCCGGGGGCGGCGGGAGGGGTGAGGCCCGGTACACCGCCGCTTCGATCGATTCACGCACCGCCTGATCTCCGTTGCAGGTCCCGATACGGACGTTCGTGACCTCTCCCCCGGGCACCTGGGTTACGTCCAACACGCACTCGATGCCCGCTCGGGCCGACGGGGGTTTCAACCAGGCCCGCTGGATTCTGGCCGTGATCTGCGCTTGCCAGCTCGCCAGGGCGCCGCTCCTTTGCGCCGCATCCTGACGCAACTCCTGGTCCAAGCTGCGCTTCAAATCCGCTTCGCGCTCGGCCCTTTCATCCGCCAAGCGCTTCTCCTCGGCTTGCTTTTCCGCCGCGAGACGCTTTTCTTCCTCGCGTTTCTTGGCTTCCGCGGCTTCACGGTCCTTGCGCTCCGCCTCCGCCTTCTCCGCGGCGCGCTTCTGCTCCTGCTCTTCAGCCAGCCGCCTTTCCTCAGCGCGCTTCTCCTCCGCCGCCTTCTCTTGGGCGAGCGCCTCCTCCTGCTGACGCTCCTGCTCCAAGCGCTTCTGGTCTTCCTCCTGCTGCCTGGCTTGAGCTTCGTGCTCGGCCTGCTCCTTCTGCTCCTGCTCGCGCTTGGCCAGCTCTTCCGGGGTCGGCTGCGGCGGCCCATCGGGCTCGACCTGGGGCTGCGTCTCCTGCGGCTGAGGCTCCGGCGGCGGTTGCTGCGGAGGCGGTGTCGGCTGGGGCTGCGGCGGCAAGTTGCCGAGTCCCGGGACGGACCTCGCATCAATGACCGTGGCGTCGATCGCGAGGGTGGGCGTTGGACGGTCGTGCCTGTAGAACCACCACCCGTAAGCCACCGCGACGACCAGGGCTCCATGCAGCAGCACGGATAACACAATCGAGGCCCAGCGATCGCTCGGCCGCTCCACCGCCCCGGACTGCGCCATCAGTCGAGTGCCATCACGGAGCGTGGTGCGGCGGCTGTGGCAAGGGATCGGTAATGAAGCCGACCTTCTTCGCACCCGCCTTCTGTAGGATCACCATCGCGCGAACGACCTGGCCATAAGGGACGGCATTGTCGGCCTTGACCAACACCGGCAGCTCCGCGTTCGCCTGGAGCTCGTGGGTGGTGCGGTCGAGAACCACATCGGGATCGAGGGGGACTTTCGGGTCACCGCCGCCCTTGTTGAGATACAACCGTCCCTCCTTGTCGACCGACAACACGATCGGAATGGCGTTTTTGAGCATTTTGGGGTCCAAGGGTTCCGCGCCTGCCTTGGGCAGGTCAACTTTGATCCCCTGGGTGAGCAGCGGCGCGGTGATCATGAAAATGATCAACAGCACGAGCATCACGTCGATGTAGGGCACGACGTTGATCTCGCCCATGAGCCGCCGGCCTTTGTTCACGCTGGCCATGGGTGCTCTCCTCTTTAAGTGCCTGTACCGTGCCCCGCCAGGGAGCCGCCAGCGGGCACCACGCTTGGGGCGCCGGTGCCGCGGCTGGAATGGCGGTGCAGGATGGTGGAAAACTCTTCCGTGAAGGCGTCGAACCGGATCTCGAGCCGCGCCACCTGGTCGGCGAAGCGGTTATAAGCGATCACCGCCGGGATCGCGGCGAAGAGACCGAATGCCGTGGTCACCAACGCCTCCGAGATGCCCGGCGCCACCTGCGCCAGGGTGGCCTGTTGCACATTTCCAAGCGAGTAGAAGGCGCTCATGATGCCCCAGACGGTCCCGAAGAGACCCACGTACGGGCTCGTGGACCCCACCGTGGCGAGCGTCGCCAGACTTTGCTCCAGTCGATCGATCTCCTTCAATTGCGCCACGCGCATCGCACGCCGCGCGCCTTCCAACAGCATGTCCGGCGAGACCGAGGCCTGTTGGCGCAGCCGCGCGAATTCGCGAAAGCCGAACTCGAAAATGCTCGCCATGCCGCTCGCCCCGCCGCGCGACTCGATCGCGCGGTAAAGCTGGGCGAGATCGCCCCCGGACCAGAACTGGTTCTCGAACTGCTCGGCTTCGCGCCGCGAGCGCCCGATCACGAAGCGCTTGCGGAAAATGATCATCCACGAGTACACCGAAGCGAGCAGCAGCAGCGCAATGACGATCTGCACTGGCAGGCTCGCCTGCGCGACCAGAGTCACGATAGAAAGCGGTTCACCCATTCAAAATCGCTCCAACGCCCAAGCAGCCCGAGAGAAAATCCGGCAATCGCTTTGGCTTCAGCGTACGCGCGTCCACACAGGCCACCCGAACGTCCGCTTCCACCAACAGCTCGCGATCGCCTCGATAGATCCGCTGCGCGAAATGCATCAGCGTCGCGCGCTCCGCCCGCGGCTCGCACGTGATGAGCAACTCGTCATCCAACCGTGCCGGCCGGCGATACTCGATCGACAGTCCCACCACCGCGAACAGGATCCCCGGCGTGCGCGCCAGCTCCTGCTGCGAGTGCCCGAGCGAGCGCAGCCACTCGGTTCGGGCGCGCTCGAGAAACCGCAGATAGTTCGCATAGTAAACGATGCCGCCCCCGTCCGTGTCTTCCCAGTAGACGCGGGCGGCCCAGGAAAACACGCTCACTGGTCCTCGCCCTCGAACAACTGCAGCGTGCTGGCGGGCCGGTCGGGAGCTCGTATGCCGAAATGCAGATAGGTCGCGCGGGTGACCACGCGTCCCCGGGCCGTGCGCACCAGGAAGCCTTTCTGGATCAGGAAAGGCTCGATGACGTCCTCGAGCGTGCCGCGCTCCTCGCCGATGGCGGCCGCGAGACTGTCGATTCCAACTGGACCGCCATCGAAACGCTCGATGATGGTGGTGAGAAACTTACGATCCAGGGTATCGAAGCCCAGGGGATCGACTTTCAACAGGTCGAGCGCGGCATCGGCGATCCGCGCATCGATGCGCCCGTCGCCCTTGACTTGCGCGTAGTCGCGAACCCGGCGCAACAGCCGATTGGTGATCCGGGGGGTACCGCGCGAGCGCTGCGCGATCCGCCGGCTGCCGCCCTCGTCGATGGCAACATTCAATATCCCCGCGGAGCGCTTCACGATGCGCTCGAGGTCTTCCACCTCGTAGAACTCGAGGCGTTGCACGATCCCAAACCGATCGCGCAACGGGGAGGTCAGCAGGCCTGCCCGGGTCGTTGCCCCGACGAGGGTGAACGGCGGCAGGTTGACCTTGATCGAGCGTGCCGCGGGACCTTCGCCGATCATGATATCGAGCTGATAGTCCTCCATGGCCGGATAGAGCACCTCCTCCACCAGGGGTGACAGGCGATGGATCTCGTCGACGAACAAGACGTCCCGCGGCTGCAGGTTGGTCAGGATGGCCGCGATGTCCCCCGGTCTCTCCAGCACCGGCCCGGAGGTCTGTCGCAAGTTGACTCCCAGCTCGGCGGCCAGAATGTTGGCCAGAGTGGTCTTTCCCAGGCCGGGAGGCCCGAAAATGAGCACGTGGTCCAGGGCCTCGCCCCGCTGCCGCGCGGCCGTGACGAAAATCTCGAGCTGTGCTTTCACCGCGGGCTGGCCGATGTACTCCTCCAGCCGCCCCGGGCGAATGGCACGCTCGACCGCCTCGTCTTCGCCGCCAGAGGCACCACTGATGATTCGTTGCGCTTCCAAGTCTCGAGATCCTACCGTTCATCCCACCCGGGTGGCCCCTTGCAGGGCGCGCCGGATGAGCTCTTCGGTCGTGTGTGTACCGGTCCCGACCGCCTTGAGCAACCGGGTCGCTTCAGCTGGCTTGTAGCCCAGGGCCACCAACGCCCCGTAGGCTTCGGATTCCGGGCTCGCGACGGCGGCGATGGGAACGACGCCGGGCATTGTGGGCGCCTCCGGATCTTTCAGCCGATCGCGCATCTCCACCACCAGCCGCTCGGCTGTCTTGCGACCGATTCCGGGGACTCGCGTCAACGCCGAGATGTCCTCGTTCAGCACGCATTGCGAGAACGCCTCCACGCTGATGCCCGACAACAGCGCCAAGGCGATCTTGGGTCCAACGCCCGAGACCTTGATCAAACTCCGAAACAAACGCCGCTCGCTCTCGGTGCCGAACCCGTAGAGCACGTGCGCGTCCTCGCGAACCACGAGATGCGTCAGCAGACGGACTTCCTCGCCAACGGCGGGCAGGTGGAAAAACGTCGACATGGGCGCCTCGAGCTCATACCCGAGGCCGCCCACATCCACCATGAGTTGCGGAGGCGTTTTGGAGGCGATCCGACCTCGGACGGAGCCAATCATTCGCGCGGCGCCTTCAGGACAACCGGGCGTGCAGCGGCGGCTTGGACCAGCAGGTGCGCCCGGCGAGAGTGTGCATGGCACACAGCTACCGCCAACGCGTCCGAAGCATCAGGACCGATATGGCCCCGCAGGCTCAACAAGGTCGTGATCATGTGAGTCACCTGGCTTTTCTCCGCCGCTCCCGAGCCAACCAACGCCAACTTGATGGCTCGCGGAGCATATTCAAACACCGGCAAGCCTCGCGGGACGGCACAGAGGGCCGCTCCGCGCGCTTGCCCCAGCTTCAGCGCGCTTTCGACGTTCCGATTCACGAATACCCGCTCGACCGCCACTTCCGCTGGTCTGTGCTCCTCGATGAGCGCTTGCAGGCCATCGAAGATGAGGCGCAGGCGCTCCGCCATCACCGCGCCAGCGACATTGAAACAGCCGTGTGCGACGTGAACGTAAGCGCTCCCGCGGCATTCAATAACACCAAAGCCGGTACGTCGAGAGCCGGGGTCGACGCCGAGTACGCGCACCCGCGCGTTGGCGTCCGCGGCGGTGATGGAGACGGTGGTCGAGCCAGGCTCTTTTGACGCACCGACGCCCGGATCAAATCCGCGCCAGGACTTCGTCCGATATCTCGGCATTGGAGTAAACGTCCCGCACGTCATCCAGGTCTTCGAGCGCTTCCAGCAGATGCACCATCAACTCGCCAGCCGTGCCCGACAAGGGCGTGGCAATCGAGGCACGCTCGGTGACCTCCGCTGTCGCCGGCACGAATCCCCGCTCCATCAGGATTGCCCGCACGGTCTCGAATTCGACCGGATCGGCGAGCACCTCGATCGAAGTATCCGCGTTAGGCACTACATCCTCCGCCCCAGCCTCCAGGGCAACCTGCATCAGGCCGCTCTCATCGGTGCCAGGTGGAAACGTCATGAGCCCAACCGTGTGGAACAGGTAGCTCACCGACCCTTGTGCGCCCAGATTGCCCCCATACTTCATGAATGTGTCGCGAACATTGGCGCCCGTGCGCGCGCGATCGTCAGTGACCGAATCCACGAGAACCGCGGCGCCCCCCGGACCATATCCTTCGTAGCGCACCGTCTCGAACGATCCACCTACCGCATGCACCGGCTCCTTCTCCCTCCTCCTGGCCCGTGTCGCCCTGCGGCGCTGGATGCTAGCCCACTTGGTGTGACCTGCCATGAAATTTCTGCGGAAGGGAGAGGCTCGGGACGAAGCTAAGCTTCGGCGCCGCTTGGGAAAACAGGCGGTATCATAGCCGTTATTCCGGGCCCGCGACATGCCGCCAAGCTATGGAGACGCTGCAACTTTCCCCACCCGCGATCCGCGAGGCGATTACCAAAGCACGCGCCGCCATCGAGCAGGTGAGCCCTGATGCGCACACCGAGCTCGCTCGGGGAGCGGAAGCCGCGGAGGTCATGGGATCGCTGACCGAGGATCTCGACCTCGCCACCGCGGTGCTGGTGCGGCCGGCCGTCGGCCACGATGGACTCAAACCCGAGGCGCTGACGGACCTGGTTGGGCGACCGGCAACCGAGATCGCCCTGGCCCTCTCACGTCTGGGTGAGTTGGGACTTCCGCGCAATTGGTCACCCGCCCAGGGGCTCCAGGCGCGCCAGGCGGAGACCCTGCGCAAGATGCTGCTGGCGGTGGTGAGCGACCCACGCCTGATGCTCGCAAGATTGGCCGAGGAACTGGTCGGCTTGCGGCACGCGCGCGAAGCGAGCCCCGAGGAGCGGGAGCGCCTCGCCGTGGAGGCGCGGGCGATCTTCGCTCCCTTGGCCAATCGTCTGGGCGTCTGGCAGCTCAAATGGGAGCTCGAAGATCTGGCGTTCCGTTATCTGGAGCCTGAGGAATATCGACGCATCGCCGCGGCGCTCAACGAGCGGCGGGCCGACCGTGAGCGCTACATCGAAGCACTGTGCGCCACCTTGCGAGCCGAGTTGGAGAAGGCTGGCATCAAGGCGGAGGTCTACGGCCGGCCAAAGCACATGTACAGCATCTATCGGAAGATGGCGCGCAAGCATCTCGCGTTCGAGCAGCTCTTTGACGTGCGCGCCGTACGTGTGATCGTGGAGTCCATCCCGGATTGTTATGCAGCCTTGGGCGTGGTGCATGGACTCTGGCCTTACATTCAAGGCGAGTTCGACGACTACATCGCAACTCCCAAGGACAACTTCTATCGCTCCATCCATACGGCCGTCATGGGTCCGCAGGGAAAGAGCGTGGAGGTTCAAATCCGCACGCGTGAGATGCATGAGCACGCGGAGCTGGGAGTGGCCGCGCACTGGACCTACAAGGAAGGGGGCGCGCGAGATGCTCAATACCAGAGAAAAATCGAGTGGGTGCGCCGGCTGCTCGAGCCGCATGACACCAGTGACGCCGGCAACGGCAGCGCGGACTCGGAACGTGACTTCCTCGAGCGCGTGCGTAGCGAGCTCTTCGAGGATCGAGTCTACGCACTGACACCCAAGGGCGAAGTCATCGACCTGCCGCGCGGAGCGACCCCGCTCGATTTCGCGTACACGGTCCATACGTCTCTCGGACATCGCTGCCGCGGAGCGAAAGTGAACGGCCGCATCGTTCCACTCACCCACACACTCGCCAACGGTGAGATCGTGGAGATCATCACCGGCAAGCAGGAGGCGCCGAGTCGCGATTGGCTTGCCCCCGAGCAAGGCTATCTCGTCTCCGCGCGCAATCGGTCGAAAGTCCGTGCCTGGTTCCGCAAGCAGGACGTGAGCGACAACCGCGCGGCCGGTCGCTCCATCGCCGAGCACGAGCTGCCGCGGATGGGTTTCAAGCCCGAGCAATTCTCGGCGCTGGTGCAGGAGCTCGGAGCGCGTGACGCGGATCACCTTTACCAACTCCTCGGTGAGGGTGAGATCACGGTCACACAACTCCTACAGGCGGTCGCGAGACTCCCCGGATCGCATCCGACGCAACCAGCTAGGACTCACGTCCCGGTTGCGCGCTCCACCCGCGCCGGCACACGCCGGACAGCGCGGGCGGGCTCACCTGTTGAGATCGAAGGTGTCGGCGATCTGCCGGTCACTTTCGCTCGATGCTGCGCGCCGCTGCGACCGCAGCCCATCGCAGGCTATGTCACCGTCGGCCGCGGAGTGACTATCCACCGTACCGATTGTCCTAGCCTCCTCCGGATGCGCGCTACCAAACCTGACCGCGTCCTGGCCGTCGAGTGGTCGCATGCCGATGGAGACAACCCTACGGTCGAGTTGTCGGTCAGTGCATATGACCGCCGCGGGCTGATACGTGACATAACTGACGTACTGGCCTACGAACGTCTCAGTATCGAAGCGATGACCACCACCACAGACCGCGGCGCGGGGACAGCCCACGTGCTCGTCACCGTAGCAGTCAACGACCTCGACCACCTCACCCGTGTGATGAAACGGCTGACGGGCGTGCCGAGTGTGATCCATGCACGGCGGCTGCGCTGAACAACTTCCGCGGTAATATGTGACTTGGAACGGCGTTCGCACGGCCATGTCGCTGTATTAAGACATGGCTGTAGTGACCCCGGGCTACGGGATTTATGCGCGTCCTCGTCATCGATCAGGATTCAACGCTCCTTACGGCCATCACGCGGCTGTTGGGAAGCTATTTCACTATCGACGCGGTCACCACCAAGGCGGATTGCCAAGACCTGGTCCGTTGCAACGAATATGACGTGATCGTCGCCGGCGAGCGGCTCGAGGACGGCTCCGGGCTCGAGCTGTTGAGTCAGATGGCGCGCAGCCGCCCGGATATGCTGCGGATTTTCGCGGTGGAGCCCGCGCGGCTGAAATTGCTCAGAGGTCGGCTGGGGCCCTTCGGACTGTTCCGAACCCTCTCCTATCCCATCGAGCCTCGCCAGTTGCTCGCGGCGCTTTCGGCGGCCGCCGGCGTTGACGAAGAGACCGAAGAGGCAGGCGAGCTCGAGGAAGCGGCGCCTCAATTACAAACACCAACACGGGTGTCGGCGGTGACCACAGCCGTCCTGGGCCAGACGGGTAGATCTGCTGCCACCGCTGCGACTTCGGCGCGCGCGGCAGCGCCCTCGCCCGCCGGCGCTGCGACGCCGAGGCAGCCCAGCCGGTCGCGCAGTAGCCCACGCCCGCGCCAACCTACATCCGAAGCTCTGGCCGTTGGCGCACGGCTCGCCGCATCCCGCACTAAAACGAAATCTTTGGCGCCGCCCTCGCTGGAGGCGAGCGCAAAGCGTAGCGCCTACACCGTTGGCGCCGGCGTGGCGATCGTGGTGGGCGCGCTGATCCTGGCGTTCAGAATATTCAGCCCCCCTCCGCTGCACACCACGAGCCTGAACGCGCAATCCCCCAGCTTCCCACCAGAGGTGTTGAAGCTCGTCGCGGATACGGAAACGGCTTTCCAACTCGATGACCTCAGAGGCGCCCGCACCGACATCGCGGCCCTGCAGCAAATCGCACCCACGCATCCTGGCTTGCCGTTCTTCGAGTCGGAGCTCAAGCGACGGCAAGCGGAAGCCGCGGCGTCCAGGCCGCCCGTGCTCCCCAGCGATACTGCGACGAAACGATCAACGTCGAAAGCGACGATCCCGCCCGCGCCCCAGTTGCCCCCTCCAAGGCGAAGGCCATCCGGCGGCGGAGTCGCCTTCAGTGGGACAACTCTGGAGGACACCAGCACCGGTGTCGGCAGCACCTCTGGTAGCAATGCCCCGCAAATGCCTCCAGCGACCGGATCGCGCGCGCCCGTGGCCGCAGTGATGACGCATGAAGCTCATGTTGTTCGGCGCGTGCCTGCCGAATATCCGAAGGATGCCGAGCGAAACGGAATCGAGGGAACGGTCGATCTCGGCTTCTCGATATCCAAACACGGTGATGTATACGACATCACTGTTCTGCACGCCGAGCCTTCGAACATCTTCAACCGAGCCGCTATCGCGGCTGTGCGCCGCTGGAAATACGAGCCGAGAACGATTGACGGCATCCCAGTCGAGGCGCGCGTCAAGGTGCGCGTGACATTCAAACTCGATGACAAGCGCGGTCACTGAAGCATCTGCCAACCGCGACGCGTAGACGGATCTGCGGGCGATCAGCGAACTTACCGGGAACACCTCTCCCAGACCGCCTGCACGCTCGGCGAGCGCCCGGCCGGGATCCGCCGGCGCGCCATAGACGTTCGTCTACCGGTTGCACGACTCCATACAAGGCGCTCGTCCGTGGGCGGCCCAACATGGTGCGGCACCGCACCATGTTGGCCTCCTGTCATGTAGACATTGGCACACGGCGCGCCCCGCCGGTCCGGGCGAAGAGTGCTGAAAACGATTGTATTGATTGAAGAACATCTGCATCCGACAGCGAACGGGTGCAACCGTCACACGACCACACCCCCCCTGGCATGGTTCGTGCACCTCGCTCGAGGCTAGTACCGTCTGGAGATTGACCGGGCACTTAAACACAAATTTCATAACACGGTTTTGCAGGAGAGCGAGCCCTCCACCCGCAAGGGTCGGCCGGACTCCACCGAAGGCGCAAACTCCCATGATCGCTCAGGTTCGAAGTACTGCACGACCGTCTTGCCGACTGAAGAGAGGTGCGCCACCGGGCGCATCCACCGAAGGGGCAACGCATGGCTCATGCGGAATCTCTCAGGTACCAGTACAGCGGGAGCGGCCTCATGACTCAACTCGGTTGGGCCATGCGTCCTTATAAACGCTGTTCTGGGAGACACGATGAACGTGATTGGCAAGAGCGAACCCGGGCGCCGAGGCGCCGACGACGAGGCAGCCGGCATCCCCCACTCTTCAGTCCTCATGGACCCTGAAACGAGCTAGCCGGCAAAAGCCGGCCCCAACCGAAAACAAAACTCGATTCCCGACCGTCCTTCAGGCGCGGCCGGTGCTTGCGCCCTTGCGGCTGATGATTCGATGTTCACATCGAGAGGCTGCTGGGCGCACGAATGAATCAAACAACAACTACTAAGTGGTAACAAACATCATGAGAATTTCGCCGGCTGCCATCACGAGCTTATTACTGCTCCTCGGGCCTGCGCTCGGTAGCGCGCCCGCGTTGGCGCAATCCGCCGCTCCCCACACACAGACACGACTCGCCAGCAACGACACCGCACCTGCGGCTCCGGCCGCAGCCGCAGGCCCTGCCGCGCCTGCCGAGGCGTCCACGGCAGACGCTGGGGGCGCCGACGAACCCGTACAGGAAGTCGTCATTACCGGCTCGCACATTGCACGCAGCGGCTATGACTCGCCGCAGCCGGTGACGTCCATCAGCGCCGCCTCCCTGGAGGCCGCGGCGCCCGCCAACCTCGTCGACTTCGCGGTGGAGTTCCCGGCCCTGTCCGGGAGCACCACGCCGAATAACTCCTCCGGCTCGCTCTCCAACGGTGAAGCGGGCATCGCTGCCCTGAACCTGCGCGGTCTCGGGACCGCGCGCACTCTGGTGCTGGTGGACGGCCAGCGGTGGGTGCCCTCCACCATCGAGGGTTATGTCGATGTCAACACCATTCC
>CAYNTW010000110.1:0-4360 GCA_964400085.1 uncultured Steroidobacteraceae bacterium | reverse complement strand
AACCTCAACAGCGTGCCTGTGTTCGACAAGAACGGCTATTTCGCCATGCCCAACACCGCGGCCAACATCGCCGCCGGCGGCCCGCAGGTCCTGGTGGGGCCCAACACAGGCCTCTCGACCTACACCCCGGGCGGCCTGATCACCGCCGGTCCGCTCAAGGGCACCTACTTCGGTGTCGTCGGGGCAAACGGCGTGCCCAGTGTCAACCAGCTGGCCTATGGCAACCCGGTGAACGGGCAGTGGATGCAAGGCGGGGACTGGCAGTACACGGACTCCGCGCAGTTCGGCCACACCGCGCTGCTCCCGCAACAGCAGCGCGCCAACGCCTTCGGCCGCCTCAGCTTCGACCTCAACGACAACACCGAGCTCTACACCGAGTTGTCCTGGGGCCGCTATCACGGTTTCTCGTACTACGACGCCCCCACGACTACCGGCATCTCGATCTCCATCAAAAACCCGTTCCTGCCGAAATCCGTGGTCTCGATGATGCAGGCGGCCAACCTGACGACCTTCACGATGGGCACCAGCAATGCCTACTTCGGTGCGGCGGCAAGCGACATGACACGCTCCTCCGAGCGCGCCAACATCGGCGCCGACGGCTCGTTCCACGTATTCGATCAAACCTGGAAGTGGAATGCCCACGCCCAGATCGCCCAGACAACGGACATCGAGCAGCTGCCGGGAACTTATAGCAACGCCAACTTCGCCAACGCCATCAATGCAGTCACGGGTCCGAACGGAACCCCCGTGTGCGCCTCGGCGGCGGCCCAGGCCGCCGGCTGTGTGCCGCTGAACATCTTTGGCGTCAACCCGGTCCAGAGCCCCGCGGCCCTGGCCTACCTGCTGGGCGATCCGACGCGTCACGAGTGGTTCCAGCTCGACGAGGGCGCGGCCGACTTGACAACCAACGACGTCCCTGGCTGGGCGGGCCCCATCTCGCTGGCACTGGGCGCGGAGGGCCGCCGGGAAGCCGTGACCGGCAATGTCCCGGCACAGTACGACCCGACCTACGGCAACTATTGGAAATACGGCAACTACGTGGCCACGCATGGCAGCTACACTGTGGCTGAAGGATACGTGGAGACCCTGGTTCCTCTTCTGAAGGGACTCAACTTCAACGGCGCCGCGCGCTACACCGACTACAGCACCTCCGGTGGTACCAATTCCTGGAAGCTGGGCCTGACCTGGAGCCCGATCAGCGACATCACCTTGCGTGCTACCCGATCTGCCGATATCCGCGCAGGCAACCTGGCGGAGCTGTTTTCTCCCGGCACAGCACGCACCAACTCCGTAACCAATCCCTGGAATAACAACGCCAGCCTGCTTTTCGTGCAGAAGCTGGAAGGCTCCCTGAAGGTCACGCCCGAGACGGCAAAGACGGACGTGTTGGGCGTGGTGTTCCAGCCGAGCGTGGCGCCCGGGTTGCAGCTCTCGGTGGATTACTACCACATCAAGATCTCCAAGGTGATCAACTCCCTGACCGCACAGCAGGAGGTCGACGCCTGTTACTACAACCACGTCCAGAAATACTGTGACAACCTGCTGCTGAACGCCTACGGCCTGGGCAGCAGCGGCGCCAGCACACCGGTCATCGTGCAGGTCTACGAGAATCTGTACAGCGTGACCGAAAAGGGAATGGACTTCGAGGCCAGCTTCCCGGTCGACCTGTCTTCCCTGTGGAGTCCGCTCGGTAAGCTCACCTTCCACGCGATCGCCACGCACTACATCAACTACACCCTCAACAACGGCGTAACGGCCATCAACGTCGCGGGATCCAATTCTCCCAACAACGGTCCCACCGCTACGCCCAACTGGATGGGCCGCCTGGAGACAATATATACCAAGGACTCTTGGTCCCTCGACTTGGTGACACGCGTCGTAAGCTCCGGAAACCTCAACGATGCCTCAAACATGTACATCCAGTGCGCCGCGAGCTGCACCGCGGGAACCGGGGTCTACAAGACCTCCAATGTCACTTCCGTGCCCGGCCAGATCGTGTTCGATGGCACGATAACCAAGAAGTTCGAGCTCTCCGACCGGGGGCAAGCGAGCGTGTATCTGGCGGTGAGGAACCTGCTCAACCGTCTGCCGCCGGTGATTGCCTCCCTGGCCAGCGCCACCTACGGCGCGGAGAACACCCCGGCGTACCCTCAGACCAACACCTACCTCTACGACTACCTGGGCCGTGAGTTCACCCTCGGCGCAACAGTCCAGTTCTAACGCACCGCAACTGGACTCGAAGGAAACCCGATGAAAAGCCAGAACCTGAAAACGATCTGTACCCTCGTCCGCACCGTGCTGCTGCTTGCCAGCAGCGCGGCCCTCGCGCCGACTTCCGCCTCCGCCGACACCCGCTCGATGGCGCCGGGACGGCAGGTGTTCGAGGCCGGTCCCGCAGCCCCCGCCAGCGGCATCCGTCCGCAGGGCGATACCGAGATCTCGATCGACATGAGCCAGGTCAAGAACCCCGACCTGCCGAAGATCTTCAAGTACATCGATGCTCACATCGATGAGCACGTGCGCAACCTGCAGAAATGGATCCAACAGCCGAGCGTCTCCAACACCGGCGAGGGCATCCAGGAATCCGCGCAGATGGTCAAGGGCTACTTCGACCAGCTGGGTTGCCAGAGCACCAAGGTTTACGACCCTGGCATTGCCGAGTGGGGCCAGCAGAGCAACCCCGTCGTCTATGCGAAGTGCGACGAGGGCGCTAAGCGGACCCTGGTGATCTACTGGATGTACGACACCATGCCGATCACACAGCCGGACCTGTGGATCCGGCCGCCCTTCGCCGGCGACCTCGTGGAACAGGCACCGTACAAAAAGGTGTTGATCGGACGCGGCGCGGTCAACTCCAAGGGGCCGCAGATGGCGCAATGGAACGCCCTGATGTCCATCAAGGCGGTCGCCGGCAAGCTGCCTGTGAACCTGATCATCGTCGCCGAGGGCGACGAGGAACGCATGGACATGGGCTACCGCACCTTCGTCAAGGCGCACCCTGACCTGTTCAAGGGCGCCGACGCGATGTTCGTGTTCGGCGGGCAGCTGGGCATCATGGGTGGCTCGGAAGGATGCCTCTTCATCGAGCTGACAACCTCGGGCAAGTCCTGGGGCCGCGGCCCGGTGTACAGCGACATCCACGGCGCCAACAAGCGCTCGGTGGATTCGCCGGCCTGGCGCCACATCAAGATGCTCTCGACACTGGTGGCCGATAACGGCAACAAGGTGCTGATCCCGGGCTTCTACGACAACATCGAGCCGCTGACCGCGGCGGAGAAGGCCAAGCTGGCCGCGATGGCCAAGAAGATGAAACTGCAGGAGGCGGCCAAGAACCTGGGCGTGGCGCGCTTTATTGCCGACAAGCCGGTCGACATCGTCACCATGCAGTGGCATGGGACCTCGTTCAACATGGACGGCATCTGGAGCGGCAACATGTTCCCCGGAGGCTCGGGAGCGATCCTGCCCAACACCATCACCTCCAAACACAACATCCGTTACGTTCCGAATATGACCGGACCGGATATCGTGAAGAAGCTGCGTGCCTACCTGGACAAGGAAGGCTACCAGGATGTAAAGATCAACGTGGTGGGCGATGTGCCGTGGGCGAAGATGCACTACGACACCGACATCGCGCACGCGGTGGAGAAAACCTTCAAGGCGTTCAACATCGACTATCAGCAGCCGCTGGAGGACCAGGCCTCGATCCTGGGCGGCTACTGGCCGGCATACCTGTTCGCCGGCGATCCGATCAACATCCCGATCGCCGGCGGCATGGCCGGGTCCGGCGGCGGCGCGCATGCCGCCAACGAGTTCTACGTCATCGAGGGCGCGAAAAAGACCTACGGCATGGCCGGCGCGGAGAAGTCCGTCGCCATGACCCTGTACAACTTCGCCGGCTTGAACTGAAGTGCGCAAGGAGTATCCGACATGAGGCCCATCCAGACATTCGCCCGCGCCGCGCTGTTGCTTGCCGGCTGCGTGGCCCTCCTGCCGACTCCCGCCTCCGCCGCCACCCAGTCGATGGCGCCGGGACGGCAGGTGTTCGACTCCGGCCCCGCGGCCCCCGCCACCGGCATCCGTCCGCAGGGCGACACCGAGATCTCGATCGACATGACCAAGATCAAGAATCCGGACCTGCCGAAGATCTTCAACTACATCGATGCTCACATCGACGAGCACGTGCGCAATCTGCAGAAATGGATCCAACAGCCGAGCGTCTCCAACACCGGCGAGGGCATCCAGGAATCCGCCCAGATGGTCAAGGGGTACTTCGACCAGTTGGGTTGCCAGAGCACCAAGGTTTACGACCCGGGCATCACCGAGTGGGGCCAACAGAGCAACCCGGTCGTGTACGCCAAGT
>CAYNTW010000109.1:13229-19404 GCA_964400085.1 uncultured Steroidobacteraceae bacterium | reverse complement strand
GGCGGTTGGCCGAAGATCATGTCCAACCTGAAGTCGCTGGTGGAGACCGGCTCGGTCGTCCTGATCGACTCTGGAAAGAAGTAGGACCTCTGAGGCGTCAAAGCGAATAGGGAGAGCGAGATGACCCCGACAGATCTCAATGACGTTTCCGCCATCGTCGGCGCTTTCGAAGCCCAACTCGGCAGTCGCACGATTCCATTCGCGATGATTGCCCGGTTCCGGGTAACCGAGGAGTCACAAGCGCGGGTCGAGCAAGCCCTCAAGAAGGCCGTTCCGCCCACCCGACGGGAACCTGGCGTTCTGATCTACCAGCCGCACCGCGATCCGAGGGTCAGCGCCGGCTTCGTCGTCTACGAATGTTGGAAAAGTCTCGACGACCTGGATGCCCATCTGCGCATGCCCTACATCGTCGACCTCCGGCAGGAGATCGAAGCGACAATGACGGGGGCACCCGAGTTCAACCTGCTTTGGCCTCTGTAGGCCGCCGTCCAACTGAGGATCTCGTCATGGCGAAGGCAAGGTTGAAAAAGAAGATGTCGGTGTCTCTGAGACTTTGTTTGGGCTTCATAGCTGCGGTGGCCGCCGGCAGCCTAGCTCCAGAGGCTAGATCTGAAGAGAATTCAGTGGTGAAGAACATCGTGCTCGTGCATGGCGCGAACACAGACGGTTCGGCTTGGCGTGGTGTATATGACATTCTGACAAATGATGGATTTCACGTCAGCATTGTTCAACAGCCCCTGACGGGCCTATCCGACGATGTAGCCGCGACGCAGCGGGTCATTGATCGCCAGGACGGACCGATCGTGCTCGTCGGCCACAGCTACGGCGGCACAATCATCACGGTCGCCGGCGCCGATCCGAAAGTGCGAGCGCTCGTCTATGTCGCTGCGTTGCAGCCCGACGCAGGTGAAACGACGAACCGGCTCGCGGCGTCAGTTCCTGGCTCGATGCCGGGCAGCGCCATCCAGCCAACCAAGGATGGCTTCCTCTTCCTCGACCCCTCCCAATTTGTAACGCAACTCGCTACCGACCTGCCCCCAGCGCAGGCACGCTACATGGCAAACGCGCAAATGCCAGTAGCGGCGGCTGCTTTCGACGCGCCAGTGACGGTCGCCGCATGGCGCGAAAAACCAAGCTACGGAATCATCGCCACGGGAGATCGCGCCCTCAACCCCAAACTTGCGCGTTGGATGTACGAGCGCTCAGGTGCCAAAATAACCGAGATCAAAGGTAACCATCTGGTTCACGTCTCGCAGCCTGCCGCGGTCGCCCGCGTCATAGAGAGAGCCGCACATTCCATGGCGGAGAATGCGACAAAGCCGCAGTGACTTGATCGAACGGGCAGGTTCGACTGCCACTCCTGCCAAGGGAGTCTTCGCCTGGGTCCATTGATTATTCACAGCGTGAATGTTTATCATTCACGCCATTTTCGTAAGCCTCCGAGTTGTTGAGTGACAACGAACGCGAAGCGACAATCGCCGGTGGGTGGCTGTTTCGTCGGCGGAACTCTGGTACATACCAAGGACGGCCCGGTACCGATCGAAAAAATCCGTGTAGGCGATTGCGTGCTGTCTCAGCCGGGGATGAAGGGAGAGTTGGTTTATCGCAAGGTAGTAGACACCTTCGTGCATGAGGAGAAGGACATCTACCTGGTGGATTACTGTGTCGTCGGGTCGTCGGTCGACACGATTGACGCGGACACCTTCTGGGATGGCAAGGATGAATCGAGCCTGAGCTACCTCGTAGCGACGGGCGACCATCCCTTCTGGGTCAGGAACGTTGGTTGGACCGGTGTTGAGGACCTGGATACGAATTCCATCCTGGAGCTCAAGGATGGCTCGTCCGCCGTCGTCCTGCAGGCCAGGAGAGTTCTGCGCTCCGCAACCAGCGACATCGGCTGGACACCGGACATGGACGAAGACTTCTCCAGAAAAATCGACTTGCGAGCTGGCCGCGTCGTCGTCGGCGAATATGTCCGTGACAACAAAGAGCTCGAGGCGGATCTGGAGATCTATTCCAGTGACGATCCCTATTTGAGGCGTACTGTCTACAATTTTGAGGTTGAAGAATTTCATACCTACTATGTTGGCGAGGAGGGAGTCTGGGTTCACAGCGCCAACTGCCGGGTCAAGTAATCCACCCGGACATGCCGTACAATCGGTTGCTCAAAGAACGCTCAGGGACAGTTGCGATGAGAAACCTGTTCGGGCTGTTGGTTGCGTTGGCTCCATTGACGGCGGATGCGGCTCAGCCGCCAACGCCACCGCCAAACGCCGCCGGCACATGGCAAGGCACCATCACTCGCGGCACGCAGACCGAGCGGTTCGTCGTTCACATCACCCGCACGAGCGCGGGCGACTGGACTGCCAACATATTCCTCGAGAATGCCAACCCCATTCCCGTCAATTCAGTGACGGTGAACGGGTCGACTATTGATCTCATCGCCAATCTCGGTCGCTACTACGGGCATCTCAGCGCGGATGGCACCTCCACGTACGGCCTTTGGCTCCACGGCAATCCTCGCCCGCTCGATCCTCCCGTCACTCTCGAGCTCAAACGCGCGACGCCGCAGACGACGTGGTCACTGCCACCGGATCTCAGCCCTCATACCACGCGGTATATCACCGTCGAGGGGGATACGACTCTCGAAGTGCTCGATTGGGGCGGCGGCGGGCGGCCAGTCGTTCTCATCGCGGGCCTCGGCAGCGACGCTCACGTGTTCGATCAGTTCGCGCCGAAGCTCGCGGCGAACTACCACGTTTATGGAATCACGCGCCGTGGATTCGGGCGCTCCAGTGCTCCTTACACCGGCTACTCTGCAGACCACCTCGGCGATGACGTGCTCAAGGTGCTCGATGCGCTCCATCTCGACAAACCGATACTCGTCGGGCACTCGTTCGGCGGAGAGGAGTTGAGCTCGGTAGGCTCGCGGTTTCCAGAACGAGTCGCCGGGCTCATTTATCTGGAGGCCGGTTATGGCTACGCGTACTATCCGCCAACAGGATCGGTTGAGATCGACGCCGCCGAGCTCCAGAGAAAGATCGAAGAACTGCCATTCCCGAACAAGGCCTCGAGCGCGAGCGAAGAGATCGAGCACTTGTTAGAGGTGGAACTGCCGAACTTGACGCGGTCTCTTCAGGAAAAGCAGCGACGGATACGATCAACGCCTGCCGACATGCTAGCGACGATTGCATCAGAGGCAGAGCCCCTCCCGCCTCTGAGTATAGTGAGAGATCTACTGGCGGGTAGGCAGAAGTACATCAGTATCCCCGTCCCCATTCTCGCCATTTTCGCCGCACCCCACGAATACCCGCCCTCGACGGGAAGCGATCCGGCTTCACGCGCCGCCGCGGATGCGCTGGACGAGGCGCGCACCGGACCTATCAGAGTGGCCAACGCATTCGAAAAAGGATTGCCGCAGGCGCATGTCGTGCGGCTTCCACATGCGAGTCACATGGTGTTTCTCTCGAACGAGGCGGATGTGCTTCGGGAGATGCATGCGTTTATTGACAGACTGCCACGGTAATTTCAAATCGAAGCACCATGTGGTGTCGACACATAGAACCACGAGATCCATTTGGGCAATTACTCGGGCAACGAATCGCCTGACGTGCCGATCCTCGCATTTCTATATGTTCGCAGCGATAAGTCCCTCTCCCGCGCCTCAGATCGAGCCGCTAAAATTCACATCCCGACCTCGGCTGCCAGATGAAAGATATAATGAGCGCGCATTCCATACCGAGCATCTCAATGAGCACCGCCCCGGTCGATATCGCTGTGTTCTCGAAAGACCGGCGACCGATACTGATCGTTGAGGTCAAGAACAGCGGCATGTACGCCACGCCGCAATCCGCGGCGAACTTACGTCGTAGCCTCATAAGACACCACCTGCTACCCGACGCGCCATTCTTCATGGTTGCTACACCCATTCAAATTTTTTTATGGCGAAACGACGCTCCTCCGGAGGACTCTCCCAACTATTCGGCCACAGCCAAACCGATTCTCGACGCCTACGGGTCGAGGCACGCCAATCGACAAAAGGCCACCCGCGGCGGAGCTCTTGAAATCGTATTGTTCTCGTGGCTCTCGGACATTGCGAGCGGAGCCCGCGCCTTATCGCCTGATTCTGAAGTGGATCGCATCCTGGTCGAGTCGGGACTGTACGAGCAGATCCAAGGCGGGACCGCCGATTTCGAAGTGAAGTTGTGATTGTCCTGGCGGAATCCAATTTCGTCCTCGAGCTCGCCCTTCGGCAGGAGCACTTTGAGCACGCGGAACAGATTGTCGGGCTCGCCGAAAAGAAGCACCTCTGCCTGGTTATTCCGGCTTGCTCATTGATAGAGCCCTACCACACCTTGATTCGACGACGCTGCGAGCGCAAAGAATTCAGCCGCAGACTACAGGACGAGATAAAGTTGCTCGGGCGCTCCACACTACATGATGGAATGAGCTCCGCATCGCAACATGTTGCACAAACACTCGACGCGGGTACCGAGATCGAGCGAGAGAGCCTCGAGCAAACCATTGCACGGCTCACGCAAAGCTGCCTGGTGCCGGCCTTGTCGCTGGAAATCATCAGACTCGCTCAAGCAGTACAGCTGACTTACGGACTCGAACCGCAGGACGCAATCGTACTGGCTTCGATTGACACCACCCTGCAGGAACTGGGAACCGGGCCCAAAGTGTTCGTAAATAAAAATTCCAAGGACTTTGCCTCTCCGCTCATCGAAGATCAACTCGAAAAATACGAGTGTCGCCTGATCACATCCCTTCCCAACGCTCGACAGTACATCGAGAACGCGTTGACCAAGAAGAACGCCTGAACGACCCACCCGACGCTAACCCGCGCACTTGCAGATGCAAGTCCTGCCAGGGATACCGCCAGCGGCAATCACTAGCTCACAATCAGAACGCGTGATCAGTCTTCCCTGACTTGGTAGGCTTCTGCAGCGCCAAAGCCCTTTCAACAAGAGCGCAACGGGGAGTAGATCATGGGTATCGCGAGCGCAAGCCGATGTTCGACTATTGCCCGCAATGCGTCCGCGCGCTTACCTAGGCTTCCTGTCCAGACTTGAGCGGAAAGCCCGCTTCGCGCCATGCTTTCATGCCGCCATCGAGCGCGACGGCGCGCAGATAGCCCATGATCCGCAGAGTGGAGGTGGCCAGCGTCGAGATCTTTCCAAACTCGCAGCACACCACAATGCGTTGTGTTGGATCGGGCAGCTCTTGATTGACCCGCAGCTCGAGTTGGCCACGCGGCAACAGCTTCGCCCCCGGAATATGACCGTCCTGATAGGCATCGCGCTCTCGCACGTCGAGAACGATCAGCTCAGAACCACTGGCTGCGATGCGCGATTTCAACTCGACGAGCGACATGAACGGAACGTTTTCCACCGCCTCGGCCAACATCTGCGCAACCGTCTTCCCGCCGCTCATATTGGTGCGCAGCGCCTCTGTAATGTGAGTAGGCATGCTGAGGTTGAGGTTGCGCATCATTTCGCTGAACGCGGTGCGGTCTCGAATCTGTAGGCGCGGATTCTCAGCAATCTCCTGGCCGATGGATGTATGGCTGCGACCCTTGTACTCGTGTGCGGGATGCACCTTCACCGAGACATCCAGGCGCAGCAAGCGATTGAACAGACTGTCGAACAGGGCGTCCGGATCGCCACTCGGAAGATCGGTCCGGCCGGTTGCGCCGATCAGCAGCGTATCACCGGTAAACACACGATCCTCCACGGTCAGACACATCGAGTCGCGAGTGTGGCCGGGTGTGTGGAGAACCTGGAGGCGCAGTTTCCCTAGCGCCAGCATTTCTCCATCGTCCAGCCGCAAGTCGACGAAGGGCGCCGGGCTCAGCCGGTGCATCGCGACCGGCACCTCCAGTTGTCGAGCGAGCTCCCGTGTCGCGGAAAAATGATCCGCGTGTGTGTGCGTATCGATCAGGTAGTGAATGCGCAGGCCATTGCGCGCCGCCAAAGCCCGGTAACGATCCATCAGGCTGATTTCCGGATCGATGAGCGCAGCCGCGCACGACTCGGCGCAGCCCAGCAGATACGACTGGCACCCTCCCGCGCTCAGATGTTCGAAAATCATATGCCCCCCGTCGGCCGGCAGGTCATAGCGAGCCGATCCGGCGTCGAAGCTTACGATAGACGGCATTAGTCGGAAAAGCAAA
>CAYNTW010000109.1:0-13129 GCA_964400085.1 uncultured Steroidobacteraceae bacterium | reverse complement strand
GCGAGCCGATCCGGCGTCGAAGCTTACGATAGACGGCATTAGTCGGAAAAGCAAAAGCCGTTGGAAATGGCCCCGGGCATGGCAAGATAACGGTTATCGGATGCAGGTCGGCCTGTCAAAACGAATGCCGCTGATCCCGCCCCGCTGCCGAGCTCACCGGTGCGTCGCGAGCCGCAGTCTGGTAAGGCTGCGAATTGATCCCAGCCGCGCGCCCAAACAATATTCCAGTCTCGACTTCCACGGGTCGACCGTCACGCAGATACGGTTTGAATTTCCACTGGCGAAGCGCATCAGTGATGGCTTGCGACTGCTCGGGAAAAGCACTCAAGAAATGGATGTGCTTGATCCTGCCTTCCGTGTCGATGATGACGCGCACTGGAATCGGGTTGAATCTGCGGTCGGCGAGGATCGGATCCACCCTCTCCACCAGGTTCTCCGGGCTCGCGTAGTCCTTGATACACACGGGGACGTCGCCGCCGCCCGTCCCTCGAGTGAGCTCAACTTCCTCCGGTATTTTCATCTGTGTCGCAACGTCCTTCAGCAGTTGATCGAGCAGTCTCACATCGCGGCTGCTGAAGACGAATTGCACAGTGTGACAGCGGATTTGAGTGGCCAGGACGTACCAGTACAGCCCGGCCACCGGGGAGAAATAGTCAAACCGGACGAAGGAATGACCGCCCAGGGTGATCTGCGTCGGGGCCCGCGACACCTTGTAATCGGCGCGCAGGTTATCGCGAGTAGAAGTGATCAACTGCAACGCACTGGTAGCCCCGGTGGGCGTGAAGAACAGGTCGGCAGCGGTAATCATGATGCTGCCGCGCACGGCGCCCTTGAATGTGTCGCCGGGTTCCACCTGCGCCAGCACGTAGTAGCCACTATCCGAAGGAGGCGGCCCATCGTACTTTTTGACCCAGTCTCTGGCCAGGGAATAGCTCAGTCGGAAATA
This sequence comes from uncultured Steroidobacteraceae bacterium, assembly GCA_964400085.1. Taxonomy (GTDB): domain Bacteria; phylum Pseudomonadota; class Gammaproteobacteria; order Steroidobacterales; family Steroidobacteraceae; genus 13-2-20CM-66-19. The sequence continues at coordinate 12,183 of CAYNTW010000109.1, read as the reverse complement.
GGAATTCTGGTAGACATTGTGGGTCACTTCTCCGCCTTCGGGCAGGGGCGTCACCGTATCACTGGCGCTTGCCCAGGCTCCTTTCACGAGAATGACACCTGATGGAACCCTTTGGACGGGACTCGGTTGTTGGCCATTCTGCGTTGGGCTCTGCGCGTACGCGCCGCCCGCCGCGATGAGGGCCAGCACGAGCGAAACAATGAGCAGCGACACGCGCGGACTCGACCATTGGAAAGTCATATCACACCTGATCGCGCGCAAAGGCGGGCGGGACCTTCCGTGCCTCGCCCGCCGATGTCGGCGGACACCTACAGGGAGCGTAGGAAATTCAAAACGTCCTGCTGCTGCGCGGTACTCAGGTTGAAGAAGTTGGTCACCACCTGGGTCGCTTCCGAGCCATTGCTCCGATGAGCATCGATGGATGAATACACGTTGTTGGTGCGCCCATCGTGCAGGAAGAAGATGCGTTGGCCGAGACCCCACAGCGGCGCCGTGCGGAACTGGTCGCCGCCCGCCGAGCCCTGGGATACATTGTCCGCCAGACCCGTTCCCATGTGATGGATCTCAAAGTCGGAGAATGCGGATACGAACTGGGAGCCCAGGGAAGACGTAATGTTCGAGGGCTGCGTCTTGTTGATAGTCGGTGTATGACAGACGGCGCAGCCGACCGAGCTGAACAAGCTTCTGCCGTTCGCTATGGAAGTCGCGCCGCCCGGTGTGGTCGTCGACTGCACGGGGGGAGCCAGCAACCGCGAGAATTGCGCAAATGCCTCGGCGTCGCTCAGAATCGTGGCGTTCGCGGCCGTGGTTCCCGCCGTGCCCGAGGTGGGCGTGAAGTTGGTTGTATCCTCAGGATACCCGGTACCCGTCAAGTTCAAACAGTTCGCGGGCAGGCCGCGGCCCAAAACATCTTCTTCGGGCAACGGGCGATCCTGCGGGAACAGCTCATTGGAGATGCCCATTTCGACGTTGTAGGCTTCTCCGGAGAACATCAGCAAAGACTTGTTCTGCGCCTTCCAGCCGAACCGGGCGATCGTGCCATCGTTGCCGTTGTGGTTGAATGTGCCGCTGATTCCCAGGTTGTTGCTTGCATTCGCCGTATGGACGGCAATCAACGTGGAGTCATCGATATTTTCGACCAGGCCGGCGCCGAAGGTTGGGCTCGGAATGCGGAAAATGATGTTATTGGCGGCCTCCGCGGCGGCGAAGTTGGGCTGTGGCAGGCTGCAACCCTTCGCAAGGGGCAGTCCGGTGATCGTGAACAGGGTCTCGACACCACCGTTTGGAGCGCTGAGATTGACTGTTCCGTTGCTATTGAAGAAGAACGGGAAGCGCGCCTCGCGCGTCGGTCCGTTAGGGGTGATGAAGGATGGCGTGGTGTCGCTCGGCCCGGCGATACCGTTGGCGATCGCCGTGGATTGCGGGTTTCTGGCCGCTCCCGACCCACCGACCGTCGGCTGGGAATGACAGCCAGAGCATTGGTTGAAGTTGAACCGTGGTCCCAGCCCGTTGTTGGCGCCGCCGGAAATGACTTCCTGGTCCTGAAAGCGGGTGAGTCCGTTATTGAAGAAATCCAGAATGCCGTTCGGGGTGTTGGCCGCAACAGACGGTAACGGCAGCGGGCTCGTCGGTGTAGCCCCGGGCTGACCGTTGATCGCGCCCCCTCTGACACCCGGGTCGACTTGCGCCCAGACCGGTGAACCGATGAGCACCCCCGCGGCCAACGCCGCCGTCAAGCTCGTGCGAGTCATGTCGCCCCCCTGTACCCTCGCCATTGAGGGCAGATAAGACTTAGTCAAAACAGCGGCGCAGGGGAATAGTCCCTTGGATCCACCCCTGTTGGATTCACGCCGCCTGGATACTTGGATCCATGGTGTTTTGTCGGCGGTTCGGCATCACCTCGGCTCCCAGTGGCGTCGCGAGCGCGCGCGGACCGATGCACGGCCCTCCTTGTCAACATCTCCAAATTGAGACAGTGGGATTTCCAACAGATGGTATATCGAATGTGGGTTTAGTATCTTGCCGCGCACGATCCAACCCACAGGAAGGGAGCCCCCCTTGAAACGCGCAACGCTCTGTCTGGCATTTACCGCACTACTGCTGTCCTCGACTTCCGGAGTAGCTCTGGGCGCTCCCGATGACGACGATGACGATGCTGCTGTCGCACGAATCACCACGATAGTGGGACTCAAGAACATTCAGCAGATCGGCAGCACGCAGAACATCCATGACGTCAACGGGAACGCGATCATGGCCGATCCGAATCCCTACAAGATCGCCGTCGTTCCCGAGAATCTGGGAAAGCTTGCCAGGGGCACAGTCCTGGTATCCAACATCGGAAACGACGGCACGACAGGCACGACGGTCGTCAAGTTTTCTCCGTTCCCCTCGACGGGCGTGCAATTCAACGCGGTGACAGCGGGGCTCCAGGGACCCGCGGATCTGTCTTTCAACCGCGACCACCTCCTGGTAGCCAATTCCAAGGGCGGCAACAGCGTCCAGGTACTGAACCGCAAGGGCGCGCTCGTCGCCTCGATCACCAACGCGATGTTCAACAATCCCTGGGGAGTGGCGACCGGGTTCCCCCATTCCTTCGGCCCCCTTGCCACGTTTTTCGTGTCCAACAAGAGCGACGCGAAGGTGTTGCGCGTGGATGCGCGGGAAAGCTCCTTGGGCGCCGCACCGACTTTCAAGGTCACCCAGATCGCTCAGCTGACCGTGATGGACGGCGGCGAGACCAAGATCGACATGGCGTGGGTGCCGATACTCAAAGTCGCCGATCACTTCCTGTTTGACGTGCTCGTGGTACAGGATCCGGCCATGAACCGCATCGCCGCCATCCCGAATGCGAGCACACTGAACACCTCGACAGGCATGGGAACGACGATCTTCCAGGGCGCTCCGCTGCAGGTCCCAGGCGGCATTGCGATCAACCCGTTCAACAACGACATCCTGGTGGTGAACCTGAACGACAACAACCTGGTCGAAATCAACCCGGCGAATGCCAGCATTGTCGGCGTCAAGGCCATTGACCCCCTGGTGGTGGATGCCCAGGGAAACAACGCTGCCTTGTTCGGCGTGGCCGCGACCCGCGACAGGAAGGGCAATTTGCTGGTCTTCTTCACGGATGACAATACAAACACGCTCAACGCCCTGAGCGCAGCGCCTCTGACCAAGGAGCAAGAGCGCTAGCGAAATCGTCTCTGGCGGAACAGGCTCTCGGGGCATCCAAAGCTGCCCCGAGACCTCGCAGCGATTGGGAGTCCGCGCTCTCCGCAATCAGGCGCGGAAATCAGCGAGGTGCGCGTCCAGCGCGCGTTTGAAGGCCGGTCGTGCAGTGCAACGTTCAATGTAGGCGGCCAAAGCCTTGTGACTGGATACGATATCCGTGTACTCGATAGTCCGCAGAGTGCAGGTCATCATCAGATCCCCCACCGTAAAGCGCTCTCCATCGAGAAAGGGCTTGTCACCGAGCGATTTGGACAATGCCGCCAGCCGGCGCTGGAGGAGCTCGACCGCGCCCGCGCGTCGCAATTTCGCCCACTCCTCATTCGGGTAAAACAGATCGATCGACGCGACGTTCGCGACAAAGGGATCGATGGAATTGAGGGCGGCGATGAGCCATTGGACGGCGCGTGCGCGTGCCCCTGATTCGCGCGGCAGCAGGATCTCGCTGCGCTCCCCGATATAAAGGACAATGGCGCCGGATTCGAAGAGCACCAGGCCGTCCTCTTCCAGAACAGGCACCTGTCCGAAAGGTTGCAGGGCACGGTACTCTGGCTTGTCCTGGTCCCCCGGCTCGAGAAGGCGCGTCTTGTAGGGCAATCCCACTTCCTCCAATGCCCAGCGGACCCGCAGGTCGCGGACTTGGCCACGCGCGAAATCATCAACCCATTTGAATGCGGAGACAGTGATCACGACGCATTCCCCTTGAAGCTGGCTCGATCCCAAGGACGTGGCGCCTGCCCTCGATCCGACAGCCCAGCGCCTCCGATTGGGACGGATTACAACCTTTGCCACGGTCGGCGCATCTATCGGGTAATCGCTTACGCCCACCAGGGAGAGATTGATGCGGCCACGTGGCGGTACATTGGATTTCGCTATTCGAGCCGGGATTGTGGTTTGGTTGGCATTCACGTTGCTTCGTTCCGCGGCAGGCAACCCTCCGGCCCCGAATGATGCGCTCCAGGCTTGGCTCTCCAGAGGAAGCGTGAACGTCCGCTCAATCGACGCGGCGGACCAGGATTTCAGTGACCTCGAGCCACTCGTGAAGGCGATTGGCGCCGCGCGCGTCGTGCAGTTGGGTGAGCCCAGTCACGGAGCCGGCAGCAGCTTTCAGGCCAAGGTGCGACTCGTCGAGTTTTTGCATCAGCGCATGGGATTCGACGTGCTGGTGTGGGAATCCGGTCTGTATGACGTTCGCCTGACCGACACGGCTCTACGGGCGGGCGAAGACCCGCAGAAGGCAGCACAGCGCGGCATCTTTTCGATCTGGTCCGCGTCGGCGCAGGTGAAGCCTTTGTTCGACTATATCAAGACCACCCGAGCAACGATGCGGCCTATTGAGATGGCCGGCTTCGACCTGCAGTTCAGTTCCGATGCCTGCTTCGAACGTTTCGCGGCTGACCTGCGCTCGTTCGTCAGTGCCTTGCCCGATGCCTCTGTGCGTAACGAGGCTTCCCAACTTGCGGACCGGGCAATCGGGGCATACGAGGCCATACGGGGTCGGATTGCGACACGCATGCGCAAGAACGAAGAAGCACGAACAGCCAGATTGTCAGACCAGTCGGCGGCGACCATGATGAGCGCATGGGAGCAGCAGGACGCACCCGCGTTCAGGAACGATCGCGACAGACTGCTCGATAGTGCAGACCGATTGCTCGTCATCATGCGCGCTGACCGGGCGAAGCTGCTGCAAGTCCACAGTCCACGGCAAGTCGAGCTCATGGAGCGCGCCACTGAAAACATGCGCACTGAGGGCTTGAATCTCTATGACGTCATCGGCCCCGATCGCCCTGCCGGCTCGCCGGCATTTGCTTCCCGGCTGGAGGTGGAGAATCGGCGGGACGCCCAGAATGCAAACACTCTACGCTGGCTGATCCAAGAACTTTACGCAGGAAAAAGGCTCATCGTCTGGGCTCACAATGCTCACGTGATGAACGCCTACTACGCGTCCGATTGGCGCACTGCCTATGTAGATCCGCACCCGGACAGCATGAAGCCGATGGGCGTATTCCTGAGCGAGTGGCTCAAGGAGCAGATCTACACCATCATCATGACAACCTACGACGGCGAGGACGGATGGAGTACGGCGCAGGCGCCAACCCCCGTTCCACCAGCGCCGGACGGTAGCATAGAAGCGAGAATGCACCGCCTCGGAATGGCATACGCCTTTATCGATCTGCGCTCGTTGCAAAAGATCCCGAACCACCCCGTGCACTCCCTGCAACGGATGCGCCTACCGAAGTATGAGACAAACACACTACCCGACATCACCAGAGTCGCCGACGGAATCTTCTACATAGACCACATGACCCCCGCGACGGCAGTTCAACCGTAACCGGAGCCGCGCTCCCCTTGGTGCTGCGCCACTGATGCGGCGTGCGCTACCGTACGCAACATGCGATCCAGCTCGCGTCGATCCAAGTACTTGCCGCGAGCGAACACCGCCGACACTCTGCGCGTGTTGCGGATGTTCTCCAGTGGATTGGCGTCCAGTAGAACGAGGTCGGCGAGTTTGCCGACCTCCACGGTACCCAGGTCGGATAGCCGACCGAGGAACTCCGCGACATCGCGGGTAGCCGCTTGCAACGCTTCCATTGGTGTAAGCCCGGCTCCCACGAGCAGCTCGAGCTCCTGGTGCAGGCTGTCACCTGGAACGATCCACGCATTGCCGACGTCCGTGCCCGCCAAGATTCTCACACCGGATCGCTTCATGGCCGTGACCAACTCGCTGTTCTTCTCGAACAAGGCCCGCTCACTCTCGGCCCAATCCGGCGGTGGTGGCGGCATCTTGCGCCATTGACTCAACTGCGCGAGCGGAATGTAGCCGAGCGCTGGACTATCACGGACTTGTCCGTCCCCGCGATGCGCAGCCGTAAAGTGAGCGACCAGCGTCGGCACTTGCCAGGTCCCATTGCGGACGAACTCCTGAAACAGGCGTCTACACCGCGCCGAATCGTATGTGTCGATCATCTCACGGTTAACGGCGATCATCGCGGTCTGTCCTCGAGACTCGGTTGCGGGTTGGCTCCAAAGCGCCATGGCGCCATTGAACCGATCATCCATGGCTTTGCCGCGAGACGAGCAATCCAGTAGCACCCTGTCCAGGTGCTCAATGCTCCGCTGTCCTGCCGCCGACGCCTCCGAAACCAACACCGACCGGGGTACGTGCCCAACGAATGGGATGTGCTGGCGATGAGCCTCATCCACAATCGCAAAATAGGCCTCACGAGACAGGAACGTGTAGACCTTGACGAAATCGGCGCCGCCAGCCTTCAAACCATCAACGGCCTGCCGGGCCTCGGCCGCGGAGGTTACCTTGATTGCCGTCGGCCAGTAGGACGCACCGTCCACGAGCGGTCCGCTCAACGAGATGTGGGGACCGAGAATCTCGCTGGTCTCAACTTGCGCGCGCAAACGCACACCCTGCTGCAGGGAGGTGTTATGCATGTTGCGAATACCGGTCACGCCGTACGCTAGCAGCAGGGGGAAATCGATGTCCGCCATTTCGATCACATGGGTGTGCATGTCCCAAAGGCCGGGAATGACGAACTTTCCGGCGCCGTTGATCATCGTAGCGTCGGCCGGTACAGCGACATCTTTGCTCGGCGCGATACGTGTGATGCGCGTGCCTTGAATAAGCACGGTCATATCAGAGTGCGGTGCTGCGCCGGTCGCATCGATGACGGTCACATGAGTGATTGCAATCGCAGATGGCCTCGCGATCTCAGCGTGGCTGCAGCCGGGCGAGCACGACAGACAGAACAGCGCTGCGATGGCAATCACACGCATGGGCAAATCTCCTCCGGCACTAGATGCACGAGACCGGCGAAAAGTCGCAAGGCCGCTCTCCTAGGGCCATCCGAAGCGGCAACCACATTGACATCCGCCCACGCTTGTTGTGAGATCCCCCTCAGTGCGCTTGGGGCGCCACCTGTCCGCGGCAAGGGAGCCTGCTCCCACCCACTCGGTTTCGACCGTAGTCATCGCAAACCTTCTTCCGGCCTGCGAAGCGGACATCAGGCGATTTTCGGAAGGAAGGTCGTATGCCCCGTTCCCTCACAGTCCATTCCAGCCTCGACGTCCTGCGCGGCGAGGCGAAGCGCTGGCTCAAAACCATCAACGCCGGCGATGCCGAAGCCCTGGCGCGCTTTCGCCAAGCGTTTCCTGACCATCCGGGCAATCCGAAGCTTCGGGAAGTCCAACAAGCCCTGGCGCGGGAACATGGTTTCCCCTCCTGGGCCGCGCTAAAACAGGAAATTGAGGACCGGGCGCGCACCACCGCGGACCGCATCCGCCTCTTCCTCGAAGAGTCGGTGAACCGCTATGGCACCGACCCCGCGACCCAAAAATGGGGCGACTACGAGCGCGATGGGCCCGCGAGGGGCGTCCTTGCCGCCCGTCTCTTGGCGCGTCATCCTGAGATTGCGCGCAATAGCATCCACACTGCTGTCGCCGCGCACGACGTGGAGCAAGTGCGTTCTTTCCTCAGGAGGAACCCCGAGCTCGCGAATGACCGCAGCACGTTTGACGGATGGACTCCTCTGCTCCGGCTTGCCTACGCACGCTTACCCATCGAGGCCGCCTCTACAAACGCGCTCGAGATCGCCACTCTGTTACTAGACATGGGCGCCGACCCCAACGCGAGCTGGTCGGACAGCACCAATGCATTCAACGTACTGGTCGGGGTCATCGGTGGCGGTGAGGCAGACCAGGCCGCGCACCCACGTGCCGAAGAACTCGCTCGGCTGCTGATCGCACGCGGCGCGGATCCGTTTGTCCCCCAGGCGCTCTATAACACCTCGCTTGGACCTGACTCGACCTTCTGGCTCGACCTGCTCTGGTCGGAGTCCGAGCAGCGCGGCGAGACTTACAAATGGACCGGCCCCGCGCCCGATGCGTTAGGTGGGGAGAAGATTCCGAGTGCGCTCGCCTACCTTCTCGGCAATGCCGTGTCCAACCAACATGTGCACCGAACACGTTGGCTGCTGGAGCACGGCGCGGATGCGCGCGGAATCAACTTCTATTCGCGCGAGCCAGTCATCAAGCACGCCGTGCTCGCCGGTCGCGAGGACATAGCCGAGCTGCTGGTCCGTTACGGCGCCGTGCGACCTCAGCTCTCCGAGGAGGAAAAATTCATCGCCGCAGCCGTGGCGGGCGACCTCGCAGCCGTGCGCCAGCTCGCCTCGACGCACCCTGAGTTTCTCGGGCGTCCCGGAGCGATGTTCGCCGCCATCAGTCTGCACAGACTCGACGTAGCAGAAGCCCTGCTAGACCTCGGTATGTCGGCCGACATCGGCGACGAGAAGAATCTCCGTGCGTTGCACTACACGATCCACTGCGGAGCCGCAGAGATCGCGCGCCTGCTCATTGCACGCGGTGCGGACATCGACCCATGCGAGCTGCGCTATGGTGGGACGCCCCTCACCCATGCCCTCTACTACGGCCGGGCTGAAATGGTGGAGCTCCTCGTACCCTACAGCCGCAATTTTCGCGGGCTCTGCCGTGCCGGCGCGCTCGACAGGTTACGCGAGTTGCTTGCGCAGGAGCCAGACCGGGCCAACCGTGAGGATCGCGCCGGCGAGTCACCGCTATTCTGCTTACCGGACGATGCGGACAAGGCTGTCGAGACCGCCGAATTGCTCCTGTCGTTCGGCTCCAACCCAACCTTCCGCAACCCACTGGGCCACACACCCGCGGAAGCCGCACGCCATCGGGGCCTCGACGATGCCGCCGACTTGCTGGAAGATGCGCAGAAGCGAGACAGGCCTTAGTCCCGCCACCGGAGTGTAGACGCCCCCGCGCCATTGTGAGCGCCGGGCTCAGCCCCGAAACGTCATCACCACCACCGGCCCCGCGTCGGTCGATACAACATCGTCGCCGGTAAAGCCCGCCCGCACGTAAGCACGGCGAGCCCGAATATTGTCCGCGGCGGGGTCGATCACCACCCTGGGCGCGCCTTCGTTGATCAAGCGCCGCGCCAGCAGGCGCAGGAACGCAGCGCCGTGGCCGCACCCGATCATGTCCGGTTTACCAATGAACGTATCGATCGCGCGCGAGCCCGGCGGCAACCCGCAAAGGTGCTCCTGTGGCCATGCGCCCACGTCATAGTCTTGCGCGTACGCGAAACAGCGGCCGTCAAAGCTGACGATTCGCATTACCATGGCTGGCTCGTGCAAATCCTCCTCGAGGAGCGCCCCCTCCCGCGCCGGATCACCCCACCACCGCACGACCTCGGGCGTGATCAGCCAGCGCCGAAGCATTGGGAGGTCATCCGTTGTCATTGGGCGGAACGTGTAGGGCATGGCCTGGAAATTATCGCTCCACCGCCCCCCGATAGCGCCCTTGGGGTCGGTGAGTGGATGGATCTGGTCGACGAATCGGGCCAAGAGCGCGGGGTGGGCTAAAATAGCGCACTCGTGCCCCTATCAAGCCAGCCATGACGATCATTAGACAAGAAGATCTCATCCAAAGCGTAGCCGACGCCCTGCAGTACATCAGCTACTACCATCCGCTCGACTACATCACCTCACTCGGCCGCGCCTACGAGCTCGAGCAAAGCCCGGCGGCCAAGGATGCGATCGCCCAGATTCTCACCAACAGCCGCATGTGCGCCGAAGGGCGGCGGCCGATCTGCCAGGACACGGGCATCGTCACCGTATTCATGAAAATCGGCATGGACGTCCGCTGGGCCAGCGAATCGGGCGCGGCGACCTCGAGCGTCACCGACATGGTGAACGAGGGCGTGCGTCGGGCTTACCTGTATCCGGAAAACGTCCTGCGCGCCTCGATCGTCAGTCCGCCGGAGGGCGCACGTAAGAACACGAAGGACAACACTCCAGCAGTGATCCACTATGAGATCGTGCCCGGCAACACAGTCGATGTGCAGGTGGCGGCCAAGGGTGGCGGCTCGGAGAATAAATCGAAGTTCGTGATGCTCGAGCCATCCGACTCGATCGTCGATTGGGTGTTGAAAGCCGTGCCGGCCATGGGCGCGGGCTGGTGTCCGCCCGGCATGCTGGGGATCGGCATCGGTGGGACGGCCGAGAAAGCCATGGTGATGGCCAAGGAATCGCTCATGGAGCCGATCGACATCCAGGAAGTCATCGCGCGCGGGCCGAAAGGATGGCTCGAAGAGTTGCGCGTCGAGCTCTACCACAAGGTCAACGCGCTCGGCATCGGAGCGCAGGGCCTCGGCGGCCTCGCCACGGTGCTCGATGTAAAGATCATGGCGGCGCCGACCCACGCCGCCTCCAAGCCCGTCGCCATCATTCCCAACTGCGCCGCCACACGTCACGCGCATTTCACTCTCGACGGCACCGGCCCGGCAAAACTCGAGCCACCTCCGCTGGAGGCATGGCCGAAGGTGCACTGGGTAGCGGATGCGGCAAGCAGCAGCCGTGTCGATCTCAACCGTCTCACGAAAGAGGAAGTCGCATCCTGGAAGCCCGGGCAGCGGCTATTGCTGTCGGGAAAGATGCTCACCGGACGCGACGCCGCGCACAAGCGCATTGCCGACATGCTCGCCCGAGGAGAGCAGCTCCCGGTGGACTTCACGAATCGCGTCATCTACTACGTCGGGCCAGTCGACCCGATGCGCGATGAAGCGGTTGGACCCGCGGGCCCGACTACCGCAACGCGTATGGATCGATTCACCGAGCTGATGCTGGCCAAGACTGGCTTGATTGCCATGGTGGGTAAAGCCGAGCGCGGCCCCACCGCGATCGAAGCCATCCGCAAACACCAGGCGGCCTACCTCATGGCCGTGGGGGGCGCGGCGTACCTGGTCTCCAAGGCGATCCGCCACGCGAAGGTGCTTGCGTTCGAGGACCTCGGAATGGAGGCCATTTACGAGTTCGAGGTGGCGGACATGCCCGTCACGGTTGCCGTCGATTCGACCGGCACTTCGGTGCACGAGACCGGTCCGAAGGAGTGGCGCGTCAAGATCGCTTCGCTGCAAACCCGCTCAAACTGAGCGCGGCAAGTGCACTAAAAACGTGGTGCTGCCGGAATCGGTTTTGACATCGACCTGTCCGCCATGCGCGAGCACGATCTGCTGGACGATATAAAGCCCGAGACCCAGGCCGTCCCCGCGGCCGCCCAGGTGTTTCTGACCTCCGCGAAACGGATCGAAGAGATGGGGCAGGACATCCTCCGGAATGACACCCGTGTTGGTCACGGCAAGTGTGACCACGTCGACGCGGGTGCCGTTGAGCGTCACTTTGATCGGATCCCGGCTCTCACCGTGTTCGAGCGCGTTGCCGATCAGGTTGGAAGTCACCTGCGCAAGTCGATCGGCATCCCAGTGTCCTGACAGGTCGCCCTGCTGGTAGGTCTGGAACGAGCGCTCCGGCGAGGACACCTGGTGCTCCTGGATCACTCGTTGGACGAGTTGGCCGAAGTCGATGTCCTGCCGGCGTAGCGGAATACCGCCACCCAACCGCGCGCGTGTGAGATCGAGCATGTCATCGATCATCCGACTCATGCGACGCCCGCTGTTGAGCATGCGCGCAGCCGACTGCTTCACGACATCCTCTGTCGAGACCCGCTCCAGAAGCGTGGCCGTATTCAGGATAGCGCTCAAGGGATTGCGCAAATCGTGCCCCAGCACCGCCGTAAACAACTCATTCAGGCGCAACGTCGTCGTCAACTCCTCGAGTTGCCGCGCGAGCTGCCGCTTCTGGCGGTAGAGCTGAAAGAACACGTCCGCCTTGCTATTGAGGATATAGGGATCGATCGGCTTGTAGAGGAAGTCGACGGCGCCCGTCTCGTACCCTTTGAACAACCGGTACTGGTCGCGTACCCCGGCCGTGACAAATATGATCGGCACGTGGCGGGTGCGCTCGCTGCCGCGCATCAGCTCGGCGAGCTCGAAGCCGTCCATGTCAGGCATCTGCACGTCCAGAAAGGCGAGCGCCACATCGTGCGCCAACAGCAACTCCAGGGCCTCGGCTCCGGAGC
>CAYNTW010000108.1:4062-19641 GCA_964400085.1 uncultured Steroidobacteraceae bacterium | reverse complement strand
GCTTGAAGCCAAAGACGTTGCCTATGATGGAAGCGCTGACATTGGCGATCGAGCCGGGCTCGAACAGGTCGAGGTCATAAGCGATGTAGGCGAAGTACTGCCCGGGCGAGCCCGGCACCGGATCGACTCTGTAGGCCTTGGCGCGGTAGCGGTCGCAGGCCGTCAACCGATCGGTCCACACCACCGTCCACGTGGCCGTGGAGGATTCCCCGGCTACGGCTGCAGCCGCCTCCTCCGCCTCAACCCCCTCCTGGGGAGTGATGCGGAAAACGGCAAGCAAATCAGTGTCGGTGGGAACATAGTCCGGGTTCCAGTAACCCATCTGCGCATACTTGAGGACTCCGGCCTTGTAGCGGGCGGCGCCCGTCTTGGCGGTCACACGCTCGTCGGTGGCTTTCATACGCTCTCTCCGCAAGTGAAGGTAGATCGTCACGCTTGCTTCTCATTAGGTCTAGTTAGATATTGTTCGCCTCTGCATCAGGCTTTCTTATAGATGCGCAACGTCACTTTGCGACAGTTGAGGGTCTTCGCGGCGGTCGCACGCCACCTGTCCTTTACACGTGCCGCGCGCGACCTGCATCTCACGCAGCCAGCGGTTTCCCAACAGGTGAAGCTGTTGGAGCAGGAAGTTGGCTTGCCACTGTTCGAGCAGATCGGGCGCAAAGTGCACCTCGCACCGGCGGGCGTGGAGCTGTTGCGCTACACCGACCAGGCGATGGAGCTGCTGCGACAAGCAGGAGAATCGTTGGCGGCGATGCGAGGGTTGAAGCGCGGCGTGCTGAAGTTGGGCGCGGTAAGCACCGCGAAGTACTTCGCTCCCTCGCTGCTCTCCGCGTTCCGGCCGGCCTACCCCGAGGTGTCGATCAAGTTCGCCATCGGCAACCGCGAGGAGATCATTCAACAGTTGGCGGCCAACGAGATCGATCTCGTGATCATGGGGCGACCTCCACGTGAGCTGCAAACGGCCGCCGTGCCGTTCGCCAAGCATCCCCTGGTGCTCATCGCCTCCCCTACACACCCGCTCGCGAGCAAACGCCGCATCAAGCTGACCCAGCTCGCCACCGAGAGTTTTCTGATCCGCGAGGAAGGTTCCGGAACGCGCGCCTCGATGGAGCGCGTATTTCGGGAGCACGGTGTGCCGATCCGCGTCTCCATGGAGGTCAGCAGCAACGAGACCATCAAGCAGGCTGTGATGGCCAATATGGGCATCAGCTTCATCTCCTCACATACGGTGGGGCTCGAGCTCGCGACCGGGAAACTGGTGATTTTGGATGTTGTGGGCCTGCCGCTGGTCCGGGACTGGTATGTTATCCACTTGCGTGACAAGCGCCTGGCGCCCATTCCCGCGGCCTTCCGTGCGTTCCTGCTCGAGCAGGGCGCGCAGATCATCGCGAAGGCGGTCGGAGACCTGCCGCCACGGCCGACCGCGCGCGACGGATCCAAGGACAAACGACTATGAGAACAGCTTGGTTGGCCTCGCTCTGTGCCGGGGTGGTGTTGTGTTGTACTCAGTATGCCGAGGCCGCGGTGACGGAAATGAAGGTTGCGGATGTCGCGATTCGAGCTGATTTCGATGCGAACGCCTTCCGCGGAGGAGCGGGGCCGCTGCAGGACTGGATTACCCGCTCCGCGGAAATCGTCGCGAGCTATTACGGCCGATTTCCCACTACGAGCTTGCGCGTGCGGATTGTTCCGGAAGACGGGGACGGTGTACGCGGCGGCCAAACGTTCGGTTACAACGGCGGATTCATCCGTGTGCAGGTTGGACGCGAGGTAACCGAAGGGCAGTTACGGAACGACTGGGTCCTGGTGCACGAGATGACCCATCTTGCCCTGCCCGACGTCGGGGACGATCACCAATGGCTATCGGAAGGGCTCGCGGTCTACATCGAAGGGGTGGCACGGGTCCAGGCGGGTAACCGCACGCAGTCGGACATGTGGGCTGAAGAGATCCGCTCCATGCCTCGCGGCCTGCCACAGCCGGGTGATCGCGGGCTCGACCACACCCATACCTGGGGTCGCACATACTGGGGCGGTGCGATGTTTTGCCTGTTGGCGGACGTGGAAATCCATCGCCGCACTCAGAATCGCTTCGGCTTGCAGGATGCGGTGCGCGCCATCACCCGTGAGAGCGGCGGCTTGTCGATTGACTGGCCCATCGAGAGAGTATTGAAGACGGGTGATGCCGCTGTGGGCGTTCCCGTTCTCGAGGAGTTATATGCTCAGATGAAAGACGCGCCCGTGACACCCGACCTGATGGGTTTGTGGCGCAAGCTGGGTGTCGAGCCTGACGGCTCCTCCGTGCGCCTGGTTGATGACGCGCCGCTGGCGCAAGTGCGCCGGTCGATCTTGCAATCGCGGGACGCGCTCATTCCGGCGAAAAGAACGTCGTCATTACGGCCGTCACCGCAAGCACCGCGAGGATAATGACGTACTCCACGATCACCACGCGCCGAAACGAGCGTCCGGCCAACAGGTCCGCACCTCCCACCGCCGGGCCCAAGCGCCACTTGTTGAGAGCCGCCAACAACATCAACAGTGCGAACAGCGCGATTTTGACCAACACGAGCACACCGTAGGGCTTTCGCAACGAAGCGACGTCAGGCAACAAGAGCGCGGCGATCGTGGTGCCCACCACGAAGATCAACGGAACCAACCAGACCGCCGCGCCCGAAAAAAGAGCCACGACCCGGGTCGCCCGCTCGCGAGGCTCCCGCAACGTCACCAGCCACAGCGGCCACAAGGCTCCGAGCCAGAACGCCACGAGGAGCAGGTGAGTCAACAACAGCGGCGCCAATACCACGCGGGAAGGGCTCGTTGCGGTATGGCCGGTCAGGGCGAACGAGCCCGCAACCAACACCGCGCCGCCGATCCCGACGAGGGTAAAGCCGCGAGCGGAAAATCGGCGCACCCATAGTGCCGGCGACAGTCCCGCCGAGGAAGTGAACAAACGATCCGCCGTCAGTTTCGCGGAAGGCGGCTGCATACCAGCGATGACGAGCAGCAACCCGAGCTCCTTCACGGAGAAGGCGCCCCCCACGCTCGAGGTCCAAGCCATGCTCTGAAGTGAGCTGTCGAGCACGCCCGACATTTCTCCCGCCATGCGGGCGGGCTCCATCAGATAGTGCGCGGCGACAGCGAGCACCCCAGCGATGGCGGACCCTCGGGCCAATGCGCGGACACTCGTCAACGAGGTGGTCAGTGCGGGGCCGAACGCCGCCGCAAAGAATACAGCGCCCGCGGCCTGGAGCTGCAGCACAAAACTGACTGCCCGCAGAACGACAGAGAGGATATCCGGCATCACTTGACAGTGAATTGGATCTGGCCGGGCACGATGTGCCCATCATCCCCAACCGCTCGCCAGCTCAGCACGTAGGTACCTGGCTGAAGCTGCGGCACGGGTATGGAGATCTCGCGCGCCGAGGAAGCGGTAAGCCCCTCGACCTTTTGTTTTGGCCCGTCTCCCTTTTGCAGCCAGCAGGCCGTCAACTTTGCAGCCTCTGAAAAAGTCAGCACCACGGTCGTGGGTGAAGCATTCACCACGGCTCCGTTGGCTGGATCAGCTTTTTGCAGGTGCGCGTGTGCTAGCGCTACGGTTGCTGAGAAAGCCAGGACTAACGCGCTCATCACCTTGATCAGTTGCATGCTCTTCTCCATATCACCACGCTAAAACCAGACGCGCAAACCCGCAACGAGTTGCAGCTCATCAGTGCCTTCGCCTGCAGTGCGTGCTAGCTGAGCCGTCTGTCCAAAACGCCGAAACCACCCGACTCCCAGATAGGGTGCAAACTCGCGGCGCACCTCGTAACGTAAGCGCAAACTGATCTCGAGGTCGGAAACCCCGCTGCCGACCTGTCTTTCGGGGTCCGATTTGCCGTATAGATTGATTTCGCCGTAGGGCTGGAGGATGAGCCGTTGCGTCAGGAGCAGATCCCAGCTTCCCTTCAGTCGCGCGCTCGTTCTGCCTTCCTCTCCCACGTAGAACGTGGCTTCCGCATCAATCCAGTAAGGGGCTAGGCCCTGCAATCCGAGCGCGAGCCAGGTGCGGGAAGGCCCTCTCCCAAAGTCCTGCCGCAGGCCCGCCTGGAGATCCCACCAGCGAGCGACGACGTGATCCAGGAGCAGATCGGCGGAAGCGTCGAGGGTCGCGCCTTTCACGCGCTCGGCCTCAGTCTTGAGCCATAGCTTATTGTAGTCGCCGCCGTACCAACCCTGCGCGTCCCAGGCGACCGCGTTACCTTCTCGCGCATCGCGCCATTCGAGTTGGTCCACCATGATGCGCCCGAAACGGGCCGTATCGTCCATCTGCATCATCGCAGCCATATCCTTGTAGCTCATCCGCGCCATCGGTTGCTGCGGTGGCTCTGGAGGAGTCGGGAAAATCACGACGCACCTCCTTCGCGCGCGGGAGCATCCACGTGCACTTCGCGAAACATCCCGGCTTCCATGTGATAAAGCAGATGGCAGTGATACGCCCAGTGGCCGATCGCATCGGCGGTGACGCGATAGCTGAGCTTTTGACCGGGTTGGACATTGATGGTGTGCTTACGAAACAACACTTCGCCGCCCGGCTCCTCCACCTCACCCCACATCCCGTGGAGGTGAATCGGGTGGTTCATCATGCTGTCATTGATGAGCACCAGGCGCAGCCGCTCGCCATAGTTGAACTCGAGCGGCTCAGCCTCGGAAAATTTCTTGCCGTTGAAAGACCAGACGAAGCGCTCCATGTGGCCGGTCAGATGCAACACAATGTCTCGTCCCGGCGGGCGCGCGTCCAGCGGACCGCCCAACGTTCGCACGTCCGAGTACGTCAACACGCGTCGGCCGTTGTTCCGTAAGCCGACACCGGGATCATCGAGGTCAGTGCGAGGAGCAGGGTTCTCGGCATCCACCAGCGGTCCCATGGAGGTCCCCTGCCCCATGCCCATGTCGGCCATGGTCAACAACGGACGTGGGTCCAAGGGCGGAATATCCGCCTGCATCCCGGATCGCGGCGCCAAGGTGCCGCGCGCGAATCCCGATCGATCGATGGATTGCGCAAAGAGGGTATACGCGCGCTCCTCACGCGGCTCGACGATGACGTCGTAGACCTCGCCTGCCGCCATCCGGAACTCATCGACGCTCACCGGTTCGATCTCGGGCCCGTCGACCGCAACGACAGTCAACTTCAATCCCGGTATACGGACATCGAAAAAGCTCATGGAGGAACCGTTGATGAACCGCAGTCGTACGCGCTCTCCGGGCTTGAACAACGCCGTCCAATTGCCCGCGGGCGTCGTGCCGTTCATCAAGTACGTATAGGTATAACCGGACACGTCGGCGAGGTCGGTACGATTCATCCGCATCTCGCCCCACATGCGCCGCTCCTCGAGTGTCGACTTCAGACCGGCGGTGCGCGCGGAGTGCAGGAAATCGCCGACAGTCTGCTGGCCGAAGTTGTAGTAGTCGCTTTGTAGCTTCAGCATGCGGTAGATGTGCTCGGGATCCTCGTCGGTCCAGTCCGACACCAGCACCACGTGCTCGCGATCGGCGGCATGCCGCGGCCCGTCGCGGGGCTCGATCACGATCGGACCGTACAGTCCGACCTGCTCCTGGAAACGTGAATGGCTGTGATACCAGTAGGTCCCGGATTGCTTGAGGCGAAAGCGGTAAACGAACGTCTCGCCAGGCCCGATGCCGGGAAAGCTCAGCCCGGGAACGCCGTCCATGTCGGCTGGAACAAGCACGCCGTGCCAATGAATGGAGGTCGGCACGCGCAACCGGTTCGCGACCCGAACAGTGACCATGTCTCCCTCCCGCCAGTGCAGCAGCGGCCCGGGAACTTGTCCGTTCACGGCGGTGGCCATGCGGCGGACGCCGGTGTAGTTGACCTCGACTGAGTTGACTTCGAGATCGAATTCGGTGCCCGACAGCACAGAGCCCGCGGTGCCCGCGTCGGCTGCACGCAGTGTGGCGCGTGCGCCTGGCGGCGCTGCCCACCCGATGGCTGCACCGTAAGGAAGCGCCGCTGTCGCAAGCGCCCCCGACAGGCCGCGCACAAAATGCCTGCGGCCCGGATTGATCCGGAATTTTTCCATGACATCCTCTTCGAGGTGGCGTGTGCACGCCCACCTGTTCAGCAGGCGCGCTCTTAAAAAACAGCCGTACTTGCTCGAATCAGGAAGCGATGGGAGGACGGAAGAGACTATCGGGAGGTGCGTTCGCGGGAGCTGCAACGATTGCAGTCAGCACCGGGGGCAGATCGGAAGATCCCCCGGCCACGACGACAGCAAAAGCCAACGCCAGGTTGGTGCATTGACACTGATTGCCAGAGAGCTTGCAGCAGTCGTGCTTGTCGGCCGGCTTGGGGGAGGTGTGATGTGTGGCGCACGCGTCCGATGCCGCATGCGCAGACGAAGCCGCATACGCCACATGAGCTGTAGCAACCTGCAAGCCGAACGCCAACTGCAGCGCTACTATCGCAAAGAGAACGCGGATCGAGACACTCACATATGCAAGAGTACCCAATCTGGTCCGCCGTGTCGAAGCGAACGCCTCAGTGCAGATGCGGCTTCGGCTCAGCCCCCACTGTCGGCGGTTCGAGCCAGGGCTTCAAAACGACTTTGATGCAACTGTCCTCTTTGTCGCGGAACATCCGATACCCTTCGGGCGCCTGATCCAGTGGGAGCGTGTGAGTGACAATGAAGCTGGGGTCGATCTTGCCGTCCTCGATCAGCCGCAAGAGCGGTCCGAGGTAACGCTGCACATGCGTCTGGCCTGATTTGAGAGTCAACGCACGATTGACGATCGAGCCAAACAGGATCTTGTCCAGAAAGCCGCCGTACACCGCGGGGATCGATACCGTTCCCCCGTTACGGCACGCCTTGAGCGCCTGGCGCAGAGAAGGCGGACGATCCGTCTCGAGCATGAGGCCTTGCTTCACGCGGTCATATGCCCCGAAAACTCCATGCGAGTGTCCCTCGAGACCCACGGCGTCGATGCACGCATCGGGTCCGCGACCACCGGTCATGTCCGCGAGAACTTCCAACACGTCGACCTGCTCGTAGTCGAGCACTTCGGCACCGGCTTCCGTGGCCTTGCGTAGTCTTTCGGGGAACCGGTCGATCGCAATGACTCGCGCCGCTCCCAATAGCAGCGCACTCTTGATCGAGAACAATCCGACCGGACCGCAACCCCACACGGCAACCGTATCGCCCGGCTGCAGATTGCAATTCTCCGCCGCCATGTACCCGGTCGGAAAGACGTCCGACAGAAACAGGACCTGCTCGTCCGTGAGGCTGTCAGGCACCTTGATCGGCCCGATATCGGCGAAAGGAATGCGCGCGTACTGCGCCTGGCCCCCGGCATAGCCCCCCAGCAAGTGGGAATAGCCGAACAGGCCGGCCGGGGAATGGCCCCAGAGCCTCTCGGCCGCCCAGGCGTTGGGGTTGGAGTTCTCGCACAGCGAAAAGTCCTTGCGCTGACAGAAGAAACAACTCCCACAGGCGATCGGGAACGGGTTGACCACCCGGTCGCCGACCTTCAGGTTGCGCACCTCCGGCCCAACCTCCACAACTTCCCCCATAAATTCGTGGCCGATGATATCGCCGGCCAACATCCCGGGGATGTAACCGCCGTAGATGTGCAGATCGGAACCGCAGATCGCGGTCGAGGTGATACGGATGATGGCATCACGCGGATTCAAGATGCGCGGATCGGGAACCTGCTCCACGCGCAATTGCTCTTTGCCGTACCAGACATTCGCTTTCATGATTAATCCCCTAGTTGCTGCTGGTCAGGCGCCAACGGCGCGCCGCGCGTCCGATCAGGCTGCGCTTGCCGGTGGGTTGGCCGCGAGTGGTGGCAATCTCGCCGGTTTCCAACAGTTGCTTGAACCGGCGCAGATCTTCGCGTACCTGCGATTGCGGATCCTGGCGTAGCACTCGCGCGAGGGTGGCGGTCAGCCGGCCGCCCGGTGGGCTGTAGTGAATGCTCAGGCGGATGATCGTGCCGCGACCATTGCCCGCGGGCTCGAAGATCACCGAGCCGGCATTGGGCACCTGCGCGCCTTCGAGAGTCCGCCAAGCCAGCGCCGCTCCCGGTCGGTCCTCCGTGATCTCGGAGTCCCACTCCATCGTGGTCTGGGCAGGTCCTTTGGCAACCCAATGGAAGCGGCGCTCATCCAGCGCCTGCACGGACTGCACGTTCTCCATGAAGCGCGGCAAATTCTGGAGGTCACGCCAGAAGCGATAACACTCCTCCGGCGACCTGGTCGTGGCGATACTGGTCTCGAAGTAAAGATCCGTGGGCGCGGCCACTCCCGAAACGAGCGGATGGCCGGCGTGGCGGGTGAGTTGAATCGCCGCGAAGGCGTCGAGGGCCAGGATACCCGTGACCGCCGCGAACGATGCGGCGGCCCTGCCCCGGCCTGGATTCCCGGGCCGAATCCCAGTCGCCAACAGGGCGAGATCCATCACATCGCCAACAACCCGGGACCAGAGCCAGGGTGCGGGATTGCGCTGCGCGAGAATGCCCATGCCGGCCGCGAGCTCGCGCACACCCACACCGCGCGTCAGGCCCAGATGGCCGCGCCCGGTGCCGCTCAATGTACCCACGCTGCGTGGGGCCAGCAAAGCAGCGCTACCGAGAGCGATGCTGAACCAACCCAAACCGTCCGCTAGCGTTCGGGCATCAAAACTCGGCGTCCGCGTGCGACGCGGATAGTGACGATGTGTGATGCGCGAGTCCGAGGGCCTTTCAGACAGCCTCGCGGTCTCGCCGCGGTATTCAGGCCTTTGCCCAAGCCCTGGCTGGGTGGATTCAGTTGCCATCGTCTTCTCCCGGATGCGATTACGCGCCGCGATTGACGGCGCGCAACTCAATCAATCCGAAAGAGACGTGTGGGTTCCGTCAGTACGATCCGTCAGTACGATCCAGTGCGACGTTGGCGCGATGGACGGCTATGGGAGCGGAAGTGGCCGTTGCCTCGCTGACCATGAGACTGCCCCGGCTTGCCGTGGGCTTGCCCTCGTTGACCATGGTTGTGTGAGTGTTGCTCGCGGCTTGGGGCATGCGCACGCCCTTGCTGATGCTCACGTCGCTCACCGGCTTGCGGTGCAGGTGACGTCCTGACCGGGTATTCCGGCAGAGGCGTTACCGGCAGCGACTTACGTAGCAAACGCTCGATATCCTTCAGCAATGGGGCTTCGTCGGGAGAGACCAACGAAACAGCAGAGCCTGTGCCACCGGCACGGGCCGTGCGCCCGATGCGATGAACGTAGTCCTCAGGCACGTTCGGCAACTCGTAGTTCACCACGTGCGGCAGCTCTTTGATGTCGAGACCGCGCGCGGCAACTTCAGTGGCGACGAGCGCCGTCACCCTGTTCTCCTTGAAATCCGCCAACGCGCGCACGCGCGCACCCTGGCTCTTGTTGCCGTGAATCGCCGCCGAGCGGATGCCGCTGGCGTCGAGCTGCTGCGCGAGCCTGTTGGCGCCATGCTTGGTCCGCGTGAACACCAGGACCTGGTGCCAATTGCCGCTCTCGATGAGATGAGCCAGCAGGTGCCGCTTGTGCTCCTTCGAGACGCGATAAACCGCCTGCTCGACCCGGTCGGCGGTCGCGTTACGCGGCGCCACTTCGACGGTCACCGGGTCGCGCAGAAAGCGCTGTGCAAGCTCGCGGATCTCGTTCGAGTAGGTTGCCGAGAACATGAGATTCTGCCGCTGAGCCGGCAGGAGCTTCAGCACCCGGCGGATCGCATGGATGAAGCCCATGTCGAGCATCCGATCGGCCTCGTCGAGCACAAAACAACGGACCTCCCGCAGGTCCAACGCGCGCTGCTCGGCGAGATCCAACAGCCGCCCCGGCGTGGCAATCAACAGATCGCAGCCAGCGCGCAAGGCGTCGATTTGCGGGTTGATGCTCACGCCGCCGAATACAACGGCAGTGCGCACTCGAAGATATTTTCCATAGTTGCGCGCGCTCTCCGCCACCTGTGCGGCGAGCTCACGTGTGGGAGTGAGTACGAGAGCCCGCGGCGCGCGACTCGTCGACGGCGACGCCGTCAGGTGCTGCAGCATCGGGAGAATGAAAGCGGCGGTTTTACCCGTGCCTGTCTGTGCGCCGGCGATGAGATCACGACCGGACAGGACAGCGGGAATGGCCTGGGACTGAATGGGACTGGGCGTGGTGTAGCCTTTGTCGGCCACGGCACGCAATAGCTCGGACTTGAGCCCGAGAAGCTCGAATGACATTGAAAACCTCTGAATTCGTGATCTCGCACAGCAGCGCTTCGGCTGCGGCGGTCAGAGGCGAGGGATAGGTTGAACTGGAATCGAAGTACGCCGGAAGTGACAGACTGCGAGCGGAACAGGTGCTGACCGCGCGCCTGTTTGAGCATCGCTACTGTACAGTGTTTGCCTTCGGCCGTCCAATCCGGACAATCACCGCATGGCTCTCGTCACACTTCTGGACGCTCACCTCGCCTTCGGTGACCGTCCCCTCCTGGATGGTGCGCAGCTCGCTGTCGACAGCGGTGAGCGGCTCGGTCTCATTGGTCGCAACGGGACCGGCAAATCCTCCCTGCTGCGCGTGATCGCAGGACTTGCCCAGCTCGATGACGGACAGCTCCAGCAGCGCACTGGGCTGCGAGTTGCGTTTGTGGAGCAGGAGCCGGAGTTACCCGCGGCCTCGACCTTGCGCGAAAGTCTTCTCGAGCGTGCGGGCACGGCCAAGGGCGCGAACGGGTTCCTCTACGCAGAACTGCACGCGGATGAGCGCGAGCGCTGGCGCCTCGAGTCGCGCCTCACCGAGTTCCTCCATCGCTTCGATCTCGATGAGACCCGATCGCCGGCAACGAGCTCCGGCGGCGAGCGCAAACGCGCGGCTCTCGCGCTGGCACTGACTCTACAACCTGACCTGCTGCTGCTGGATGAGCCGACGAACCATCTCGATATCGAGGGGATCGAGCGCCTCGAGGAGTTGCTGCTGAAGGTGCCGGCCTGCCTGGTCATCACCCATGATCGCGCCTTCCTCGATCGAGTCACGACTCGCATCATCGAGCTCGACCGCGGCATCCTGCGCTCCTATCCGGGAAACTTCGCGGTCTACGAGGAGCGCAAGGACCAGGAGCTCGCGGCGGAGGAAGTTGAGCGGCGCCGGTTCGATAAGTTCTGGGCGCAGGAGGAGGTCTGGATTCGCAAAGGCGTGGAGGCGCGCCGGACCCGCAACGAAGGGCGCGTGAAACGCCTCGAGCGGCTGCGGGTCGAGCGCGCCGAGCGGCTCGATCGGGTGGGACAGATCAAGATCAGCCTGGACACCGGCGAGCGCTCGGGGCAGCTCGTCGCCGAGCTCACTGACGTCAGCAAGCGCTTCGGCGACCGCAGCGTCGTGAGCGGACTATCGATGCGGATCATGCGCGGGGACCGGATCGGGCTCATTGGCCCGAACGGCGCGGGGAAGTCCACCCTGATCCGTCTCATTCTCGGCACTCTCGAGCCGGATTCGGGTACGGTGAAGCTCGGCACCCACCTGCAGGTGGCCTATTTCGATCAGCTCCGTGCGCAGCTCGATCCGGAGGCAACGGTGGCGGCGACCATCAGCCCGGGCTCGGACTGGGTGGAGATTGGAACAGAGCGCAAGCATGTCATCAGCTATCTCGGTGACTTCCTGTTCCCCGCTCAGCGCGCGAAATCCCCCGTGAAAATGCTATCCGGCGGCGAGCGCAACCGGCTTCTGCTGGCGCGGCTATTCGCACGGCCGGCCAACCTGGTGGTGCTGGATGAGCCCACGAACGACCTCGACATCGAGAGCCTGGAGCTGCTCGAGCAAAAGCTGCAGGACTACTCGGGCACTCTGCTCCTGGTCAGCCATGACCGACGTTTCCTGGACAATGTCGTGACGCAAACGGTTGCGGCGGAAGGCAACGGTCTCTGGCGCGAGTACGTCGGCGGTTACAGTGATTGGCTGAAGCAACGAGGCGATGTCGCGCCGACCGGCGCCACCGGGAAAGCGGCCGCCCCCAAAGCCCCCACGGCTCAGGCGTCGTCCCCAGCGGGCAAGCTCCGCACCAAACTCAGTTACAAAGAGCAACGTGAGCTCGATTCCCTGCCGCGGGAGATCGAGAGCCTGGAGCACGAGCAAGCCGAACTTACCGCGCGCATGAGCCAGCCGGACTACCATCGTCAAGGCGGCGACCAGCTCCGGGCGGACAGCAAGCGGCTCGAGGAGATCGAAGCCTTGCTGCTCGCGAAGTTCGCACGCTGGGAGGCTTTGGAAGAGCTGCGCGCGACGGTTGCCGGGTGAGGCCCGCGACGGAGCCGTCTGTAGCGAATTGTAACGGCTGGCCCTGGGGCACGGCACGATTGCGGTGGTCAGCCTCATCGGAGAAGATCGACGGAACCCAAGCGCCGTCCGGACGGTCTTTGCTACTGCGCGGACAAGGCCCAGGCTCTACAGGGACTCACATGGCTCAGACGACACGATTCGTACCCACCGGCGGCATTTTGCTGGCGCTCTGCGCCGCCTTCGCCGGCTGCTCCTCGCGGACCAATGTCTCGGCCACCGGGAGTACCCCCGTGCAGTTCACCCACGTGTTCATCACCGCGCAGGCGGTGTGGTTCAACACGAAGAAAGAGGCGAGCCCTGAGGACTCCGGCTGGGCGAAATTCCAGCTGAAGACCCCGGTCACCATCGACCTCGTCCAGCAGTCGAATGGCACCCTCGGGCAGATCGCCAGCGACCTGCGCGTCGCCCCGGGTACTTACAATTCGATTCTGTTGCTGCCGGTCGATCCGACTTTACCGACGACCGCTTCCGCGCAAGCTCTCAGCGCGAGCCACAATCAGGAAGCGGACTTCGCGATCGACGGCACCACCACGAAACAGGTGGAGCTCACCATCCCAAATCCAGAGAAGGGTATCGTCGTTTCAGGGTCGCTGAAGGTACCCGTGGGGAAAGCCAGTACCACCGGCCTTGGCAGTGGCACGTTCGGCAACAACACGAACGGCACCACCAACGCGGCGACCAACTTGTTCGGCTCGCCGACGACCATCAACCCCAACAACACGACCACCTCCAACACCTCGAACACGAACAACAACACGACCACGGTGTCGTTCGGCATCAATTTCGATGCCAACCGTGACCTGCATTTCTTCACGTACCCGAAGGTTGGCACCACGAGCACGACATCGACCGGGGTGCTGCTGAGCGCCAGCCCCACAGCCTCCGACCTCTCCACGACCGGCGGGATCACGGGCACGCTCTCGTTGACGAGCATCACGAACGTGAGCACCAACCCGAGCATTGCCAACGCATTTTCCGGCCGCACCGCCATCTTCGCGAGCGCGGAATCGCTCAGCGCGGACGGTAGCCATCACGTGATCGTCGCGAGCGCGCCGGTGACGAGTGACGGCACGTTCACCATCTATCCGCTCCCGTCGAATTCCAAGACTCCCACTGTGTATGACGTGGTGATTCACGGGGCGAACATCGCGACCATCGTCATCAAAAACGTGTCCGTGACGACGACCAAACCGAGCCTGACAGCGGCTGCCAACACGACGGGCGCGGTAGCTACCACCACCGCGAGTGGCGCCGTGTCTCTCGGAACTCTCATTCCGCGCACGGCGTTCTCCTATCTCGTGAGCCTCCCGTCCAACCTCGGAGCGACTCTGCCCCCTGGGGCCGCCGTCACGTTTTATCAGACCCTGCCGGGAGCCAATGAAGTCCCGTACGCCATCGACGAGGTCGGCATCGACCCGATCAATGGTTATCTGGTCACTCCGGAAACGCTGGCCGCGAGCACCATCGATTCGGGCACCTACAGCAGCAACGGCGGCACGATTACGCTGACGACCTCTATTCCTGTGGAAACGGCAGGCGCGTACGACGTCGGCGCGACAGCACCGCTCTACACCGACAGCACGCCCTCCACGGCGAACAAGGTGACCGCACCCGCCTCGACCATGGGAACTGGCGCGGCCAACAGCACCACGCCCGTGAATATTGCCGCAGTGCCCACACTGCAGCCGGCCAACGCGGCAGGCTCCGGCACCCTCAACGCCTCGATCACCGACTCCCAGGGAGACGACAATGGCACGCTCCTGGTCAGCCATAACGGGGCAATTATCGGTGCAGTGGATCTCGGTAAGGTACTACCGAACGGCGGACCCGTGGCGGTCAACGGACTCCCCACTGGCAACGTTTACTACCTCTCGGTCCTCGTGGGGAAGAAGAGCGACCCGACGACTCTGAGGTACGAGTCCATCGCCACTCCCGTCAATCTGGCCAGTGGCGCATCGACTGTGACGGTGGCGATCGATTGAGCCGTCAGGAGCGCGGCGGCGATCTCGCTGCCCCGCTACCGAAGGAAACACGTTAACATAGGGGTTTTCGTCAGCCCCATACCCACAATTAGGGGGATACCTTGATGACTGATGTTTGCGCTCGCAACGGCTCGGGCGCTGGGACCGGCTTACGCTATCTGCTTTGCGGCCTTGGCCTGCTGCTTGCGCTGCTGACCGCGAGCTGCGGGAACAGCACCTTCACCCCTGGTACGCCGATCGTCACCCTGACGGCGCAGCCTGGCCACTTTACGAGCTACATCGTCTACATCGACCAGATCTACTTCACGGCAACGGACAACAGCGTTGCGACCTTGCCCGCCGTCACGCAGCACGTCGACCTCGCGCACCTGCCCGACAACTTCAATGTCTACACGCTGTCTCCCATCCAACAGGGGACGTATGTCTCGGCGACCTTCGAGATCAACTACTCAGGCGCCTACATTACCTATGACATCGGCGGGCAGGCATACCAGGCTCCCCCCATCGATCCGGCCACCTCTGCGGCGGCGGGCGTCATCACGGTCACTGTCAAGTTCGATCCCAACCACCCGCTGAAGATCAACAGCCAGACCTCGACCCCAGTCGCGCTCAACATCGACCTGGAAGCCTCCAACATCGTCAGTACTGCCTCGGCGGGGGGCTTGCAGACGACCGTGAAGCCCTTCTGGACGGCAACTACCGTGCCGGCCTACGACAAGCCGGTCTACGCGCGCGGCCTGTATGTGCTTGCCGATAAGAACAACAACAGTTTCGTGATGAACACCCGCCCCCTTCACGACCTGGTCAACTCTCCTTTCGGCGCCTTGACGGTCAACGTCGGCCCGCAGACCTTTTACCAGATCAACGGAACGAGCTACGTGGGGACGGCAGGACTCACCGCGCTCGCGGGGCTGCAGAACACCTACTCGAACCTGCAAATCGCCGTGTACGGGCCACCGGGCGGCAGCAACCCTTGGGGAAGCTTTGCAAATATCCAGCCGTCCATTACGGCATCCGCCGTCTACGTGGGCAGCAGTCTCGAGAGCACGATCGAGGACCAGGTGTCGGGATTCGTCGCGGGCGTGAACGGTAACGTATTGACCGTCCAGGGAGCCAGCTATGTGGATCACTTCGGCGATCTGGGCTTCCAGCAGAGCGTACCCGTGACGATCGGACAAGGCACCATCCTCAGCACGGATGGGAACCCGGCGACGCCCAACATCAGCTCGATCTCCGTCGGGCAATTCGTCACCGTTAACGGGGTAGGCACG
>CAYNTW010000108.1:1540-3962 GCA_964400085.1 uncultured Steroidobacteraceae bacterium | reverse complement strand
AGTCGACGGCATGCCCACCACCTTCGGTAGCGGGCCACCCTATTTCACTGCCAGCGCGATCACTCCCGACAGCCAGTTGGATTCCACGCTGGTCCTCCAATGGTCTGGTACGGGCAGCAGCAGCGCGTTCTCGACCATCAACGGTACCGCCCTGATTGTGAATCTCGCCGACACCGCGCTGCAGTCGGGCAGCGCGCAGATCCGCACCGGCCCAATCACTACCGCAAACCTGCTGACGCAGCCACCGCCGCAGCTCCAGATCACCTTCAACACAGGCAACTCGGCCGAACCGCCCCTGTACGGCGTGGGCAGTGTGGCACTGGGTGAGTCGCTCTTCAGTGACCCCTCCGCCTTCGCCACCCAGGTTCAGACCGTGACCGGCTCGAATCCAGTTCTCAAGCTGGTGGCTCGAGGCCAGTACGACCCCACCACCGGGACTTTTTCCGCCACGAGTATCTCGATCAACGCGAAATAAAAGAACCGTACGGAGGCTCTCATGCCTTGGAAGCGGCGCCCCTTCAGCGGCAGCAATCTCGCGCGTGCGCTGAACATTGCCGACCTGCGCGCGGTGGCGCGCAGGCGAGTGCCCCATTTCGTCTTTGAATATGTGGAAGGAGGTGCGGAAGAGGAAG
Source organism: uncultured Steroidobacteraceae bacterium (assembly GCA_964400085.1). GTDB lineage: Bacteria > Pseudomonadota > Gammaproteobacteria > Steroidobacterales > Steroidobacteraceae > 13-2-20CM-66-19. The sequence continues at coordinate 3,330 of CAYNTW010000108.1, read as the reverse complement.
CAGCATTGCGTTGCAACCGGGCCTCCTTTGATTCATGGAAGCTGCTTCCACAAACCCTGGTCGATACCACCAACCGCAACCTGCGAACGGAGATTCTGGGGCGCCCCACCGTCGCCCCCCTGATCATCGGCCCCACGGGCTTGAACGGAATGCTGCACGCGGATGGCGATATCGGCCTGGCGCGCGCGGCCGCTCGTCTTGGCATTCCATTTACCTTGAGCACAATGTCGACCACTCGGCTCGAGGACGTCGCCAAGCAAGCGGGCGGCCGGCTGTGGATGCAGCTCTACGTGATGAAGAATCGGGCTGTTGCGGAAGACATCATGAGTCGCGCCGCTGCCGCCGGCTACGAAGCGCTGGTTTTCACGACCGACGCCAACGTGTTTGGCAGCCGCGAGTGGGACCGTCGTAGCTACGTCGCGCCCGGAAAACCAACACTAGGCGCGAAGCTCGATGCCTTACTCCATCCCCACTGGCTACGAACGGTGCTGCTTCGCAACGGTATACCGAGGTTCCGCAACATCGAGGCATTCCTCCCGCCGGGCGCCGCGAGCGCCGTCGGCGGTAGCACCGTCATCCCCAAGCTGTTCGAACCTGACATCACCTGGGACGATATTACCTGGATCCGTCGCTTCTGGCCGCGCAAGGTGCTCATCAAAGGCGTGTTGAGTGTGACCGACGCGGAGCGCGCGGCGGCGTTGGGTTGCGATGGCATCGTCCTGACCAATCACGGCGGGCGCCAGCTCGACTACTGTGTATCGGCAATGGACGTGCTACCGGAAATCGCCGCGGCGGTGGGCAAGCGGCTCAGCATCTTCGTCGACGGCGGATTCCGCCGCGGCACCGACGTGATCAAGGCGATCGCCCTAGGCGCGAATGCGGTCATGACCGGACGCGCGACTCTCTACGGGTTGGCAGCGAATGGCGAGCGCGGTGTGGAACGCGCGCTCGAGATCCTTACGACCGAGATGGAGCGGGCGATGGGTCAGCTCGGATGCAACTCACTATCGGAGCTTGGACCGCACATCGTGCGGCGTTTCTGACTCGCGCATCAACTCCACGAGATCCGCTTCCCACAAGTCCGGAAAGCTGTGGCTCTGATGGCCGCGGGTCCGATCGCTGTAGGGAATGACGATCGCTCGGCCGCGCGGCACCCGCTTGATCTCGCGCTCGAGAATGCCGAGCTCCGGCGGATTGATGAGGTCGTCCGCGGAGTTCACGGCCAGCAACGGTGCGCGGATTTTCTCGAGCCCCGGGCCTGGATCGTAGTCATGTGAGGCATCCAGGGCATACATGAGATCGTTGGCGTCCCCGGTCTTCACATAGTCGCCAACGTAGTCCTCGATAAGTTTGTCCGCCTGTGCGAGTGTTGGTGCCTCACGCTGACGGATCACGGGGTTGCTACTCATCAGCCAGAGCATTGCGGCCGCCGTCTTGAGTGAGGGCGGTTGCGCCTGGTAGTCACCGCCGTGCCAGTCGGGATCGTTGCGGATCGCCTCGATGATCGTGCGCCGCCAGACGCGGTTGCGCCCGGATATCTGCGTCGGAACACTCGCAAGCGGCATGAGCGCATCCATGAAATCCGGATGTTGCTCTCCCCATACCCACGTCTGCATCCCTCCCATCGAAGTGCCCATGATGAGCCGCGCATGGTTGACCCCAAGCCCCTCAGTCAGGAGCCGAAATTGCGCCGTGACCATGTCGGTGTAGCCGTAGTGCGGAAAGCGCGCGTGCAACCCATCACTGGGCTTGCTCGACTTACCGTGACCGATCCCATCCGGCAGCACGAT
>CAYNTW010000108.1:0-1440 GCA_964400085.1 uncultured Steroidobacteraceae bacterium | reverse complement strand
TCGCCAAGAGGCGAGCGAACGCCGCAAGGATCCTTTGCATAGGGAGCTTCCACGGGTCGCGCCGCGGAGCTTTAACTCCGGTCGGCGCGACCCGATTTGGTGCAAAGCGCTTTGAAAGTCTCAGGCGGCCAGGACGCCCTTCTGCTTTGCCGTGTGCGTGGCGATGGCATCCATCAGGCCCGGTGAGAGACAGTCGTAAGGCTCCAACCCCAGCTCTTTCAGGCGGGCGCGTACCGCAGTCATCTGCGCGGGCGGGAAGCCGGACTCGATGATTGAGGACACGAACGCCGCGAAGGTGGGCGCTGACCAGCCCTTTTCCTTCGACAGCTCGGTGTGCACAAAATCGAACCCGTAGAACGGATGACCCTTGTTCTCGATGCGACCATACATGTGAACGCCGCACCCCGTGCAAGCGTAACGCTGAATGGCTGCGCTCGGATCGACGATCTTCAGCTTCTGCTCGTTCGCGGTCACTTTCACGTTGTCGCGCCCGATCACGGCGATCTGCGCGAAGACCGCGCCCGAGGGCTTCCAACACTTCGTGCAGCCGCAGACGTGGTTGTAGGCAACGTCGCCCTTGAGGCTGACGGTCACAGGAGAGGATGCGCACTTACAGGTGAGCGTGCCCCCCGCGAAGTTGGCAACTCCGGGTTTGACGCCGCCATCGACGGCCGGGTGAATTGAGATAGCCATGATGTTTTCCTTTCAGCGGTTGCGTGTGACGTTGTTATGACGGCATCAGAACGTGACGACCGAGCGGATGGACTCGCCCTTGTGCATGAGGTCCAGCGAATCGTTGATCTTCTCCACGGGCATCACGTGGGTGATGAGGTCGTCGATGTTGATCTTCTTGTCCATGTACCAGTCGACGATTTTGGGCACATCGGTGCGGCCGCGGGCACCGCCAAACGCGGTCCCTTTCCACACGCGGCCGGTGACGAGTTGGAACGGGCGGGTCTTGATCTCCTGGCCGGAGCCGGCCACTCCGATGATCACCGAGACTCCCCAGCCGCGGTGACAGCACTCGAGGGCCTGACGCATCAGGTCCACACTCCCCACGCACTCGAAGCTGTAGTCGGCGCCGCCATCGGTGAGCGCGACCAGGTGTTGCATCAGGTCCCCCCCCACTTCCTTCGGATTGACGAAGTGCGTCATGCCGAATTTTTCCGCCAGGGGCTTGCGCCGCGGATTGATGTCCACTCCGATGATCTTGTTGGCGCCCACGAGACGAGCGCCCTGGATCACGTTCAACCCGATGCCGCCGAGACCAAACACCACGACGTTCGCGCCGGGCTCGACTTTTGCCGTGTTGATCACGGCGCCGATCCCGGTAGTGACGCCGCAGCCGATATAGCAAACCTTGTCGAACGGTGCGTCCTCGCGGATCTTCGCCACCGCGATTTCGGGCAACACCGTGAAGTTGGAAAAGGTGGAGCACCC
>CAYNTW010000107.1:0-20043 GCA_964400085.1 uncultured Steroidobacteraceae bacterium | reverse complement strand
GCTTGCGTAGCGAGACTTCTTTGGGTAGTCAGATGGTGTGCAACGCCATCTATACCGTCTGCAAAGCCTACAAGGCGCAAAAGACGTTGGGCCGGATCGGAAAAGAGGCGGTTCCCGTGGTCCGTTTCAAGCGGGCCAGTGTGCATTACGACAAGCGCACTTTCACGTTGAAAGACGATGCGCTCTCGTTGAACACCTTGGAAGGACGTATTCGCGTCGCAGTGACCCCGGGCGAACATCAGCGCCGGATTCTCCAATCCGGTCGAGCGAAGGAAGCCGAGCTGGTGTTTCGCCAAGGCCAGTGGTTCTTCAACCTGGTGGTCGAGGGCGAAGATCCGCGACCGATGGCATCCGGCCCAGTCATGGGCGTGGATGTCGGAGAAAACAATCTCGCCGCCACGAGCCTGGGCAAGGTCTTTGGTGGGGAGTGTCTGCGCGAGCGACGTGATCGCTACCTTGCCCGGCGTCGACGCCTTCAGTCCAACGGCAGCCAGAGCGCCCGACAGGCGCTCCAGCAGGCCTCCGGCAAAGAGATGCGGCGCGTGAAGCACGTCAACCACGAAACGAGCAAAGCCATTGTCGCTCAGGCGCTGGCGGCGGGGGTCTGCAAAATCGTGATGGAGGACCTGCGCCACATCCGATCGCGCATCCGCTCTAGTAGACGCATGCGCACGCGTCTGCATCGCTGGGCATTTCGGCAGTTGCAACAGTTTGTCGAGTACAAGGCCCGGGCGGTTGGAATCGCGGTCGAGTATGTCGATCCGGCTTATACGAGCCGGACTTGCTGCAGCTGCGGTGGAGTGGGCAGGCGGGTGCGGCATCGTTTTGTGTGCGAACAGTGTGGTCTCCGGGCGCACGCCGACTTGAACGCAAGTCGAAACCTTGCCCGGATTGGCGAGACTGCTGTCTTGCCAAGGGCGGCTGTAGATACGCCCGATGTGGGAGAGGTGGGCAACCATGTCTACATCTCACCATAAAGCCCGCGACTTCAATCGCGGGTTATTTACGTAGGTTTGCATTCTGGCCGCCCTGGTGGGATCAGCGGCTTTGCGGAGCGCCTTGCGCAGATCAGCCAGCAACACTGGAAATTCCCGACTGGATGATTGCAAGCTTAGCGCAAAATGCTTGGAAGCATGATGGTGGACAGTGCTAACCGAATTCTTCGATTATCCGTTCCGCCGCAATACGCGCACCATGCAACTCCACGCTGTGCGCTATCGATAGCGCGCCGGCGACGATCTCGGGTTGCAGGCATTCACTCAACGCACCAGCCAAACCGTCCACGGTAAGGCTCGTGGCAGTAGGACCCGATGTTCCAATGCCTAGCCGTTGCACTCTGTGCGCCCAGTAGTACTGGTCATAGAGATGCGGCACAACGACTTGAGGCTTACCCGCACGTGCTGCGGCGGTCGTGGTACCCGCACCGCCGTGATGGACGATGGCCGCAACTCGCGTGAACAACTTGTCATGATTGACGTCACCGACCGAGATGCAGTCCGTGCCGTCATCGATCAAGGCGAGGTTACCCCAACCCTGCGAGATGACCGCGCGCATTCCCAGCGCCCGCGAGGTCTCGATGAGCAACCGACTGGTTTGTTCCGATGCCCGCATGCTGCCAAAACCGAAGTAGACCGGAGGCTCGCCGCGCGCAAGGAAGTCCTCAACATGATCAGGCAGCGAGCTCTGATCGGGCAAGATCCAGGCGCCGGTCTGTACGATCTGCATCTCCGCTGTCGCGCCAGCCGGCGAAATGGTGGGATCCGCTGCAAGCCACGGACGATCCGTAAAGATATATTGCTGAACGGTGTCAACAGTCGCGAGCCCGGACTTCACCCGCTCTTCATTCAGGGCTGCGCCAAATAGATCATTCCAACTCTGCGCTTCTTCTGCCCAAAGCGGGAGATTGGCGCTCGCGGAAAGGGACTGCGAGTAGTGCATTCCCATCTTCGGCGGGGGATGGTCCGGCGAGGGCAACACCGCCGGGCAGTACGCCGCGAAGAGGTAAGGGATTTTGAGCGCCTCGGCCACCGAGCGGGTCGCAAGCTGCAACGTGCCTGCTGCAACGATTAGGTCGCATCCCCGTGCCGCGTCCATCAGAGCGGGAAACTGCGCTCGCACCGTATGGATGGCGAGTCGCTGTCGTTGCTCCGCTGATAGCGTCGGCGGCTGCTTCGGCGCTGCTGCGCTGGTGAGTTGCTTCAGGTCCGGTCCGATCGGGAGGCAGACCAGTCCAAAGGATTCCACCCACTCCTGGAAATTGGGAGCGACGCAGAGATAGGCCTCGTGTCCGAGCACCCGCAGCTCCAGTCCAAGCGCGACTAGCGGCTGTACGTCGCCACGAGAGCCGATGGAGGAGACCAATATCTTCATTGCGCCCTCGTGTTGTTGCTCGCGACATGACCGACGGCGGCAGTAGGAGTTGGCCGCGAAACGATGCGGCGCGTTTTATCGGATCGCCGCTGAAAGCGGTAGTCTTTGCAAGAGGACGACGCTGCGCTAATCTAACTACACTCCGAACAAGAATCAGAAATGCGAAATCGCTCGCCAGGCGCCTGGCCGGGCCTCAGCAACGGAGACCGCAAGAACCGGGTGGGCAGCGCAGTGCAGCCCAAGTACGGTCGGGCGAGCTATTGAGGGTTACCCATGGACGCCGCCGCGAACGTTCGTAATGCCAAGCTGTGCGGACAGGCATTTCTTTTGTTCGTGCTGAGCGCGGGCTTCGCGGATACGTTCCCGGCACAGCTTTATGATGTGACCACGGAAACGCTCATGCCGCACCTGGAGGAGAATCTCCGCTATACCACCACCCATGAGACGCGCTGCCTGGCTCACCTGGAGCTTTCGATGGCCTTTCCGATCCTGGGACACCCCGCGCTGCAGGGTTGCGGATTGGTCAATGAGACCCATAAAGACAATACGGTGTCTTATGAATTGGTGTGTACCGGCGGGCACGGCACGACGGGTGGGGCAATCTGGCACATTGACGGGAGTCGGATTCGCGGTACGCTGAATGTCAAACTTGGCGGAAAAAACATGACGTTCTCTCAACGCATTACGGCGCTGCCGCGCGGGGTCTGTCGCGAATGATTCAACAGGAGCGGCCGGAGTTGGTCGCCAGCGGCGAGTCGCTCGATGACGCTCTGATCGAGAAGTTGCTACGCGCATTCTATGCCCGGGTCCGTGTTGATCCGCTCATTGGGCCGATCTTCAACTCGCGCATTCAGGACTGGGAGCCGCACATCGCGCGCATCTGCGATTTCTGGTCGGCGGTGATGCTCAAAACCGGGCGTTATCGCGGGCAGCCGATGCGCTTGCATCTTCCATTGCCGATTGACAGCACGCACTTTGACCGTTGGCTCGCCTTGTTCGAGCGCACCGCGCGTGAAGAATGCTCCGCGGAGCTCGCGGAGCAGTTTGTCGAACGGGCGCGCACCATCGGTCGAAGCTTGGAAATGGGTCTCGCGGCGACACAAGGAACGATGCTGCTGAACGGCGAACGGTACGTCCGCAACCCCACATAACGCAACCGCATCACATTATTCACAGAAAATAGGTTGACAGCTTCGCCGGGATCTCTATTCTTTGCGGCGGGCCATCCGCTCCCAACGGCGGACGCCCATCTGTAAGGATGGGAGACAACTCGATGACACGTATACCGCCGCCGGCGCTGCGTCCGGCTGACGCCCGATTCTCTTCGGGTCCGACCAAGAAACGTCCTGGCTGGAATCTGCAAGCGCTGAACGGCGCCGCGCTGGGACGCTCACACCGCTCCAAACCCGGGAAAGCGAAGCTCAAAGAGGCGATCGATCGCTCTCGCGCCGTGCTTGGCGTTCCGGCTGATTTCAAGATCGCGATTGTCCCGGCCTCCGATACGGGCGCCGTCGAGATGGTCATGTGGTCGATGCTCGGCGCGCGTCCGGTGGACGTGTTCGCCTGGGAAAGTTTCGGTGAGGAATGGGTTACCGATGCCGCGGAGCAACTGAAGCTCGCGGACTGCCGCATTCATGTCGGTCGGCCCTACGGCTCGCTGCCGAACCTTGCGCTGGCGCGCAGGAACGCCGACATCCTCTTCACGCAAAATGGCACAACCGCGGGCGCACGGATTCCAGACTTCGACTGGATTCCCGCCGACCGCGAAGGGTTGGCCATCAACGACGCCACCAGTGCGGCTTTTGCCCAGCCGATCGATTGGTCCCGGTGCGACGTCGTGACCTACTCCTGGCAGAAGGTGCTGGGGGGCGAGGCGGCCCACGGAATGTTGATTTTGTCGCCGCGCGCCGTCGCTCGGCTGGAAAGCTACACGCCCGAGCGGCCGCTGCCGAAAATTTTCCGCATGACCCGCAAGGGCAAGCTCGATGCGGAGCTCTTCGAGGGCTCGACCATCAACACGCCCTCTTTGCTGGCCACCGAGGATTACCTCGATGCCCTGAAGTGGGCGGAAAGCATCGGTGGTTTGCCAGCGCTCCATGCGCGCGCCGACGCCAACACCAAGGTGCTTACCGATTGGGTGGAGCGCACGCCTTGGGTCGACTTCCTGGCGTCCGATCCGGCCACCCGTAGCAACACCGGTGTTTGCTTGAAAGTGGTCGATGAGCGGGTGACCTCACTGCCGCCAGCCGGGCAGGCGGAATTCGCGAAACAGCTCGCCGGGCTCCTGGAGAAGGAAGGCGTGGCGCTCGATGCGGCTTCCTACCGCAGCGCGCCCCCCGGTTTGCGCATCTGGTGTGGCGCGACAGTGGAGGAGAGTGATCTCGCCGCACTCGCGCCCTGGTTGGATTGGGCGTTTGCAGTCTGCCTGGAACAGATTGAACAGCTCAAGAAGGCTGGATAAGGACATCCCATGCCCAAGATTCTCATTGCCGATGAGTTGAGCCCGCGCGCGCTCGAGATCTTCCGCGGCCGCGGCCTGGAAGTGGATGTGCGGGTCGGGTTGAAGAAGCCCGACCTGGTGGAGATCATCGGTCGTTATGATGGTCTGGCCGTGCGTTCCGCTACCAAGGCGGACAAGGATGTCATTGCCGCTGCCAGGAACCTGAAGGTGATCGGTCGCGCCGGTATCGGGGTGGACAATATCGACATTCCCGCAGCCACCGCGCGCGGTATCGTCGTGATGAACACGCCTTTCGGCAATTCGATCACGACCGCCGAGCACGCCATCGCCTTGCTGTTCGCCGCGGCTCGGCAGATCGGCGCGGCGGATGCCTCCACTCAGGCGGGAAAGTGGGAGAAGAACCGCTTCATGGGCGTGGAGCTCTACGCCAAAACCCTGGGAATCATTGGATGCGGCAACATCGGCGCTTTGGTCGCCGAGCGCGCGCTCGGGCTCAAGATGAAAGTGATCGCCTATGATCCTTTCCTCTCTGCGGAGCGCGCCGTGAAGCTCGGTGTGGAGAAGGTTGAACTTGAAGACCTGCTGGCCCGCGCCGATGCGATCTCGTTGCATACACCGCTGACGGACAAGACGCGCGACATTCTATCGGCCGATGCGATCGCCAGGGCCAAGAAGGGCGTGATCATCGTGAACGCCGCGCGTGGCGGACTCGTGGACGAAAAGGCGCTCCGCGCTGCGCTCGAGAGTGGTCACGTCGCGGCCGCCGGCTTCGATGTATTCACGATCGAGCCTGCCAAGGAGAACGTCCTGTTCGGGGCGCCGAATTTCGTCGCTACGCCTCATCTGGGCGCCAGCACGAACGAGGCGCAAGAGAACGTGGCCCTCCAGGTGGCCGAGCAGATGGCGGATTATCTGTTGTCGGGCGCGGTCACGAACGCTCTCAACATGGCTTCGATCAGCGCGGAGGAAGCGCCGCGTCTGAAGCCCTTCAGCGCGCTCATTGACAAGCTAGGCACCTTTGCCGGCCAGATCGCCGATGACGGGCTCGAGGCGATCGAGATCGAGTATGAAGGAGAGGTCTCGCACCTGAACACTCAGCCGCTCACCGCGACTGCGCTGGCGGCGGTGATGCGACCGCTGATGCCGGATGTGAATATGGTTTCGGCGCCCTTGGTGCTGAAACAAAAGGGCACGCCGCTGACCGAGTCCAAGCGCGACGTCTCGCCGATCTACGGCTCACTGATCCGGATCAGGGTGCTGACCGGCGGGCATTGGCGCACGCTGGCCGGCGTGGTCAACGCGGGTACCGCGAAGATCGTGGAGGTCAAGGGCATGGCGTTGGAAGCGGACTTCCACCCGGTGATGTTGTTCATCAACAACTCGGACAAGCCCGGCTTCATCGGAGCGCTCGGCAGTATGTTGGGCGAAGCGAATATCAACATCGCCACTTTCCATCTGGGTCGCCAGGCCCAGGGCCAGGACGCAATCGCCATCGTGGGTGTCGACCAAGTCGTGCCGGAGGCGATACAGCAGAAGCTGCGCGCGCTACCGCACGTGAGGTATGTGAAGGTCCTGAAGTTCTAGCCCTCGAGCCTGACGCTACGGACGCTTCCGAGCGAGCCCCCACAGAAGTGATGTCGCGACAAAGGCTGACGCCAGGGTCAGCGACGCGCGGTGTCGGCTCACCCACAGAGCCCAACTCCTTCGTCGGGCGACGTTGTCAAAACGGCCGTGCGCGGCCCACGCGCCCTCGACCGCATTGAAGAGGTTTCCATCCGCCGACTCATCCGCGTTCGGCTCGGCGGAGAGTTGGCCCGAATAGCCCTGCCGCGCGAGATACCGATCCAGCAGGCCAGGGGCGATCTTGCTCGCGAGGATGGCCTTGATGGTCGGCATGCCCACCCAGATCTCGCGTCTGCGATGGGTTGCCGCGAAGTAGATCGCGCGCGCGGCGACTTCCGGCTCGAAGATGGGTGGCACCGGTTGGGCCCGACGCGGCATCTTGTTGCGTGCCCAGTCGAACTGGGGTGTATTCACCGCGGGCAGGTGCACCATGGTCAAATGCACATTGACGCGATCGTGAAGCAGTTCTGAGCGCAACGCGTCGGTGAAGCCGCGCACCGCATATTTGGCTCCGCAGTAGACGGACTGCAAAGGAATCGCCCGATAGCTCAGGGCGGATCCGATGTTGACTATCGTTCCATGGTCGCGTGCGCGCATGCGCTTGAGCGCCGCCATGGTGCCGTGTACTTGTCCGAGGTAGGTGACCTGGGTGCCGCGGAGGAACTCCGTGGCTGACAGGTCAGACACCGGCGCGAACACAGTCGCCATGGCATTGTTGACCCAGACGTCGATCGGGCCCAATGCGCTCTCGATCCGGGTGGCCGCATCCTCCACCGCCTGCGCATCCGCGACATCAGCCGCGATTGGGCATGCGCGCCGTCCAAGCTCTCGAACACGATTCGCTGCACTCTCTAGCCGCTGCGGCCCCCGTGCGATGATACCGACGTTCCAACCTGAGCGCGCGAATCGCTCGACCGTCGCGCGCCCAACCCCGGCGCTTCCACCCGTAACCACCACGACACGGTTCATGTTGTAAGGACCTCTTTGCTCATAGATTGGCTCACTGAAGCTCGCCCGCGCTGGCGAGCGCACGAATACGGTCGGCGGTCCGACAGGCGAGGGCCTGGATCGTCAGGGAGGGGTTCACACCTCCAACCGTCGGAAAGACCGATCCATCGCAGATGAATAGATTGCGAATGTCCCAGCTCCGGCAATCGGCATCGACGACGCTCGTGCGTGGGTCGTCTCCCATACGCGCCGTGCCATTCATGTGGCACGTGTCATTCGTCTGTTCCCAGATTCCCGTGGCGCCGATCGCCTCCAGCGCCCGGGTCATGAAAGACAGGGAGTGGCGGATCAGGGTGCGGTCGTTGTCGCAATAGCTGTACTCGATGCGCGGAATGGGCAAGCCGTATTGATCCTTCTCAGCGGCGAGCGTCACGCGATTGCGCTCCTGGGGCAGCAGCTCTCCGACGACCTTCAAGCCCACCACGTGGTTGTAATCCTCCATGGCGCGCACCAGCGATTCGCCCCATAGTCCATGGCCTGAGGCTTGGGTTCGGGCCCACAGCTGGGGCAGGGGACCTTGGCTCATGTAACAGTAGCCGCCGAAGAAGTCCTTATTGTCGTCATAGTTCCAGTGCTCGGTGATGGCGAGCGAAGGAGGCCCCTTGTAGCCGCGGATCTCACGTTCCGAGTGTCCCCAGACCGCCTGGTTCGCCTGCACCATGAGACACTTGCCGACCAGGCCCGAGCTGTTGGCCAGGCCGTCCGGAAAGCGCGCCGTAGCGGAATTCAACAGCAGGCGGGGCGTCTCGATCGCGTATCCCGCGACGACCACGTGGCGCGCTCTTTGGAAGCGCCACCGTCCCATCCGGTAGTAGTGGACTCCGCTCGCGCGACCTTCGGTGTCGACCTCAATTCGACCTACCATGGCGAGGTCGCGGATTTCCGCGCCGGCCGCGACCGCCCGCGGAATCCAGGTAACGAGCGCGCTTTGTTTGGCGTTCGTCGAGCAGCCCGTGACACAAAAGCCGCGATAGACACAGGGATGCGCCAGCCCACGGGGGGCTGACAGCGTCGCCAGCGGAGTCTCAGTCCACTTGATTCCGAGTGCCTCGCAACCTTCCGCAAGGGCAAGGGCCGCGGCATTCAACTCGTGCGCGCGATAGGGGTAGCGAGGCCGTTTAGGTCCCCACGGATACGTCACCGGGCCGGAAATCTTCAGGGATTGCTCGACCTCGCGGTAGTAGCTCCACATCTCGCGCCAGTCGATGGGCCAGTCGGCGCCATATCCGAGGAGCGTGCGTGCCTTGAACCACTCCGGGCGGAAGCGCAGTGACACCATCGCGAAGTGCACGGTGCTGCCGCCAACGGCCTTACCGCTGTTGTTGCTCCCGAGCTCGAGTGGATTCTCCCCCCCGCTGATACGGTCATCGGTCCAGTAGAGCTTCGTTTGTTCGGATTCGTCGGAAGCGAAATCCTCCAGCGGGCGAAACCACGGGCCCGCATCGAGCCCGACCACGGAAAATCCCGCTTCGGCCAACCGGCATGCCAGAGTGCCGCCTCCGGCTCCGGTGCCGACAATCACGAAGTCAACAGGTGCATCGTCCGAAAATTCCTGCATTGGAACCCACGCGCCAGGCCTGAAGACATCAGGTGCGCGGCCGTTGCCGCCGCGAGGCGTGACGAGAGGGTCATCCGACACGCTTGTTTCTCCTGCGGACGCGATCCGTGTCATCACCATGAGCCTCGGCTGCTTCCCATGGGTCGCGCTCGTCGTAACCCATCCGGACATAACCGCGGGGACTCGCAGGCCCTCCGTAGCCCATTTCGCTCCAGGCGACCGGATGGGACCAGTAGGCGCTCACGATGTCATTGAGCAGGCGCTGCTTGAAAAATGTCTTCGGCGGCATCGTTCCCCATGCCTGGTGATGTAACTTACCGTCCTCCAGAGCGCGCAGAAGAGCATCTCGAGACTCGATCGGCAGTTGCGTGAACGGTGCGCCATACGCGGCTTTGGCCTCCGCGTCCAGGGCGCGTAGGCCGACTCTCCAGGCCTCGAGTTGTCGCGGCATGTCCGGCGCGCGATAGCCGTCCTCCCGCCCGATGGTCAGCTTTTCATCAATCAGCGCGGCAACGGGTATGGGTGGGCGATGTCGCGGTTGCGGAGTGATCCGGTCCGCGATCGCCTCCAGAATTGCGAATTCCTCTGGAGTGAGGCTACGCGGCTCGCGCGAAACAGCCAGACGCCGATCGATCACTCGGCGCGTCGCCTCGTTCCACGACGGCGTGTTGCGTTTGGCCAGCACATCATAGCCAGGGTAGCGCTCAGCCATCTTTCCGCTCTCCCAACAGGGCAAGTGCCGCAAGACCAGCCAGCGCAAGTCCAGTGAAGCTCGGTGGCGCCGGAAGCGGCGGCCCATTCAGGATGTTCTGACGCCAGTTGCGCCAACCGCCCATGTTCCGCAGCACACCGCGAGCGTGGAAGCCGGTGCCGGCAAATCCCAGCAGGGCGGTTAGCCGCAAGCCCCATGTCGTCAATGGGGAAGCTCGTGTTGGCCTGCTCGCCGCCTCACGAAGAAGCAACGCTCCAACCAGTGGCGGCAGGGTCACGGGGGCAAACATGAATGGATTCTGATAGGCGCCCCGGAAATGCAGCAACGCCGCCTCCGCGGCAGTGCCAATGAGCCCGATTCCACTCACCACCCCGAGCGCTCGACCTGCTTGCCTGCCCAATACACGCGGCGCGTGACCTGGCCGTGTATTGCGGACTTCTTCCGCGGCCGCGCCGAGCAAGCCTGCAAGGAGGATTGCCACGGGGGCCGCGGCGGGAGCGCCGTAGAAGAGGTTTTGCCAAGCGAGCCGACCTGGGCGCTTCAGGATGTTGTATAGATGAAAGCCCGTACCCGCGATTCCTGTGAGGGCAGCAGTGATGTGTACACCGCGCCGGATCCTATGCATTGCAGGACGTTTGTCACCTCTTGCGTGCGCGTCAACTGCGAGCGTCAAAGCGGACACGGCGAGCGGCGTGTACATGGCCGGATTCTTGAATGAGCCTCGGTAGTGCTCCAGCGCGCTGTCGAGAAGAACCGAGAGTGCGAGTATGCCGCTTGCCTCGCCCAGGCGGTGCGCGGAGCTGAGCGCCACAGGCTTGGGAGGGACGCGCGCCAGCAGTCGTCCTAAACGGCGTACTGACATGCGTCCGCCTCCTTGAATTCCAGCCCGATGCCCGGCCGTGTCAGATCAGGCGCGATCGCGCCGTCACGTGCGTGGGCCGCGCCGTCAAACAATTGCTGTTCGATCCGAACGTGATCGAAAAAATACTCGAGATGACGCAACCGTGGCGCCGCGCAAGCGGCATGCAGATGCAACGAGGGGGCGCAATGTCCAGACAGATCGATGTGATGAGCGTCGCACAACGCGCCCGCGTTCAGGAACCCTGTGATTCCCAGGCAGCGACTCGCATCGACCTGCTGTACGTCGACCGCGCCGGTCTCGAGCATCCGACGGACGTCGTCCAGGTTGTAGGAGTATTCGCCGGCCGCTATTTCGAGGCCTGCCGGGGCGTGCTCGCGTATCAGCCTCAGTCCACGTAGGTCGTCTGAGGACACCGGCTCCTCGAACCAGCGGACCCCCTCAGGAGCGGCTGCCTTTGCCAATGCGAGTGCCGATTTGCAGTCGAGGGCGCCGTTCGCGTCCACGAAGAGGGTGGCGGGACCAATGGCTGCCCGCGCTGCCTTGATGCGAGCCAGATCGCGTGTTGGATCGGCGCCGATCTTCATTTTGACCCAGCGACACCCCTCGTGCTCCACCCAACCGGATAGCTGAGCGGCCAACTTGGCATCGTCGTAGTTGGTGAATCCTCCGCTGCCGTAGACCGGCACGGAGGTGCGAGTCATTCCGAGCAGCTTGGCGAGAGGCAGCGCGAGCTGTTTGGCCTTCAAATCCCAGAGCGCGGCATCCACAGCGGAGATCGCGCAGGCCGCCAACCCACTGCGCCCGAGATTGCGCACGCGCCGCTGCATGCAAAGATGAGCACCGGGAATATCGAGTGCGTCGCGCCCGCAGAGCGCCGAAGTGAGTTGCTCCCGGATGACCGCAACGGCCGCCGAGCTCGCATAGGTATAGCCCAGCCCGGTACATCCCCCGGCATCGATGTGGACAAGCACGAGAGTCGTCGAGTTCCACTCGAGCGTTCCATCCGCCTCGGGCGTCTCGGTCGGGATGCGGTAGGCCGAAGCGCGAATCTGCTGGATGGGAACTTGCGCGCTCATCGAGACCACAAGTGTCGTACTACGACATAGTTCCCGAAATGGCGCGGAACAAAGCTCTGCCGCGTAATACGGTCACGCCATTTCTTCGGACAAGCTCGAGCCCTGCCTTGGAGCGCCAGCGCACGGACCGGACCGGCTAGCCCTAATGATCCCTAATGATAAAGAGGTGCGAGCTCGCGCGCTCGGCGACCTTGCGGCTCCTGTTGAGATGAGGGCAACTCGTTGAGCAAAGCGGCCAGCCGGGCGCCATTCCATGATGCCCCGGCGTAGCACGCGCGGTCGAGGGCCTGAAGCTCCCTGGTGAGATTACCGTCGCCGGTCAGCTTCGCCAATGCATTGAGGCCGCGGATGGGAGCACCGGTCCGCTGCGCATTGGCCCAGGACAAAAGGTTGCGACGAGCCGCTGGTGCGTCGTTGTTGTTGCAGGCGGCGAGAAACGCCGCGCGCAGAGGACGGGCACGCATTTCTGAGGGCTCGGCGCTCGAACGCAACGCATCGCTGGATTGCCCGCTGGGGCTGCCACCGCGCTTGCGCGTGATGAGCCAGGCGGCAAGAGTGCCTAGCCACAGCAGCCCTAGACCGAGGCTCATCCACTTCCAAGGAACACGATCCGACGGTGGTGTTGTTACGGAGCGCGGTTTGGCTGCGCTGCCGAGCGGCGGCGATGTAGCCGCCTGTCCATTCTGTGCGATCGCGGGCGCCTGGGCGTTTGACGCTGGCGCTTGCAGAGAGCTCGCGGCACCCGGCGCAGGTTCCACCGTGAGTGTTTGCGCAGGAAGGATCGCTTCGCGCGCCTGATTCGTCTGGGTATCCCACCAGCTCAGGCGCAATTCGGGAATGGTGAAATGTCCCGGCTCGTCCGCGATCAAGGCGATGCTTTGCTCGCGACTACCGATCAAATCACTGCCCTGGGGATCGTCTTTCAGCTTCGGCTGATCCGGGTAGGCCTTGAGCTGCGACGGCAGACTCAACAGGGTCGACAAATCCGGCAATTGCGCGGCGGTCAAGCCATCGGCCTGCAGCTTCAGATCGAGAGTGACCGGATCGCCCGCGCGTGTTTGTAGCTGAGAGGGGCTCCAATGGGCCTGCAAGCTGAGATTGCGGGCAGGTAGCCAGTAACTCGCTCCCGCGCCGCTCGGTCGCGGCTTGACATCCAGAACGATGGAGTCGGCGTGGAGCCGTACCGGCTTGCGAGTGCCAAACATGCCGCTGAAGGGAGAGTTGCCCAACAGGCCCGAGAAAGGATCCGCTAGTCCCCCCAGTGCACCGGACCGGTCCGGTATCTCGCCACTGAGCGTGGGTCCGGGAATCGCAACCTTTCCGCTATGTTGTGGGAAGAGCACGTAGTGACGCGTGATCACCTGGTACTGTTGGCCATTGCGGACGACGTTGCCAATCGCGTCTGAGCCCACTTGGCGCACGATGGCCTCATTCGTGTCCGGGAACTCGAGGTCGCCATGCGACAAGGGCACGCCAGCATACACGCGCACTGTCACGTGAACGGACGCTTGCACATAGGGAGACTTCGGATCTGTGTCGGTCTCCAGGAACACCCTGTTGCCCGGGGTGGCTGTGGCGCCTGTCGCGCCGCTGCTGTTTGCGCTCCCACCATTTGCGGTGACGTTCACCGTCAGGACAGGGCTCCTGTCCGAATCCCAGGTGACGGAGGGAATGGTCAGATGGCCGTTGTGTTTTGGCGCGAGTGACAGCTCGAGCTGAGTGGTGGACGAGACGTGGCCGTTGATGATCTGCAGGTTGCTGCTGGTGCTGCTTCCCAGGATGTCGAAGTCCTGTTTGAGCGGCGCCAGGTCTGGGCGGGTGTTGGTCTGGCCGTCGTGCGCAAGTGTCAATCGCACCGTGTCGCCTGGCGCTACGTCGGGATTATCCACCCACGCACGCAGCGCTGCGTTGGCGGGAAGTCCTGCGCCGGCGAGGCAGATGAGGAGGATGAGCGGGAGTCGGCGCGTCATCGCGGGTTACCTTGGTCTCGCATCATGTGCTCGATCAGAAACTTGCGTTGCAGCAGCTCGCCGGAATCCTCGGGAATGCTGCGCAGCCATTGATCCAGGGCGAGCGACTGCTCGGACGGGGGCTTCGGGGGCGCGGTCTCAGGGTGCTGGCGGACCGCGGCTTGCGAATCCAACAGGCCCAGGCGGTTGGGGGGTGATGAGGCGTTGCGAGCCTGCTCGTTTTGCTGGTAGCGCACGCCGGCTGCGGCGTCCTCGCGCGCCGTGGTTGCGTCAGCGGCGGGGGATGTCCGATTGCCACCGGCTGATACCGCGTCGCCTCGGGAACGGTCGCTTGGCTCTGGTTGCGCCTGGGCCAGGGCGCTGTTTGCTGGGCTGCCGGAGGAGGGGTTGGCCGGGCGGGAGTTGTCCTGCGCCGAACCCGATTGCCCCGAGCCAGGTGTGGCTGGTGTTGACGGTTGAGCGCCGGCGGCTGAGGGGTTCGGCGCCTGGGCTGTCATTGAGGACTGTGCGCCCGGCTGAGGCGAAGCGCCGGCTGGCGATCCCCGGCCAGCCGGCGTTGGATTGCGCTGCTGGGTTTGGTTCCCGGCTTGCGTTGAGTTGCCTGCCTGAGGCTGATTTGCCGCCTGCGTTGAGTTGCCTGTCCGCGCCTGATTTGCCGCTTGCGCTGGAGTGCCTGCCTGCGGCTGGTTTCCCCGTTGCGCTGGAGTGGCCGCCCGCGGCTGATTTCCAGCTTGCGTTGGATTGGCGGCTTGCGCCTGATCAGGCGTCTGCCCCTGATTGGCCGGTGGCGATGGATTTCCTGTTGGTGGCCGATTGCCGCCTCCCGGCGAGTTGCCCGGCTGCGCCGTGTCATTCGCGCGGCGTTGGTCGCCACTTCCAGCGGTGTTGGCGGACTGCGGTTGTGAACCTGCCCCGCCGGGATGTTGCTGCGCTCCGCCATGGTCTGGCTGGCTACCCTGGCCCTGGTTGCCGTTGCCGCCTTGTTGCTGTCCCTGGCCACGGCCGGGCTGGCCGTTGGCACCGTTTTGCTGTTGGTGCTGTTGCTGGGCGCGCTCCAACGCGCGTTTCACCAGGTCTCGGTTCCGGATCGCGTCTTGCCGTCGGGCCGTCTGGTCCGACTGTTGGAAGGCTGCCAGCGCGGCGTCATAGGCTCTCAAAGCGTCACGGAGCTGCCCCGTATGAGCCAATGCGTTGCCGCGGTTGTACTGCGAGTCGGCGTCCTTGAAAGGCTCGAGGAGCTTCGCCGCCTCGGCATAGCGACCGGCCTGCAGATCGGCGTATGCCTGCCGTCGCGGATCGCTGAACATCGCGGCCGCCGCGCCGGGATGGTTGGAATCGAGCAACCTTTGGGCCTGCTGCTCACGAGTCAACCAGAGGTCCGACCACGTAGCCGCGTGCGCCTGGAGGGAGGCGCCGCACCCTAGCAAGCAACCCAACAGTGCCAGGGCGATACGGCTCATACCCACCCCCGGCGGGCCAGCAGCGCGGCAAGCAAAAGCAACGGAGGTAGCAACCAGACGCCGCCGTTCTGCCAGATTGCGAGCCGCTCCCGCGCCGCTGCCGTGCTGGTGTCCACCTCTTGCGATTGCGCTGACTGCAACCTGGCCACCAGGCTAGACACGCCGCTCACCGGCACGTATTCACCACCGCCCGCGGCCGCAACGCGCTGCAACTCATCTGTCTGGAGTCGAGTCAGTTGCACGCGACCGTTGGCGTTGTGCACGAAGTCTCCCTTTCCATTGGGCTCGGGCGCGCCGCTTTCGGTTCCGACACCCACTATGTTGACGCTCGTCCCTTGCGCGCGCAATCGCTGCGCGACCCGCAGCGACTCCACGGGATCGGCCGCGCCGTCGGAGAAAACGACAATTTGCCCGTGTTTGGCCAGTCCGGCTTGCAGGAGGCGCTGCGCTTCCTCGAGTGCGGGCGCCAGGCGATCGCCGGCTTCGGGCATGAGGCTCGGGTCCAGCGGTTGCAGCAGCAGGCGGATGGTCGAAATGTCAGTCGTGAGGGGAGCCACCGTGTGAGGCTCCCCGGCAAATGCCACCAGCCCAACGCGCGCGTCATGCGCCGCGGACAAAAGATCCATTGCAGCGTAGCGGGCGCGAGCCACCCGGTTCGGACTCAAGTCGGAGGCCGACATGGAAGGCGAGAGGTCCAGCACCAGTACCCACGCGGCCGGCGCGCGGAAGGCCGGGCTCTGGGTGCGATTCCAGGCAGGGCCCGCCAGAGCCAACACGGCGAGCGTCCAGGTCGCGGCCAGGAGGAGCCACGGTGAGCGTCCCCCGACACGGCCTTCATCAACTCGCAACAGAGCCAGCAACTGCGCATCGACTATCCGTGACCAGTTGGTATCAGTACGGGTCGCGCGCGCAAGCCAAGCCGTAAATAGCAGCAGCGCCGGCAGCGCCAACAACCAGGCGGGATGGAGGAAATGAAAGGGCAGGTGCGTCAGGCCCATACCCGTCCTCCGATCCACGCGGCCGGGATGCTCAGAAGCAGGGCGGCCGCGAGCGGCCAGGTAAACCATTCGTCGGCCGGCCGCAGCCACTGTTGATTGCCGGCGGCGGGCTCCAGGCGATCGATCTGACGGTAAACCGCTCTGAGAGCCGTAGCGTCGGTCGCACGGAAGTATTCGCCACCGGTGGCCTTGGCGATCGCCTTCAAAGTATCTTCGTCCAGGTCGGTGTTGCCCGCATCCATGTCGAAAAAGCCGCTTCCGGGCGCAGCTCCCACACCAATGGTGTAGATCCGCAAGCCGGACTGCGCCGCAAGCCGCGCTGCCTCGAGGGGTGGCATCACGCCCGCATCGTTTTGCCCGTCGGTGAGCAAAATCAACACCGTTTGCCCCGGAGCGGCGGCGTGGTTGGTTTCCGCTTCGGCGCGCAATCGCTTGATGGCAAGTCCGATCGCATCACCGATCGCGGTTTCGGTCCCGGCGACACCGACGACCGCTTCGTTCAAAAAGCGATGCACGGTACCGAGATCGGTGGTGAGCGGCGCTTGCAGATAGGGGCGGGTACCGAAGAGGATCAAGCCAATACGATCACCGTGGCGGCCGTCGATGAAGCGGCCGGCCACGCTCTGCACGACGCGCAACCGGCTGGCGCCACCGGCCATGTCTTCGGTCGCCATCGATCCCGAGACGTCCACGGCCAGCATCAACCGCCGGCCCGTCGTGGGAATGGGTACTGGATCACCCAACCATTGCGGCCGCATGGCGGCAAGCACGAGCAGGATCCAGATCGCCGCGAAGATCACGCGACCCCAATTGGAGCGTGTCGCCACCAGCGCGCGTCGCCCAGTGGCCAGGCTGGTCGCGAACGGCACATAGAGGCTCGCACCCCGCGGTTCTGCAGGCGAGCTCAGGGCGTAGCGCACCCAGGGAAGGGGAAGCAACAGGGCCATCCAGGGCCACGCGACGTGGATCATTTGGTGGCTCCCGCTGAAGCGGTTCGTGGCGGGGAATTGCGTGCGCGCTTGATGAAGCCTTCCGCGCCAGCGATCCACAGTTCCCGATCGTCCTGAGCGTGATTGCCGAACGCGGCCGCCAAGAGCGATCGACCCGGGGCGCCTGCCAGTGCATCGCCGCCGGCGTCGATCACGAACTGCAACCAACGCTCGCCGGTGAGGCGGGCCACGCGCTCGCGTCCGAACACTGCCAGCGCGTATCGGCGGATCAGGTTCTGAGTCGCCCTGGCGACGGCAGCTCCGTCAGCGTCACTTGCTCTGATCACTTGTAGCTGGCGCAGTGCCGCGCGCCTGGGGCCGCGCTCGGGTTGGCGCAGCCACCGCCACAGCGCCCCGATCGTGACAAGGGTGAGCAAGGCCAAAACCCACCAACCTGGAGCCGGTGGCCACCAGCTCGCAGCCGCCGGGGCATGTCCCGGAGCGAGCTCTTGCAACCAATCAGCGCTCATGCCGCGCTCCGTCGGCCCGCCAGCACCGCTTGGAGTACGGTTTCCACGGGCTGGCTCGTCTCGAGTTGGATGACGGGCGCGTGGATATCGGCTGCGATCGCCTCGACGTGTGCGGCTCGCTCTTGCCACTTCGCACGCCATGCCGTGCGAATACTCGCGCCGTCCAAGGCAATCGAGTGGCCAGGAAGCCCAACACGAAAACTCCCGTCCGGCAATCCCGTGCTTTCCAACGGGTCTGTCACCCAGAAAAGTCGAAACTCGTTGTGAACCGCCAAAGCCCTCCATTCCGGAGCACGCTCCTCCTGGCTTGCGTAGTCGCTCAACACCAGCACGAGGCTCCCGGGATGAACGAGCGGCGCCAGCGCCTTCAGTCCAGGGCTCAACCCGTCGGTGGGAGGGCTTGGGGCGAGGGGCTGCATTTCCAACAGCGCTGCGAGGACCGGGAGCACGCCAGCTTCGCGGGCGCGCGGCGGGACGATCCGGTATGCCCTTGCCGCCGCCTTGGTACCAACGACCACTGCTCCGACCCGATCTCCTCCCAGCGCCGCGCTCCAGGCAAGCAGAGCGGCCGCGCGAATGACTACGGTTGATTTGAGTTGGCGGCGGGTGCCGAAAAACATCCCCCCGTTGAGATCCGCGAGCAACCACACCGGCCGCTCGCGCTCCTCCCGAAAGAGCTTCGTATGTGGCTTGCCACGGCGCGCGGTAACCCGCCAGTCGATGGTACGGGGATCGTCGCCGTTGACATACGGCCGCACCTCCTGGAACTCGAGACCGCGGCCACGCTGGGTGCTGCGGTGGCTGCCCAAATAGCGTGTTTGCGTTGGCCGTCGAGCCTGTAGACGCAACCCCCGAGCAGCGCCGCGTAGAGCAACCAACTCCTCGAGGCTCGGCGAAGTCATGGGGCGGGCACCTTGGCGAGCAACTCTTCCAGGCAAGTGTCCGCGGTAATGCCACGCGCTTGCGCGCCATAGTCGAGAATCAACCGATGCCGCATGGCGTCCGGAGCAATCGCTTGCACGTCCTCCGGGCTGACGAAGTCACGACCCTCCATCCACGCAAGCGCCCGAGCCCCACGCTCCATCGCAATCGCCGCGCGTGGACTTGCGCCCCAGCGCAGCCAGTCCGCCAGATTCTTGCTGTACCCTTGCGGATGCCGAGTGGCGTCGACCAGCGCGGCAATGTACTCGGCAACGGGGTCGGACAATGTCAAACCGAGCGTGGCGCGACGCGCCGCCAAAATCGTCTCCTGGCTGAGCCGATGCTCCGGCGGCGGTAATTCGCGCTGCGTGACCGCTTCACGGCGCGCCAACTTCATGATCTTGAGCGTGGTCATCCTGTCGGGATAATCGACTTCGGTGTGCAGCATGAACCGATCGAGCTGGGCTTCCGGAAGCGGATAGGTGCCTTCCTGCTCGATGGGATTCTGGGTCGCCATGACCAGGAACAACTGGGGCAGGACGTAGCTGGTGCCGCCCACGCTGATCTGCCGCTCCGCCATCGCTTCCAGCAGTGCGGATTGCACCTTGGCCGGTGCGCGGTTGATCTCGTCCGCGAGAATGAGGTTGTGGAACAGCGGTCCACGTTGGAAACGGAAGCTGCCTTCCTCTGGCCGGTAGATGTCGGAGCCGGTGAGATCGGCTGGCAGCAGGTCTGGGGTGAACTGCACGCGCTGAAAATCAGCCTCGAGCGCGTGCGCGAGCGCCTTGATCGCTCGAGTCTTGGCCAGTCCCGGCGGTCCTTCGACCAGCAGATGCCCGTCAGCGAGCAGGGCGATCAATAGGCGCTCCACCAGCTTGTCCTGGCCGATGATCTGGCTCGTGAGGTAGTCCTTCAGGCGCTGCACGGCCAGGCGTACCGCCTGCGAGTCGCCCGCCGCCTGCACGCTGGTGAGATGGCTGGTTCCGGCATTGATCATGGAGTCCTCACGAAAACCGTTCGTTGAAGCGACAAGGGCGGATTATCACCCCGGCTGCCGGGGCATGATGGCGTCATTGACTTAACTTTCGCTTAAGCCGGGGGTGGACCGAACCCGGCCGGGGTGGGTTCCGTAAATCTTCGCAAGCGCGGGCGAGATGCGTGCGAGTCGATGACGCCGGCTTACGACATTCGGCGACGCGAGATCGGATCCGACACAGGTGTCGGCCCGGATTCCGGGTTTCCCACGCTCCGGGACGCTCCGGTCTGCCCTGCCAACCGCTCCTGGGCGTCCGCGAGCTGGCTGTGGAGGTTCAGCCTCTGATGTAAAGCCTGCACGAGTTTGCGCCTGGCGCTCATCAAGTGCGCTTGCAGTTCAGTGTGTCCCAGGCCCTTCGCAAATTCGTAGGCGTCGCGCACATGATCCAGCACTGCAACCAAGGTCAGGCTCTCGTCGTACCGACTCACTGTTGGCCCAAGGTTGAAACCACTCCCGATGTTGTTGCGGACGACGACTGGCATTCCGAAGCGTTAGCATCATGTTGATACGGCGGAGGTGCGTCAAGTCC
>CAYNTW010000106.1:0-20427 GCA_964400085.1 uncultured Steroidobacteraceae bacterium | reverse complement strand
TATTCGAAACCGCCCGGCTCCCCGGCTCAGCCATGCTCGGCTGAAGAAGGCTCCGCGGTCGGCTCAAAGCTGCAGCGTCCTCGCACACACTCGATACGAGCGGTGGGTCGCAAACGCGATTCCCAGTCAGCCGCCTTGCGCAGAATCTGCACGCGGCGCTCTTCTGACAGGCCGCGTATGTACTTGGCGTCAAAGTGCTGCCACGGACTGTGATAGCGAGCCATTTCGGCGATCGCCTGTTCGCGGGTGACTCCTTCGACCAGCACACGGTAGGCGGCCGCCAGAATACCGGTCCGGTCCACGCCCGCGCGACAATGAACATAGATAGGTTTGGGCGCGGCCTTGGCGATCGCTATGAACAGGGCCAGGTGAGTGTCGAGGTGTGAAGGACTCAACACCTGCAGCGGGCTGAATCCCGGCACGTGAAAGTAAGAGACCGAATGCACGAAGTCCGGCCCAAGCTGAACCGCCTCGAAGGCACGCCGGTCGTCGAGTTGGAGACTTACGACAGTTCCGACGTGCTGCTCCAACAGCCAGCGCGCGTCGGCCTTGGTGGGCCGCTCGCCCCTCCATAGAACCTGCGGGGCGACAACGCAAAAATTACGGACCGGCGAGCCGAGGTCGTGCGAGCAGGCACCGTGAATGGTGTGCTTCGAGAAGTACACGCAGCCGGACAGCAAGACAGGGATCAGGACACTCAAGAACAAGCCTGTCGGCTTCAACGTCCACTGACGTGCTCGCGGTCGTGTCATCGGTCACTACTGCCTCGCCTGCTTTGCGCTTGACCGACAGCATACTCCCACCCCATTTCGGCGAGCCAGCCGCCGCGGCGACCGCGACGCCACGGCCATACACGACCGATGAACGAGCGCCACCTCGGCCGCAGGAGGATGTCAGGTTGTCGCCGGACTGGCGACCGGCGCCGCGATGGGACGAGCCATCGCGGAGTTGACCAGACCCATGATGCCACCGGGATTCATGGCATCGATCATTGCGGTAGGAACGAGAATGGTCGCGCCCCGCTCTTTGGTCGTTTCGTAGATGATGTTCATGGCGCGTAGTTGCAGAGCGGCCGGATTCTGGGCATACGTGTTGGCAGCTTCCAGAAATTTCTGCGCAATCTCCTGCTCCGCGGAGCCGAGCAGCACGCGCGCGGCCTTCTCGCGCTCGGCTTGTGCCTGTCGGCTCATGGCGTCCTGAAGCTCGGCGGGAATCGAAACATCACGGATCTCCACCGAAATCGCCGCGACGCCCCACTCCGCCGTCTTGCGTCCGATTTCAGCTCGCAGCAACTCGTCCGCCCTCCTCCTGTTGGCCAGCAAGACGCTCAGCGGCGAAGCGCCGATCATCTCCCGCAGCGATGTCTGGGCAACGCGCAGGATCGCCTGGTGGTAATCATTGATCTCCAGGGCCGCGCGCTCGGGATCGTGGACCTGCCAGAACAGGATGGCATCGATGTTCGCGGGCACCGTGTCGCTCGTGAGCGCTTGCTCCGCATTGAACTCGGTTGTCTGGATGCGCTGATCGATCCATACCGCGACCTCGTCGATGAACGGTATGACGAAGAACAACCCGGGTCCCCGGACGGCGCGCAATTTGCCAACACGCAGCACGATGGCCTTTTCCCATTGATTGGCCATGAGCACGGCGAGCGGGGTCAGAGCGGCGGTCACCACGAGCAGGCCCGATAGCAGCAGGAGTATGAGCAGGCCCGTGGTCGCCGCGACCTTGCCAATACCGATCGCCGCAATGACCTGCAGAACCGAGAACACAATCGCGGGAGAATTGGTGCGGCGCATGTTTACTTCCCCTTCCTGGAACGAATGAGTTGGAGGATTCGTCGCGCGAGCACCGCCGGCTCGATGCCGAGAGCGCTCGCGCTAGCAATAGTCCGGTGAGCGAGATCATCCACCTCGTCAGCCGCCGGCCTAGCCGGTGGGCTCGGACGCTCGGCCACGAAAGTGCCGCGCGCCTTGACGACGGTTATAGCGCCGGCACGCGCCAACTCGTCATAAGCATGGCGCACGGTGTTGAGATCGGTTTTCAGAGCGACCGCGAGCTGCCTCATGGTGGGTAGTTGCTCGCCGGGAGCAGCGGCGCCAGCTCCGATGAGCCGCAGCATCTGCTCGCGGATCTGCACGTAGATCGGCACACCGTTCTTCTCTATGCGCAGTGAGGCTGCGATGCGGTCGGACATGGGCCGCGACTCATCCCGGGGCACGGCCGATCGGCCGCCTTTCTGTATTAAAGTATTCATACAGTCCTACAAGATACGCCCGTTGTCAAGTCGCTCAGGAAACGTGTGACCTAGGTACATCTACTTACGCAGGAGGCGAGCACCTCGTGACGGCGGCCGAATATTGAGCAGTAGGACGAGGTGGGAAGACGGGCAACCCCCTATATTGACTTCGGCAAGGGTGATATCGCGAAGAGATACCGTGAACAGCAAACTGAAATTCCTGGTCGTCGATGACTTCTCGACGATGCGCCGCATCGTCAAGAACCTGTTGCAAGAGCTCGGGTACTCGCAGGTCGAGGAAGCGGACGACGGCAGCACGGCGCTGCCGATGTTGCAAGCAGGCGAATTCGATTTTCTCATCACTGACTGGAACATGCCGCAGCTTCCGGGACTCGCGCTGTTGAAAGCGGTGCGCGCCGATCCCAAGCTCGCCAAGCTGCCGGTGCTCATGGTGACCGCCGAGGCCAAGCGTGAACAGATTGTCGAGGCCGCGCAAGCCGGCGTGAGCGGCTACATCATCAAGCCCTTCACCGCGCAGACGCTCAGCGAGAAGCTGGGCAAAATCCTCCAAGCCCAAGCGAGATGAAGACATGACATCCGGCGAGGACCTCGGGGCGGAGTGGGGAGAATATTTTGCTGCCCTCTCTAGCGCATTCACGACAGGCAATCGCCACGCGTTTCTCGAGGCACTCGACCGGCTGGTCGAAACGCGCGCCCAGACGCTCTACCGGAATCTGCGCGACTTGAGCGGTGGCCTGCGCTCGGCGCTCGATCAGTTCCAGCTCAATTCCAGACTCGCAACACTTGCCGGGAAAGACGTCCCCGATGCTCGGGTGCGCCTGGACCATGCGTTGCAATTGACCGAGGACGGCGCGCACCGGACGTTGGATCTCGTCGAGCGGGCCTGTCCCTTGTCGGACAACATCGCCAAGGGAGCGGCCGCCCTCGTGGTGACCTTGCGTAGCATGCGGGACGTGATGACACAGACGACCGCGTTCCCCGAGGTGCTCGCGCGGCTCGATGATTTCCTCGTTCTCGCACAGCGAGATAGCGAAACCGTGCGCGGAAATCTTACCGATGTTCTGATGGCGCAAAGCTATCAGGACTTGAGCGGCCAGATCATTCGTGGGGTCATCACACTCGTTGGCGAGGTCGAGCGCACACTCGCGCAGCTTGCCTCCTTGACCGGTACCTCCGCCTCGGACACGGGCTCTCCCGCACCGGCCTGCCCGACCCAGGGCTTTGGGCCCGCGATACCGGGGTTGACCACCGGCGCGGTGAGTGAACAGAACGACGTCGACGCCCTCCTAGCCGATCTCGGCATGTAATCCCCTCACCTTCTGGGCTCCCCTCAACGCGGGGCCCACGTCGACTCGTCGCAACCTTCTTTCATTTTTTGAAACTTCTATGTAAATTTAGAAAATAAATCCGGGAGCAGGAGTACGCGTGGCCGAGCCGAAGCTGACTGTGCGGGTCGAGGTGGAGAGGTGGCCACTCAAGGCTCCTTTTCACATCACCGGCCACACCCTGATCGACCTCGACGTAATCGTGGTCGCACTCGAGCAGGACGGGCTCGTCGGACGTGGTGAAGCCGCCGGCGTGCATTATCTTCACGATGACGTGCCCGCGATGTGCAAACAGATCGAGGCCGTGCGCAAGCGCCTCGAGGACGGCATCGACCGTGAGTCGCTGCAACGACTGCTTCCGGCGGGCGGTGCCCGCAATGCCCTTGATTGCGCGCTGTGGGACCTGGAGGCGAAGCGCTGCGGCGTGCCCGCCTGGCGTCTCGCGGGTCTGCCAAGTCCGACCGAGGTCATAACCGCCCACACCGTAGGCGCCAATCCGCCGGAGCACATGGCCGCGGACGCCAAGGCATACTCGGAAGCGAAGCTGCTCAAGTTGAAACTCACCGGGGAGTCGCTGGATCCCGCGCGCGTACGGGCGGTGCGCGATGCGCGCCCCGACGCGTCGCTGATCGTAGATGCCAACCAAGGCTTCACTCGCGATTCGTTCCTGAAACTCTTGCCGGAGCTGCTCGAGGCAGGCGTGCAGCTCATCGAGCAGCCCTTCAGGATTGGCGAGGAAGCGGCACTCGATGGGCTGGACATTCCCATTCCGGTCGCGGCGGACGAGAGCGCGCAGACGTCCGCCGACGTCGCGCGCCTCGCCAGTCGCTTCGACGTCATCAACATCAAGCTCGACAAGTCCGGAGGGCTGACCGAAGCATTGGCCATGGCCCGGGCCAGCCGCCACTACGGTCTGGATGTCATGGTGGGCAACATGGGCGGCACGTCGCTCGCGATGGGGCCCGGCTTTCTACTCGCCCAGCTCTGTGGGATCGTGGATCTGGACGGCCCCCTCTTTCTGCGCTCCGATCGAACTCCCCGAGCGATCTATCGCGCGGGCGCTCTTTGGTGCCCTGAGACCGTATGGGGTGGGAGCCGCGCCGATGAACAGTCTCGCAGCTAACGAGTCGCTGGTCCCGGCGGTGCCGACACGGACGTGGTTTGGGCATCCGCGGGGACTTACGATCCTGTTCCTTACGGATACCTGGGAGCAGTTCTCCTACTACGGGATGCGCGCCATCCTGGTGTACTACATGGTCGAGCGATTGGGACTGCACCAACAGCGCGCGTCCGTGGTATACGGCTTGTACACGGCATTCGTCTACTTCACCCCGCTCCTCGGTGGAGTGATTTCCGACAGGTGGTTGGGACGGGATCGGGCCGTGTTGATCGGCGGCTCCATCATGGCCGCTGGACATTTCATGATGGCCTTCGAACCGCTGTTCTATGCCGCGTTGGCCACCATCGCCACCGGTAACGGGCTCTTCCTGCCCAGCCTGCCGAGTCAGATCAATGGCCTGTACGCGCCCGAGGACCCACGCCGCCATCTCGCCTATAACTACTACTACGTCGGAGTGAACCTGGGTGGATTCCTTGCACCGCTAGGGGTGGGTACGGTGGGGGAACTCTACGGCTGGCATTGGGGCTTCACACTCGCCGGGATTGGCATGCTGTCGGGAATGACCATCTACATCTGCGGGAGGCGCTATCTCCCCACAGGTGCGCCCCTCGGGATGGCACCCGAACGCGCGCAGTCCGAGGACAACGCCACGAGCGCGGCCACACGCAAACGGTTTACTTTGTTGGTCGGTGTTGCCGCGATCGCGGTCGTGTTCCGGGTGGCCTATGAGCAAGTCGGCAATACCCTGCCGTTGTGGATCGAGCACACACAACGGCAGATCGGGTCATTCGTCATTCCGATGACCTGGTTTCAGTCGCTGAATCCACTGCTCATCTTCGTGCTCACCCCGGCTCTCGTCGCGCGCTGGCTGGAGCTCGCCCGGCAGGGGCGCGAGCCTTCCGCGTTACGCAAGATGGCCCGCGGCGCATGGATCGTGTGCTCCTCCTATCTCATGTTAGGCGCCGTCGCTGCGTGGTACACCACCCACGGAGGCGCAGCGAGTTGGCTGTGGATCGTCGCGTTCTTCGTGGTGATGACCTCCGGGGAGCTCTTTATCCTGCCCGTGGGGCTCGGCCTCTTTGGCCGGCTCGCGCCGCCGCGCTATGCCGCGACCAGTATCGCATTGTGGTTCTTCGCGGCATTTCTCGGCAACCTGGCGGCCGGCGCGCTCGGTACCTTGTGGAGTGATTTGTCGCCCGCGGAATTCTTTTGCCTGACGGCCGGTGCGGCAGCTGGCTCAGCGGTAGGGCTGCGCTGTCTGGACCGCCCGGTGCGCGATGCCGACGCGCAAGTGCCCACCGCAACCGATGGAGAGCTCTTGTGAAGGTTTCATCTCTGCTGACGCTGTTGATCGTAGTGATGTGTAGCGGCGCGGTGTCCGCTGCCACGGACCACAAGCCACCGCAGACTGGCCCCGCGACGCCAGCGATCACTCCAACTCCTCCAGCGACACCCCAAGCGGCAGCTCCCGGGATACCGGAGTCGACCCACGCGCTGGAGGCAACCGACCTGGCGAGCTTCCTCGACGGGATCCTGCCTTACGCGATAGAGCGTGGCAGCATTGCCGGAGGGGTGTTCGTGGTCGTCAAGGACGGCAACATCCTGTTTGCCAAAGGATATGGCTACCAGGATGTGCAGAAACACACTCCTGTCCGTGCGGACCAAACGCTATTTCGCCCAGGCTCCGTGTCCAAGCTCTTCACCTGGACCGCGGTGATGCAATTGGTTGGCGAGGGCAAGCTCGATCTGGACCGCGATATCAACATCTATCTCGATTTCAAGATCCCGCCGAAGTTTGGGCAGCCCATCACGCTGCGCAACCTGCTCACCCACACCCCGGGCTTCGAGGACGGCGTCTCCGAGGCGTTCGTCAAGCGGCAGGATGAGATGATGCCGCTGGGCCAATACCTGATGAAGCACATCCCCGAGCGCATCTATCCTCCGGGAAAGATCGTCGCATATTCCAACTACGGCGCCTCTCTCGCAGGCTACATCGTGCAGCGCGTATCCGGGGAGCAATACGCGGATTACATCGCGAAGCACATTCTCGAGCCGCTCGGCATGACTCATTCGACATTCGTGCAGCCCCTGCCCCCGCAGTTGCAGGCGCACATGTCGCAAGGCTACGTCACCGCCGCGGATGACAAGACCATTCCGTTCGAACTGATCGAGACCGCGCCGGCGGGCGCGTTGTCAGCTACGGGCACGGACATGGCCCACTTCATGATCGCGCAGCTCCATGACGGTCAATACGACGGCACGAGTATTCTCAAGCCCGACATCGCCCGTCTCATGCACTCGCCCCAGTCGCGGATGGCACCGGGGATGAACGGCTTCGCCCTCGGCTTTTACCAGGAAAACCGCAACGGTCTGCGTATCATTGGGCACGCGGGCGATACGACACCCTTCCATAGCGATCTGCATTTGCTGCTGGACAAGGACGTTGGTGTGTTCATGTCGTTCAACAGCCTCGGCAAGGACGCTGAGGTCGGCCGATTACGGGAGAATGTCTTCCGGGCCTTCCTGGATCGCTACTTTCCCTACACACCTCCACAGGAGCAGACAGTCGCCAATCCGGGGCCCGACGCCGCGCGCGTCTCCGGTTACTACACGGAAAGCCGCAGAATCGACAGCGCCCTGCGAGTACTGAGCGCCTTGGGTCAGAGCTCGGTAACGGCTCGGCCCGATGGCACTATTCAGGTGAGCATGCTGAAGGACTTGAGTGGTACCGAGAAACTCTGGCGGGAAGTCGGTCCGCTCACCTATCGCGAGGTAGACGGGCAAACTCATTTGAAATTCGTCACGGACGCCGACGGCGGGATTGCCTATTGGATCAGTGACGATTTCATCCCGGTCGAGCTGGCAATGCGCGTCCACGGGTTGAAGCGCCTGGATATCCTCAAGACGATGTGGCTCGGCCTGATCGGCTCGCTGTTGCTCATGCTGGCGCTCTGGCTCGGCGGCTGGATCGCACGCCGCAGATTTGGCGCGCCGCTGATACTGCCCCCGCGGCAGCGGCGGCTCCGCGTGGCCGCGCGGATAGGCGCGATCATCCTGCTCGTGATGGTCCTGGGATGGTTTGGGTTCCTGGAACTTCTCGAGTCGGCCGACGGCGATCCGTCCGTGAACGGATGGCTGATCGCACTCTATTGCGTCGGGGTTGCCGCCATTCTCGCGTGCCTCACGATCATCCTGGAGGCGGCGCTGCGGATCGTACGCGGACCCGGCGGCTGGCTGGTGCGCACGGGAGAAGCTGTCCTGTTGGTTTTCACCGTGTACTGTTTGTGGGCCATCTTCGCGTACGGCATGGCCAACTTCAGCCTGAACTATTGAGGTTGGCCATGGAAATCCGCACACGTGTCCGGCTCGTGCGCACCTTGGTGGCTTGCGCGGCCTGTTGCAGTCCGCTGGCGCACGCCGCACCGCCAGCGGACCTCGACCGCTACGCCGCGCGCGCGATGAAGACTTTCGAAGCGCCTGGCATGGCCATTGCGATCGTCGAAGGCGACCGGATCTATACCCGCGCGTACGGGATACGCAAATTGGGCTCGACCGCGCCCGTTGACGAGCATACGACCTTTCCAATTGGCTCGAATACCAAGGCTTTCACCACCACGGCTCTCGCAATACTGGTAGATCAGGGCAAGCTCGACTGGGCGGATCGGGTCGTGGACCGCCTGCCCGGATTCCAGATGTACGATGCGTATGCCTCGCACGAGATGACCATACGCGACCTCCTGACCCACCGCAGCGGACTCGGTCTTGGTGAGGGCGACCTGATGTTTCTCCCGACGACGAGCCGCACGCGCGCCGATATGGTCCGGGCATTGCGTTACCTGCGCCCGGCAACCAGCTTTCGCAGCGTCTTTGCCTACGATAACGTCCTGTACGCGGCTGCCGGCCAACTGATCGAGAGCGTTTCAGGACAGAGTTGGGAGGACTTCATTCGCGCGCGGATTTTCGCACCGGTCGGAATGTCAGACTCCGCGATCGATTACGGCAGTCAGAAACCGGACCATGTGGAGCCACATGCACGGATTGCCGGCCCGATCCGTGGCATCGGCCCATTGAGCGTGCTCGCTGCCGGATACGAAGGTGGACCCGCCGCGCCTGCGGGATCCATTTATTCCAGTGCCGCCGACATGGGCAAGTGGCTGCGCGTGCAACTCGCGCACGGCAGCTTGGGCGAGGGCCGCAGGTTGTTCAGCGAGGCAGGCTCGAGCGAGCTGTGGATGCCGCAGACGGTGATCCCCATCGAGGCTGCCCCAAAACCGGTGGCACTGATCCAGCCGAGCTTCGAGGACTACGGACTCGGATTCTTCATCCAGGACTATCGCGGACATAAGATCATCACGCACTCCGGCGGCGTGCTCGGGGGATTGTCGGCCGTCGTCGTGGTTCCTGAAAAGGATGTCGCCTTCGCGATCATGATCAACTCCGAGGACAGCGGCGCGCGCTGGTCGGTCTTCTATCACTTGTTGGACGAGTACCTGGGGTTGCCGCAACAGGACTGGCCAAGCCTGTTCAAACAGGCCTTTGACCAGATTCATGCGGATGCGCTCGGTGCCCTGGAGGCGCGCCAGCATGCGGTTGCCGCGAATCGGGGTCCTTCCCTTGCGCTCGCCGCCTACGCGGGGGTGTACAAGGATCCGTGGTACGGCACGGTGACGATCTCCTCAGGTACCGCCGGCGCACTCAACATCAAGTTCGATGCCACCCCCGGCATGGAAGGCTCGCTGGAGCACGTGCAGTACGACACTTTCCGCACACGTTGGACCGATCGCGATATCGAGGATGCCTATCTCACGTTCGACCTCACTTCGCAGGGTGGGATCGAAAGGATCCGGATGCAGGCGGTCTCACCGGCAGCCGATTTCAGTTTCGACTATCAGGATCTGAATTTCGAGCCCGATCAACCACGGAAGTAGTCCCGTGGTGCAAGTCGAGCCTGGTTGCCGGGAATTTTCCGTTTCGGAAAGCTACTTTCGGCGCGCGCGCGAGCGGCCCCGCTGGCGCGCGACCTTGTGCAAAGCTTTGGGTGCGGCTGCCGCCGGCCTTTGGCGCAGCTCGCGCACCATCTCTCCACCCAGGGTGGTCTGCCCTCCCGAGGGGGAAACCTCCGATTCGCTCTTGGC
This sequence comes from uncultured Steroidobacteraceae bacterium, assembly GCA_964400085.1. Lineage (GTDB taxonomy): Bacteria > Pseudomonadota > Gammaproteobacteria > Steroidobacterales > Steroidobacteraceae > 13-2-20CM-66-19. The sequence goes on along the minus strand of CAYNTW010000106.1, from coordinate 10,587 downwards.
CATGACCGCACGCAAGTCCCGCTCCGAGGCGGAGCACACCGCGAGCAGCCGACACGGGCCATCACCCTTGGCCAGGTAAGCGTGACCCATGGAGCTGTCGAGGTAAGCGGACTCGCCCGCCGTGAGGGTCAGCGGGGCGTAGAGATCGGTCCGGATCTCCACCTCCCCTTCCAGCACATAGACGAACTCCTCCCCGGTGTGGCGCACCAGGTCACCGAACTGCTCCGGGGAGCGGGCGCGCAGTTCGGCGAGAATGGGGATGAATTTCTTGTGTGTGAGGTCGGTGCTCAGGTACCGGTAGTCGTAATTCTGGGTCGGGACCAGCTCTCCCTCACCGCGGCGATTGACGCTGCGGCGGCCGACTACGGCTCCCGTCCCGGGGAGCTCCGCGGCCGGGGAGAACAACTGCGCGATATCGACATCGAGCCCCTCACTCAAGCGGATGAGCTTGTCGTACGAGAGCGAGAGGCGGTTGTTTTCGACTTTCGAGAGGGTCGGGATCGAAAAACCGGTGCGCCGGCTGACTTCCGCAAGCGTCCAACTTCGCTCTTTCCGCAGCGCGCGCAACGCCGCGCCAAGGCGGGACTCATTTGCGGTGTCTTTCATCGGGCGGACCGTGGACGGTTAAAGATCTTCTCATGATAGCGGATGCGACCCGGAAGCGGCGCGTAGCGGCGCCGGAACGGTAAGAATTTTCATTTATTGAAAATATGATGTAGATTTAGAAAACCGACATGCAGTACCGCGGGAGAGCCGCTCATGAGCGATGTGCGCCGAAATGTCAGGACCATGCATGCGCTGCGGCCGCTCCTCACCGCGGCGCTCGCTGTGAGTTGGGCGGCGGCCGCGCTCGCGGCAAGGGCCGATGACGGCAACGGTTCGCCACAGGTTCTCGAGGAGGTGGTGGTCACCGCTCAGAAGCGGGCCGAATCCCTTCACGATGTGCCGCTGTCGCTTTCAGTGGTGACGAGCGGGGACATCCAGCTCCGCGGCTTCACTCAATTCGGTGACTATCTCAACAGTATTCCAGGGGTCTATTTCCAGGATGGCGGTCCGGGCGATTCCATCGTCCACATCCGCGGCCTCAGCGAGAGCGGCGTCGGCTCCACAGTCGCTACCTACTTCGGCGAGGTCTTGACCAGCGTGTTCACCAACCACGGTGGCAAGCCGAACCTGCGACTGGTGGACATCGATCGCGTGGAGGTTTTGCGCGGGCCGCAAGGCACAGTCTTCGGCGCAGATACACTCGCGGGCGTGTTGCGCATCATCCCCGCCGCCCCCGACCTGACCCAGTACGAGACCGACGTGGACACCCGTGGATTTGCGACGGCGCATTCCGACTCCGGTAGTTATCACCTCGAGGGCGTGATCAACATGCCGTTGATATCGGACCATCTCGCCCTGCGTCTCGTGGGCTACAAAGATGACATCGCCGGCTATATCGACAACGTCGTGCCATCACGACCGGCGGACGACTACAGCGCGAGCCAAGGGCTGCCACCCGGAACGGTGGTCACGCCAGCTATCGCAGCCTTTACCCGCAAGGACATCAATCGAGAGTCGGTCTGGGGCACACGGGCTTCTTTGCGCTGGCAACCGATCGACGGTTTGCGCTTGGACTTCATGTACGCCCTGCAAGATGACAAGCTCTTCAGCGAGCCATTCACCGATCCGGCCGCCGGACCTTACGAGCAGGCCCGTGCGTTGGATGCGTTCGCGGGCGGCGGCTACGGCGAGCGGGTCGACATCAAGACATTGCAAGGCACGTACGACCTCGGCCCGATCTCGCTCGTGTCGATCAGCAACTGGATGCAGATGAGAAACTACAAGGACCAGGATCTCACTTTCCTCGGGGAGCTCTACTTCGGCGCGCCGATTCCCTTTAGTTACCTCGACACCAGCCTGGGCCGGGTCTTCACACAGGAAATACGCCTGCAGTCGCGTGGCCAGGGTAAGCTACAGTGGACGCTCGGCGGATTCTACTTGCATCAGTATGCCAACATCGGACAGCACGCTACGGACTATTCCTGCCCGCTGTGTCTGCCGCTCGTCCAATACGGACAGACCTTCGCCTACGACGTGCCGCCGCAGACATTCTCCGACCAGGAGCAGCGCTCGCTGTTTGGCACCATCAGCTATGAATTCCTGCCGCATTGGACTATCGGAATCGGCGGACGCTACCTGCGCGAAGAGATCCGGAGCTTCGACCCCGCCTCATCGGGGCTGCTGGCCAACGGCGGCAACCCTGCTGGCCCGATCAACCGGGGCTCTGTGCACGCTTTCAACCCCTCCGAATACCTGCGCTATGAGCCAACGAAAGATCTGATGTTCTACGTGCAAGGGAGCCGCGGATTCCGCAGCGGTGATGTCAACGATCCCTTGCCCGCGGGCTGCGCGGCCGATGCTGCTCAGGCCGGACTGCAACGGGTCACCCGACCCGATACGCTGCGCACCTACGAGCTGGGAATGAAAGCGGAATTCGCTGAGCACCGCTTCGGGCTGAACGTCGACGTCTACAAGCACAGGTGGTCGGGCGTGCAGCTCGCGCTACTCCTGAATTGCGCGTTCCAGGGCATCGTCAACTCGGGCGACATCAACGGCAAGGGCGTGGAGCTCGAGCTGGTCGCGCAACCGACCCCGGCGTGGCGTTTCAACCTGTCGCTGGCGTACAACCAGAACAAGTTCGATGACGTGAATCCGGGCACTGGTTTCTCCCCGGGAGAGCGCCTGCCCGACGCGCCAGAACAGAACGGGAGCGCCGGCGCCCAATACAACTACAAACTAGTCGGAGGTTGGTCAGGCTTCGCGCGCGCGGACATCATTTATGTCGGTGGCGTGCACAACGACTTCGGCCCACTCACTCTGATCGATAACTCGTACGCTGAGGGCAATCTCCGGCTCGGCTTCCAACAGAACACCTTGTCCCTGGAGCTCTTTGCGGAGAACGTCACGGACAAGCGTGGCGTGTCATCCACCGACAATCCCGCCTTCGGCGGGCACCAGATTCTGATACGTCCACGCGAGGTCGGCGTGGAGCTTCGTTACGCGTTTCGCTAGCGAACCGGCGGCGCAAAAGCCGGAGCTCGGGGGGGGGGTGACCGGGCGTCAGCGCTTGACTTTCTGTAAGCGTACGCTTACCGTAAGTACACACTGACGTAATTGCCCGATGCCCCTCACCCACACCCAGGAGCGTTGTGTCATGAGCGAGTTCGTCGTCTACGGAGTTCCCGGCAGCCCGTATGTCCGCAGCGCATTGCTGGGGTTGCACGAAAAACAGGCGCCCTATCGACTCGTCGCCTTGCCACAGGGTGTTGGGGCGATGCGCAGTGCTGAGCACCTGGAACGCCATCCCTTCGGACGCATCCCTGTGCTCGATCACGGTGATTTCCGTCTCTATGAGACGCAGGCCATCTTGCGGTACCTCGATGCGGTACTCCCCGGTCCGGCCCTGCAACCGCAAGATCCACGCGCGGCCGCGCGGATGAACCAGATTGTCGGCATCGCCGACTGGTACGTGTTTCCCTATGTATCCGTCGGAATCACGGCCGAGCGCTACATGTCGCACCTCTTCTGGAATCGCGCTCCCAGTGAGGAGAACATCGCCAAGGCCCTGCCGTCGGCCCGGGTGTGTGTCCAGGAGCTGCAGCGATTGAGGGGTTCGGCCGAGTTTCTCGCCGGAGACAAGTTGTCCATCGCCGATCTCATGATAGCGCCCCACTTGTTGTTCTTCCGTGGAACGCCGGAGGGCGAGGACCTGCTGGCGGGTACGGCCCTCGATGCGTGGTTGAATCGCATGCGCTCGCGCGCGAGCGTTCAGGCCACGGAAATCGAACGGCTCAAGCAAGCCGCGTGAGGACGCCAGCGGGCATCAGCCTGGAGCCGTAACTGGACCGAACGGTGAGGCTGCCCTTGGATGATGATCAGTAGGCAGCCTTCGCTCACCCATTGATCTTCGCCGTCCAACGCGCGAAGCTCGTCCGCGACACCGAGCGCGAGACAGCCATGGCGGACAGCGAGTTTCCTGTGTTGATTGTTGGTGGCAGCCTGGTTGGCCTGTCGGCCGCCACACTACTGGGACATCTGGGTATCTCCTCCTTGACCATAGAGCGCCACGGCGGCACCGCCATTCATCCACGCGCGGCGCACGCCACGCAGCGGACGTTGGAGGTCTTCCGCTCAGTTGGCCTGGAAGCCCCGATTTGCGAGCGCTCAGCCCAACAGTTCGTGCAAAACGGCGGGATCGTCGAGGTCAGGACACTCGCCGGGGGCACTACGCGGGCATTCATAGGCGATCTAAACGCGGGTGTCCGCGACGTAAGCCCGTGCGAGCGCGTCTTTCTGTCGCAAAATGCACTCGAGCCCCTGCTTGCACAACGGGCGGCCGAGCTCGGCGCGAACTTGCGTTTCTCCACCGAAGTCATCTCGATCGTGGAGAAGGCGGAGGAAGTCACCACGGAGCTACGTGATCGGCGCACCGGAGAGACTTCCACCGTGCGGTCACAATATGTGATTGCCGCGGACGGCGCTCACAGTGCGGTACGCAAGAGCCTGGGTATCGGCATGCAAGGACGCCCGCCCTTTTCCCGTAGCATCACGATCTACTTTCGCGCGAATCTGCGATGTCTCCTTGCGGACAAGCAATGGGCCGTGGTGTATGTCAACAATGAGCATTTGCGAGGTTTCTTCCGGTTCGAAAAACCCTTCGATAGCGCTTTTCTCGTTGTCAACACCGTGGGAGACCCCGAGCGGCCCGTTACGGACGTCTCCACGACACTCACGGATGAACGTGCACGCGAGCTCGTCCGGTTGGCGCTCGGCTCCGTGGACGTTCCTTTCACGATCGATGCGGTGATGCATTGGGAAGCAGCCGCCCAGGTCGCCGAAAGACTACAAACCGATCGCGTGTTCATTGCGGGCGATGCCGCGCACGTGATGCCACCTACCGGAGGGTTCGGCGGCAACACCGGTGTTCAGGACGCGCACAACCTTGCGTGGAAGCTTGCCCTGGTCATCAACGGCCACGCCTCGCCGGCTTTCCTGGCCAGCTACGAAAGTGAGCGCATGACGGTGGCGCGTCTGACAGCCGAGCAGGCCTACACACGCTACGTGCTACGCATCGATCCGAGCTTGGGAACCGATCGATGCCAACCGCTCATCGAGGATCTCGGTATCGAGCTCGGTTATGTCTATCGATCCGATGCCATCGTCCCAGACACGCCGGACGATGATCGCTTGTATTTGAGCCCACGCGAGTCGCACGGGCGCCCCGGCACACGCGCGCCGCATTTCTGGCTGGACGGACATCAACGCATCTCCTCACTCGACTTCTACGGCCGCGGCTTCGTACTCTTATGTGGACCCGCTGCTGGCGAATGGTCTCGATGCGCGCGCGAGGTGTCGGAAGAGTTCCGAGGAGTCGCGCTCGAGATCCTGCAACCGGGAGTGGGTGAACTGAAAGACACGGGTGCCGATATCGCGCGTAACCATGACCTCGCGCCCGATGGCTGTGTGCTCGTCCGCCCCGACGGTTTCGTTGGGTGGCGCGCCCGCAACTCCGAGCGCGCATCGGTGGAACAACTGCGGGCCGCGCTGTCACAATTGCTGGGGCGGCGCCAAGGCTGAGTGCCGCTCACCCGCCCCGCTACCGACTCTCACTTCTCGACGATCAGGCTCAGCCGCGCGGATCGTCCGGCACTCACATTGACGTGGTTGTCGTCCAGCCCGTCATAGAACCTCCGGTCCGCAATGTTATCCACATTGAGTTGTAGATCGGCGCGGGGCGCCACCCGGTATCGCACCAGGGCCGATGCGGTCCAATAGCCCGGGACTCGTTGCCTGAAACCGTTCGGATCGACGACCGTGCCGGGCACACGAGTGGATTGGTAATTCACACTTGCACCCAGGGTCAACCGTTTTGTCAGATCATAGGCACTGAACAGGCGCCAGCTCTCGCGCGGAGCATTCTGCAGTTGCGAGCCCCGATCGCCATTGGGCGAGGAAAGCACCGACGCATCCATATAGGTGTTGCCCGCGAATAACAGCCACTCGGGCGTGACGTACCCTTGCGCCTGCACCTCGATGCCCTGGCTACGGGCGGTCCCGGCGAGAATCTGTAAGGTCGGATCGATTGGCGACGCCTCGCGCAGATTGCTCATGACGGTGCGAAAGAGCGCGGCCGACACCAACAAATTGCGATTGGGATCCCATTTCACCCCGGTCTCGACGGTATGGCTGCGCTCGGGAGCCAGATCCTTCGTGGATGCGCTGAGCGACAGACCTTCGGCCGACGGGTCGAACGAGGTGCCGTACATGCCGTACAGGCTGACATCATCCAAGGGCTTGAAGATCGCCGCGCCGCGCCACGACGCAATCGTGTCCGTGTGCGCGAAGCTGACCGGGGCCGGTAACTGGTTGTGATAGTGAGCGGCAAATCGATCGACGCGCGCGGCGGCGTTGAGCTCCCAATATCTCCCAAACTGCAGCGTATCCACCGCGAACAACGCCTCGGTGTTGGCCACGAAGCGCACCTTGGAGCTGCTCGTATAAGCGCCGGCGAAGGCTTGATTCTCGTTCGGTGTGATCAGGTTCGTCCCAGGGATGCCCGAGAACTTGAGAACCGTCGGTGTGGAGATCTGACGACCGGCTTCCGCGCCGGTAACCACCGCGTGGGTGATCCCCAACGTGTCGAACTTCACAGTCAAAGTCAGTTGATCATCCAGCACCGTTTGACGGGTGCGCCCACCGCGCCCGGTACGGGTCACGGTAATAGTCGAGAGCGGCGTGCCGGGGGCGATGATCGGCTTGATTCCCGGTTCCACGTCGCGATAGTCCTGCTCGTAGATCGCATAGCGAATCTGGTTGCGCAGGCTGCTGTTCTCGCTGAGCTGACTGCGCAGCGCCCCTGTCAGGATATTGGCCATGACATGCGAATAGTCGCTCCGGAAACCGTAGAAGTTCTCCGGTGGCACAGCCGCCGGCTGGCTGATGTTGGCGGCAGGAGAGCCGATGTCAATCCAGGGTACCCCGTAATCAGGCTTGTCCCATTGCCGCTGATACAGATCGCTGAGAGTGAACTGCGTGGGGCCGTCGATACCAACCGAGAACGACGGCGCGATACCGACGCGCTTGGTCCCGACCACATCGCGACCGGCAATGCCTGCTTCCTGGGCCATACCCGCCACGCGGAAGGCCGAGCTCTGCCGCACGGGAATATTGGCGTCCACGGTCAACCGTTTCAGCTCGTCGGTTCCAGCCGTCGCAGTCGCGTCGAGGAACTCTTCGAGCCGCGGCTGTTTGCTGACTTGCTCGATGGCGCCACCGGTCGAGCCCCGGCCAAACAGGACCGACGCAGGGCCAGTGAGGATCTCGACGGCCTCGAGATTGAACGGGTCGCGGTAGTAGCTGCCGACATCCAGCTGGCCATCGAGGTACATGTCATATCGAGCCGAAAACCCCCGGATGTAAACGTTCGTGCCCTGGGCGGTGTCTTCGTCCGCATGCGCACTCACGCTCGGATCATTACGGAGGACGTCTCGCAGATCGGTTGCAGCTTGTAACTGCATGACCTCCTCGGGAATCGTGGTGATCGTTTGCGGCGTGTCGACGATAGGTCGCGTGAGGAGAGGCAGATCCGTGGTACGCGCCCCGGTTACGAGCACATTGTCGAGATCGGCGTCATGCGCGGGACGATCCGCGGGATCGACCTGGGCATTCTGACCGAACGCGCCGTTCACACCGAGAAACAGGCACAGCAATACATAGGTCGGGCGCGCGCCCGGCGGGAATCTCATCATCAATCGATTTCAGGCGTTGGTCGAAAAGGGCTCGCAAGCGTCGGAGCGGTTTTTTCGACACGCTAAGGTTGGAAAGTTACGGTGTCGTGACTGTCACCGCGCGTGGGACGATCGTCCACATGAGTCGCGTGGGTGACTACCGTTCGATCTGTGTCGGGGCCGTGACTGTCACAAATAGTTAACAGCACGTTAACCCTTGGCGGGTAGAGCGAGCGCCCGCAAGGGGCGCCCGCTCCTTAGGGACGATCACTGGATCAGCTTGCACTGCTTCACGCCGTCCTCGCCGGTGTTCTCATCGACGAGATGCAGGGCGGAGCGGGCAGCGAATACACCCATCTTGACTTCCTGCCAGACGTAGTAGTTCTTGCCGGGCTGGGTGTCGATGTCCAGTGTGACATCGTTCTCAGTCTTGGACACCAAGGTGTGCTTGCCGGGGGTGACTTGCCGAAACACGTAGGTGTGCGCGGCCGTGTCACCGATCGACTGATTATCCAGCAGCAGCGGCATCTTGATGGCAGCGCCGAATGTCTCATTCCGATAAACATAAATGTTTGCCTGACCGCTAGGCGGTGCGACGAAGGACTTGGCCTTCGCATCCGCATCGGCGGAGGCCATCGGCACGGAGGCGCAACCTCCGAGGGCCGATACCACAACCAGGCACATCGCGATCTTCGTACCGAGCTTCATTGCCACTCCCTGTTGATTGTTTCATCGAACGCCCCCCAAGGTGCCGCAATGCCACACGAAACGCCGCGAACTACCACACATATTCGAGCTGTGCCCAGAGCTTGCTCGTATCGCGGGCCAACGCGACGGGCGTGGAGCGCGCAGCCGTGTAGTTGGCATATTTCAGGAGGGCGGCGTAGCGATGCCATTTCGCGCTCAGCGCGAGGTCATACTCCGACCCGTAGTTGGTGTCGACCCGTTCGGCATGGAAACTGTGATACATCACCGTCGCCGAGACGGTGTCCAGACCTAACAGGTGCGAGCCGTTCCAGGCAATGGTGGCATAAGGATCCTTGATCCCGTTTGGGGGAGTGACCAGGAATTTGTCCGCCCAACCCTGGAACGGGTGCAAGGTGGCCAGGGGGGTCGCGAATCCGACGGTGCCGTTGCCTTGCAGGATCTCCTCGCTGAGTGCGACTTTGAAGGACCCCACCGTGGCACTCAGCTCGCCCATGAAATAGTCGTTGCTGAAGGTCAACGGGTTGTCGGCGCGCGACTCCTGCCAGGCGTAACTCACGACATACCCGAGCTTTACGCCAGCTAGCGGCCACGCCCCGACGAACCGTCCGCCGTACGTAGCTGTCGAGCCGCGACGGGGATCGAGTGCTCCGGTCAAACCCCGGATGGGATCGAAATCCAGCAAGTAGGCGAACGCGGTCAGCTTTCCGATGGGGGTCTGATAAGCGATGTTCGCGAGGTAATTGTCGCCCTTGTACGTTCCCTGCGGCGAGTCGACGCCATATATCCGGTGCACCTTGTCCAGGAATGTCAGGTCCACCGTCAAGTTGGTAATGGATTGATTGACGATGCGCGCCGCATCGAAAGTGACCTCGTTCTGGCGCCAACCGCTGTTACCGACAAAACGTTGGTCGTCGAGAATGATCCGTTGCCGGCCGACGGTGATCGCGGTCTGCGGCAGCGAAGTGTTGGTCAAAGCCAGTCTGTTGAGAACATAGTTCTCCGGGTCGGCTACCACCGGGTAGCGCGTATAAGTGGGCACCGCGTTGTCCGGTCGATAGTCACGATTGAAACGCAGCATCGCCTCGCCTTCCGCGAGTAGTTGGGTATCCAGGAATTTGCCGGTTTGCGCGCCCAGTCGCGCCCGCAAGGTCTCGGCATGCGCGTTCTCGATGATGCCGGTCTGCTCCACTTCCTCGTAGCGCAGGCGTATGTCGACCAGCGGTCGTGTCTGCGCAAGAGCCGCGACGATGTCCGTGGAGCCCTCGGCATGCGCCGGCAGCGCGGCGACCACGGAAAATGCGAGCGCGATGCAGACCCTCATTGTTCTTCTCAACGATTCCACTCGTTCAACTCCCGCCGCTGGAATGGCAAAAAAAAACGTCGTCGGCTCGGGCACTCGCAGCTGTCGAAGCTGGAGGGCTATAGCCGGCGACGTTGCCGTTGGCCTTTTGTTCAGGCCTTCTGCTCCCGGATGCAACCGATGTGCCAACGCCAGACCCCGGCAAATCGCCCGCGCAAGTCGCTATCTGTGAACCTCAACAGTGCAACAAATGAACAGGCTGCCCTGTCCGGTGGCAACGGTGGTGGACAGGGACCTTCCGGACACCTAACCTAATGTCCGCCACACATCATCGAGGGGGTTTCGTGAGACTGACCCAACGGATCATCTGCTGCGGGTGCTTGGCCCTGGGCATCGGGACCGCGCATGCGCAAGTTCCGCCGACACCCGCGCCGGACCAGGCGGCCTTGCTGCACGCCGACGACCCGAAGCTGGCCGCCAACAAGAAACTGGTATTCGACATGTGGCGCGCCATCATCCAGGGCGCGCACACGGAGCTGGCGCCGAAATACTTCACTGAAGGCTATATCCAGCACAATCCCAACGTCGCCACCGGCCGGGACGCCATGGTGGCCTACATGAAAAGCACCCGGCCGGTCCGCCCGATCGAGCCGACGATCCACTTCCCGGTGATCGCCATCATGGCGGAAGGCGACCTGGTGATGGTGGCCACGGTGAGCTATGCCCCGGACCCGGAGAATCCGGACAAAAAGTACGCGGGGACGCACTTCGACCTGTTCAGGATCGAGAACGGCAAGATCGCCGAGC
>CAYNTW010000105.1:0-20501 GCA_964400085.1 uncultured Steroidobacteraceae bacterium | reverse complement strand
AAGAGGGCCAAGGACTCGACAATGAGCTCGAGGTGGTCGATGGCATGCAGTTCGATCGCGGTTATCTGTCCCCGTATTTCATCAACCAGCAGCAGAGTCAGACGGCGGAGCTCGAAAAGCCATTGATTCTCCTGTGCGACAAGAAGATCGCGAATATCCGCGAAATGCTCCCGCTGCTCGAGGGTGTGGCGAAGGCCGGTCGACCGCTGCTGGTCATCGCCGAGGATCTGGAGGGTGAGGCGCTGGCGACTCTCGTCGTCAACAACATCCGCGGCATCCTGAAGGTCGCGGCGGTGAAGGCGCCCGGCTTCGGCGATCGTCGCAAGGCCATGTTGCAGGATATCGCGATTCTCACCGGCGGCACGGTCATCTCGGACGAAGTTGGCCTGACGCTCGAGAAGGCGAGCCTGAACGATCTGGGCGAAGCGAAGAAGGTCGTGGTCGAGAAGGAAATCACCACGATCATCGACGGTGCCGGCAAGCAGTCCGACATCAAGGCGCGCATCGACTCCATCCGTCAGCAGGCGGAGGAAGCCACTTCCGATTACGACAAGGAGAAGCTGCAGGAGCGTGTTGCTAAGCTCTCCGGCGGCGTTGCCGTGATCAAGGTCGGTGCGGCTACCGAAGTTGAGATGAAGGAGAAGAAGGCTCGCGTCGAAGACGCGCTGCATGCGACCCGTGCTGCGGTCGAGGAAGGCGTGGTGCCGGGCGGCGGTGTCGCTCTCGTCCGTGTTCAGAAGGCGCTCGACAAGCTCGAGACGGTGAACGAGGACCAGGCGGTTGGTGTGAAGATCCTGGCTCGCTCCATCGAGGAGCCGCTGCGTCAGATCGTCGAGAACGCCGGCGAGGATGCTGCGGTTGTTCTCAACCGTGTGAAGGAAGGCAAGGGCTCCTTCGGTTACAACGCCGCGACCGGTGAGTTCGGCGACCTGATCGAGCAGGGCATCCTGGATCCGACCAAGGTCACACGTCTGGCTCTGCAGAACGCGGCCTCCGTGTCGGGCCTGTTGCTCACGACGGAAGTCATGATTGCCGAAGCTCCGAAGGATGAAGAGCACAGCCATGGCGGCGGCATGCCTCCGGGAGGCATGGGCGGAATGGACATGTAATTGAGGATCGTCGGAAGTAGTCTGACGGCGCTTCCGACACCTCTCGAAAGAGGTATCGAATCTGTCATAAACAATCGGTACTCTTTCGACATTGGTTTAGAGGTTCGCAACGTGCGCCCTGCACGTTGCAGCCTCGAAAGACGCGGAACAAGACCCCCTATTCCGCGCAACACCTCGGGCCCCGCTCATGCGGGGCTCATTTTTTTTTATGCGCAAAGAAAGCCTCGGCGCCATTTGAGTCGACGTAGCTGGCGTAGACGCGTGTTTGCAACAGTTGACTAAAGCTGGCCTCGCGACGCGCGATCGTTCGGGTGCGCTGTTGTTCAGCCAGCGTTCATTTTCATTGCAGCGCGGCGCGCAATTTCGCTGAAAGCGATGGGTCTGCACCTTCAGACATGGGTGTCTGTGGGTTTAGACGGTTTGCGGGAACGCCGGTCTGAACGTACGGTCCGTCGCGCAACATTCTGGCGCGAGGACTTCTCCATGCTCACTTCACTACTCCGGGGGCGCCGGCTCCGCGGGCGTTTGCGCAACCTTCCCATCGTTGTCGGGTGTTGTGTCGCTTTGTTCCTGAGCGCCTGTGGCGGCGGCATGGGGAATCCGACGGGCGGCTCGACCGCCACCACCGGCAACACGGGGGGTATGACCACTGCGATGGCTTGCTCGGGTAGCTGCGGGGCTTCTGTCCTGACCATGACGGATGCAGCGGGAGATTTCCTCAGCTACATCGTCACACTGACATCGGTTCAGCTCCAGACCGCCAGCGGCGCCGCGGTCGAAACGCTCCCGGCCGCGACGAAAGTCGATTTTACCAAGCTGGTCGATCTCACGGAGGTGCTCAGTGCCGGTCAGATCCCGGCGGCCGACTATGTCGGTGCCAAACTGACGCTTGATTTCGCGAATGCACAGATCACGGCTGACGATGGCACGGGCAAGGCGGTGACACTCGCTCCCGTGGACGCGATGGGCAATGCGCTCATGGGCACGCTGACCGTTTCGGTACAACTCGACAACACCAACCAACTCATCATCACGCCGGGCAATACTGCTCGCTTGGCGTTCGACTTCAATCTGGCGGCGTCCAACATGGTGAGCCTCACGGCCAAGACGGTGCAGGTGGCTCCTACGCTCGTGGCTACTGTGGTGCCCTCTGATACCAAGCAGGTGCGCGTCCGCGGACAGCTCGTCAGCGTCAACGCCATGCAAAACGACTTCATCCTATCCGTGCAGCCCTTTGCAGTGCGCTCCGCGACGGGGGGGCAGGTGACTGCACAGGTGAGCGCGACGACGACTTACCAGATCAACGGCATGGCGTTCGTGGGTACTGCCGGCCTCACGGCCCTGGCTGCGCTGCCTGCCAATACGATTGTTGCGGCATTCGGGTCGCTGAAAGTGGGCGCACAACCGAGCTTCACCGCAACGAGCATCCTCGCCGGCACGAGCTTGCAGAACCCGGCCATGGATCGAATCTCCGGCACGGTGATCGCGCGTTCGCAGAACACGTTGACGGTGCGCCGTGCCACCTGGACCAGGCCGGACGGCGACTTCGACTTCGAGCTGACGGATGCGACTGTGACCATCGGTGCCAATACCGCGGTAACCGAAGAAGGCCAGATGGGGGCTTTTACCTCGGCCAACATCTCGGTGGGCCAGCACATTGACGCTTTCGGCATGGCCGGTCAGGGCGCCGGCGGCGCGGTCACACTCGATGCAACCGCCGGGGAAGTGCGGTTGGATATCACGCCTCTATTGGGAACCGTGACCGCCATGGGTACCGGAAGCCTCACGCTCAATCTGCAGTCACTCGATGGTCTACAGACCAACGTATTCAACTTCGCGGGCACCGGGACGAGCGCCGCAATGGATGCGAAGCCGACCGCGTACGTCGTCAACGTGGGCATGTTGGCCCAGACTGGCCTGACGGCGAATGCGGCGGCCCGCGCCTTCGGCTTCGTGAATTCATTTGGCATGGCCCCGCCGGACTTCACGGCTGTGACGCTGGAGAACTTCGCGGCCGTGACCTCCGATCTGGTCGTCGATTGGGGGCGCGCCGGTTCCGCGACCGCATTTACGGGTCTCACGGCTAGCAGCACTTCGTTGCAGCTCAGCCTGACGAATGTAGGGAATCTGCACGTGATCAAGACCGGCCCGGAGCTTCGCGACCTGACGCAGCTCGCGGGACCGCCGAGTATCGTTGGAGACACCGCCATGGGTGATGTCTTCGCGATTGGACATGCCGGAAAATTCAAGACGGATAACTTCAATACGTTCAGTGCATTCGTGAGTGCGCTCGCCGCGGATCTGGCGGGAGCGAATATGCCAACTGTCGTGGCGGTTGCGGCGGCAGGGCAGTACGACGCGGGCAAGAACGTCTTCACGGCGCGGCGCCTGGTGGTGCTGCTGAGCAATTAGGTGACTCAAGAAAGAGACGCTGCTTCTCTTCGGGCGCGCACCGGTTTATGGTTTCGAGTATTGCGTGGGCGCGGCGCATGTCGCGTGGCCCAGAAGTAAGGAGAGCTCCAACATGGCGGCTTATGTTATATCCCGGCGCTCGCCGGCCCGATTGGTCGGTCTGACGGGCCTCGCCCTGCTGAGTCTGGGTTTCGCCGCCTGCGGCAAGCTCGGTGTCGGGGGCCAGGGCGGCGACCAGATGAGCTGGGCTCGGGCGGCGCTCGAGCGCAACAGCCACCTTGAGGTTGTCGCCTCGGACCCGCAGAGCAATACCTTCACGGTGCGTGTGAAGGACACGGGTGAGTTGCGCATGATTCGAGCCGACGAGGTCGTCGGTGCACCCCCAGGGGGTGGCGGCGCGTCACCCGCCAGCTCGCCGGCGCCGGAAGCGCCGGCTTCAGCGCAGCCGAAATCCGACATCGCGCCTACGGCGACTGCATCGGCTACATCGGAGAGCAGCTCGCCAGCCGCTGAAGCGGGGGCGCCGCAATCCGCCGAGGGAACTGCCGCGAACGCGGGCCCGCGTACGGGCTTGCAGCCGGAGACCGCACCACGCGCGGAGGTCCCTAATCCGAACAGCGACGTCGCATCCATCACACCGGGGGGTCGAACGCTCGAATCGGGTCCGGGATACGTGATCAAGACGGCGTCGAAGGCCGGGCCCGCGGCAGCGCGAGCCGCCCGCGAGCGCGCCACGACGAGCTCGGCAGTCGAGCGCCGTCACGATCCGATAATTTGTCAGGGAGATCGTCTGCTGCAGATCGACAACCGCAATCTGGAATTCGACGGCGACGCCGTCGCCGCCGAGGACGGTTGCGAGATTCACATCACGAACAGTCACATCACCGCCAAGGGTGTCGGAGTCTCGGCGCGTGCCGCGAACGTGCACATCGAGAATAGTCAGATCGAAGGCGAGACCGCCTCGATCGATGCCTCCAATGGCGCGCAGGTGTACGCCTCCTCATCCACATTCAAGGGCATCAGCCGACGCCTCGATAACTCGTCGTTCCACGACCTCGGCGGAAATGTCTGGAACTGACACTGCGGATAAGTAACTTTGCTGCAAGCGATGAGCTGAGCGCACTCGTACAGCGTGCGTTCGAGGCGCTGTCCACCAATGCGCCCGCGGCCGAGGCGCTCGCCGCGGCGCCGTCCGAGGTGCGCGAATCGATTCCACTGGTGTTTGCCGGGAGTGACTTCGTCGCGCAGCTCTGCGCCCGCGACGAAAAGCTCCTGCCGGAGCTGCTGGCTCGACAGGATCTGCAGCGGAAGTTGAGTCCGTCCGACTTCCGGGCGCGTGCCCCGGCTCTGTTTTCAGACTCTCACCCTGCCGAGGCGGAAGTCTTGTCCGCCTTGCGACGTTGGCGTCGTCACGAAATGGCGCGGATCGCCTGGCGCGACCTCGCTGGATGGGCAGATCTCACCGAGACCTTGGCCGATTTGTCCGCCTTCGCGGACACGGCGATCGAGCTCGCCGTTGCTTACGCGCGGCGCGGGTTGGTCCGCCTATACGGCGAGCCGCGCTCGGCTGAAGGGGTTGCACAGCCTCTCGTGATCCTGGCGATGGGAAAGTTGGGGGGCGAGGAGCTCAACTTCTCCTCCGACGTCGACCTGGTGTTCCTATTCCCGGAGCACGGCGAAACAGACGGAACGCGCAAGATCGCGAACGAAGAGTTCTTCACGCGGTTGGGCCAGGGAGTCATCCGTCTCCTGGAGGCTCCTACACACGAGGGCTCGGTGTTACGGGTCGACATGCGCCTACGCCCGTTCGGCGACAGCGGCCCGTTGGTTTCGAGCTTCGCCTCGTTCGAGGACTATCTGCCACGCCATGGACGTGACTGGGAGCGTTATGCATACGTGAAGGCCAGAGCGGTCACGGCCCCGGATGTCTATGCAGCTCTCTATACCTCTGCCGTGCGCCCGTTCGTCTACCGTCGCTATCTCGACTATGGAGTGTTCGAGAGCCTTCGTGAGATGAAGGCGCTCATCGAGCGTGAAGTACAGCGCCGCGAGTTGGCCGATCACATCAAGCTGGGTCCCGGAGGGATTCGCGAGATCGAGTTCGTCGTGCAGGCGTTTCAGGTGATCCGTGGTGGGCAGGATCGGCGCCTGCAGACGCCGTCACTGCTGCGCGCCCTCGAATTGCTGGAGAAAGCGAGGTTGTTGCCTACGCGTGTGGTCGCGGATTTGCGTGCCGCATACATTTATCTGCGACGGTTGGAAAATCGCCTGCAGATGCTCGCGGATGCACAGGCGCACCGGTTGCCCGAGGATTCACTGATGCGTGAGCGGATCACCCTGGCGATGGGCGCTGCCAATTGGAGCGCGCTGCTCGCCGAGCTGAACGCGCACCGGGAGCGCGTCAGCCGGCAATTCCGGCTGGTTGTGTTTGGGGGTTCCGAGCGCGACGATGATGTGCGGATCGATCTCGGGCGTTTCTGGGACACCCAGGAGGAGACCGCGGTGCTGGCGGAGTCCCTGACGCGCGCGGGATTTGGCGCAAGCGACGAGGCTGCGCGCTTGTTGTTGGAGCTGCGCTCGTCCGCGCTCGTTCGCAAGCTGGACGAGCCCGGCCGCAAGCGGCTGCAGGCTCTGTTGCCACCGCTGCTCGCGGACATCGCGCGGGTCGGTGATACAGACGTGCAGTCGCCAGCCGCGGCCACCGTTGATACTCCAACGGCCGAGTTTCAACTCCAGGTATTGCGTCGCGTCCTGCGGATCCTCGAGGCGATCGGGCAGCGCTCGGCTTATTTCGCTTTACTGCGGGAGAATGCCGCCGCCCGGGGGCGTCTCA
Organism: uncultured Steroidobacteraceae bacterium; assembly: GCA_964400085.1. Lineage (GTDB taxonomy): Bacteria > Pseudomonadota > Gammaproteobacteria > Steroidobacterales > Steroidobacteraceae > 13-2-20CM-66-19. The sequence continues at coordinate 14,147 of CAYNTW010000105.1, read as the reverse complement.
TCGAGCTGTGCGGGCACGGTGACTTTCTAACACAACAGATCGCGTCGCACCCGCTACTGTTGGACGAGCTCATCGACGAGCGTCTGGCGGAGTTGCCCGACCGGCAGACGCTCGAGGGGGAGGTGCGCTCGCGCCTGGAGCAGATGAGCGAGGACGATCCGGAGCACCAGGTCGAGGCGCTCTGTCGCTTTCAGCGCGCGGCCATCTTCCGGGTCGCGGTCGCGGACCTCACCGGACGACTGCCGGTGATGCGTGTGAGTGACCGCCTGACCGAGATCGCTGAAATTATTGTCGAGCGCGCGATCGAGCTGGCTTGGCGGCAAATCACTGCGCAGTTTGGCGTGCCCATGTGTGGGCAGGGGACGGAGCGCCGCCAGGTGCGTATCGGTGTCGTGGGCTACGGCAAGCTCGGCGGAATGGAGCTGGGTTATTCCTCCGACCTCGATCTCGTCTTCCTGCACGATTCACACGGCGAGCAACAGGAAACCACCGGAGCCAAGCCCACCGACAACCAGGTGTTCTTCGTCCGGCTGGCGCAGCGGATCATGCATCTGCTCACGATGCACTCGGCTGCCGGGCGGCTCTACGAAGTCGATTTGCGGTTGCGGCCGAGCGGGAAGGGCGGACTTCTCGTGACGAGTATTACCGCGTTCGCGGAGTATCAGCAGCACGAGGCGTGGACCTGGGAGCATCAGGCGTTGCTCCATGCGCGCGCCGTGGCCGGCGCCAAGGAGGTTCGGGAGCGGTTCGAGGAGGTCCGGCTGGACATTCTGGCCAATCACGTGCATCGCGACACCTTACGCGACGAGGTGCGCAGCATGCGCGAGCGGATGCGCAAGGAGCTCTCGAAGGGGGATCGGGGGTCGGACCTGCCGCCAGGAGGGCCGGGTCTCCCGCCCTTCGACATCAAGCAGGACGCGGGCGGTGTCGCCGATATCGAGTTCCTGGCCCAATACTGGGCGCTGCGCTGGGCAAAGGAGTACCCGCCTGTCGTGCTGTTTTCCGACACCATTCGCCAGCTCGAGTCAGTAGCCTCAGCGGATCTGGTGCCGCAGGGGACCGTGGATATCCTGACGGGCGCCTATCGGGCGTTTCGCACGCGCTCGCATCACCTATCGCTCGCGGGGGCGGAGGCCATTGTGCCGGCCACCGAATTTGTCACCGAGCGGGCCGCAGTGACCCGGGTATGGAACGAGGCGATGGGCGTATAATTCCCGGCCAACGATTTGCCTTGGAACGCTCTATCTCATGGCCGCGCAACCTAAGCCGCTCATCCAGCCGAACGCACAGAATCAATACGAAGTGACGGCAGAGGATCTGCCTCTGTCATGCCCGATGCCACAGATGTACCTGTGGAACTCGCATCCGCGGGTCTACCTGCCGATCGAGGCGACCGGCTGGGCGAAGTGCGCCTATTGCGGCGCCGAGTACACGCTGAGGCGCTAGGCGGCTAGCGAGAGAAGCTGCGGTCTACCTACCGCGAATCCCTGCACGAAATCGACGCCCATGCGCCGCGCTGTATCGAGTGTGGCGACGTCCTCGATCTGCTCCGCGATGACCTTGAAATTGAGGGTGCGCGCCAGCTTGATCATCGCGGTGACCATCGCCTGGTTCACCGAATCGCGGTCGAGATTGCGCATGAATGAGCCGTCGATCTTCAGGTAATCCATCGGCAGATTCTTCAGATTCGAGAACGAGCCGACCCCGGAGCCGAAGTCGTCCAAAGCAAACTGACATCCCATGCCGTGCAACACGCCCACGAAGCGCCGCGCATGGTCGAGGTTGGCCACCACGGCGCTTTCGGTGATCTCGAAGCACACCTGCGCCGGATTGACCCCGGTGCTGTCCAGACACTCCACCACGAACTCCAGGAACTGCACATCGCTCAGGGTCTGCCCGGAGATGTTGATGGCGATGCTGCGGTTGCTCGGCACCGGGATCGCGCCGCGTCCGAGCGCGGCAAGGGTGGTTTGCACCACCCACCGATCGACCAACCCCATCAGGCGATACCGCTCCGCGGCTTTCACGAATTCAGACGGCGGTATCTCGTGGCCGGCCTCGTCCTGCAGGCGTACGAGCACCTCCATCGCCGGGCCGCCGCCGTTGTGGCCGTAGGCCGGCACGATGGGCTGATGGTACAACTGGAAACGGTTTTCCTTGAGCGCGTTTTGCAGCCGTTGTAGCCACTGGATCTCGCCGGTGTGGCGCGCGAGCGCCTCGTCTCGCGCCGAGTAGACGACAACCCTGCCAGAGCCTTGTTTCTTCGCGACATAGCAAGCTGAATCCGCGGCGGCGAGCAACTCCTCGAGGGCCCCGCTCTCACGCGAGATCTCGACGAGCCCGATGGAGACGCCGATGTTGAAAATCTTGTCCTTCCAGACGAAGCGGTAGTCGGCCACCGCGCGACAGACGTCGTCGGCGATCTGGCGCGCCTTCTCGAGCGGGCAGCCCATCAGGAGCATTCCAAACTCATCGCCGCCGAGGCGTCCGACCGTGTCGCTGTCGCGCACCGCATCGCGCAGCACCTTCGCGACTTCGCGCAACATGCTGTCACCGGCCAGGTGGCCGCTGGTGTCGTTGACTACCTTGAAGCGATCGAGATCGAGATAACACAGGACGTGTTGGCCATCGCCGCGGTGGCCGCTCTCGATGGCCTCCTCGAGGCGCCGCTCGAATTCGCGGCGGTTGACCAGTCCGGTGAGCGCATCGTGGGTCGCCTGATAGGACATCTGGCGAGCGAGGCCGCGCAGCTCGGTCACGTCGTGTAGCAACACGACCGAGCCGATTAGCTCGGCGGCTTCGTTGCGGATCGGCGAGGCGGACAGCTCGATCGAGCGCTCGACACTGTTGGCGCGCGAGATCAACAGCGCGCGGCGGCTCAAGTTCACCGGCGCGCCGCTGGTCAGCGCCTGTTTGACCGGGTCGGACAACAACCTGCGGTCGGTCTCGTCGACCAGCCCTACGACTTCCTCGAGCGGCTTGCCGGCGGCCTGTTGCGCGATGCAGCCGCAGAGCCGTTCGGCGGCCGGATTCATGTAGGTGATGAGTCCCTGGGCGTCCGTGGCGATGATGGCCTCGGCCAGGGAGTTGAGAGCGAGCAGGTGCGGGGAAGGCTCGTCGCCCGCTTCCACCCGGAGCTGTCGCACCGTCTGTGTAGGAATGATCTCCACGCCGGTGATGAGGAGCGCGTTGGCGGCTTCATACTCAACGACCGTGGAGGTGATCTCGAGCCGGGTCACCTGCCCCTGCAGCCCCACCATGTCGATCTCATAACGCTCCGCGGCTTCCTCGCCGGCGAGTCGCCGCCGAACGTTCTCGCTCACCAGGTCCGCGTATTCGGGTGGCACGAGATCGGCGAGACGTCGGCCTACGAGCTCGACGCGGTCGACACCCACGAAGCTGGCGAACTGACGGTTGGCATACAAGATGGTGTCACGATGGACGAGCACCGCCTCGTGGATGCGGTCTCCCAGGTCGGCAAACAACTTGGGTGAGGCGCGCGCGGTGTCACGCTCGTTGGTCGGCGCGGCGCGAGTCAACAGATGGTTGACGGCGGTGATCAGCGCCGCGACTTCAGCCCGATCGGATTGCACGTCGACTCTGCCCTCGAGTCGCCCGCCGATGGCGATTCGCTGCAATTGCCGGGACAGCTCGCGCACACTCTCCAACTCGCGCCGCTGGAGCCAATACAGCACCAAAAGCAGCGCGGCAACGAGTGCGAAGAGGAGGCAGAACAGCCCGGCGATCGACATCTAGATTCTTGAGCCTTCAGCTTGTGGGCAAATCCGAGACCACTCTAATTCATTTTGTTGTCTCGGACGCGGAGCCTATACAGCATAACTGAGCGGATGCCGTCGCTTTGCCTGCATTTGACCATATCTGGTCGCAACGCTGCTTGGCAGACCAATGGAAAACCCTTAACGTCTCGGGCGTTACCAACGGTTTGCAATAAGTCCAATCGGAGTGCCATGACAATGCTGACGGCCGATGTCCGCGAACAGATGATCGAGCAGCAGGTACGTGCCTGGGACGTGCTCGACGAGCGCGTACTGGACGTACTGCGTAAGATTCCTCGTGATCGTTTCACGCCGGAGCAGCAGCGTTTTCGGGCGTATGCGGACGCCGAGGTGCCTCTACCCCATGGGCAGCGTATGTTGCGACCGAGTGTCGTTGGACGCCTGTTACAGGCCCTGCAGCTCGCGGGCACTGAGCATGTGCTCGAGATTGGAACGGGATCGGGGTTTGTCACAGCATGTCTCCGCACAGCGGCCGCGCGCGTCCGCTCGATCGAGATCTTCCCCGAGCTGGCCGAAATGGCCCGGAGAAACCTGGACTCTCAAGGTCTGCGTGACGTGGACGTCGTGACCGCGGATGCTCTGCAGCTCGACACGGGCACCCGTTACAACGCCATCGCCGTCACTGGCTCACTCCCTGTCTATGATGAGCGTTTCGAGCGGCAGCTCGAGATCGGCGGTCGCCTGTTCGTGGTCGTGGGCGAGCCGCCCGTGATGGAGGCGCGGCTGATTCGCCGGACAGGGGAGGGAAGTTGGTCCTCCGAGAGTCTGTTCGAGACGGTGATTGATCCGCTGGTCAATGCGCGGCGCTTGCCCGAGTTCCGGTTCTGATCGGTGGTGCGGAAAGTAACTGTCTGAATCTAAAGGGATAGGCGAATGAGCCGTGGCGAATCGGTCCCCGTGGGGACGTGTAAGTCGAGTCCCCTCGCGTGGCGCCGTCGCGCTGGAGCGTTCCTCGCCACCGCGGTCCTCGGGGCCGCCGTGTGTACGGCGGGCGCCACGGATCTGGTGGGCGTGTATCAGGATGCCTTGCAGAACGACCCCCAGATCCGAGCAGCGGACGCGACCCGGCTCGCTTCACGGGAGTCCCGACCCCAGGCGATCGCGGCACTGTTGCCGCAGGTCTCGGGGAGTGCCTCGTATGGGCGCGATCATGTGTCCGGCATCTCGGCCAGCCCAAACTACCAGCGAGCTTTCATAGGCGGTCCGCCGGTTCTTGACAATCCCTATCGCTCCGACACGGCGCAGACGAACTGGGGTCTGAATCTGCGGCAGAACGTCTTTTCCTGGTCGAACTGGATGGCTTTGAAGGCAGCCGATAGCCAAGTGGCGCAGGCGGAAGCCAACTATGTGGCCGCTGAGCAGAACCTCATCCTCAGGGTCGCCCAGGCGTACTTCAACGTTCTATCCGCCCTGGACAACCTCGACGCGCAGCAGGCTTCGCTGGAAGCCATCGCCCGACAGCTCGACCAGGCGGATAAGCGCTACGACGTAGGTCTGATCGCTATCACGGACGTCCAGGAGGCCAAGGCCGCGCGCGATACGGCCGCCGCGGCGGTGATTGCCGCGAAGCGTACTCTGGCCACGGCAGAAGACCAGTTGCGGGAGATCACTGGACAAAAGTACGACGCGCTGGCGAAGCCGGGCACGGACATGCCGCTCAACATGCCCAAGCCGGCTGATGAGAATCAGTGGGTCAATATCTCAATGGATCAGAATGCGTCGCTGCTCTCGAGCCGCCTCGCGGCCGACATCGCCCGCGACAACGTCAAGGTTGCTTTTGGCGGCCACCTGCCGACCCTCGATCTCGTGGCGGGGCGCACGTACACGCGCCAGGACTCTCACGAAATCACGGACCTGGGCCCCACGGGCGGAGGACTGTTCGATCTGCCGCAGTTTGACAGTCATTCGAACGATCGCCAGATCTCATTGCAGTTGACGGTCCCTATCTTCAGCGGTGGCCTCACGCAATCGAAGGTGCGGCAGAGTCAATATCAGTGGATCGCCGCCAAGGAGCAGGTGGTGCAGACATCGCGTGCCACCGAGCGGCAGGCGAGGGACGCGTATCTCGGCGTGATCAGCGGAATCGCCAGGGTACAGGCGCTGCGGCAGGCGCTCGAGTCCAGTCAGACGGCGCTCAAGGCGACGGAGGCGGGCTATGAAGTTGGGACACGGACGGCCGTTGACGTACTCAACGCACGACGCACCCTGGTGCAGGCGCAAACGGACTATTCGGGTAGTCGCTACGACTATATGGTCAGTATCATTCAACTGCGCTTCGCGGCCGGAAACCTCGATCGCCCGCAGCTCGAGCAAATCAACAGTTGGCTGACCGTCGCCGCACCGACTTCGCCGCCGGTGGAAACGCCCGAGAATCTGACACCGAAGCTGCCACCCACCTCCACGACGGCGCCGATCACGCCCGAGTCCGTGTTGCCGCCGCCCGGAACGCCGCAGCCGCCCGGAAGGCAGCCACGCAATCCGCAATAGCGGTGTAGGCTTGGGTTTACTGTCGGACTCGTCGCGCGGTCAGCTCGTTTCCGCCTGCGCTCCAAGGGGCGTGCGCGTGCCGCCTTCGATCAGCGGCACCACCAGTCCCAACAGCCTGGCGAGTGCCCCTCTGTTGGCCGCCACGAAGTGGCTTCCCTGCGCGCCCATGCGCGCGCGGGCTTCGGGATGGCCGAACAGTGTGAGGACCTTTTCCGCCAGGTCCTGGGGGCCTTTCACGACCTCGACGGCGCCGAGCGCGATGAGCTGCCGTGCGGCCTCCTCACTGTTGGAGTTGTTGGGTCCGGTCAGTATCGGCAAGCCCAGCGCAGCCGGCTCGAGCAGGTTGTGGCCGCCGATCGGCACCAGGCTTCCGCCAACGAATGCGACATCCGCTGCCGCATAGAAGTCGAGCAACTCTCCCAACGTGTCGAGCAGCAGGATCTCCGCTTCCGCCACCGCGCCGGCCGCCGGTGTTTGCGAGCGGCGTACGAAACGCACGCCGCGACTCACGAGTTGGGCGGCAACCTCACCGAATCGATTGGGATGTCGCGGCGCCATCACCAGCAGCGCCCGAGGCTCGTGGCCGCGGATGATCTTCTGCGCTTCGATCAGCGCTTCTTCCTCGCCGCCCCCGTGGGTGCTGCCCGCTACCCATACCGGACGTCCGCTCGCGTAATACGCCCGCAAGCTGCGACCCCGCTCGCTGATGTCGTTGGGCACGGAAAAATCAAACTTCAGATTGCCGGTCACATACGTGTTGTCGGGATCGGAGCCGAGTGAGCGGAAGCGACTGGCGTCACCTTCCGCTTGTGCGGCGACCACTACTCCTTGCGCGAGTGTCTCCCGGAAGAGCGCGCCCAGGCGTCGATAGCGGCCTACGGAGCGCGGCGACAAACGCGCGCTGGCCAATACGAGTGGCACCCGTCGGCGGCCGCATTCGTGATAAAGGTTCGGCCACAGCTCCGTTTCGAAGATCACCGCTACGCGTGGCTGTACGCGGCTGAAAAAACGGCGTACCGCGCCCGGCATGTCGTACGGCAGATAGCGCACCCGGGCCCGGTCCTTGAAGAGCGCGCGAGCGCGGGCGGCGCCTGTTGGAGTAAACGTGGTGACCACGATCGGGATGTCGGGATAGCGCTCGCTCAGACTGTTGACCAGCGGGGCGGCTGCCTGCGTTTCTCCGACTGAAACAGCATGCACCCAGATGGTGGGCGCAGGCTCGGCAGGTCCATACCCAAAGCGCTCGTGAAAGTTCCGCCAGTAGGCGCGATCGCGCAGCCCGCGCCAGAGAAAGACCACCGAAATGAGTGGCGCGGCGAGATACGTGAGCAAACTATAGAAGTATCTCAAACGGGTGTGCTCAACCGGATTGGGTCAGCGGCTGCTCGCCGGAGAATTGGCGGTAGCCATCCAGCAGCCCGTGCCAGTCCGCTTCGCCGAAGCGGTCGCGTGGCAAGCCGTAGGTGACCTTCTCCAGGGAGCGGCGCAGGCGCACGAGGTTCTCGTCGCGCCACAGTCCTGCCTTGCGGAGCTGACAACGATCGAAATCGATCAGGTACACGGTCTCCTCGCTCAGAAGCACGTTGTGCGCGTTCAGGTCCGCGTGACACACCCCGAGATCGTGAAAGCGGCGCACGCAGCGTCCAATCAGGATCCACGTCATGATCGACAACGCGCCTTTGCGCAGGCATTCCGTCAGGGAGCCGACTGTCGGCAGGCGCTCTGTAATGAGGTCGCCGGTGTAGGTGAGTCCGTCGTGTACGTAGCGTGCGGCGATCGGCGCCGGCACCGGCAGCCCCGCACGGTGAAGACGATAAGTCAGTTGCCATTCCAGGAAGGGTCGGGTGTTGTCCGCGCCGCGCCAGATGTACTTGTCGCCCGAGAGATGGGCGACGAGTCCGCCCCGCCGGTAGTGTCGGAGCACGAAATTCCGGCCGATGGTGCGGAAGAAGTGAGTCGTGCCGCGACCTTGCGCGCTACCCTCCATCTCGCCCCGGGATTGCCAATGGGCCGGATCGAACCACGAGGGTGCGAAATTGATCGCTCGCGAACTGTCATATAGCATGGCGCCGCCCGCGATCTCGCTGCGCTTCACTTCGGAGCCGAGCGGCCAGCGTCGGCTCATCGAGTCATTCCCCTGATCATGTTGCCTCTCGCCCAACCGCCGAGCACTGTATGCATTCTGAGACTGTCGGCGCTCGGGGATACGTGCCACGTCGTACCGATCGTCCGCACACTACAGCGTGCCTGGCCGGCAACACAGCTCACGTGGATCATAGGTAAAGCCGAAGCACGCCTCATGAGTCTCGTCGACGGCGTGGAGTTTATCACCGTGGACAAGCGTGCCGGCTTCAGAGCGCGTCACGCTCTGCGGGAGCAGTTACGCGGCCGCCACTTCGATGTCCTACTTCACATGCAACTCGCTCTGCGAGCGAGTCTCCTTGCTCGCAACGTATCCGCCACGATAAAACTCGGGTTCGACCGCGCGCGGGCACGTGATCTGCAATGGCTGTTCACGAATGCGCGCATCGCGGCTCGCACGCGTGAGCACGTCCTCGACAGCTTTTTCGGCTTCCTCGTCGCTCTCGGTATCAAGGACCGGTTGCTCGAGTGGAATATTCCACTGCCCGAAAATGCGCGCGCCTATGCCGAAAGACTCATTCCTGACGCACGGCCGACCCTGATCATCAGTCCCTGCTCGAGTCATGTGCTACGCAATTGGCGTGCGGAACGCTATGCGGCTGTCGCTGACTACGCGGCGCGCAAACATCATATGCGCGTGATTTTGTGCGGTGGTCCGAGCGCGCTCGAGACCGAGATGGGGGCGGCGATCGAAAAAGCCGCTGGCACGGCGCTCATCAACCAGATTGGACGCGACACCTTGCCCGAGCTGCTTGCTCTGCTTGGGCGGGCGACCGCGCTCGTTTCGCCGGACTCCGGTCCGGCTCACATGGCCACCATGGTTGGGACTCCGGTGGTAGGACTCTATGCGCCTACAAATCCGGCGCGCAGCGGTCCCTATCTGTCGCGGCTGTGGTGCGTCGACGCATACGCGCAAGCCGCGCAACGCTTCCGCGGGCGCTCTCCCGACAAGCTTCCCTGGACCGAAAAGATCGAGCAACGGGGGGTGATGGATCTCATCACCGTGGAGCAGGTCACCGCGAAGCTCGATGAGTTGTTACGATGGCGGACATGAAAGACATTCTCGTACCGCTCTCCCCCGGAGAGTTGCTCGACAAGATCACGATCCTGCGCATCAAGGTGGCGCGGATCATGGATCCGGCGAAAGTCGCCAATGTGCGGCTCGAGCTCGACCTGCTGGAGAAGACCTGGCGTGATTGCGGCTGCGCGGCTTTTGACGTGGTACGCGAGGAACGTGCGTTGCAGGCGGTGAACGAGCGGCTGTGGGATGTGGAGGATCTCATTCGCGACAAGGAGGCGAAGCAGACATTCGACCGCGAGTTCATCGAGCTGGCCCGCGCGGTCTACGTGTCGAACGATGAGCGCGCGGCTATCAAGAAGCGCATCAACCTGCAGCTCGGCTCCCGGCTCGTCGAGGAGAAGTCGTACAAGCCTTACGGTCCGGGGCCGGCCTGAGCGGCTGCAGTGACAATTCCTCACGTTCGCGGCGTCTGGGCCATGCAACATTCCGCATCGTTGCTGATAATTCTTGTGCAATCAATGACTTGCGCGAGTCGAGTGAGGCGCTCCAGGGCGTTTGAAGCAAAACTCCAACAACCAACTGCGGCCGCGCACCGCGCGTTGGAAGTGCAACTCGGCCACAGGCGTGGTAAGAAGGGCGCGCGAACGGTCTAACATCCCAACTCAGCTACCACTGGGCCACACCCAAGCGTATGCAGCTTGCCAGTCTATGGCGTGAGCATCTGGCCGCAGGTTGTCCGAGCGAGCTGGCCGGCGTCGAGATCGCCGGCAGCGATGCGCGGGTCCTGGACGCGGAGATCACAGCCTGTGTCAGTGCCTTGATCTGCCGCTCGCTGAGCGTGGATGAGCGGATCGAGCGGCGTCTCACCGAGATCTCCAGTGCGCTGGTCGACAAGCAGGCGCAAGCCGTCGAGCCGGTGGCCACCTACTGCGCGCGTCTCAATCGCCTCGTCACCGCTGTTCTGACCGAATCGCGCGCGGGGCGCGCCTAGTCAGACCCGCGACCTGCTTGACATAACTTGTTGCAACGCGACAACCGCGTTCCCGCGCACGCACAAAACTTGCTACTGAGCGCTCCCATGGCTTTAGCTAGGCCCGTGTGGGAAGCAGGGGAAACCATGATGGAAGACGTGCCTCATGCCGAGACACCGCTCAAGGTGCTGGTCGTCGATGACCAGGCGGACTCGGCCGATGCTGTCGCGTGCATGCTGTCATTGATGGGTCACGACGTGCATACCGCGTATGGGCCTCGGGAAGCGTTGGATAAATTTCGACAGGTGCGACCGACAGTCGTGTTCATGGACATCAGCATGCCGGAGCTCAGCGGCCTGGAGGCGGCGGCGAGGATCCGCTCGATGCCGGAAGGGACCTCCACAACCATCATTGCCCTGACCGGCCTCGGTCACGAAGCCGATCGGCGCCGCTCGCGCGAGGCGAGTATCGATCATCACCTCGTCAAGCCCGCCTCGCCGACGGTGCTGCATCGTCTTTTGAGCGGGATACATCCACTGTAGAGAGACAGTCTCCAGGGCGGGTCGAGACACCTTTGTGTCCCCACCCGCCCGCATCGTGCCGTCCTATAGCAGCGGCACCAGCAGCAACGCCACAATGTTGATGATCTTGATGAGCGGGTTGATCGCCGGGCCCGCCGTATCCTTGTACGGATCGCCTACCGTGTCGCCGGTGACGGCGGCCTTGTGAGCGTCCGAGCCCTTGCCGCCGAAGTTTCCTTCCTCGATGTACTTCTTCGCGTTGTCCCAGGCACCACCGCCGGTGGTCATGGAGATGGCCACGAAGAGCCCGGTCACGATGGTCCCGATCAGCAGGCCACCGAGCGCCTTGATGCCCGCGCCAGGGCCCATGAGCGCATTCAGGGCGAATACGAGGACGATCGGCACCAGGATGGGGAGCAGGGAGGGGATGATCATCTCGCCGATGGCAGCCCGCGTGAGCATGTCCACCGCCTTGGAATAATCGGGCTTGCCCGTGCCCTCCATGATTCCCTTGATCTCGCGGAATTGGCGCCGCACCTCGTTGACGACCGAGCCCGCGGCGCGGCCGACGGCTTCCATGGCCATGGCGCCGAACAAATAGGGCACCAGGCCACCAATGAAGAGTCCGATGATCACGGCCGGATCGGACAAGGAGAATTCCACGAGCTTGCCGACCGACTCGAGGTTGTGCGTGTAGTCCGCGAACAACACCAGTGCGGCAAGCCCTGCCGAACCGATGGCGTACCCTTTGGTCACGGCCTTGGTCGTGTTGCCCACCGCGTCCAAGGGATCGGTGATGTCACGCACGGACTTCGGCAAACCTGACATCTCGGCGATGCCGCCCGCGTTGTCCGTGATAGGGCCATACGCATCCAGCGCCACGATCATTCCCGTCATCGACAGCATGGCGGTTGCCGCTATCGCGATGCCATACAGTCCAACGCCGTGAGTTTGTCCGAGTTGATAGGCGCCCCAGATCGCAACACACACGGCAAGGACCGGTAGTGAGGTGGCTTTCATCGACAGGCCCAGACCCGCGATCATGTTCGTGGCATGGCCGGTCTGGGAAGCCGAAGCGACGCGCCGCACCGGCGAGTATTCGGTCGCGGTGTAGTACTCGGTGATCAGGATCATCGCCGCTGTCAAGCCGAGGCCGATCAGCGAACAGCCGAACAGCGCGCCCGCCTGCGTGGGCATGAGCTGCTGAGTGATGAAGTAGAAGGCGATCGCGGACACGATGCCGGAGACGATCACCCCTTTGTAGAGCGCGTTCATGATCTTGGTGCTGCCATCGCGGATGGAGACGAAGAACGTGCCGATGATGGAGGCGACGATCGAGGCGGCGCCGAGCGCGAGCGGATAGATCACCGCGCCGATGGCTGCGGCCTCACCTTGGTTCGCGAACAGCAGACCTCCCAACACCATGGTCGCGACCAACGTCACGGCGTAGGTTTCGAAAAGGTCCGCGGCCATTCCGGCGCAGTCGCCCACGTTGTCGCCCACGTTGTCGGCGATGACCGCGGGGTTGCGCGGATCATCTTCCGGAATGCCGGCCTCGACCTTGCCGACCAGGTCGGCGCCGACATCGGCGCCCTTGGTGAAAATGCCGCCTCCAAGGCGCGCGAAAATGGAGATCAGCGAGCCGCCGAAGGCGAGCCCCACCAAGGCGTGCAGGGCACCCTCAGGTCCGATGGAAGGCACTGCTCGCAGCACGGAAAAATAACCTGCAACGCCGATCAGGCCCAATCCCACCACGAGCATTCCGGTGATCGCTCCGCCGCGGAATGCAACCGCGAGCGCGGCGTTGAGTCCGCGAGTCGCCGCTTCCGCGGTGCGCACGTTCGCGCGCACGGAGATGTTCATTCCGATGTAGCCAGTGAGTCCTGAAAGGATCGCGCCGATGGCGAAGCCGCCGGCAGTGGGCCAACCGATGGGTGAGAAGCCGATGACCGCAAGCAACACGATGCCGACGATGAGGATCGTCGTGTATTGACGGTTGAGATAAGCCTGCGCTCCGGCCTGGATGGCCGCTGCGATCTCCTGCATGCGCGCGTTACCCGCGGGCAGCCGGAGAATGGACATCATGGAAAACACGCCGTAGAGAACGGCTAGAACACCGGCACCGATCGCAAGCCACAGCCACGTGGTGGGATCATTCATCAGCGAACCTCCCCTCGTCAGTCAGCGCAAAATGAAATCAGCTCATTGGAAAAATCGTACTCAGCGTCAATTCGAGTTCGTTGTCGTAAGTCGCCGCCAGGCACTATAACATGACCGAACAAACGCGCCGCAGCGCGCCGCTGTTCCGCTGGCCATTCCTACAGCTTGAACTCGGTTTTCACCTTCTTGCGAACGGCGGCGCCCTTGATCTTGATGTAATCGGGCAGGCCGTCCTTGTAGGGTGGGTAGGCTTCACCCGCCACCAGCGGCTGTAGATAACGGCGGCAGGCTGCCGTGATCCCGAAGCCGTCCTCCGTGATGTATTCGCGCGGCACCTTCTTCTCCTTGTTGGCAACTTCCGCGAGCGGCACGTGGCCGATGGTCCATTTGTAGGGTTTTGAGGCCTTGCGGACGATGGTGGGCATCACCGCATTGACACCTTTCACGGCGAGCTCGACGGCCGCCTGGCCCACGGCATACGCCTGATCCGAATCGACCTTCGAGGCGATGTGTCGTGCTGAGCGCTGCAGATAATCGGCTACCGCCCAGTGATATTTGTAGCCGTGCGCCTCGCGCACCATGTTGGCCACCAGCGGCGCGACACCGCCGAGCTGTGTGTGTCCGAAGGCGTCCTTGGTGCCCGCGTCGGCCAGGAATTTGCCATCCGCCGTCGCCGCGCCTTCCGACACGACGATGACGCAGTAGCCATAGTCGGTGACACACTGTTTGACCTTGTCGAGAAACTTCTGCTGCTCGAAAGGAATTTCGGGAAAGAGAATGATGTGCGGCCCATCCTCGGGCCTGGCGCCGGCGAGACCACCGGCCGCGGCGATCCAGCCCGCGTGCCGACCCATCACCTCCATGACGAAGACCTTGGTCGAGGTGCGCGCCATGGACGCGACGTCCAGAGTCGCTTCGCGGGTGGAGACGGCAATGTACTTGGCGACCGAACCGAAGCCTGGGCAGCAATCGGTGTGCGGCAGATCGTTGTCGACGGTCTTGGGCACGCCGACGCAAGTGATGGGATAACCGAGGGACTCGCCGATCT
>CAYNTW010000104.1:0-20653 GCA_964400085.1 uncultured Steroidobacteraceae bacterium | reverse complement strand
CGCGGGGCGCGTTCAACGAGTGATTGCACCCGAAAATTGCGGTAGTCGCGAACATGCGCCGCGATCACTCCCGCGCGTTCAGGCAGGGGTCAGGCAACTTGAGAGATCCTATCTCCCACGCCGAGCCAGGGTGTTGCACTACCGACTGATTCGCGGCGCGCGCGGTAGCTCAACACTTACGTCGCACCGGCTTTGACCGAGAGCTCCCTTGCGGCATTTTTCAGTCCGCTCGGATTTGAGCCGGCAAGGCCGGTGCGATGTCGGCGGCAGCCCTCCCTTTTGTCCGTTTTTGACCGATGACCGTCCGGGAACCGCTGGCCACAAGGCCCAGCGCGCCCCATGATAATTGCCGAATCATTACCCCCGAGTCATGGTCATGAAGCAGGCATTGATCGTCATCGATATTCAGGAATCCTTCCGTCATCGTCCCTATTGGCGAGCGAACGAGCTTCCCGCGTTCTTGCACAATGTGCAGTCGCTGATCGACGGCGCACGGTCGCGCGGGATCGCGGTGGTGCAGGTTTTCCACGAGGAGTGCACCGACGATCCGAGCGATCCGTTTTCACGGGCTTCAGGCCTCGTGCGGCCTATGTCCGAACTGTCATTGCGAGCGGACGCCGTGTTCTTCAAGCACGTGCATTCGGCAATGTTTGCCGAAACGACGGACGGCACCACTCTCGAGGACTGGTTGCGCCATCGTGGGGTGGAAGAGGTGCTCGTGACGGGTATCCGCACAGAGCAGTGCTGCGAAACCACGACACGACACGCCTCCGATCTCGGATTCAAGGTCCGGTACATCACGGACGCAACGCTCACGTTTCCTATGCAATCTCGTACGGGGCGCGAATTCTCACCCGCCGAGATTCGCGAGCGAACGGAGCTGGTACTCGATGGCCGCTTCGCCCGCGTAGTCACCACCGCCGAGGCTCTCGGAAGCTGATGAGAGACGTCGTTTTCGCCCTGCTACCGCGGGTCGTGCTCCTGGATGTGGCGGGGCCGGCGGACGCTTTTCGGAACGCCAACAACAAGGTGCCAAACAGCTACCGACTCCGTTTTGCTTCGGGGACACCCAGCGTGAAGGCCGCGATCGGACTGGAGCTCGCCAGTCTCGAGCCACTGCCGGCGCAGTTACCGGAGGGCTCGATTGTGGTGCTCACGGGGATTGCCGGCGACTCCATGCCGCTGGAGGAGCCGGAGATGCGAGCGGTGACGCAATGGCTCGCTTCCGGCGTCACGAAGACGGGTCTACTGTTATGCGTCTGTGCTGGAAGTGTCCTCGCCGCGAAGGCGGGTCTGCTCGCTGGGCGCGAGTGTACGACGCATTTCGAGCACATCGAGGAGCTCCGCAGGGTCGAGCCTCGGGCGCGCGTGCATGACAACCGCATCTTCGTGGAAGACGGGACCGTCTTCACGAGTGCCGGGGTGACAGCCGGCCTCGATCTGGCGTTGTATGTGATTGGACAACAACTCGGGCCGCGGGTGGCTGCCGAGATCGCCCGGGACTTGGTCGTGTATCTACGCCGTTCAGGGACAGATCCGGCGCTCTCGCCTTGGGTGAATCATCGCAACCATGTCCATCCCGCAGTCCATCGTGTCCAGGACGCGGTGGTGCGCAATCCGACCGCGACCTGGACCGCGCAGCGGCTTTCCAGGATTGCGTGCACGAGCACACGTAATCTCGCACGTCTTTTCGCTGAGCACGCGCAATGCTCACCCTTGGATTATGTGCAGCTCATCCGCTTTGCGTTCGCGAAGGAACTGGTTACTCAGAGCAAGTTGGATCTGGAGCGGATCGCGGCGAAAGCAGGTTTCCGATCGGCACAACACCTACGGCGTGTCTGGGCGCGGTGGGAAGCATTGCCGCCAAGTGCTTTCCGACCCCGCGAGCCTGCCGTGGCAGGCTGATCGGCCTCGACGATCAAGGGCGCTCGAGCAAATCCAGTAGCTTCTGCAGGGTCTCCGGCGCGACCGGCTTGACGAGGTGGTGGTCGATTCCGGCCTCGCGAGAGCGCCGTCGGTCTTCATCCTGACCGTAACCCGTAATGGCCACCAGTACGGTGTGTGCGGAGTCGGGCAGCTCACGCAGTCGCTCGGCGATCTCGTAGCCGTCCATGCCAGGTAGGCCAATGTCCAGAAACACGGCGTCGGGCCGATACTTCGCGGCCGTTTCCAAGGCGGCACGCCCGTCGTAGGCGCAAACGACCTCATGCCCCCACAACTCGAAGAGCATGGACATACTCTCCGCCGCGTCCTTGTTGTCGTCGATCACCATCAGGCGCCGACGCTTGTGCTCTCTTTTTTGCGAATCGGGCCCCGCGGTCATCGACTTCTCCCCCTCAGTGGGCACTGCCAGCTCAGCCCGCGCGCCTGTCCAAGCCGCGGGAAGAGTAACAACAAACTCGCTGCCCTGTCCCGGCCCCGCACTGAAGGCTTTCACCGTCCCTCCGTGCAAGCTGACGATCCGATGCACGAGGGCGAGACCGATGCCCAGCCCGCCGTCAGTACGGTCAAGCGCGCGTTGACCTTGGGTAAACAGGTCAAATACTCGCGGCAACAATTCTGCCGCAATACCGATGCCGTTATCACGAACATGAATTGCCACGCTCTCTTGCTCGGGCTGGACGTCGATCTCGATGCGTCCGCCGTCAGGCGTGTACTTCACCGCATTGCCCAAAAGGTTGACCATCACCTGTGTGAGGCGCGTGATATCCCCTCGGATGGTCACGGGGTGCGGTGGGGGATTCGACACGAGTGAGTGACCCTTCGACTCCAACAACGGACCCACCGTCTCGACGGCTCGTGCCACAACAGTCTGCAGATCAAGCTCCTCGTTGGCCAGCGCAATGCGGCCACTCGTGATCCGGCTTACGTCCAGCAAGTCCCCAACAACGTGCGTGAGGTGCGTCACCTGCCGCTCGATAACATCGACCGCGCGTTCGGCAATGGCGTCGTTGAGGTTGCGCATACGCAGAAGGTCAACCGATGTCTTGAGCGGCGCCAAGGGATTGCGGAGCTCGTGCGAGAGCATCGCGAGAAATTCGTGGGTTCGTTGTCGAGACTCGGCCAATTCCTCGAATTCCTTGCGCTCCGTGAGATCGCGAGTGACCTGTGAGAAACCGCGCAACTGGCCCTCGCGGTCGTGCACGGCGCGGATCACGATGTTGGCCCAGAAACGACTGCCGTCCTTGCGGACCCGCCATCCGTTGGTTACCAGGCTTCCGTTCTTGATCGCAGCGGCGAGGTCCTGCTGAGGCGCCCCGCGCTCTGCCGCCTCCGCCGGGTAGAAGGAGGCCAGCGAGCGCCCGATAATCTCAGCGGGTGCGTAGCCGATGATGCGCTCGGCGCCGGAATTCCAGCTCGCAACACGGCCATCCGTGTCGAGCATGAAGATGGCGTACTCCTTCACGCTATCAATCAGGAGTCGGAGCCGCTCCTCACTTTCCCGCAGCGTTTCCTCGTGACGGCGGCGCTCGGTCAGATCCCGAGTGATTTTGAGAAAGCCTGTCAGCTTGCCGGATGAGCTGCGTAGAGCCGTGATCACCACGTCAGCCCAGAAACGTGTCCCGTCCTTGCGGACGCGCCAGCCCTCCTCCTCGAAACGCCCTTGGCCGGCCGCGATCTTGAGCTCCTCGTTGGGCCAGTTGCGTGCGATGGCCTCTGGAGGATAGAAGCGCGAGAAATGCTTGCCGAGGATTTCGGCGGCCCGATAGCCCTTGATGTTCTCGGCCCCGGCATTCCAGCTCGTGACGTGACCGCCGATGTCCAGGGTGAAGACGGCATAGTCCCTGACCCCAGCCACGATCTGATCGAAGTGGCGGTAGATGGAGGCGCTTTCCGTGCCCGCGGTCTCCTTATGGCCCCGGCTGTTGCGTCCCATGCTTATGGGGCCCCACGAAATGGCGCGAGTTTCATCGGATTCGATGGCTGTGACTTATTGTTTTATGCCTGTGCCTGCGAAGGCGAGCCCGCCCGTATCTCAATAGATTGCCACCTCGTGGCGTCCGCTGGAATCGCGCACGGCACGGAACATACCTTCAGTGCTGAAGTCCATCACGACCTTTCCCCCAGCGTCGACCGCAACGAGTCCTCCGCTCCCTCCCAGGGCCGGAATGATGCCATGTAGCATTTCTCGTGCCGCTTCCGCGAGTGTCAGTCGGCGGTACTCGACTGCATTACAGATGTGATACGCGGCGACGGCGCGGATGAAGTACTCGCCGTGGCCCGTTGTGGAGACCGCGCACGCGCCATTCCGGGCGAAGGTCCCGGCCCCGATCAACGGGGAGTCGCCTACCCGCCCGGGTCGTTTGTTGGTCATGCCTCCGGTGGAAGTGGCGGCCGCAAGATTGCGCTGGCGATCCAGTGCGACCGCGCCGACAGTTCCCTGGGCGAGAAGCTCGCAGACGCTCTGCCCGCGCCGCGCGGTCTCGAGCTGTTGCCGGCGCTCCTCGGTCTGGAAATATTCATTCGGCACCAACGCCAGGCCTTCCTCGAGCGCAAGCTCCTCGGCTCCGGGTCCCACCAGGAGCACATGCCGCGACTTCTCCATCACGCGACGCGCAAGGTCGATGGGATTTTTGACGTGGCGTACGCAGGCAACTGCTCCAGCCCGTTGACGCTCGCCATCCATGATCGCGGCGTCGAGCTCCGCTGCACCATTACGGGTCAGAGCCGCTCCACGGCCCGCATTGAATAGAGGGTCATCCTCCAAAGCCCGGACGGCCGCACCAACCGCATCGAGGCTCGCGCCACCGTGCTCGAGCACCGCGTATCCGGCATCCAGGGCGAATTCCAAGCCCGCGCGATATTGCTGTTCCTTCTCTGGGGAAAGGAGATGGCGGGCAATCGCGCCGGCGCCCCCGTGAATCGCAATCGCATGCATGCAAAAAAATCTCCGCCTCGAGGGCTCCTCGACATTGCCTGTCCGGTCACTCCCTGTTCCAATAATCCGTCAAAAGTGCCTTTCCTAGCAGTCAATTCGTCGAGGGGTTCATGTCGCAGCGGATACGCAGCATCCTGGTCGCCAACCGCGGTGAGATCGCCATTCGCGTCATGCGCGCCGCCTCCGAGCTCGGCCTGCGGACCGTGGCGATCTACTCCCAGGAAGATCGTTTTTCCCTGCACCGGACGAAATCCGATGAAGCCTACCTGGTCGGTCGTGACAAAGGTCCTGTCGAGGCCTACCTCTCGATAGAGGACATCCTGCGCATCGCGCGTGAAGCACGGGTGGATGCGATTCATCCCGGCTACGGCTTTCTCTCCGAGAACCCCGAATTCGCGCAAGCGTGCGCGGAGGCCGGCATTGTCTTTGTCGGTCCCCTGCCGCAGACCATGCGGATCCTGGGAAACAAAGTGGCTGCGCGCAATCTTGCAACCTCGGCCGGCGTGCCGACCATGCCGGCAACGCCCCCGTTGCCGACGGATATTCAGGAGTGCAAGCGGCTCGCGCGGGGCATCGGTTATCCGGTGATGCTGAAGGCGAGTTGGGGCGGCGGCGGTCGTGGAATGCGCGTGGTGGAAAGCGATGAGCAACTCGACGAGCTGCTGCCCGTCGCGCGACGGGAGGCTAAGGCCGCTTTTGGCAACGACGAGGTTTACCTCGAAAAACTCGTCAGACGCGCGCGCCACATCGAGGTGCAGATCCTCGGTGATAGTCACGGTGAGCTGGTGCACCTCTTCGAGAGGGATTGCACCGTGCAACGGCGCAACCAGAAAGTCGTAGAGCGCGCGCCGGCGGTCTTCCTCACCGAAGCGCAGCGCACCGAGCTCTGTAACGCGGCGCTCGCGATCGGGCGTACATCCAACTATGTGAACGCCGGCACGGTCGAGTTCCTCCAGGACGCCGATACCGGTCGTTTTTACTTCATCGAGGTGAACCCCCGAATCCAGGTTGAACATACCGTCACCGAGTGCGCGACGGGCATCGATATCGTCAAAGCGCAGATTCGGATTGCCGGCGGCGCGCGTATCGGAACCCCCGATAGCGGTGTTCCGGCGCAACGAGATATTCGCTTGAGCGCGCATGCCTTGCAGTGTCGCGTCACGACCGAAGACCCCGAAAACAACTTCATTCCCGACTACGGCAAGATCACCGCTTATCGCAGCCCCGCCGGGTTTGGCATTCGGCTCGATGCGGGAACCGCCTATACCGGGGCGATCATCACGCGCTCATACGACTCGCTGTTGGTCAAAGTCACTTCCTGGGCGCCCACTCCCGAGGAAACCATCGCGCGCATGCACCGCGCTTTGTGGGAATTCCGCATACGGGGCGTCGTGACGAACCTGCGCTTCCTGGACCAGGTCATCACTCACGCTCGTTTTCCCCATGGCGAATACACGACGCGATTCATCGACGAAACGCCGGAGTTGTTCCGCTGGCCGCGCAAACAGGATCGCGCGACGCGCATCCTGACCTTTGTCGGTGAGACCATCGTGAACGGCAGCCCCGAGGTGAAGGACCGTGGGCACCCGCCCAGGTTCGATCGTCCAAAGCTGCCGCGGGGAGCGCCGGGCACTCCGCCCCCCGGAACGAAGCACAAGCTCGATGAGCTCGGTCCGGAGCGCTTTGCGAAATGGATGCTCCAACAGCCGCAGGTCCTCATTACCGACACGACCATGCGGGATGCGCACCAGTCCTTGCTCGCGACCCGAATGCGCACCATCGACATGGCAGCCATCGCACCGTACTACGCGAGCCTGCTCCCACAGCTCTTTTCGGTGGAGTGTTGGGGAGGTGCGACCTTCGACGTGGCCATGCGCTTCCTGAAGGAGGATCCCTGGAAGCGGCTGGCCCAGTTTCGCGAGCGCATGCCGAATCTGCTCCTGCAGATGCTGTTGCGCTCCGCGAACGCCGTGGGTTATGCCAACTATCCGGATAACGTGGTGCGGTTCTTCGTCAAGAGAGCCGCCGAGCGTGGTATCGATGTCTTCCGGATCTTCGACTCGCTGAACTGGGTCGAGAACATGCGCGTGTCGATCGACGCCGTGTTGGAAACGGGCAAGCTTTGCGAGGCGGCGATCTGCTACACCGGCAATTTGAGCGATCCGCACGAAAAGAAATATGCGCTGGATTATTACCTGGACCTGGCGCGGCAGCTCAAGGCAGCCGGCACGCACGTTTTGGGCGTCAAGGACATGGGTGGGCTCTGCCGGCCACGCGCCGCTCATACCCTGATCAAGGCGCTGAAGGAGGAAATTGGTCTCCCAGTGCACTTCCACACTCATGACACCAGCGGCGTTGCAGCGGCCAGCGTGCTGGCGGCGGTCGAGGCGGGGGCTGACGCGGTGGATGGCGCGATCGATGCCATGAGCGGCCTGACTTCCCAACCCAACCTCGGCTCCATCGTCGAGGCACTGCGGTATGGGCCGCGCGATACGGGGCTCGACCCTGATCACATCCGCATGATTTCCGCCTATTGGGAGCAGGTGAGAAAACTTTACGCCGCTTTCGAAAGCGACATCCGCGCGGGAGCGTCGGAAGTTTACGTCCATGGTATGCCGGGCGGCCAGTACACGAATCTGCGCGAGCAGGCGCGCTCCTTGGGGATCGACGCTCCACGTTGGCCGGAAGTCGCGCAGGCTTACGCCGACGTGAACACGATGTTCGGGGATATCGTCAAGGTCACACCCACCTCGAAGGTGGTGGGCGATATGGCTTTGCTGATGGTGACCAGCGGCCTCACAAAGGAAAAGGTGCTCGATCCGCACACCGATGTGGCCTTTCCGGAGTCGGTGGTCCAACTTTTTCACGGTGACCTCGGACAGCCGTATGGCGGCTTTCCAGAGGAGCTGCAACGCAAGGTGTTGAAAGGTGGGCAGCCGCTCACCGAGCGCCCGGGCGCCAGGATGGCGCCGGCGGATCTGGCGGCGGAACGCGCGAAAATTCAACAGAAATTGCCGCGACCGGTCACGGACGATGATCTCGCCTCCTACTTGATGTATCCGAAGGTTTGGATGGAGTACATCGCCGACCGCCTGCAATACGGGGATGTCAGCATTTTGCCGACACCCGTGTTCTTCTATGGCATGCAGCCGGGTGATGAGATCACGGTGGATATCGAGCGAGGCAAGACACTCATCGTTCGCTACGTCACCACGGGCGAGCCGCACGAGGACGGCACTCGTACGGTCTACTTCGAGCTCAATGGCGAGCCCCGGTCGGTCCACGTGGCCGATCGCAAACAGGTTGCGCAGCGCCCGCCGCAACGCAAGGTCGAGCCTGGAAACACGAAGCACCTCGGCGCGCCGATGCCCGGCACTGTCGCTACCGTGACTACCGCGGTAGGTCGCAAGGTAATCCGTGGTGAGGTGTTGGTGACGCTCGAGGCGATGAAGATGGAAACCGCAGTACGCGCGGAGGCGGACGGCGAAGTAACAGAAGTGATCGCCAAACCTGGCGCGCAGGTGGATGCGAAGGACCTGTTGGTCGTGTTCGCCTGACTCGTGAGCTCGAGGCCTTCAGCGTTAAATTCCTATTGCCGCCTTCACGCGAGCGGCTGTGAGGGGAAGGTCGCGCAGGCGCTTACCGGTTGCGTCGGCGATGGCGTTGGCCACGGCGGCGCTCGCAGGGCCTTGGGAAGCTTCGCCACAGCCGAGAAACGGCGTACCGGGGCGGTCAATCACGTGCACGTCCAAGCGGCGAGGCACCGCATCGAACCTCATGATCGGATAGGTCGACCAGTCCACGGAGCGAATGCGGGTGTTGTCGAAGCTGACAGATTCGTACAGAGTCCAGCTGAGCGATTGCAGAATGCCGCCCTCGATCTGGTTGCGGATACCGTCCGGGTTTACCACTTGACCTGTGTCGACGGCCGCCACGATTCGCTCAATGCGTGTACGGCCGCTTTCGTGATCGACGGATACCTCGATCGCGACCGCGCAGTATGCGGCCAGGTTCTTATAGCGCGCGAAGCTGAACCCACACCCCGTGCCCTTGCCTCCCTTGGGTCGGCCAGTCCAGTCGAAGTGGCTCGCCGCCGTGTTGATGACGTCGCGCGCCCTTGGGTCATCGAGGTGCGCGAGGCGAAAGCTGACAGGGTCGGTGTGCGCCGCCAGGGCAAGCTCATCCATGAAGCTTTCAATCGAGAAGACGTTCATGTAGCCGCCGAGGGAGCGGAGCGCGGAAATGCGCAGGGGCATTGCAGGAATGAAATGATGAATAATCTTTGCGCTGGGCAGGTTGTAGAGGGGTATGGCGTTGCGATCGCCCCCGCCTTCCGGTTGCGGTAGCGGCTTGGGGGTCGGTGGCGCAAAGGCGGCAGTCATATGTTGGGCCGCCAGCAGTGCTCCGGCGGGCCCGGGTCGCATCGAATGTGTGTTGCTCCAGACGCCGTAGTCCCAACTCGCGATGTGGCCGGAGGAGTCGAGGGTCGCCTGTGTCCGCGTGACCATTGCTGGACCGAACGGCTCCCAGGCGAGCTCCTGCTCACGCATCCATTGCACGCGGATGGGCTTTCCTGGCAGGTGGCTCGCGATCAACGCGGCATCGCCCGCGGCGTCGTCCGCGCCGTTGTGACCGTAACAGCCCGAGCCTTCGACGTGGATGCAATGAACCTTATCGGGCTGCATCTTCAGCATTTCGGCAATCGCCTGGCGGTCGGGATAAACGCCTTGGGTGTGTGTCCAGACTGTCAGCGTGTCGCCTTGCAGGTGCGCTACTGCGCAGGATGGTCCCATGGAGGCATGGGCCACGTAGGGGCGGGTGTAGGTTGCTGTGTGGGCGGCGGCGGTAGTTGGTGGCGAGCCGCCGTTGGCTACCGACGGCGGTTTGTCAAAAATCGTGAAATCCTGCGTTGGGAACGACAACAGAGTTGCAGGAATGTCGGCTTGCTTTGGAAGCGAGGCCTTCTCTTCCCACTTCGCCGCCGCCGTAAGCGCTCGCATAGCTTGGATAGCCTGGTATTCGCGCTCGGCTACCACGGCGAGGAAGTTACCGTCCCGAACAACCTGCACAACGCCAGCGGCCCTGCTTACGGCGTTGATGTCCACGGACTGCAACTGCGCCCCGTAGCTCGGAGGTCGTACGACCCGCGCGTGGAGCATTCCAGGGAGTCGCATATCCTGCACGTAAGCGGCGGCGCCAGTCACTTTCGCCGGGATATCCACGCGCGGAACACCCTTGCCCATGACTTCGAAGGAAGCCGGGTCGGTCAACTTCGAAGCCGGTTGCGCGTGGACGTGTAGCAGAGTTGGGGAAACCAACTCGCCGTAGGAGAGTCGGGTTCCGTTCGGGGCGACGACGGCGCCCTGGTCGGCTTTGAGCTCATTGCCAGCAAGGGTCCAGCGCTGCGCGGCTGCGCCGATCAGAATCTCCCGAGCTTGCGCTGCGGCGTGGCGTAGTGCGGTGCCACTGTCTTGTGTTGAATGGCTTCCGGCGGTGTAGCCTTCGTTGGCTGTGCGCACGGTATCGGCGGTGACGAGTCGTATGCGGCTCATGGCCACTCGCAATTCCTCCGCGACGATTTGCAGCAACGCGGTCTTGATGCCCTGGCCGAGCTCGGCCTTACCCGTAAAGGCAGTTATGGAGCCGTCGCTGTCAATCCGGAGCCACGCGTCGAGGAAGGGCGTGCGCGCGAGGCTCCCTGGCAGTTTCGGTGCTGAGCCCGCGTCGTTGGCCGAGCCGACTTCCTGGGCCGCGGTCGGCGCAAACGCAAAGCTGACAATCAGCGCACCCGCGCCCTGCAAGACGACCCGACGGGAGATTTCACTGCAGTGCTTGCTCATCGGCTCGCGGGGTGTGGGCTCATCAACTGGGCGGCGCGGCGAACCGCCCGCAAAATCCGCATGTGAGTGCCACACCGACACAGATTCGGTTCCAGGTAGCCGCGGATCTCCTCATCGGTAGGCTGTGGGTTCTTTTGCAACAGCGCCTGGGCGCGCATCATCATGCCTGGAATGCAGTAGCCGCATTGCGCTGCCTGCTCCTCCATGAACGCGCGTTGCAGGGGACCGGGTCGCTCCAATGTGCCGAGGCCCTCGACGGTGGTGATCTGCTTGCCTTGGAGCAACAAGATCGGGATCACGCAGGAAAAGACCGCTTCACCGTCAACCAACACTGTGCATGCGCCGCACTGCCCGAGCCCGCAGCCGTATTTCGCCGCGTTCAGCTTCAGGTCTTCGCGCAGGACATACAGGAGAGGCGTATCCGGATCGGCCGTTACCGAGTGAATGTGCCCGTTGACCTCGAGGTCCATCATCGGCGCAATCTCCGGATGTGCGCCTGGGTGTCGTTCCACAACGGCTTATCGGCAAACCGCTGCCGCAGATAGGTCAGCAATGACAGCAACTGCCGGTCTGACAACGTTGTGCCAAAACCCGGCATGGTGGGCTGCGGTGCTTCTCCCGTCGCGGGGAGGCCATCGAGAACCACGCGCAGGAGGTTGGTTGGGTCCTCTCCGGCTACACCGATACTGAGGGTTAGATCGATGCCGCCAAAGGGAAGAGGTCGGTCGCCGTTGTGGCAACTCGCGCAGGCGGCGGCGTAGATGCGGGCGCCATCACTGTTAGATGGCGAGGCGCGGGCGCGCGCTTGCGTTGCTGCTACAGTCTGCCGCGGTGCCCCAGGCGGCTCCATCTGCGACACGACATAACTCGCGATGGCATGCACGTCTGCCTCTGGAACGCGCACCATGCTGTCCGTCACACGCGCCATCGGCCCGCGTGCCACTCCATGCAATCGATGCCACCCTTCGCGCAGATAAAATTCCATTGCTCCGACGTCCCATGGTACGGGGGCTTGCGAGCCTGCGTTGATGGCGTATGCATGCCAACCTTCGCTCATGCCACCGCCAAAGCGTTGCCTGGCTACCTCCTCCGCACCCAAAGTGTTGCGCGGAGTGTGGCAAGCGCCGCAGTGTCCAACTCCTTCCGCAAGATACGCCCCCCGGTTCCAAACCACATCGTGTCGCTCGTCCGCACGATAGCGGCCTTCCCGGAAATACAAAAGCTTCCAGCCCGCGAGCAGTGGCCGAAAGCTCAGTGGGAACGGAATGTGGTTTGCCGGCGCCGGCGCCCGGACGGGCTGGCGGGTCATCAGGAAAGCGTACAGCGCGCCAATATCATCGTCTGTGAGCAGCGTGAAGTGATCGTAAGGAAAGGCCGGATAGAGGTGTCGGCCCTGGCGATCGAGGCCCTCGCGCATCGCCCGCGCGAAGGCGAGCTGCGACCAGCGACCGATACCTGTCGTCGCATCGGGCGTGATATTGGTTGAATAGATCGTGCCGAAGGGGGTTGGGATCGCGCGCCCGCCGGCGAAGGCTGCGCCATCCTCACTGGTATGGCAGGTCCGGCAATCGCCTAGTGCAATGAGCTGCGATCCGCGGCGGATCAGGGAAGGATCGAACCGGCCCGCGCTGGGCGGCTCAATGGGATCGATCGCGGGATGCCAGGCGTACGCCAGGAATGCCAGAACGAGAAGCGCGGCCGTTACCACGGCGCCCGCACTGATCCGTCCGGCCCTGGTTGCGAGTCTCATTGAGCTGGGTTTCCGCTGCTCGCCGCTGTAGCAGCGGCCGTGCCCGCTGCAACACGAACAAGCTCCCTAGAAACGCGAGCCAGCCGAAGTCGAGCCGACCGCCGCCGCCGCTCGTGGCGGTACCCGCATTACTGCCACCATCTCCGCCGTTCGAGCCGTTCGAGCCGCCACTGCCTCCGGTGGGGGCAGCACCATCTCCACCGCCAGTGCTCGAGCCGTTACCGCCTGACGGATTGCCATCGATCGACGTCGATCCTGGCACAGTGCCGCCCGTCATCGGACCACCGGCGAGAGGAGGAATCTGGACCAGACACCGGGCGGTCTCGGCGCGCATGGCGATTCGGCTCAGGCTGCAGGCCGAAAACTGATTGCTCATGTTGATGACCGGCGCCATCAGATAGGTTTGCGCCGTCGCGGAGCAAACACCCGGCACCCCGTCATGCACCGCGTTGAAGTTGTGGCCAAGCTCGTGGGCCGCGACGAGCGCACCCATGACCGTGGAGATCGTGCTTTGCGAAAGGCTGACAGAATCAGCGCCCTCGCAGATGGCGCCGAGATAAGCGATGCCGATGATGTTTCCATTCATGGCACGCCCGGTCATCAGGTGCGTGAGCCCGGTATCGGTGTGCGCGGACAGTCTGCTGCGGTAACTGCTGACTTCGGCCAGAAGCTCTCCCGGAACGGATGTTGACGAGAAGAAGTCGTCCTTGTCGCTCAGAATGGTGACGGGCCCGAGCACAACCCGAATGCCAGCCTGGGTCGACCAGATCCCGTCCACGATGTCCATACGTGCAACGATGGCGCCTTCCGGATCTGGGCCGGCTGCGTCGGTGAACGTATGATCCGCGATAACGCCCACGACCAGTTCTCGTGTCGGCAGTCGAGCCGTATCCTTGTTCGAGAGCTCCGTGGCAATGTGCGTGAACGCCTCGAGTGCGGTAGGGCGATCGTTCGAAGTGGGTGTGAGATTCTCGTTGATCTGCGTCCCGCAGTACGCCGCGCCATCTGTGATTGCGTCCGCTAACCGATAGATCACCGGAGTTGCGCTGGATCCGCCGTCGGGTAGGGGTTGCACGGCCGAGTGCCGTAACTCATTGGCCGGCTCGATCGCATAGAGGTCCTGCCCGTCGTCGACGACGCCGCGCCAGCCATCGCGAGTCTGTGTCAGGCGCGCCCAGGAGCCTGACTGGCCAGCAACCGTGCCCTTGTAGGGCTTGATGTCGGATCGATTCGCCGAGACGCCGCGCGCGATGGCGTCGTTGGGCTCGAGGTCGACATCGAAGTGATGACCGTAAGCGTCGAAAGCCAGGTGCTGTTGGCCCGATGCCTCGACCCGCGCAGTGAGGTCGAGTCGCTCGTGATCAAGAATCTTGAACGTGGGCGCTGCCGCTACGGTTCCACAGTAGATGCAGGCGAGCGCCGCACTTCCTGTGCGTAGCTTACGTTTCGACATGGCCCCCTAGCGCCGCGTGAGCGTTCCGTTGTTGTTGAAACGCGTTGGGATCATCCTCCCATAGCGCTCCGCCGCCCACCGTGAGCCGTATCACGGGTCCCAGTGTTAATGTCAAATGACATCCTTGAGGGGAATCGCGGGATTGGCGAGCTTGTCGAGGTCCGGGCGGCCACGCGCGGCAATGATCTTGCGCGCCGCCATCTGGTCCTTGGGGCTGTTCACGCTATCGATCGCAACGAGCTCACCATTGCGTAGGTAACAGGCGCTGAAGCTCCGGGAGGACGGAAAACCGCGCGTGATGACCGTGTCGTGTCCCTGGCAGATGCCGACGATAATCATCTTCAGGTCATATTGGTCTGACCAGAACCACGGCACCTTGTCGTGAACGGTCGGCGTGCCGAGAAGGTTTAGGGCGGCCGTGGTGGCCTGCTCGAAAGCGTTGTCGACCGATTCGAGCCGCAACCAGCGACCGTAATGGATGTTCTCGTGCTGGGTACAATCTCCGGCCGCATAGATCCGGGGATCCGAGGTGCGGCAGTGATGGTCGACCTTGATGCCGTTCGAGCACTCCAGCCCCGCGGCAACGGCCAGCTCATCCGCAGGTAGGACACCGACACCAACAATGACGACATCCGCGGGGTGCTCCGCGCCGTCTTCCGTCAACACAGCGCGGACCCGATGCGAATGAGGATCGCCGGCAAGCGCACGAACCTTCGCGTTACAGATGATCCGCACGCCATGACGGGCATGCTCGCGCTCGTAGAAGGAGGAAATCTCCCCACACGTGACCCGGTTCATCACTCTCTCGGCCATCTCCAGGACCGTGACATCGAGTCCCAGCTCGCGCGCGGTAGCGGCCACTTCGAGGCCAATGTATCCCCCACCAATGATCACCAGGCGCTTGCCCGGACCCAGGTCCATGCGGATCCGCTCCACGTCGGCCATGGTGCGCAAAAAATGCACGCCGTGCAGATCGGCGCCGGGAGCCATCAGCTTCCGCGGGCGGCTTCCGGTGGCCAGTAGCAGGGCGTCGTAGGGCAACAACGAGCCGTCATCCAGGCGTACTCGCTGTTCGGCCCGACTGATCTCCTCGACTCGCCGGCCGAGGTGAGTCTGCACAGAGTGGTCAGTGAAGAACTGCCTCGGGCGGATCATCAGCCGTTCGCGCTCCAGCGCGCCGGCGAGGTACTTTTTCGACAACGGCGGGCGTTGGTACGGCAGCCAGGGCTCCTCCCCGACCAGGGCCAGCTTCCCCGGGAAGCCTTTGCGGCGTAGTGTATCGATTGCTTGGGCGGCGGCCTGACCGGCACCGACGATGACGATTTGTTCGAACATCAACGAAAGGATAGCTCATTGTGGGGCGACGTCACCGCACCAGTTGGGGGCACGCCGCGCCTGGGGTCGCGCCAGAATGGTGCAGAAGTGTTTCTGGCGCGTGGAGACGGGATTGAAAGTCAGCGATTTATACTGATTCCCGAGCGTGGCATGAAAGCTGCAAAATCACTCCTGCCGCGACATGCTCTGAATCTTTCTATCTATAAATAACGCATTGGAAATCCGACGGAGAGCTCGCACATGAAACTGGTCACAGCGATCATTAAGCCTTTCAAGCTCGACGACGTGCGTGCCGCGCTGTCTGATATCGGCGTTTCGGGCATGACCGTCACGGAGGTGAAGGGTTTCGGCCGCCAGCGCGGTCATACCGAGCTTTATCGTGGCGCTGAGTACGTGGTCGATTTCGTGCCCAAGACCCGTATCGAGGTCGCCGTACGCAGCGATCTGGTCGATCAGGTTGTCGAAGCCATCCTGAAGTCCGCCAAGACCGGCAAGGTGGGCGACGGCAAGATCTTCATTACCGAAATCGAGCGGGTCATCCGCATTCGCACCGGCGAGACGGACGACGCGGCGCTGTAAGGTAAAAACACAAGAACGCGGGGCGCCGCGGCTTGCGGCGCTCGCACAGCACCAAGCGTTCGCCGATCCGCTGGACCGCAATTCCCTGGGGTATCCTTCACTATTGGCCCGACATCGGGTCGATCGTTGGATCTACACCCCACCATGCCCAAGGCCATTCGCTTCCACGAGCACGGCGGTCCCGAGGTTCTGCGCTTCGAGGATTTCGACCCGGGTAAGCCAGCGCCAGGGGAGGCGCAGGTTCGCCATACCGCGATCGGTGTCAACTACATCGACGTCTACGACCGCACGGGCCTATATCCCACCGAGCTTCCGAGTGGGCTCGGTCGCGAGGCGGCCGGTGTCATCACCGCGGTCGGGCGCAAGGTCAGCGGCTTTCGCGTGGGTGACCGTGTCGCTTACGTGTACTCCAAGCCGGGCGCCTACAGCGAGCTGCGCAACGTGCCCGCCGAGCGCCTGGTGAAAGTGCCGAAAGGTGTCGCGGACCAACAAGCGGCCGCTCTCATGTTGAAGGGGCTCACCGCGCACTACCTGTTACGGCGGACGTATCGCGTTGCCAAGGGCGACACCATTCTCGTCCACGCCGCCGCGGGCGGCGTGGGCCTGATCTTGTGTCAATGGGCGAAGGCGCTGGGCGCGAAAGTGATCGGGGTAGTCGGGAGCGAGGCCAAAGCGGAGCTCGCCCGCAAGTTTGGTTGCAAGCTCGTTCTGATCTCCGGGCGCGACGAGATCGTGCCCAACGTGAAGAAGTTCACGAAGAACCAAGGTGTCGCAGCAGTCTACGACTCGGTCGGCAAGGACACCTTCACGGAGTCGCTCGACTCGTTACGTCCGCTCGGCATGATGGTCACCTACGGCAACGCCTCCGGCCCGCCACCGGCGTTCAGCCCGCTCGAGCTCAGCAAACGCGGCTCGCTGTTCCTGACACGCCCGACGTTGTTCCACTACATCGCCACTCGCGATGCCCTCGACAGCGCGGCCCGCGAGCTGTTCGCGGCTGTGAAGAGCAGGGCGGTGCGCGTGTTGATCGGGCAGACCTATCCGCTGGCCGAGGCTGCCGAGGCGCACCGCGACCTCGAGGCGCGGCGGACGACGGGGTCGACGGTGTTGGTTCCTGACAACCCGATCTGAGACACCTATGGACTCGGCGTCAGGAGCACGTCGACCCAGTAGTTGGTCGCGCGGCCGGTCGAGCTCGGGAATCCGCTCGAGCCGTATACGTACACACCATTGCCCGCGACGGCATCAGTCGATGGCGCGTGCAATGGCGCGTTGTCGTAGTTGTTGTTGAAGTAACTCACATCCGCCGCGTAGCCTCCGTTTGCGGCGTGATACGAGGCTACGTAGATCGTATTCGCGGTGATGTCCACCGGGGACGAAAAGAGCACTTGCTGCCAGCCGGCTGCGGATTCGGTAGTGGACGTCGCCGTGGCAAGTGCCGTTCCGGAGCTCGACCAGAGCGTCACGCTGTGAGGGCCCGGATTGTCTGGTCCCTTGTAGAAGCGAATTCCGGTGATCTTACCGGCGACGTCGCTCTGGAATTTGACGCCGAGCTCGACCGAGCTGGGATCGTTTGCCGACTCTATCGCCGGACGCGCGCCATCGTTCCACAAGCTCTTCGAAGCGATATCAGCGAAGACGACATCGACCCAATAGTTGTTGGAACGGTATGTGTTTGTTGGGAACGCGCTCGCGCCGTAGGTATATACCCCGTTGCCGCCACTCGACTCGTTCGAGGGCGCGTGCAGTGGTGGGGTATCCAGACTTCTGTTCGTAAAGAAGTCTTGATCAGCCGCGTAGTTGCCAACGTCGGTGTGATAAGAAGCGACGTAGGTTGTTCCAGCCTGGATCGCGACTGGGGCCTGGAAGTTCACCTGCTGCCAGCCGCTCGCGGTCTCGGAGAGCGAGCGTGCTGTCGCGAGTAACGATTGACTGCTGTTCCAGAGATTGACGATGTGCTGGCCGGTGTCGTTCGAGCCCTTATAGAAGCGAATTCCGATGATCTGCCCACTTCGATCCGAGGTGAACTTCACGCCCAGCTCAACGGGGTTTGGGTCGGCCACGGAGGACACTGCCGGCACTGCATTGCTTGGAAAGAGCGTCAATCCCCCGCTCGGAGGCGGAACGAGCCCTGCATCGTACGTGGCCGTGTACGAACCGGAAGCGGCGGGGAAGAAGGCGTACTGCACGCCCTTGATCGTCTGCGTAGTGTAACTGACAGGCGTACCGTTGAACGTCAGCGTGCCGAGGCCGTTGGTTTGCGAATTCACCGGCAGCATCGCTTGCAAGTTCCTCGCGCCGGACGCGGGGGTGACCATGAAGCCGAGAGTTGTCCCATCCCAGGTCAGTGCGTCGAGCGTGGATCCGTTGCGCCCGTCCAGCCAGGTCAGTGCTTGCCGTGCGCTGATGACGGGCACGTTGTAGGAAAGCGCCGTATTGATCACGCCGTCCAGGAAGGCGGGGTCTATGGAGTCGTCGTGTGTTCCAAAGATGCCATAGAAACCTTCCGGTCCGACCGCCTTTTGCACGAGAGCGCCCATAGAGCTCGGGTATGGCAGGAGATTTTCATTGACCAGCTGTGTAACACCCTGGTAGACATCGATCGCCGTGCCGTCCGTGTCGGCAAACCGCATGGGAATCGCCGAGCCCGTGAACAACCCGGGGCGGTTCTGCACCCAGGCAGGAGGCCAATAGTAGTAATCCATGTTGAAGCGGATTCCGTGCGTCAGCCCAACTTTCGCCTGCGTGAGCCAGTCGCTCCAGATACTGCAATGGAAGCGGTGCGTGGTCTGCGGCATCAGACTTGGAAACAATGCCTGAAAGCCCTCCAGGTCACTCGTGTAGCTCGTATCCAGGTCGCTCGCGGATTTGAAGTCAGTGCACACCCCCGCTGAGTGCGCGATGTGTACGCCCATCTCAAATCCCTGTGCTTGATAGCCGGCAGCCTGGCTGTCGGTCAACCCGACGCCGGCATACGCCCAGGAAGTGCCCCGCAGGCAGGTCCAGTCCGCAACCGAACAACCGGCCGGGCTGTGAGCGTTGAGCTTGTCGAACGTGTCTCTTGTTCCGGAGGGCGTGCCGTGATCGTCGAGCGCGTGCAGGATTACGGCCTTGAGCCCGTTCGGCAGATACCAAAATCGCGGCAGGGGCTTCCTGCCCAGATTCACACTGGTAATCAAGTTGGCCAGCAATCGCTGCTGCTCGTCCGCCTGCGGAATGGCGACCTTGTTCAGATCCAGGTAGCTCGGATAGAAAAGATCATCCGAGCGGGCCACCGGCAGACCATCCGGATGTTGACCAGCAAGAGCTGGATTTCCCTGGTGGGTGTAGACGACCGAACGCGCAAGATCGTAGGTGAATGCCACGGCGTGCCCGCCGTTTGGACCTACGGATCGCAGGGTGACTGCAGGATTGGAAGTCGGCGTTACCCCATCGACCGCGTATAGGGTAGCCACGCTCGAAGCGCCGCTCAAAGTGTAAAGATCGGCCGCATCGTGAAATTGAATCGTCGTGTTGACGATCCCCATTCCGGGTCCCGACTGCGCAACCAGTAGATATCCATCGGTCAGTGTGCCACCCGCGGGCGTCAGACCGAGAAGACCTGCCAGCTGGGCGTCCGGCCGCATGGCGATGAGATTTCCACCGCCATTCACCCAGTCGCTGAACAGGGCGACTTGTGCGGCTGTCAACGGCATCGAGCCCAGAATGACGACGTCGTGAGTTGCCAAGGTGGCGGCCGTAACGCTGGCGATGTCTACAGTCGTGAATTCGTTCAAACCTTCGGCGTGCAGTATCTCGGTGTAATACTGGGTGAACGGATTGCTCGCCGCTGTCACGAGCAATATGGGGGCCGTCGTGGGAACGTCAGCTGCACTTGCCGTGCGGGCGTTTCGCGGCGAGCCTGCGGCGACTGAGGACATGGGCAACGCGCATAGCCACGAGAGCGCGAGGACACCAACCAAAGTTTTACCGATCCGGACCACGCGACTGTTTCCGTGGCTTTGCATGCCAGCCTTCCATGGATTGTTTGTATGGGGCGGGATGCCTTATGCCTGACACTCGAGGACGCTGTCAAATGAACCGCGCTGTTGTATCCGAACACAGACTGCTACTGTGTTGATGATTCCAAGTGGTATCCGAATTCAGGAGACAATTGGATGTTGACGAGCCGGGCGAGTCGGAGGCGATGCAGCCGATGATGGAAATCGACCAGTGTGCCGCCCCCTTATTTGGAGTTAGGGCCAGCCCGAGTCCGGCGTCTCGCTAGCGCGAGCAGGAAGTAACAGGCGGCACTGGAATGACGATCGGCGAGGACGCCTCCGGGAACGTGTATTCCATTTGCACCGAGTATCCGCCGCTCAGGATCTTCTGCAGGTCGTGGTTGGAACACGCGAGTCGTTCCAGTTTGGCTTGCATGACACTGCGCCCACCGAAATCTGGCAGGGGTTTCGCGATCGAAATTTTGTAAACGAGCGTATTTTCGCTGCCTTGTACGCTGTCGAGCGTTGTGATCGGGTCAATGCGATGTGGGAAGGTGAGACGCGAGGCGATCTGCCGAGCGAGCTCCGCGGCAGGGGGATGGATCACATGAAGATGTGCCTGCCAGGCGGTGAATACGCCGAACGCGATCACGAAGGGGCCCAGCCATTTCAATCGGGGGAGCAGCGTCTGTTCAAGACCGCCACGCAGCGTTCCGAGACGAAGGACACCATATCCCAGTGCGGTGGCATACAGGCCGCCGAGGATCGGAATACCTCCTTCAACCACCGTGGGCCATTCAATCTCCATAGGTGTCCCTTTCTGGT
Source organism: uncultured Steroidobacteraceae bacterium (assembly GCA_964400085.1). Taxonomy (GTDB): domain Bacteria; phylum Pseudomonadota; class Gammaproteobacteria; order Steroidobacterales; family Steroidobacteraceae; genus 13-2-20CM-66-19. Next base: position 12 of record CAYNTW010000104.1, on the reverse strand, counting down.
GCACGACGGGAA
>CAYNTW010000103.1:5033-20983 GCA_964400085.1 uncultured Steroidobacteraceae bacterium | reverse complement strand
AACAAGATTTTTTTCAAACGTATCGTTGGACCTCGGATCTTCAACACGCCATGCAACGAAGATGTCGTGCGCGAGTGCGAGCAGAAGGAGTTGCTGGTGATTCTCAACTATCTGGAGTCAGTTGCGCCTGATCCTGGCCAGTTCCTCGTTGGCCCGGGCATCGGTGTTGCCGACATTTCGGTCGCGAGCATGTTCCTGAACTATCAGCACGCCAAAGCCAACATGGATGCGAATAGATATCGACGCACGCTCGCCTGGGTGCAATCCATACTGGAGCGACCCAGTTTTGCCGGCATTGTCACCGCGGAGAAAAGATTCCTCGCGAGTTAAGACGACAGCCGCGGCCCGAGAAGTCCTGGGGTAAGGGCGTTTACCGCGGCACCGAAGGGCGACTGTTGCGCGGCGCCCTTGTTGCGAACGGCCGATCCAATCGCTCGCGCCCTCGGGCGAGCAGGAGATCCGCAACGGCTTGCCGGGCCGCGGCCTCACTCGTTCCAGGTGGAAACTCGAATACCTCAGAGGGGTCAAAGGGATTTTGGAACCGCACAGGCTCACCTTCTGATTCAAAGGTGGTGGTCTGCGCTTTTGTGGATGCGAGCGCAAAGGATTCAGCCGCCTTCGGGGCGGGTGCGTTCGCCTTCCGGTAGGCCACGCTTGCGAGCGCGAGCGCGGTCACGACCAGGACGGTAGCGGTTTCGAACGGCATTCTGGGCCGGTGAAATCGCGGATCGACTTTTGTGGGCGCCGGACACCGCGCGACATACGGTGGGCTTGCACAGGGAGGTCTGTCTACGGGATCGACCGGCAGGCTCTCCGGCTGCGTCTCGCTTGCCGCTCGGGCCAACGAACCCATGGCTTGGGGGCTGAGTACCAGCTCGATGGTGTCCTCATCCGGATCGTCAGCGAGTCCTGCTGATTTGTGCTCGATAGAGTCTCTCATTGCGGCACGGTGGCAAAGCCGGGCCGACGATTTGGGATCGCGCCCCGATTTGCTCGCTCTTCCCCGTCGGCAGCACATCATGTGCCCAGGGTTGCCCGGGGTGAGCGCTAGCGTCCGCGCCGTGCCGCTTCGATGGCGGCGATGTCGATCTTTCTCATGCCCATCATCGCCTGGAATGCGCGCCTCGCGGCCGCACGGTCCGGATCAGTCGTTGCCTCCATGAGCACCCGCGGGGTGATCTGCCAAGACAAGCCCCATTTATCCTTGCACCACCCGCACGCGCTTTCGACGCCGCCATTGCCGACGATGGCGTTCCAGTAGCGATCGGTCTCCGCCTGGTCGTCGGTGAGGACTTGAAATGAAAAGGCTTCACTGTGTTTGAAAGCCGGTCCGCCATTGAGCCCGAGGCAGGGCACTCCCAACACCGTAAACTCGACAGTCAGCACCTGTCCTTCCGTGCCATCCGGGAAGTCACCAGGGGCGCGGTGGACTGCGGTCACGGCGCTGTCCGGGAAAGTTCGCGCGTAAAATCTCGCGGCCTCTTCTGCTGTGCCGTCATACCAAAGGCAAATCACGTTCTTGGCCATTTCCGCGCCTCCGTTCTATCCTATTTGGGCCGCAACTCGCCCTCGCGCAGCATATCCGGCACTTGGGCCGCGCGCATCGGCGCTGCAAACAAGTATCCCTGTCCTTCCGTCCTGGCGCTGAGCTCGATCAGCTGATGGCGTTGCGCCTGAGTTTCCACGCCCTCCGCCACGACTTCGACCCCGAGCTCGATCGCAAGAGTCATGATGGCGCGAACCAGCGCGGCTCCCGACCGATCGCTCGTCGCCGCCTCCACCATCGGCCTGGCAATCTTGAGCCTCTTGACATGGTATGTGCGTAGATAGTCCAGCGAAGAATACTCGGTTCCAAAATCATCGATGGCAATGCGCACACCGAGCCGATGGAGCTCTTCGAGTACGCCGCTCTGCGCGAGAGTCGCCCGCGCCAGAACCAGCTCGGTCACATCGAGCTCCAGGTCCGACGGCAGTAATCCATTGCGCCGCAGACTCGCCTTGACATCCTCGGCGAGCTCGCGCCCCGCGCGCACCTGAGCAAATCCGACATTCACCGCCACCACCGGCACATCCGTGCCGGCATCCCGCCACAGGCGCAGCTGCCTGCAGGCGCCCTCCAGTACCCATCGCCCGAGCGAGCGCATGAGTCCACTCTTTTCCGCAGTCGGGAGAAACACATTCGGGAGCAGCAGACCGCGCGTTGGATGGTTCCAACGAATGAGCGCTTCCATTGCCGTGATCCGCCCGGAAGAGAGCTCGACCTGCGGCTGATAGTAAAGTTCCAGCTCGTCGCGCTCCAACGCCAGACGCAGGTCCTCCGCCAACGTCACGCGCTCACGTGTTGCCAGATCCAGCTCGGCACTGTGAAAGCGATACTGACCGCGGCCCTCTTCCTTGGCTCGATAGAGCGCCTGATCGGCCTGCGTCAGCAGCTCGTCCGCGCCACTCACCTTATTCTCCGGGCCATACTGCGAAATACCAACGGACACGCCAACCCGCAGCTCATTGCCCTCGATCGGATAGGGCCTGCTGAGGACGTCGATGATTTTCGCGGCGAGCACACCCGCCACGGTCGGCTCGGTCGTGTCCGCCTGCAACACCGCGAATTCATCGCCGCCGAGGCGCGCGATGACATCGGTCTCGCGCATCACCTTACGGAGACGCTCGGCGACTGCCTGCAGGAGGTGGTCGCCGACCGGGTGACCCAACGTGTCGTTGATCTCTTTGAAGCGATCGAGGTCCAGGTAAAGAACGGCAAACGAATTCCCGCCGCGATTCACCGCGGCAAACGCCTGTTTGAGGCGGTCGACGAAGGTGCTGCGATTGGCCAATCCGGTGAGCGAATCGGTACGCGCGAGCCGGGCAATCTTCTCCTCGGCGGTCTTACGCTCGGTAATGTCGATGATGATTCCCTCGACCTCCACCAGCCGGCCGTTTTGGTCGCGCACCGGCGTGTAACGATTCTCCACCCAACGGGTGGCGCCATCCCCGGCGAGGATTCTGTATTCGATGGTTGTCGCTGTAGCCGTGCGCTCGAGCAGCGTCACCATGGCCGCCTGGACCCGTGCACGGTCCTCTGGATGAACGTGGGTCTGGTAGAGGGTCGGTGACTCGAGCAGTTGGGCAGCCTCATATCCCAACAGCGCCACATTCTGCGAGACGTACATCATGGGGAAAGAGGGCTCGCCTCGCAGACGGAACAGGATGGTCGGACTGTTCTGGACTATGGTGTTGGCGTTCGCGAGCTCCTCCACGTAGCGATCGCGCTTGATGGCGGTACCGATCAAGCCGGCGAGCGTCTTGAGAACGTCAGTATCGGCGCTCGTCCACTCTCGCTCGGCGCCGCAGGCGTCCAGGCTGATCTGTCCCCAGTACTGCCCATCCACCATGATGGGCACTACCAGCGTGGACGCAGCCTCCGACTCCAGCGATACCTCGGGTGCGTGCCACGAGTTCCGATGAACCAACTGCCGCGCGCCAGTGGAATCCTGGAGGGCTTCCAACACGAGCATGCGATCGGCTCCCACGGCCCGAGCCACCCTTTGCAGGGAGTCGGAGATCGCCTCGTGCAGGTTGGGCGCCATCACGATCTCGCCCGCGCTGAGTGTGACCGCGTGCAACAACTCATCCCGCTCGCGCAATTGCTCGGCGGCGCGCTCCCGGGTAATCACCGCGCCGATCAGATCGGCAAACACGTGCAGAGCGTTGATCTCGTCGGAGCGCCACTCGTGCTCACCGCCACAATCGTCGAAGCTCACCGATCCCCAGATCCGTCCGCGCACCATGATCGGCACGAGCAGCAGCGATACGAGGCCGACGGCTTCCAACAGGCGCCGCATCTCGATGCCGGAGCTGCGCCGGGAGGCGAGTGCGCTCTTGCCTTGACCCAGCGGCAGGGCCCATTCCTCCACGGCGCGCACGGTCTGTGCATCGGCCGCGGCCTGGTAGAGATTCATGCGCGTGCCGACACCGGCCCGTGACCAGCTGTAATACGGTCTTGGTTTCAGTTCGCCGCCGTGAAATCCCTCGGAAACCAACATGCGATCGATCCTGCTGACCTGGCCGATGTTCTCGAGCACGCGCGGCAGCACCTCCCGGATCGAGGCCGCGGTCAGCAAATCGGCGATGCCCTTGGTCAAGGTCTGGAGTAACCTGTCGCGCTGGTGGATCTCCTTCAGCGAGCGCTCGCGCGTAATCGCGGCGCCCACGACGCTGGCGAGCAGTTGCAGGACATCGATTTCGTCCGCGCTCCAATCCCGCTCACCCTGACAGTCATCGATGCCGATTTGACCCCAGTGCCGACCGCCCACCATGATCGGCACTACCAGGAGCGACACCGCCCCCGTCGCGGCCATGACGGCTCGAACACCAGCGTTCGCGGTAGCTCGGGTGGCACTGACGGCTCTGCCTTCGTAAAGCGGCCTCAGCCAGTCTTGATACTCCGCATTTCGAGTAGCCGCCCACAGCTTGGGCGTATCCAGGGAAGCCGCATTGGGCCCCACCCAACCGCAGTTGACCTCACGCAATGGCGCGCCATCGGCCGAAGGTGTTTCCTGGACCACCAACACGCGATCGATTCGCACGAGGCCTGCCACACGAGAGAGCACCTGCGGCAATGCACGCTCGAGTGAATCCGTCGCAAGCAACTGCGCACTACCCTCAGCCACCGCCTGCAACAAGGAATCACGCGGAGCAATACCCGCCAATGCGGCAGTGTTTGAGAGGCGGCGCGCAGTTGAGGTCGAACCGCCTGGGTGGTGGCTACGCTTGCGTTTGGTGGACATCGAGAAAGTTGGCAATCGAAGCCGAGCAGCAGGAGCCCTCATGCATGCTACAACTGTTGGTGTAACTCCCGCAAAAAACCCGTATGCGCGCCGCAACACCTGCCGGAACGACGAAAATTCCACATTCTGACCGCACCGGGGACGTCACTCTCAAGGTCAGGAACACGCATTGCTGCTCAGATGCCGTATAAGAGTGCCGGACGCGCACCAGGGGGGACATAGAGGTGTCACCGTCCGGACGAACAATGAAATTTACCTGTCTGAGTCTGAGCGCACAGGGAGGCTCAGTTGCCCATGTCGGTTCGTGCAAATGCTCTCGTAACCCCGAACAACACAGAGCCACTCAGTGGCGAACCCATCGTCTGCTTTGCCGGTGAGGATTGGTGGTATCACAATCCGCATTCGAACAAGCACCTGATGCAGGAGCTCGCGCGCAACGGTAATCGCGTGCTGTTCGTGAACTCCACGGGTCTGCGGACACCGCGATTATTTCAAGATCGGTATGCTTGGAAGCGCATCCTGCGTAAGCTCCGCAGCCTCATGGTTTTTCTGCGCCGTGCGGAGCCGGGACTCTACGTACTCACCCCGGTGGCGCTGCCCATTACCCGCCGGTTGCGGCGCTTCATCTTGCTCGTGAATCAGGAGTTGCTGGGTCTGCAGGTACGCGCCATATGCGCACTCCTCGGCATGTCAAAACCCATCGCATGGGTGGCCACGCCGGCCCCGTGTGTAGTCACGCTCGCTCTGCGCCGCGGTTGGGCGAGGCTGCTCGTCTACTACTGCGTCGACAACACTGCTTTCCTCAGTGACGTCGATACGCCATTCATCCAGATGCTCTATTCCAGATTGGCAGCCGAGGCCGACCTCGTGCTCTATTCCGGGCGCCGCATGCTCAAGGAGAGCTTGGGCCTGAACCGCAATACGTATTTGCTTTCGCACGGGGTTGAGTTCGAGCATTTCGCGCAGACCCTCCACCCCAGCGGATGGATCCCGGAAGACCTGCGCAAAGTGCGCCGACCTATCGTGGGATACATCGGCGAGATCAAAGGGATCAACACAGATCTCGTCGGCGAGTTGGCGCGCCGCAATCCTGGCGTGTCGTTCGTGCTCATCGGCAACGTGATGATGGATGTCACAGGTCTCGCGTCCTACGAGAACGTGCACTTTCTGGGTCGCAAGCCTTATGAAGCGCTCCCAGCATACCTTCGCTGCTTCCAGTGTTGCGCCATTTTCTACCGCGCCGGCATCACCTTCAACGACTACCGTAGCCCCAAGAAGCTGCTCGAATATTTCGCGACCGGCCTGCCGCTCGTTTCCACCAGGCTCGCCGAGTTGGATGGATTTCCCAACCTGGTCTATCAGGCGGAGACGGTCGAAGAGTTTCACCAGCAATTGCAGCGCGCCCTGTCGGAGTCCGACCCGCAGCTGCGACAACAGCGGATTGAAGCTGCGCGCTCGCGCGACTGGCAAGTCGTTGCCGCGGAAGCATCTCAGCACATCTTGCGTCACTTGGCGCTGAACGAGCGTAAGCCCGCCAAAGCCGCTTCTTCAGCTTAAGAGCGTCTCGTACAGCCGCTCGAACCGATCACACACGCGGCGTATGTCGCAACTGCCATCGAGGAAAGTCTTGCCTCGACTACCGACCGCGGCGCGCAGCGTGGGCTGCTCGAACAGAGTCGCGATCGTTTCTGCCCACTGCGCGACATCGTTGGGCTCGATGAGAAATCCGGTCCGCGCGTGCTCGATCACGTCGTCATTCGCGCCGATGCCTCGGGACACTGCCACCGGCAACCCTGCCTGCATGGCTTCGAGCATCGCCAGTGAGTGCAACTCACAGTAAGAGGGCTGCATGAACACATCGGCGCAATCGTAATAAGACTGTACATCAGCCCGTTGCCCCGCGAGCCTGACCAGGCTGCCGAGGTTCGCCGCGTCGATCTGCCTTTGCAAGGCGTCGCGCTCCGGACCTTGTCCCAGTAGCAGAAGGAGCAAATTTGGCACGCGAGAGCGTGCTCGTGCGGCCGCAGCTACCAGAGTTTTGAAGTTCTTCTCCGCTGACAGACGTCCTACTCCGAGCACCACGAACGCGTCCGCGGGAATGTCCAACGACAAACGCAGACGCGCGCGCTCACTGGATGTTGGAAGCGGTCCGCGTTGGGGGAGCCCGTTGGTAATGACGGAAATCTTTGAGGGGTCCATGCCAATCCGCCGCAGCACATGATCGCGATGCTGGTTCGTGAGCACCACGATGTGATCCGATAGCCGGGCCAGCAACGAGGCCTGATCATATTGATGTGTGCGCGGCAGCCCGAAATTCTCCAGCACCTTCCAATCGGAGTAACGATGATCGTGAACATGTTCCAGCACCTTCACCCCCACCAGCCGTGCAGCCGAGGCGCCCCAGACGTGAGCGTTGAACAGGTGTGTATGGACGAGCTGGATGCGATGCTTACGGATATAAGCCACCAGATGCGCAATGATGCGCGGAGTAGCCATACTCCGCACGCGGCGCGGACTCTCGTCCAACCGCAGCATGGGCACGGAGCAGCGCTCGAGCTCCGTTTCGAGCGGCCAGCGGCCGCAATACGCAAGGTGCGGCTCAACGCGCGCACGGTTCGCGTGCGTGGCAAGCCGAATCACGTTCATTTGCGCGCCGGCGCCACTCAGGGTGTTGATGACGTGAAGTACGTTCATCATTGGAAAGCCGCCGCTGGGTGTGTCGGGTCCCGCAGGCTCATGAATGTTTCAATGTACGGCATGAGCATGCCGCTCTCGTCCGTGGCAGCCAGCGCATAGGCACGACATCGAGCGCTCGTCTCGTCCCACTCAGCGTCGTTCGCAAGCAGCCTCGCGCTGACGAGTTGCATCTCATCGAGCGTGCGCGCGATGTGCCCAAGCCGATTACGCGCGATCGTGTCGTCCGGGTCAAAAAACGCAATGACCGGCGTGCCGCTGGCCCACGCTTGCAGATAGGTGTTCGGGAATCCCTCAATTTCCGAAGTGCTCACGAGCAGCCGCGCCCGCGCGTACAACGCGGCGGTCTGTTCGTAGGGCAGGAACCCGTGGAAGCGCACATTCGGCAGGCTTGCCGCCGCATGCTGTGCCCGCTTGAAAGAAACGCCGTGTCCGAACGTTGGCCCTCCAACCATATCGAACCTGACACCTGGCATTCTGCGCGCCAGTTCCAGGAGCAGGTCGGCACGCTTGGACTCGCGGAAGTTATTCACCCACAGCACCTGGAGATCTCGTGCCTCGCGGTCGCAGTGGCGTAGAGTGAGATCCGCGAGCGGCGCAGCCACGCGGCTGCTGCGCCCAAGACGCGCTAGCATGCCCTGCTGTTTACGCGTCTGGGCAAGTACGGCGTCCGCATGGCGCAGGCCGTATCGAAAAAGGGCCTTATGCCGCCAGTCGCCCATAAACGGAAGCCGCGGGTCGCAATCCATATCGCTCGCCACCCGAAACACGACTTTGCGCTCGTACTGACGAGCAAAGAGCGTCGCTTCGCCGAGTTGCATGCTTGCGCAGCTGATGTAGTAGATGTCGGCGTCGGCTCGCTTCAAAGCTGACCAAAAACCTGTCCAGCGCGGATAAACGAAGCGTAACCCCGGGATGCCCGCTCGCGGTGCATAAGCGGCGTAGGTGGTTATGCCGTCCCACACGGAACCGTCCGGCTGGCCCTCGTCGTGAACGATCATTGAGATATCAAAACCGTATCGCCGCAGGGCTTTTGCCAGCATGACCTGCTGGCGCTCCGCTCCCCCTGCGCCACCGGACGCGTACTCCGGCGCGAGAACGCGAAGGTTGCCCAGGCCCACGATGCACAGTTTCGGCAAATCCCTGTGAGAGAGCTCGAGCATGAGGACTTCGGACAGCAAAGCATGTGCCCAAGTCGGTGGCTGTGCGCACTGAATGATTTGAAATAGAACGACCGTTCGTGCTATTTTGCTTTCCATGGTCAGCACCGCAACCACAGAAAAAGGGACTGCGACCCGGGAATTGATCCTTGCCCGCTCGTATGAGCTGGCGCGCGAGGAAGGGCTCGAGGGTTTATCGATCGGGACCGTGGCCCAGAGCGCCGGCATGTCCAAGAGCGGGGTATTCGCGCATTTCGGGTCCCGGGAGCAGTTGCAGTTGGCGCTGCTCGAGTGGGTGGGGGCCCGTTTCATCGAATTCGTCAAAGCCCCTGCTCTGCGCGAACCGCGTGGGCTGCCGCGGCTGCGCAAGATTGCCGAGCGATGGTGTGAATGGGGGCGTGTTCATCAAAGCGGCTGCGTTTTGCTCAGCGCTGCCGTGGAGTACGACGGCCGCGGCACCGGAGCGATACGCGAACACGTGCTGCGCCAACAGGCGGGTTGGCGTGACGAGCTCAGGCGCGCGATCCGGCTGGCAGTCGATGTAGGTCACTTGAGAACGGACACGGACACCACACAGCTCGCGTTTGAAATCTACAGTCTGATGTTGGGCCTACAGCACGACGCGGGTCTGTTCGGCTACGAGGAGGCTCGCCACCGAACCGAGCGGGCGCTCGAGAGGCTATTCGCCGGTTACCAACCCGATGCACCGGAGGCACGCCAGTGATCCAGCACAGTCGACCCCGGCAGCAGGCCGCAAGCAAACTCCTGAAGCTCGGCCTGTTGCGGAGTGTATTTGCAGTGGGCGGACGCCTGGCCCCGCGCCAGACTGTCGAGCGCGCGGCACGTCTCTTCGCCACACCCTATCCCAGCAGCCGCTTACGTGCACGCGCTATCGAGGCGGATGACGAAATGCAGCGCTGCGAGATCACGGTGGGGGAGCAGACCATTGCTACTTATGTGTGGGGTGAACCTACACGTGAGCCCTACGCCCTGCTCGTTCATGGTTGGTCGAGTTTCGGGCTGCGTTTCCTACCGTGGGTTGAAAAGTTACGACAGGCGGGCCTCGCCGTCGTCACGTTCGATCAACCAGGGCACGGTTACAGCACCGGCGAATTGTGCACGCTGCCTGACTTCATCAACACGATTCATGCGATCGGGCGTCACTACGGGAATGCCGCGCTGGCAGTCGGGCATTCCCTGGGGGGAGCTGCGGTGACGCTCGCGCAGGGGGAGAGCTGGCATGCCGAGCGCGTTGTCGTGATCGCTCCGGCGGCTGACATGGCGGGCCAGGCCGAACGCTTCATGCGCCATATGCGGCTCGGCGAGCACCTGCGCGAGAGATTCTTCGGCTGGCATGAACGCATCACCGGGATCAAGGTGCATGACCTGGAGGTCCGTCGTTATCTTCCGGCGCTAGGACTGCCCTGTTTGATCGTGCACGATTTCGATGATCGTGAAGTGCCTTGGGGTGAGGGTGAGCTCTATGCCCGCCACTGGCACAATGCGCGGCTCCTGACGACACAGGGCCTAGGGCATCACAGGGTGTTGGATGCTCCCGACGTGATCGAGGCGGTCCTCGCGTTCGTGCGCGGCGAGCACCGGGGTGAGCGCATCGTGGGATCTCCGAATCTTCCGTACGGCTTGGCGTAGATGCGCGTGGGGTGTTGCGACTACCGGTGGTCAGACGGAGCAGATATGGAACGCGTCGGTTAGCGACGCATAGGGATCCGGGCGCGTTGGCATGAATTCGTGCGCGAGATAGCCCGTGTAGCCAAGATCAGCGATGGCAAGCGCAATGGCGCCATAGTTGAGCTCCTGACTCGCGTCGATCTCATGGCGGCCTGGCACACCGCCGGTGTGAAAATGCCCGATCCACTGAATGTTGTCACGGATCGTGCGGATCACGTCGCCTTCCATGATCTGCATGTGATAGATGTCGTAAAGCAGCTTTACCCGTGGCGAATTCACGCCCTTCATCACGGCGACACCGAACGCGGTGTGATCACCCTGGTACCCGGGATGATTGATCCGGCTATTGAGAAGCTCCACGCAGATCGTGACTCGGGATTCCTCCGCTAGCGGCGCAATTTTGGCGAGACCTGCGATACAGGTGTCGATGGCCGCGCGATCGTCGCGCTCGGGATCGCGATTGCCGAACATCGCGATCAAGTTCGGCACACCCGCGCGCGCGGCAAGCGGCAACGCGGTCTCCAGCTCATTCAATAACAGCAGATGATGGGCAGGGTTGTTGAAACCCGTCTCGATGAACTTCTCGCGACGGCTTGGATAACCCATGGATACCGGCAGCCCGGCGTCCTGGGCCACCTGCCACTCGTCCCCGTACAGCAGATCGATGCCGACGAAGCCCATCCGCTTGAGGCGGCGGCACAGCTCGTCCAACTGGACTGCGTGAAACGGCCAACGGCAGACGGATTGTTTGAGCCGTCCCGCCGCCGCCGCAACGGCTTCCGCGTCATGGCTGACCGGTAGCGCCGCGGCAAATACGCCGCCGACCATTCTCGAGAGCGCGGCGCGTCGGTTCGGGTCCTCGATCAAAACTGTATTCCCGGTACAAAGGCCCAAGTCTTGCCGTTGCCGGCTTGATCTATCGGTACGCACGCGTGATAGGAACCTGGCACAGCGACGTACTGCAATACCTGGGTTGCGCCAGCCTCGGAGGTGAAGAAGCCGAGTAGCGTCAGCTCCTTGGTCATCAATATGAATGGACGCTCCACGTGAGCATGCTTACTCTGAAGTCGTCGTTCCTCGACGACCGCCGCATCATGAAATTTTCGTACCAGGGCAACCTGTGGGGAGGAGTCCAGCCTGACAAATTTCTGGCCGTGCTCGGATTGCGCCGCCGCGTCGAGCTCTGCCAGTCCAGCGAGATAACGGTCACGATCGTTCTGCGTGTAGACATCCTTGAGCATGAGGTCGATGAATCCCGGCACCCCCACGTCAACGGCGCCCGGAGTGTCCGTGCGCGGAATCATGATCTCAGCCACCATGGATACGATGCCCATCTGTGGGGCGCTCAGGATCGAGGGCTTACTTCCGGACGATGTCGTGGCCGAGTAGCCTTTCTGCATGGCCAGAATCGCTGCAGCGGACACCGTTCCACCCATCAGCCAGGCGACATGTTTCAATGCTTCACGTCGATTCATCGTCATAGCTCACAGGTTCATGCGCTTGAGCTCTTCTACCGCGTGGTTAGCCGCGCGCGCGGTGAGCGCCATATAAGTCAGTGAGGGATTCTGACATGCGGAGGAAGTCATACACGCGCCGTCGGTCACGTAGACATTCTTACAGGCGTGCACTTGATTCCAGGCGTTGAGCACGGATGTCTTCGGATCCCGTCCCATACGCGCGGCCCCCATCTCGTGAATGCCAAGGCCAACGCCGCCCACCCTGTCAGTGGAACGCACGTCGCGGAAGCCCGCGGCCGTGAGCATCTCCGCGGCATCATTCGCCATGTCCTTGCGCATACGGAGCTCGTTCTGCTTCAGACCTGCATCAAACGCGAGCACCGGCAGGCCAAACTTGTCCTTGTGACTGCGATCGAGGGTCACGTGATTATCGTGGTACGGCAGGATCTCGCCGAAGCCGCCCAGTGATATATGCCACGGGCCCGGCTTCGCTGCCTTCTGCTTGAGCTCCAGGCCGAGGGCGGTGTCGTGCAGCAGGTTCGGCCAGTCCAGGCGTGACGCGCCACCCTGGTAGCCAAAACCGCGCAGGTAGTCGCGCTTGTCCTTGCCGATATTGCGATATCGCGGAATGTAGAACCCGTTGGGCCGTCGCCCGGTGTAATACCGATCCTCAAATCCATCAACGAACGCGCCCGCACCCACATCGAGGTGATGGTCCATGATGTTGCAGCCCAGCTCGCCGCTATCGTTGCCGAACCCGTTGGGGAAGCGGTTCGAGATCGAGTTCAACAAGATGAACGCCGATCCAAAGGTCGATGCACACAGGAAGATCACGCGTGCAAAGTACTCGGTTTGCGCTCCGGTTTCGGCATCGAGAACCCGGACCCCGCTGGCTCGATTACGCTTTCCGTCATAAATGAGCTCGTAAACAATCGCGTTTGCACGCAAGGTCATGTTGCCGGTGTTTTCCGCCGCCGGCAGTGTGCTGGAGTTGCTGCTGAAGTACGCCCCAAAGGGGCAACCGCGGATACACATGTTGCGAAATTGGCAGGTGCCGCGTTGCGGGCTGTGCGCGAGTAGCGCCGTCAGGTGCGCGGCACGTCCGATCGTCAGTGCACGACCAAACTTCCCCGCAACCGTTCGCTTGAACTCCTTCTCAACACAGTTGAGCTCCATCGGCGGCAGGAACTTGCCGTCCGGCAGTTGCGGCAAATTCTCGGCGCTGCCGCTCACTCCGATGAAACTCTCCACGTGGTCGTACCACGGCGCCAGATCATCGTAGCGAATCGGCCAGTCAACGGCGATGCCATCGCGCGCATTCGCTTCAAAGTCCAGATCGCTCCAGCGGTAGCTCTGACGGCCCCACGTGATGGAACGACCGCCGACCTGATAGCCCCGTATCCAGTCGAACCGCTGCTTCTCGATGTAGGGATTGTCCAGCTCATCGACGAACCAATGCTTGGATGCCTGCGTGACCACGTAACCGGTTCGCGCAGCGACAGGTTGATGGCGCAGATCCTCGCGCGTCGGGCGCCCACCGTAGGGGAGCTCCCACGGGTTCAGCAGGGCAGTCGGATAGTCACCATGCCGGACCATGCGCCCGCGCTCCAGCACCAGGGTTTTTAGCCCGTGCTGAGTGAGCTCCTTGGCCGCCCAACCTCCGCTGATGCCGGTGCCGACTACGATCGCATCGTACGAATTTGTGCCCATCCTTAGCTGACGCTTTCACGCCATGCCAATGGCATGCAGATAATCGAAGTCAACTTGAGCGGCCGCAACCGGGCTCATCCTGGCAAACGGGCCTTCCTGCTCCACGAAATAGTGTTCCAAACCGGCCTTGGCGCCAGCCGCGAAGATCGGCTTGTAGTCGACCGTACCGCGGCCGAGCTCCGCACCTCGCATTTCCGTGTCGCCGTTCGCGCGCGGCAGGAAATCCTTGACGTGGATCATCGGGAATCGCTGTGGGTACTTTTTGAAATACTCGATCGGATCGTGGCCGGCGAAAATCATCCAGCCGCAGTCGATTTCGAATTTGACGTGCTTCGGATCCGTCTCTTTCAGCAGCACGTCATAGCCGATGACACCGCCGCCCTGGTCGGCAAATTCGAAATTGTGGTTGTGATACGCGAATTGCAGGCCGGCCTGGTGCGCGCTTGCACCGATTCGATTGGCGAGCTCCGCGGTTCGCTTGGCCTCATCGAGACTCATCCCCGATTGGAGTACGTTCCGGGGCGCATCGGGACCCAACACGAGGGAACGCATGATGGAGCTGACCGCGTACGTCGCCCCGAGCGCATGGGCATCCTCAAATGCGCGGCCCAGGTTGGCCATATCGAATTGCAGGTGAGCGCTGGGACAGGAGACACCCGCATCATCCAACAGCCGGCGAAACTGCTGCGCGGACAAGCTGCCGAAGCCGGCTGATTCGACTTCCAGGAATCCGATCTGCCGCAGCCGCTTCAACGAGCCGGCGGGATCTGCCCGCATCGCTTCGTTGATGGTGTAGAGCTGGATTCCGGGACGCTTAGCCGATGAATTCGCACCGGCGTCGCGCGGCAGCCCATACCAGGCGAGCGTCGCAACGCCGAGTCCAGACCAGCCCAGAAATTGCCTGCGGGATTGCATGAAGCCCCCTAGACCGCGCGCCCCGGCGCGACTGCTTTCCAACCCTATACCACCTCTCAGGGGTTGCGCAAAAAATCTTCGTAGTCGCGATCCGTTTCCACCCTTCGGGTCGTCATTGGTATATCCGAAACAGCAAGGAGATATGCCATGTCCGACAAGTCCGTTATTCTGATCACTGTGCTCAAGGTCGAACCCGCGAAGCAGGCGGCGCTGATCGCGCTCCTGAAGCAGAACACCCAGACGGTGATCCGCACGCTCGAGGGCTGGAAGACGACCCGGCTCATCGCGGCAAAAGACGGCGCCAGCGTCGTGATCTACTCCGAGTGGGAGACCCCCGCGGCCATCGAGGCGATGCGCAACGATCCGCTCATGAAAGCCTATTTCCCGAAAATCAGGGAGCTGGCGAGCATTGAATCCATCATGGGCTCGCAGGTCTTGAACGAAGTTTGAACCCATGAACACGGACGAATTCGCGGATCGTCTGCAAGCGCTGCGACCACGCCTCCATCGCTACTGCGCGCGCATGACGGGATCGGCTGTCAGTGGCGAGGATGTATTGCAGGATACCCTCGTCAAGGCGCTTCGCGCGCGAGCCCAAGGCGCCGCGGTGGATAATCTCGAGGGTTGGCTATTCCGTATCGCCCACAACGCGAGCCTCGACTTCCTGCGCGATAGGTCCCGGAAAGCCGTCGTTGCCATCACCGAAGACCTCGAAGCGGCACCCATACCGGAAACGGACATCCTCGCGATCGGTTTTCAAACATTCCTGCGGCTACCTGAACTGCAGCGGTGCGCGGTGATCCTCAAGGATGTCCTGGGTCATTCGGTCGACGAGATCGCCACCATCGCCGAGTGCTCTCCGGCAGCGGCCAAGTCGGCGCTTCAGCGCGGGCGCGCGGCCCTGCGCCAACTCGCACGGGAGCCCGAAGACTCCCGGCTGCCGCTCATGTCCGATTCGGACCGACGGAAGATCACCGCCTACGTCCTTCTGTTTCGCAACGGCGATTTCGACGCAATCCGCGCCATGCTCGCCGATGACGTGAAGCTCGACCTGGTGAACCGACTCCAACTCGAGGGGCGCGAGCAGATCGAGCGCTATTTCACGGGTTATGAGCAAGAGACGAAATGGCGGTTCGCCCTCGGAGCGGTGGAAGGACAGCCAGCCATGCTGGTCTTCGACAGCACCGGCCCAATGGACAAACCCGCGCATTTCGTCCTGATCGACTGGTCAGAGAGCCGGATCGTCCGGATCCGGGATTTCTTGTTCGCTCCCTATGTGCTCGAAGCCATGGATTGGCTGCGGTTGGGTCAAGGCGAGCTCGTATAGTTGGCCGGCACAAACACATAACCCACCGCGCTCGCACGGATATGGCCAATACCCGGAAAAGGTCAAGTGGGCGCCGGCGACCCAGTACCCCTGGGCGCTCGCCTCCTGGAATAGGGCTTTGCGTGTTGCGAGCCACGCAGCGCCGGAGATCAGTGCGCCGGCGTCTCCGTGCACGACTTGGCACGCCGTTCCAGAAAGCTTCTCTCCATTGCGC
>CAYNTW010000103.1:0-4933 GCA_964400085.1 uncultured Steroidobacteraceae bacterium | reverse complement strand
GGCGTCTCCGTGCACGACTTGGCACGCCGTTCCAGAAAGCTTCTCTCCATTGCGCTACGAGCCTTCGAGGCCGCGATCGCGAAGTGCTGTTGCGCCTCGCGGTGGTGACCGCGGCGCAATTCCAACTCGCCCAAGGTGGCATGGAAGAAAGGATACTCCGCAAGCCGATCGTGCTCTGGGATCGCACGAACCTCTTCCAACCCGCGCTCCGGCCCCTGCGCTTGCGCGATCGCAATCGCCCGGTTGAGTGCCACGATCGGAGTGGGCTGGATCGATCTCAGCGTGTCATACAGCGAAGCGATCCCGGCCCAGTCGGTGGTGTGCGTTCCCGAAGCGGTCGTATGGAACGCAGCGATAGCGGCCTCGAGATGGTACGTGCTCAAGCTCGCGCCTACCGCCGAGCGCTCCAGAAACTGCAACCCTTCACCGATGAGCTCACGATCCCACAGGGACCGGTCCTGATCAGCGAGCGACTGCAACTCTCCAAGGCTGTCCACGCGCCCCGGCAGTCGGGCGGCGTTGAAGCACATCAGTGCGGAGAGCGCATAGGACTCAGGTGTTGCTCCGAGCCGGTGATCGAGGAGGACGGCAGCGAGCCTCATCGCCTCGCGGCAGAGCTCCGAGCGCACCGTGGCCTGTTTTGATGCCCCGTGGTAGCCCTCATTGAATAGCAGATACAAGGCGCGCTGCACCGTCGGCAACCGCGCGGCAAATTCCGTCGCAGATGTCACGTCGAACAGCTTCTGTGATTCGGCTAGCGATCTCTTCGCGCGAGTGATCCTCTTTTCGGCGGCCGAGTGGCCGCCAACGAGGGCGCCAGCTACCTCATCGACACTGAAGCCGCAAAGGATATTCAGAATCAGCGCGATCTGTGACTCCTCCGGCAAGCGCGGCTGGCAGCAAGAAAACATCATGCGCAGCAAGTCGTCCTTGATCGCGTCGGGTCCTAACAGCTCCTCGACCATGGGTGTCACCGTCCATTCGCTTTGCAGATAGTGCTCGAGCTCCGGTCCAAAGGTCTTGGCCGTACGTTCGCGACGCAAGGCATCCAGCGCGCAATTCTTGGCCGTTGCCATCAGCCACGCCTGCGGGTTTTCGGGTGCCCCGCGGAAGGACCAGATCTCGATGGCCCGGCAGAACGCCTCCTGGACGACGTCCTCGGCCAGGGCAAGGTTGTGTACGCCGAAGATGCGTGTGAGGGCGGCTAACATCCGCCCCCACTCGCGTCGGAACAGGTGGTCGCTGACCTCCATTCAGCCGCCGCCGATCTGTTGATTCGGGCGGACCTCCACGGATCCGCCGATTTCCAGAATCGGACACCCCTGCGAGAGCTCGACCGCGCGCGCCAGATCCGGCGCCTCGACCACGATGTAGCCGCCGACTATGTCCTTCGCCTCGGCGTAGGGACCGTCGGTAACGATCTTCTGCTGTCCCCTCACGACCTTCCCGTTGAAATCCAGGGGATGACCAGGATCTTTGAGGTGACCTTGGGCGCCGAGCTCCTTGAACCAGGCGGTCCACTTTTGCATGTGCTTCTGCCCTTGCTCGGCAGAGTCGAACTGCCGTCGGCCGCGGAAAAGAAAGGTGAATTCGCTCATGTTCGATTCTCCAGTGTGGATGTTATGTACAACAAGAAGGGTTATCCGCCTAGGGCATGCTGTGGGCCATGGCGCCGTGACTGCCGACCGGAGCGGCGATCAACATCGCGTAAGGCGTCTTTTCGAGAATGACGAAGGTCGGGCCCTCGGGATTTCCGTCGGGGCCGAGCTTCGAGTTGTCCACTCCGATATCCGCGTTCGCGAGATTCGGCGCATAGAACATCACGTGCGGAGGAAAGGGGGTAACTTCACGCTTGAAGTTGGGCGGACGATTCTGGGTGGATAGCATGTAGATGACACCGGGGCGGCTCGGTGGCTTGAGGATTCCCTTCGCCATCGCATCGGCGGTGAGATGCTGGATTTCCTCACGACTCTTGCCCGCGGCGCGCAGCTCCGCGACCATCAATATGCGGGGTAGCCAACTTCGCGTTCCCTCCGCATCCATGCACTGCGGCTCCTGGGATCCGGGAACCGAATGTTCCACG
Source organism: uncultured Steroidobacteraceae bacterium (assembly GCA_964400085.1). Taxonomy (GTDB): domain Bacteria; phylum Pseudomonadota; class Gammaproteobacteria; order Steroidobacterales; family Steroidobacteraceae; genus 13-2-20CM-66-19. Next base: position 2,850 of record CAYNTW010000103.1, on the reverse strand, counting down.
AGGGCTGTGAAGCCGTTACGGCCGTCGCGCACCTTCACGTAGCCCGACTTGCCGAGCACGTAAACGGCGGCATCCTTCGCCACTGTGGGCGGGCATGCACTCAAGGCCAGGGCCATCTCGGTTTCCTGATTCGTGGCCGCAGCGGGGGTGGTCTGGGCGATGTCTCCCAACCCAAGTGCCTGTTGAGCCGCGAGCGCGGCCACACATGCACAAAGGCCTCTCACCGTCATCCGCAACCAAGCCGCCTGCGTTCCTGAGCTCATCTTCATGGGACCGCTCTCCGTTAAGGGGTAGTTCGGCCCCAAGACGTTTGAGGCGGCGGATGCCGGACACGCAGGTGACGCCCCGTCGCGCGCCTTCCTATGGAGAGGCGGCCGGCTGCTACGGCTTGTTCCCGTCGAGGGCGCCTACGCGCGCGCAGTTGAAGGCGAGTGCGAATGAGGCTATGTTAGGCAGACATGGAGGCGGGTTCTGTATTTTTGCTGCTCAGACGCGCCGCGCGGCGAATTGCGACGGTGATGCTTGTGAGCACGCTACTTGCGGCGTCGGCTAGCGCCGTGTCTGCCACAGAGAATGATCAGGCCGCGACGGCGGCCAAGTGGGTGCCGCGCACCATCCACTTCATGTACGCAGCCGTTGCTCCGAGCTCCGAGACCACAATCTACTCGTGCGATAGTCTTCAGCAGCGGATCACGACGATTCTGGGCGAGCTCGGCGCGCGCGACGCGGTCATCAGGCCCTTCGGATGTTTCACTAACGGCGGACCGGAAAAGTTCCCCGGTGTAGACGCCAAATTCCTGGCGCTCGCGCCGGGCGATCAGAGCGAGTCAAACAAGGTAGAGGCGCATTGGGAGAAAGTAACTCTCAACTCTGATAACTCTTGCGCGCTCATTGAGCAGGTAAAACGGCGCATTCTGCCATTGTTTGCGACACGCAATCCGACGTCTGGTTGCTCGCCCTTCAGCGTGGAGGTCCTGCAGCCGGTCAAGTCTCCGGCGCCAGGGTCCTAGGCCGAATGGAGCGGCGTGCCCGCGCGGCGGGCTAACTTCGCCTCGACGACCCGTTCCACTGCGGCGAAGTCGACATCACCCTCAGCTGCGGCGCGCAAGTACTCCAACGCTAACCCCAAGCTCTGCGCTGCCACGCGAGAGTTCTCAAAATGCTAGCATGCGGTCGTGTGCGAGCGGCTCTCGCCAAGCTCCAAGGGTAGAAAGTGATGCGACTCTGCGCCAAGCACGGCGAGATGACGATTGCGGATATCGATGAACGGGCGGTGGCGCCACTGCCGGCTGCGCGCTGACGCTGCTGGAATGCTTTCGGTGCAACGAGGCCCAGAAGAAGAATCAGCGGAAGAATCAGCGCAAGGCTCAGTCGACACTCCGGGCGGAGGTTCACGGGAGAAGCTCCCCGAGCGCGCGAAGCGCCGCTTCTTCGGCGCGCAACCCAGGCGGCTCTTTCTGCAGGCCGGCCTGCCATGGAGCGCGGCGCTTCTCGTCGGCCTGGTCTCGGTGTTGTACGCCGAGTTGAGCACGATGGCTTCGAACGTGTTCCTGGGCTGGATCGCGGGCCGCTCCTGGCTCGCTTTCGTGCTTACACCGGCCCTGACCGTCGTGGCGCTGTTTCTCACCCGCCGCTGGTTCACGGGTAGCGAGGGCAGCGGCATTCCGCAGGTGATTGCGGCACTCCACGCGCCGCGCACGGAAGAAGACACGCTGATGAGACGCCTGTTCGGCCTGCGTGTGATCCTTGGCAAAATCGGCATTTCTCTGATTGGACTGCTGGGCGGCCTTACGATCGGTCGCGAGGGACCGACGGTGCACATTGGCGCGGCGATCATGGCGGAGATCCGCCGCTTCTACCCGCACCCGAACAATGCGCAACTCGAGCGCCGACTGCTGCTGGCCGGCGCGGCGGCAGGGCTCTCCGCCGCATTCAATACACCGCTCGCGGGCATCATTTTCGCCATCGAGGAGCTTGCGCGGAACTTCGAAAGTCGCACCAACGGCATCATGATCACCGCCGTGGTGTTCTCCGGCCTGACATCGCTCGCGCTCGCGGGCAATTATCTCTACTTCGGCCAGATCAACGTGCCGGAGAACCTGGGCGGCGCGTTCGTCCTACCGGTGGTGTTATCGGCAGTCCTCTGTGGGCTTCTCGGTGCGGCGTTCAACCTGACACTCCTGCGCTGGAGAATCTGGATGCCGGACTGGCTCATTGCGATGCGCGCACGCAAGCCCCTGCTGTACGCCTTGGTCGTCGGAATTGTGGTAGCGGCGCTCGGTGTTGGCACTCACGGAGAGACCTGGGGTAGCGGCTACGAACAGGCCCATCAACTTCTGACCGGGACCACGCCGCTCTCGGAAGGCTATGCGATCACCAAATGGGGCGCCATGGTGGTGACCTACATGGCAGGAATTCCGGGAGGCCTCTTCTCGCCGTCCTTGTCAATCGGCGCGGGTCTTGCGCAGTGGGTGCACGCGGCGTTCGCCTGGGCGCCGATGGCGGCCGTGATCGCGCTCTGCATGACCGGATATCTTGCTGCGGTCACCCACTCGCCCATTACATCGTTTGTCATCGTGATGGAGATGACCAACGGCACCGGCATGGTGATCCCGATGATGGCGACTGCGCTCGTTGCCTCGCGTATCTCGGCGTTCTTTACCCCGCCTCTGTATGAGGCTCTCGCCCAGAACAACTACTTCCACGTAGGCGCCCTCCCTACGGGGAGCTTCCTGCAAAAGAGACCGGTGCCGCCTCCAGGCGCCTAAACGGTCTAAAATTCTGGCACCTACGGGCTATTTTTCAATTTAGGTGCCGAAAGCTGCCCTCATGGTTCTGGCACCTAGTATG
>CAYNTW010000102.1:14785-21627 GCA_964400085.1 uncultured Steroidobacteraceae bacterium | reverse complement strand
GCTTTTTATAGAGGCCGCCGGATCGAGTCTGAGCTCAATGCGGCAGTCGAGCGCTTCCGGCTACTGGTGGATGGGGTGACCGATTACGCACTGTTCCTGATGGACCCCGACGGGCGTATCAAGAGTTGGAATGCGGGCGCTCAACGTATGAAGGGGTATTCAGAAGATGAGATCATCGGAAAAAACTACTCGTGCTTCTTTACGCCGGAGGAACAGCAGGCTGGTGTGCCCGCGAAGGTGCTTCACGAGGCGGCACAGCGCGGGAAAGTTCGATCCGAAGGACTACGAGTGCGCAAAGACGGCAGTACCTTTTTGGCGGCCACCGCGATCACCCGTCTCCGCGATCGCACGGGGAAGCACGTCGGGTTTGCCAAGATCACACGCGATGTGACCGAGCAGCGGGAACACCAGCGGGCACTGGAGCAGGCTCGGCTGGCGCTCGCCCAGTCGCAAAAGCTGGAAGCGTTGGGACAACTTACCGGGGGCATGGCGCACGATTTCAACAACATTCTGCACGTGATCAAGAACTCGATCGATATCGTTCAGCGGCAGGTGCACAATCTCGACCCGAGTGCTGTGAAGTACCTCGAGATGGCAAAGCGCAACGCCGATCGCGGCGCGGGCGTGACCCAGCGGCTGCTCGCATTTGCACGCCAGCAGCCACTCAACCCCAAGCCAATCAATCCGAACAAGCTGATTCAGGGCATGTCGGATCTACTGCGTCACGCGGTGGGTGAAGGCATCGAGCTGGAGGTTGTCCAGGGTACCAGTCGGATCTGGACGATATCGGCCGATATCAATCAACTCGAGACGGCCATATTGAATCTGGTGGTCAATGCGCGTGACGCGATGCACGGGTCGGGGAAACTGACGATCGAGACCGCCAACGCCTTTTTGGATGAATCCTATGCCGCTGCGCATGAGGATGTTACCCCGGGGCAGTATGTCATGATCGCGGTGAGCGACACGGGAGTTGGAATGACACCCGAGATCATGGCCAAGGCTTTCGATCCGTTCTTCACCACCAAGCAGACTGGGCAAGGTACGGGTTTGGGGCTGTCCCAGGTTCTTGGTTTCATGAAACAGTCCGGCGGACACGTCAAACTCTACAGTGAGCTGGGTGTAGGGACGACGGTGAAGCTCTATTTTCCGCAGCAGGGGGTGCACGCGGATTCATTGTCCGCCGAGGTGCCATCCGCGGCCACAACGGCGGATGGCGAGCAAGTTCTTCTCGTCGAAGACGACGAAGACGTGCGGGCGTTCACCAGGGAAGTGTTGTCCGAGTTAGGTTATCAGGTTGCCGAAGCACCCGATGGCCCGAGCGCCCTGGCGTTGCTCGACAAGCTGCCGGACCTCGCACTGCTCTTTACTGATGTCGGCCTCCCACAAGGCATGAATGGCCGGCAACTCGCGGAGGAAGTGTGCCGGCGACGGCCTGGCGTGAAGGTGCTCTATACCACCGGTTACGCCCGTAATGCCATCGTGCACCAGGGTCGCCTGGATTCTGGTGTGCATTTGCTCGTCAAACCATTCACTCAGAGGGATCTCGCGCGCAAGATTCGCAGCGTGATCAATGGCGATGTCATCGAAAGTGTGTAGTGCGGAACAAGGCTGCTTCGGTCTTCCGGCAGCACCCCTGCGGCAACTCACAGATCGTGTTGATGTGTGGCAATCTGCCACGTGTTCCCCCACTCATCCCTCACGGTGGCTCGCCTATCACCGTACGGCATGTCGGCCGGCTCTTCGATCGAGACAGCGTTGGCCGCGATCGCGCGCCTGTACGTCGTATCGGCATCCTCTACATAAACGTAGAGGAATGCCGGGGCTGGCTCACGAAGGCCACCCCCATCGCTGATCATCACCACAGAGTCGCCGATTCTGATTTCCGCAGGCAATCCGGGACGAAATTCGCCCTGTCCGTAGAAGACCTGCTTGATGAACGTGATCAGATTTTCCGGATCGTCTACGATGATCCGGGGTGTGACGGTATGCCAACCGTCCGGCTGGAATTTGGTCATGTCGTGCGGCTCAGACGAGATCCCAGGGCGATTGTCCTCCGAGGCGTGCATGTACGCAAAAGTACGGACTGAAAATCCGCGTGTCGCTGGGTCGCATCGTTCGGCGTGGCTGATCAGCATGCTGATCCTCGGCGTGTTCGCCTCAACTTGCACTGCTGCCGACGCGCTCTCGGAAGACGAGGGTCGGGCTGCGACAGTTCCGACGGCTTGGCATGACCCATCGCCACATCGAGTGCAGTTCGTTACCGTCGAGAGGAACGTGCAACTGGAAGTGCTCGATTGGGGAGGCATCGGACGAGCCGTTGTCCTGCTCGCCGCGAGCGGGTGTACTGCTCATGAATTCGACGATTTTGCGCCGAAGCTCACGGACCATAACCACGTGTACGGTATTACGCGGCGCGGCTTCGGCAATTCCGGTTACGTGCCTGGCGAGCGCGGCGCCGACCTTTTGGGCAATGATGTTGTGGCCGTTATCGATGCGCTCCGGCTGAGCGGGCCCGTCCTGGTCGGCCACTCTTTCGCCGGCGCGGAGTTGAGCAATGTCGCCAACCGCTATCCAACGCGTGTCGCGGGGTTGATTTATCTCGAGGCCGCGTATCCCTATGCCTTCGACAATGGACGCGGCATGTCGATGGCGGAATTCCAACAGATCGTCCGCCAGCCCCGGACTCCACCGCCGGAGGCGGCAGACCTCGCCAGCTTCAGTGCGCTACGAGCGTACTACTATCGAATGCATGGAGCCCGACTCCCCGAAGCTGAGCTGAGACAGGAATGGGACGCGGCGCCCGAGGGACGGGTTGGGACTCGTCGCATGTTTCCGGGCTCTGCCGATCTGATCCCGGGAGTGAAGCAATACAGCGAAATTCCGGTTCCAGCCCTGATCATTTTCGCAAACCCACACAGCTTGGGGCCCTGGCTGGACAACAACTCCGACCCGTCCGTGCAGGCAGCAGTGAGCGCCTACTCGTCCACCTTCGAAGCGCTCACGCGAAAGCAGGAGAATGTTATTCGGGCCGCTGTGCATTCGGCGCGGGTGATCAGTTTGCCTCGCGCGAGCCACTTCGTCTTCATGTCGAACGAAGCCGAGGTTCTACGCGAAGTGCGGGCTTTCCTCGCAGCACGGCCGGAGCTCGCGGATGGTGTCGGCTACGAGTATCCCGGAACAGGATAACGGCAGTGGGACAACTATGTGCGTTTGTGAATGGCGTAGTACGGCTGGTTGCTCCAGGTGGAGTTGAAGGGCGGGTGGAGGGTGGCGGCGGAAGCTGTATGCAGCTCGAAGTAGTACTGAAGCGGGTAAGAGGTGTTGGTGTAGTCAGCAGGGATAGAGGCGTTGTGCGAGCCCCCGGATTGCTGCATGGAAACGGAGCGCCAGCGCTCACCATGGTTGACGTGCCGATACCAGAGGACCGCGTCGGCAACGGTGGATGGTGTGGCGATAGTGAGGACGAGATCGCTTCCGGGGTGAAAGAAGTCGGCGGGAGTGTGTTGAGCGTCGATCGTCGGGCGGGGAGCAGGCACGGCCCGACGGAGAGCATCGGCCGCGGCGGCGGGCTTTGTGGGTGCTGACGCGAAAGACTGTTCGAGTGCGGCGAGATCAGTGTCGATGGCGGGGAGGCGGTCGGCCCAGTTGCCGCGGCGGAAGGAAGGCCTGCCGTAGCTGACATCGGCGGCATAGATGGATTTTGCGCGCGCGGAGAAGTCCGCCCAGGACTGGCGGGCCTTGCGATACGCGGCGAGTGATTGCTGCGCGGCGGCGGGATCTCCCGACTTCTCGTGGATGGAATAGAGCAGTCCGGCGCGGAAGAGCCCGGCATAGAAGCTGCCGAGGCCGTTGAGGATGAGGATGTCTTCTTGGGCGCGTCGGAACTCGCGGGTGCGGGTCTTTGCGCCGGCGGCAGCGAGCGCTTTGGCGAGGGCGTTGTTCGATGTAGTAACGAGCGATTCGAGCCAGCTGATGACCTCACTGGTGTTGTAGCGAGCGTCCGGCTTGTTGTTGACCAGGTTCTCCGCGTGCTGATCGATTGTGGTGAAGAGCTGCGGGTCGAGCGGCGAGATGGCGGAAACGTTGTGCGGCGCCGGGTTATCTCCATAGAGCGGGCTCTTGGTATAGGGGAGGATCTGGACGGTAGTCAGCATCTCCGGCCAGAACTCGTGGTTGGAGGCCGAGGGCAGCCAAGCCGTTGTGACGAGCGGCAGGATGCGGCTGGAGGCGGCGAGAGCGGTCTCGAGCGCGGGGCCGGCGGGGCCGAACTGTTGGGCGAGTGCGCGGTGATAGAAGGTAGGTTCGGTGTCCGGGTTGTACAGATAGCGCCCCCAGGTCATGTAGGTGAGGGCAAACTTTGCGCTCTCGAGGTCGGCGCCCAAAGACCTGTCAACGTAAGAGTCGCGGCCGCCGGGATGGCCTGAGCCTTCGCGGCCCTTGAAGAAGAGCGGCTCCATGATTTCCATGCCGGCGGCGCCGCAGAAGTTGGCGGAGCGGCCGTAGCCGGATGCGAGCGCGGGGTCCGCCCAGAGGAGATGGCGCTGCGTGCCGGGCCAGACGCGGTAGAGCAACTCCAGGCCGAAGTCTTTCTGATAGAAGTCGCCGTAGCCGTAACGGGTGAAGTTGCGCGCGCCGTTGGAAACCGCGAAGGTGCCAGTGACGCCCGCGCGCGGGTACTCGGTGGCTCGAATGTCGGCCTGGTGGTAACCGAGGCCGCAATGCTCCGCCCAAAACTTGGCACCGGCTTTGACCGGCATGCCGGTGGCGCGGGCGATAGCGATAGTCTCGGAGTCGAGTCCTTTGGCGTGCAGATCGAGCTCGATCCTGCGCGGCTTGCCTTCCGGCGTGCGCGCGGCGGGCACGGCCTCCCAAAGGGTCTTCCAAAATGAATAGCTACCTTCCGGGATACCGGACTCGCCGTGAATGCGCATCGTGAGGCCGGTGATCTGCGGGCAGGACTCGAGGAGCAGCGCGAGCGCGTCGCGGCAGTAGGCGGCGTGGGTCTCCGGCGTGAGGCCGATGATGTGGTGGTCGGAGTCGGGGGAATCGGTCCACTGATAGGCGTGGGTCCAGATGCCGAGTTGGAACTCGAGACCACGCCGGGCGGTCTCGGTGGCGATGAATTGGAGAGCTTCGAGATTGCGCTGGCGCTCGCCGGGTTGGAGAGCGGGCTCCACGTGCACCTGTTCATACCCCGGGACCTCGACGAGGTAGGGGTAGGGGAAGTGGAGGTAGTCGCCGGTGACGCCCCGGGGAAAGTCATAGCCGAGGCCGAAGGTGAGGGCGAAGCGGTTGAAGCGAGCGGCCGCTAGAGTGTCGAGGTAGCTCGTCCAGAAAGCGCGGTCGTAGTACCAAGGCTTGTCTTCGATCTCCGAGCAGAAGCCGCGCGAAACGCTGCGGATCTTGTTGGGAGTTGTCTCGATGAGCGGCGCGGCGAGCTGGAGAGAGGAGAGAGGATGGGGCGAGGAGCGGACGCGGTCAGCGAGTTCGAGCAGGCCGTAGACAATGCCGCGCGCATCGACACCGGTGACGAGGATCGCAGGTTTGCCCATGTAGGTACCGGGGATGAGCGCGACGGTCTCGGAGTGCGTCACAGAGGACGAACGCGAAAATGGCTTTGCGAGCAAGCTGTCCGGCAGCGCGACATGAACGTGCAGCGCGGCGGCGGAGCGGTCGTCTGTGAGATGTGCTGTCGTGACGGCCTTGCGGAGCACGCCCAGCGCATACTGAACTGGCTCGGTGAGAACCAGCGCAGAGTTGTCAGTATTGATGGCGATGGGGCCGGAGCTGTGTGCAGCGTCAGCGAAGTTGGCCGAGGATGCAGCAGCCACTGCGGCGGAAAGCTTGAGGAACGCGCGGCGTGAGGGATTATGAAACATGGTCAAGCAGCTTGGTGAATCATGGGCTTATCCCCACCCCCGGATGAACGCTCACGGAGGCGTAACAGGTCGGAACGGAATCAGGTTGTTCGGTTTGGACATCGGGCTACTTCTGTGATGGCACACCTTGCAATCGGCAGCGCTTGAGCATACGCTGACGCCAGACTGATAGCGCTAACATCCAGGCGCCACAAAGCAGTGGCCGCTGGCAGAACAGTATCTCAGGGGGAGTGGGGGCTCCAATCGGTTTTGATTTCGGGCTTGTGCGGATGCCGAATCGCGCCCGCTTCTGAAGCCCGTGCGCCCGTCAGTACAACAGCATTCGTGCCGGAGAGTAGCAAAGTGATGACCACGACGACCAGGAAGTTGAAGTTGTTGCGCAGCGCCGTCTCCTGTACGGCTATCGTGCTGTTGACCGCCTGCGGCGAAGGCGGCAGTGGGACCCCCGTTATCACTTACAACGTAAGTGCCACTGCCGGCCCGGGCGGGAGCATTTCGCCCCCGAGCGCAACGGTGAATGCAGGCAGCACGACGACGCTCACGGTGACACCGAGCAGTGGTTACGCCATCAGCAGCGTGACGGGCTGCGGCGGGACAGTCTCGGGAAACACCTACACCACCGGCGCGATCGGCGGCAATTGCACTGTGACGGCGAGTTTCGTGGCGCAGTATGCGGTGACGGCAACAGCTGACGCCGGCGGGACAATATCTCCCTCGAGCGCGAGCGTGAATTCAGGCAGCACGACGACGCTCACCGTGACACCCAACAGCGGCTACGCCATCAGCAACGTGACGGGCTGTGGTGGTTCGCTCTCGGGAAATACCTACACGACCGGCGCGATCAGCGCCAATTGCACGATCACGGCAAGTTTCGTGGCGCAGTATGCGGTGACGGCAACAGCGGGCGCCGGCGGGACAATATCTCCCTCGAGCGCGAGCGTGAATTCAGGCAGCACGACG
>CAYNTW010000102.1:0-14685 GCA_964400085.1 uncultured Steroidobacteraceae bacterium | reverse complement strand
CGCCGGCGGGACAATATCTCCCTCGAGCGCGAGCGTGAATTCAGGCAGCACGACGACTTTCACGATCATACCGACGAGCGGTTACCTCCTTACCGGCGTGACGGGATGCGGTGGCACTCTATCGGACAATACCTATACCACCGGGTCGATCAGTGGCCCTTGCACAGTGACGGCGACCTTTTCCGCTTCCGCCAATTTCACCTGGGTCAACGGTCCCAGCAACGGGCCCTTGAATGGTATGTACGGTACCAAAGGTGTCCCTGCAGCCACCAACATACCGGGGGCTCGGAGCAATTCAGCCACCTGGACGGACGTCAGTGGCAACCTGTGGGTATTCGGCGGATACGGGGTGGATTACGGTTCCGGGGTCTTTCCGGGTCTCCTGAACGATCTGTGGGAGTATTCCCGCTCGAGCGGCGAGTGGACCTGGGTGGCCGGCTCCAACACTGCGAATGCTGTTGGAGTCTACGGCACCAAAGGGGCGGCTGCATCCACCAACATGCCGGGGGCACGTCATAGCGAGGTCACCTGGAAGGACAGCAGCGGCAATGTGTGGCTGTTTGGCGGAACCGGGTACGGTACCGACGCTGCCAACTACGGCCCCTTGAATGATTTGTGGGTGTACTCCGCCTCGACCGGCGAGTGGACCTGGGTCGCGGGTGCCAGCACCATCGTTGCCGCGGGCGTATACGGCACCAAAGGCTCTCCCGCGGGTGCGAACGTGCCAGGCGCGCGGACAGCCGCGGTCGGTTGGCAGGACGCCAGCGGCAACCTGTGGCTGTTTGGCGGAGAAGGAGCCGATTCCGCTGGGATCCAGGGCTTTCTGAACGATGTGTGGGAGTACTCCCCCTCGAGCGGCGAGTGGACCTGGGTCAGCGGCTCCAACACAGTGAACGCAAGCGGGAATTACGGGAGCCAAGGCGTTCCCGCACCGACCAACGTGCCCCCAGGACGTCTGAACGCGGTGAGTTGGACAGATGCCGACGGCAACCTCTGGCTGTTTGGGGGACTGGGGTTGGATTCGACGGGCACGCAAGGGTACCTGAACGATCTGTGGATGTTTTCGCATGCGAGCGGCCAGTGGACCTGGGTTAGCGGTTCCAGCACAGCGCAGGTGGGCGGAACGTACGGTACGCAAGGCGTTGCCGCGGGCAGGAACGCGCCCGGCGCGCGTCTCGATGCGACCGGTTGGACGGACGCCGCCGGCAACCTGTGGCTGTTCGGCGGGCGAGGGTCCGATTCCAAGGGGACCGTCGGTTATTTGAACGATCTGTGGAGGTATTCGCCCTCGAGCGGCGAATGGGTCTGGGTGAAAGGGTCCAATACCGCAAACGCACTGGAGAGCCCTGGCACCCAAGGAGTGGCCGCGGGCACGAATATCCCGGGCGGTCGTGAAGGAGTCGCGGTTGTAAAAGACGCCGGCGGTATCGTGTGGCTGTATGGCGGTATGGGGTACGGCTTCGTCAATGGTGGTGGTTATCTGAATGATCTGTGGATGTATCCCACTCAATAGCACAGCCGTCTAGCTGCCGACATTCCGCTGCATCCTGACTGTCACAAAGGAGCGTCAGACTACCAGCGTCCGCTGGGCGTTCCGTTTGGCGGCCAAACTCTGGATAAGCAATTCGATTGCCAAAGCCAAGGCAACTTGAATCAATGAATTAGGAGTTTCTTCTATGCAGCGTGGCAGAAGTCTACTGGGGTGCCGCTGGATCGCATGTCTGACGGCGTTTTCATTCACCGCGGCAATGGCAGGTACCATCGAGTCGACACCGCAGAAACCGCCGCTTTCCGCCCCGGCGGCGGACCCTTCGGTACTTACCGCCGAGCAGGCCAGTTACGCATTCGGTGTAACGTTCGGAGAGCAATTGCGCCGTTCCGGAGCATCCGAGGGCATCATCATGGAGGCTCTCACCCGGGGCGTTACGGATGCATTCGCCGGCAAAAAGCTCGATCTCGCGGGTCAACAGCAGCTCACGCAATACGTTCGCCACGTGCGCGATACGGAGGCCGCTCGAAATAAAGCCGTCGCCGGCGACTATCTCGCGAATAACGCGAAGACGAAGGGCGTCAAAACCACATCTTCGGGGTTGCAGTATCGGATTGTTGTTCCGGGCAAGTCAAAGGCGGCTTCGCCCCGCCCGGATGACCAGGTCACTGTGCAGTACACCGGTAAGTTGCTGGACGGCACTGAATTCGATAGCTCCTACACGCATGGCGGGCCCAGCACGTTTCAAGCCAATCACACGCTCAAAGGCTGGCAGGAGGCCTTGGGGATGATGAAGCCGGGCTCGAAGTGGCAACTCTTCATTCCCCCGGACCTGGGCTACGGCTCGAACCCGCCGCCGGGAATTCCGCCGGGCTCACTGCTCGTGTACGACGTGGAGCTCGTCAGTTTCCAGCCGACGAGCCCAGTCGAACATGCACCGGAACCCGAGGACCACCACGACGAGTGAATACAGCACGACGCCGCGGTCGGTGAAGCGAGCGCTCCTCGCTCGCCGTCTGGCGCACTTGTAACACTTTTTTCACGAATGTGACATGCCGTCAGGGCCGAATACCGGGTCAGCGGTCCGTTTGAGACCTAGGTACATAGGTGCATGAGCGTGATCGCCGAACAACTCAAAGGGAGCGTTCATGATCACACAATGCACACAGTCGAAACGCCCTGGGCGACCGGGGCGAGCCAAAGGTATTGGGTCCGCGACGCTGGTCGTCGCAATCCTTGCAGCCTCAGCGGCTCAAGCGTCCACGATTTCAGGAACCGTCACTACCGTCGGCCCTCCGGCGAATTCCTCGGGCGATACGGTGAGATTTATCGGCGGCCCCTCGAATGGTCCGTTCCCCGTGACGATGACGGTCGGCGAGTTCGATTTCACCGTGCCGAGCGGCCAGGCGGTTACGGCCGGCTCATTCAGCGGCGGCTTCGGCAGCGATGTCCTCTCCAGTAGCACCTCGCAAGCGACTCTCTTTGTCGATGGCGTTCAGCTGGCACACTGCGATGCAACTTGTGAGGCGGCCAGTCAGTCGAGCGTCGTGGCGTGGTTGTATTCGCTGACCGCGTCCGACTTGACGCAATTGTCGACCAATTCCCTGTGGGAATCCGGCCGAGCGGTCATCACCGCCTCGCAACTCTCCGCGTCGCAGGTGGTTCTCGACCCGACTAGCGTCAATCTGACGGTGACGCCTGTACCGATCCCTCCGGCCTTCTTCCTGCTGGCTTCGGTGCTGGCGCCGTTGTTCGGATTTGCCCGCCGCAAGAGCGCTCTGCAGGCGACCGCCGCCGTCGCGGCACTCATCGCGGTCAGCACGCAAGCGAACGCGAACGCTCCCGGTGCATGTCCCCTCGCCAACGGCATTCAACACGTCGTCTATCTGCAGTTCGACAACGTGGAGCTCGAGCGAGACAACCCGAATGTCCCAGCGGATCTCGAGCAGATTCCGGCGCTTCTCAATTTCATGAAGTCCAATGGCACTCTGCTGGCGAACCACCATACACCGCTCATCTCGCACACGGCCGATGACATACTGACCACCCTGACGGGCGTCTATGGTGATCGGCATGGCCAGCCGATTGCCAATTCCTACCGCTTTTTCAATGCCAATGGCTCAACCAGCTCGAACGCCTCTTTCACTTACTGGACTGACCTGATCCAGGAGGCAGTGCCCACGCCCATCATGATCGGTAGCAACGGCCTGGTCACACCCGCGCCTTGGGTGCCGTTCACCCGCAATGGTTGCGATGTCGGCCAGGTTTCGGTGGCCAACACCGTCCTGGAAAACAACACCACGGATATCACGACGGTGTTCGGGGCCACCTCGCCCGAGGCGAATGAAGCCTCGGCGCAGAAGATCCTCGACTTCGAGGGCATCGCCATACATTGCGGCTTCAACAGCACTCTTTGCAACAACAATCCGAACGCCAAGGCCGACAGGCTGCGCAACGAGTCCGGCGGGTACGCCGGCTACAAGGCGCTGTTCGGTCACAAGTACGTGGCCGCGGCGATCTCCCCGGGCGCGCCGCTGACGGACATCAACGGAGCCAATATTGCAGACGCGAGCGGCAACATCGGCTTTCCTGGCTTCGATGGCATGCCCGCCAAGAACACCTTGGGCTACGTAGCCAAGATGCTGGAGGCCGGGGTCCCGATCGTCTTCGGCTATATCTCCGATACCCACGACAATCAGATCTATCAGTCTCCAGGCCCCTGCGGCGGGGTTGTCGGCTCCGCGGTCGCGGCGGGCTGCGCATATGGACCCGGCGAGGCAGGCTACGTCGCGAAGCTGGCCGCGTATAACAGCGCGTTCACCGCGTTTTTCGCACGGTTGGCTGCTGATGGGATCGATGCCAGCAATACTCTGTTCATCATTTCTGCTGACGAACAGGATCACTTCGACGGTACCCAGCATCCGACGCCCGCCGGCTGCGACGGCATCAACACTCCCTGCAACTACGACCATACGGCCACCAGCCTTACGACCCGGAACGTGGCCACGGTCGGCGAAGTCAATGTGAATCTGGGCGGGCTGCTGCGGACCGAGAAGGGAAATTCGACGCCCTTCACCGTGCACAGCGACATGGCGCCGAACTTTTACCTCACCAACAAGCAGGGGGCGCAGACGGATGCCGTGACTCGACAACTGGAGCGCGATGTCGCGAGCTTGCAGGCGTTCGATGCCTACAAGGGAGTCACTGAGCCGATCACTGACTATATCGTCGACCAGGCCGGGATGTCGATGCTGCACATGTTGACTTCGGATCCCGCTCGTGACCCGAACTTCACGGTCTTCCTGAAGGGGGACTATTTCGCGTTCTCCTCCGGCAGTCCTGCGACCTGCGTGGAAACGAATTTCACCGATTGCGTCAACATCCAGTCCGGCTTCGCCTGGAACCACGGCGGCTATCAGCCGGAGATCACGACCACCTGGGTGGGGATGGTTGGCCCGGGCATCGTCGCCGGGGGACAGGACAACACGACCTGGACTGATGCAGCCGATGTGCGCCCCACGCTGCTCAGTCTCGTGGGACTGACTGACTCCTACGCGCAGGACGGTCGTGTCGTTGCAGAGATTGTGAGCGACTCGGCACTGCCGGTTTCGCTGGCTGCCGGCAATCGCGCCGACTATGTCGCGCTGGCCCAGGCCTATAAGCAAATCAACTCGGCGGTTGGGCAATTGGGGTTGAAGACGCTGCAGGCGAACACTTTTGCCATCACGAGCAACGATGCCGGCGACGCAACCTTCTCCAACTGCGAGGCCAAGATCGACAGCTGGACGGCGACGCGCAACAATCTCGCACAGCAGATGAATCAGGCTCTGCAGGCGGCCGCCTTCGGCGGGACGCCGGTTGATCACGCGACCGCGCAAAACCTGATCGCTCAGGCGAACGCGCTGATCGCGGGAGCTACTTGCCCCTGAGAGAGGGCTGATCGGCAGCCCCTTTTGCTCTGGCGGAGAGCATCAAAGGGGCTATTCGAAGAGAATGCCTGCGGCCATCAGGTCGCAGGCATTCGTCTAAAAGCCGAACTGCAGCTCCGCATAGGCAGCGGAGGTTGGGCTGAAGCGCCCAAAGAAGCTCTGGGCGGGCCCGTGATAGATCTCACCGCCGAGAATGCCCTTCACATGATCCGTAAAGGCATACGTGACCTTCGGCCGGATCGCCGTATCGCCGTTCTTGAACCAGACCACCCCCGCAAGCTCCATTTCGAGAGTCTCGTTCCACACCTTGTAGTTGATCCGCAGCGACGCACCGTGCATGTTGGTTGCAAGCTGATTGCTCAACAGGCGCTCCTCCAGGGCAAGCAGCTGGATTCCGGGGGCCGCCGGCGACTCAGGATCCCGGAGATCGAAAGTCCTGCGGTACAGGTACTGGGCGTCGATGTTGAGCTCGCCCGCGAAAGTGCGTTCGGCGCCGAAGACGGCGAACACATTGTTGTTCTGGGCCAGCGGATCGTTGCCGCCGCGGTTGCCGGTTTGGGTGTAGGCGATTTCCGCGCGTAGGCCGTATTGACCTACCGGAACCGCTGCATCCGCTCCAATGATGTCGACATGCCGATAGAGTAGACCGATCGAGGCGCCGGGCGAGCCGTGCGCCAGGACCGCTAGATCCGGTGTTCGGTTGATGCTGTGGGCGTATGACACTGACCAATCGACGCCTTCCCCGGAGTGGTCGAGCTTGATCCCGAATTGCTCGACCGGGTGGGTGGGCGCCAAGTTCTGCAGCGATATGCCCTGCGGGAGAGGAGGTATCGGCAGTACGGGAGGGCGCCACTCCGGCTGCCATAGGGCGATGACGCGGTAGGCGCCGTGGTTCCAGGTGCCCTGGAGGGATGCGACGCCCAGCCGTTGGTCCTCGTCGTTGGGGGCGAGCAGCGTGTAGTCGCGGGTGCTCCATGCATCGGTGGGATTGACCTTGTCAGCCCGGCCCCAGACTGTGATCTGACGGCCCACACGGACGTCAAAGTTGTCCAGCGCGGTCTGCGCGTACGCTTCCCTCAAGTCCGATAGCACTCGGTCTTGCCCTTGGAGACGGGCATCGAAGTATGTGCGGATGCCGCCGACTTCCCGCGGGGTGGCCGTGGCCCAGATCGACCCGAGGGCGTAACCGGTCTTCCCGCTGAATGACTTGTCCTTTGAAAAGTAGTCCGCCCGCACGGAGCCGGACAATCCCAGGATGTCTTTCATGAGGGATTTTTCCGGTTCCGCCACCTCTGGGCCCGGCGCTGGGCCGCCCATCGCAGGTTGCGCGGCAAGCGACACCAGCGCCAGTCCAAGACTAACGGTCCAGAGAGCGCGCCGTGAATACGTCATCGCCAATCCCGACGTTGGCCTTGAAGTTCTTGAACTCGATGATCGTCTTGTGTCCGGTCTGCACGTTCTCCGCAGTCAGCTTCATGGGTTGATAGCGATTGTTGCTCGCATCGACTTTCTGGACGTCCTCGTCCGTCAGCTTCTTGAGCAATTGGCCGCTCAAGTCGTAGATCTCGGTGCGCAGGGCGACGAAGCTCTCCTTGTCAATCCAGCCGATCCGCTTGGAGTAGCCGCTGTTGGCGCCAATCTCCGGGCTCTTGGGGGTGGACTCGATGACGTAGCAATCCCGTCCCGCCACGCTTTCCTCGCGTACGAGCTTGTGGTTCCACTCCTCGACCTTGTAGCCGATGACATCGCCGTACGAGAAGTCCGTGCCGACGAACGAGTCTTTCTTGTTGCTCGCCACCAGCCGACGCACTTTCTTCATCGCCGGAAGATAGATCCACATGTCATCCTCCGCGTTGGAGTGCTCGATCAGCAGTGTCTTGGTCCCGCGGATGTCCGACGGGCTCAGGAAATTCACCAACCGCCGGTTGTCGGTCGTGCCCGCGATGAGCTTGCTGTCGCCATCGGTCTCGCGCACACGTTCCTGGCCGGAGGCATTGATCAGCCGAAACGTCGAGTTGGTCGTCGAGTCGGCAACCTTCGTCGCGAGCAGGTTCCTGGTCATGATGTCCTCGGCGGAGGGAGCAGCGAAGGCGTTCTGAGCCAACACCGCGAGTCCGAACAAGGCCGTGATCACACTTGTGACAAGTTTGTGTTCCATGAGAGATCCCTCGGTTTGTCTGCAAAGATGAACTTGGGGCGCAGGGTCACGATGAGCGATGCAAAGATCGTCAGGGTCGCGATGGAGCTCGTGACCATGGCGAGCCCGAGCAACAGGGCCATCCAGATGTGGATGAAGAATCCCCACGAGAGCAGCAGCACGCCAAAGCCGGCCGCGACCGCGGAGCTCACAAACAGGGTCGCTTTGCCCGCGGACAGGAACGCCCGACGGATCGCTTCGCTTTCCGGTAGGCCTGACTGCAGCTCCTCGCGCATGCGGTAGCTCAGGTAGATCGCGTAGTCCGCACCGACACCGACCGCCATCGCAGCCACCAACGAATTCGGGATATTCAGCGGGATGCCGATTAGCCCCATGAAGCCGAAGTTCGCGAACACCGTGGCGATGAGCGGGATCAGAATGAGCGCTCCGGCCAACGGCGAGCGAAACACCAGCGAGGAGACCACGAACACGCAGGCGAGGATCTGCAGAATGTTGAGCAACTTGCCACGGACCATCTCCTCGTCAATCGCAACACCGCTGATCATGCCGCCGCCGATTCGGACGCCAACTCCGTGGGGAACCACGCTATCCGCATACGCCTGCGTCCTTGCGACGAGCCCCTTCAGCTCCGCAGTGCTGTCAGTTTTGACGAAGATCTGAATGGCCGCCTTGCGGTAGTCGTTATCGACGTAGGAATCGAAGTCCTGTGGCTCTCCGGAGCTGGAATACAACAGCAGGTACTGGGCCACGAGGTCCTGGCTGGGCGGGATGCTGTAGAAGCTCTTCTGATCGGCGTTCATCGCCTGATTCATGCGCTTGATGAAATCGGCAAGGGACAGCGTCCTGCCGACCTTGGGCTCCTGCTGGAGATGCTGCTGAATCTTGTCCATCGCGGTCAGCACCGCGGGGCTCTTGATCCCGTCGACGGCGCCGGAATCGATCAGCACATACACCGTGTTGGTGCCCGCCATCCGGGTGTTCAGCTTGTCGTCGTCGCGCTTGATCTGCGAGTTGCCGAAGAAAAAGCCCTTGACGGAGCTGTCGTGTTTGAGTTGGTACCCGCCAAACGAGAGGATCACGAACACCGCGACCGTCACCGTGTTCAACAGTTTGCGACGGTTCGTCACCAGGCCGTACAGGGTTTCCAGGAGCCGGTCCCAGTAGGTTCGCTGTTGTTCGCGTCGATACTCGCGCTCTCCGGGCGGGCGCAGCGTCGCGCGCAGTGCCGGTATGAACGTCAACTCGAGAATCAGCGCGCTGAGCACTCCAATTCCGGTCATTACGCCGAAGGTGCGGACCGACTTGATGTCAAAAATGACGAGCGAGAAGAAGCCCAGCGCCGCGACCACACAGGCGACGATCATCACCGGACCCACGCGCGTCAGTGCGGCAACGATCGCCAGCCGGTTGCGCTCGCGCGCATCCTGAGCGGCAGTGGATTCCCGCAGTCTCGAGTACTCCTCGTAGTATCTCTTGAGGATCTGGACGGCGTGACCCGCTGCGATCGCGAGGATCAGAATCGGTGTTGTCGCATTGAAGACATCCAGCGGGATGCGCGCGAATGCGAGGAACGAGACTGCCCAGATCACCGCGATGACGGCGGTCACCAGCGGCAACACCAGTGCCTGCACGGTGCCGAAGGCTTCGAAGTGGATCAGCCCGACCACGAGTAGCGCCAGCGGCAACAGGAATGCCATCCGGGCTGAGAACTGCTCGAGCCTCGATAGCCAGATTGGCAGGCCGCCGACGGCAATCTCGACGCTTGCGTCACGTTCCGGATTCACGGCGGCAAGCGTCGCGTCCTCGATGGACTTCATGCCTGCGACGGGCTCCTTGAACTCCGCCACAATCTGCGTGGTTCTGGCGTCCCTTGAAACCAACAGGTTGTCGTAGGCGGGCGTCGAGGCGATCCCGGCCTTCAAAGCCCGCATTTCCGCCTCGGTCTGCGGCGCCTGCTCCATCAAGGGACGCACGCTCATGCCGTCGTCGGTGCCTTCGATCGCCTTTGCCTTGCGCGCGGCGAGGCCGATGACGCTCGTCTTGATGACGCCCGGAGTGTTGGTCAGGCGTGCCGTGATCCTTTGCACCTTGGCGAGAATCGGCGCCTGGTAGATGGTTCCCTGGGTAGGGGTGACGGCGACGACAACCGTGTTCTTGTTGCCGAAGGTGCTCTCGATCTCGTTGCCGATCCGCACGAAATGGTTCGACTGCGGCATCATGTTGTCGGAGTTGACGATGATGGTCAGGTGACCGATCTGGCTCACCAGGCCGACGGTGAGGGCGAGCACGAGTCCCATCACCCAGTAGCGGTGGCGGATCATCAGGTTAATCCACGCGGTCATGTTGGCTCCTTCGGTTGGGTTGCACAGTGGAGACCCACGAGAGCCGTGAAACTCATCGGTGCGCGCCTGCGTGCCGGCGTCGTACCGAGGCGAGCGTGTCTTTAGTCGCGGAGGGTGACGGGAAGTTTGAAGGCGGGAAAAAGTTGCGGGCCCAGCGGTTTCATGAAGAGCGTCAGCTGGGTGATATGGGCGTCTCGGACGGACAGCACCTGCAACGAGTGTGCATTCCAGAGGCCCGGCTCGGCTGCGAGCGTGTAGAGCGCGAACGCGGGTTGTGTGTTCGCGGCAATGGGCACCAGGCGAAAGCCGCGGTAGAACTTCCAGACGGTTCCGAAGAAATTCCTGATCGAGTCACGCCCCGCGTACCACTGCCGCCAGGGCGGCATCGAATAAGTTGCCTCTTCCTTCAGCAGGCTCACAAATCCGTCCAGGTCGGTGCTCTCCCAGGCTTGCACGTAGCGACTCAACAGCCGATCGTGGTCGGGATCGGTGGCCGATCGCCCGTGCCGCTCGGCCTCGCTATAACGTGCGCGCATCGTCGCCCGGGCTCTCTGCAGTACGCTGTTGACCGACGCGACCGAGCCTCCCAGAAGAGTGGCCACTTCCGCCGCGGACCAGTCCATGACATCGGTCAAAATGAGAATCGCGCGCTGTCGCGGCGGCAGTTGCTGGATGGCTGCCATGAAGGCAAGGCGGACCGATTCCCTCATCTGGTAGCGAGTTTCGGGTCCTGCGTTCGTGTCGGGAATACCTTCGAGCTCGAAATCCGGATAGGGCTGCAGCCACGGGATGTCGGTGTCCGGCGCACCCTGCGGCATCTCGGTGGACGGTGCGCCCAGCTGGTCAGGCATCAGCCGGCGTCGTCGGGAGCGGCTGGCCAGGGCGTTGAGACAGGTGTTGGTCGCTATGCGGTAGAGCCAATTCTTGAAAGAGGCGCGGCCCTCGAATTGATCGAGCGCGTTCCATGCGCTCACGAAGGTGTCTTGAACCACGTCCTCGGCGTCTTGCAGGGAGCCGAGCATGCGGTAGCAATAGAGTTTCAACGCCTGCCGGTGCGGTTCAGCCAGGCGTGGGAAGGTGTCGCGATTCAACTCTTCCGGGACTCCTTGTCGCACCTCTTTTTTCATGGCAGATGCGCGACGCCCGCTGCTGAAATGGTAAACACTGTATCACTGCCCGCGGCTTGCTCGGTGGCAATTCGCACGACCGCGGCAGCTACGTCGGCGGCGGACTGCCGGTCAGTCATGCACTCTATGAAGTCTGCCGGCTTCATGCCCAGGTATTGGGCGTAGCCCTCGACAGCCACCTTTCCCAGATCGGTTTCCGGCATGAGTCGCATGGGTACCAATGCAGCGAACCGGATGCCCAGCCCCAGTCGGGTCGACTCCTTCTGACAGTAGCTCGCCAGGAACATCTGCATGCGCTTGGCGCCGGCGTAGCCGCCCGAAATCGGCGAGCCGTGTATTCCCGCGCCGCTCGAAATGAGGATCACGGTCGAGCCGGGCGCAAGAGGAGCGCGCAATGCGTGGCCACAGAACAAAAACGACATCTTGACGTCCGTTTGCCAAGCTGTCGCGAACTGATTCCAGGACAGGTTGTGAACCGGTCCGGGGGTTGGAATAGCGCCGCCGCAGACCACCACCACATCGGGACACAACGTGTCAAACACTCTTGGCGGTGCGTGTTCCGCTGCAGCATCCAGGGCAAGCGTCTGAATGCCTGGCATTTCGTTAGCTAATTGCTCGAGCCCGTCGCGGCCTCTCGCCACGGCCAGGACACACGCCCCTTCCGCGACGGCGCGACGAACGGTCTCGCGCCCAATGCCCCGGCTTGCGCCCAGAACAACCACATTCCTGCCGCTCAGCGTTCCCGGGGTCCTGTTCATGTCCTGCCTCAATTGCCTGACGGTCTCGCATGTCTTGAAGACAGCGCCCGGGGGCTAAACTCATCGGCAAAGGGCGGAGCGTTCCCGGACAAGATCCTGATGCAGGCTGGAGAGGATCTCCGAGAGACCGATGAGCTTGTGCGAGTTGCGCTGTCTTCAGTGCGTACACGCATGACGGATGACGCGTTCGGGCGGCATCGGTGCGCAAACTTCGCTTTTGGGGGAAGATAATGGCACTCGAGATCTTCTGGGGAAGTGGTAGTCCGTTTTCCTGGCGCGTCCTCCTCGGCGCCGAGGTGAAAGGGCTGGAGTACACGTCACGACTGCTCGATTTTTCCAAGGGGGATTTGAAGGCGCCGGAATTCTTGCAGATGAATCCGCGAGGCAGAGTGCCGGTGATCCGTGATGAGGGATTCGTCCTCTGCGAGTCCCTCCCCATCCTCGAGTACTTCGATGACAAGTCACCGGCGGCGCCCCTCTTTGGCAAGGATCCGCACAGGGCGGCCTGCGTTCGCCAACTCATCTCGGAGTTTGAGAGCTATCTGCGTGAGTCAGTTTTCAATCTCACGGTGGGTTTCTTTCGATCAATCGGAGCTGGGCCGCCGGGGAGCGCAATGACGCGTAACGAGTTGGAGGAGACCGCCAAGGCGGCGCAACGCGAGCTGAAAACGTTCGAGGAACACGTCGCGGGTGGCTCCTGGCTGGTTGGCGTGACGCCATCGGCCGCGGACGTGGCGATCTATCCGTTTCTTGCAACTCTCGAGCGCGCGACGAAAAGGGCCGAGACAGTGGCCCGGGAGACCGGACTGCACCCATTCCGCGAGGCCTATCCGGGTGTCGGCCGTTGGATGGGGCTCGTGGAAGCCCTGCGGGGGTACGAGCGGACGTACCCACCGCACTGGCGAGCCACCAGGTAAAGGAATCTTACCCCTTCAGGTCTATCTCCCGCACGATCGTACGACGCGGACCGCCTTCATCCGAATCATTGTCGAATTCGTTGATATACAGGCGAGGTGTCCAGGGGTCACAAGCAATCCCGTTCGGGTAAGAGACCCGGACGCTATCCCCCGAGCCGTTCACGATACCGCGCTGCCCGTTGCCAAGGATGCGCGTGACAGTACCATTCAACTTCACCTCGTAGATCTCGTGCGCCTCGTAGGCCGTCACGTAGAAACGATCTTTCTTGAAGCACACGTGCCCCAGTCCTTTGGCGGACACTGTGGCGAACATCGACACATTGCCGCTGCGGTCGATTTTCAGCATGTGATTGTCCTCGTTGTCCACGACATAGAGCAGGCCCGCGGAATCGAAGGCAACACCGTTCGGGCATTTGAGCAGGTCGCTCTGCGCGAAGGTCGAGGCCACGCCGTCACTCCCGATACGTGCGATGCTGTTAGCGCGACAGTTGGCAACGTAAAGTTCCCCCGTGGCTCGGTCGATCGCAATGCCGACTGGGCCTCGCAGGCCGCTCGAGGTGAATAGCGTGGTGTGCCCTGTCCGGTCGGCCTTGATGATGTAGTCACCGTAGTAGCTCGACTGAAACAAGTTGCCCTGATGGTCGATGGCGTTTCCGGAGGAGCCGTAGAAGCCTTGCGCAAACACCTGCGGCTGTCCTTCAGGGGGAATTTTCCAGACAATGTCCCCGAAATCCGCGACATAGAGATTGCCCACGGCATCCACGGAGACACCGCCGACCTGGTGCCCCGTGATGATGCCGGTCAGGGGATGAATGGACTGCGCGTGCGAGTTTAGAGCGCACAACAGCAGTAGGCATACCAGGAGCCCGCGGTACTCAAATGTTGTCCGTCGTGTCATCGTTTTCTCTCCCAGTGAATGCCGCACCCAATGTCGTGACGATGGGCACTGCATATCGGCTGTCCGGATCGCGGGCCGGATCGTAGATAGTGATTGTGGCGCCGACGATGAGCTCGGAGCGGTACAGTTGGCCCAACAACGTACTCAACTGCCTGAACGTGAGTCCTGGGGTCCCGGGAGAATCGACTGCCGGCATGACTGATTGATCGAGCACGTCGAGGTCCACGTGCAACCACGCTCGGGTAAGACCCCGCGCCTGCAAGCGCTCGATCACCGACTGCGCGCTGTGTTTGATCCCCGCCGCAAGAACGTCCGGGAGCGCGCCCGACCACAGCGGCCAAGGTGACGCCCCCAAACAGGAAACTGCGACGCGTAAAGGAACGCGTCCGCGAAAGATTCATGAGCCAGGTTCCGCATCAACCGGTAATGTATGATTAACCGGTTGATCTCGATGTGTCAACCTGTAAAACGTCTTTTAGTGGTATGAGCGACGCCCCATCCTTTACCTCAATGGCCATCATCTCGCGGCCGTTCTCCCCCGGAGACCTGGTCGCGGGACACACCGCGCTCGATCTTGTGAATACCGTTACCGCCAGGAATACCGCGAAACCTCGCGATTGGCTGGACGGCTACCCGCGCCTTCTGGAATGGGCAAAGCTGGCGAACGTCACCGGCGACGAGGTGCTCGAGCGCTTGGCTAAACAGGCGACTGGCCTGTTGGAAGAAGGCGAACGCTCGCTCACGCGCTTGAAGCAATTGCGCGAAGCGTTACACACGGCGTATGTCGCGCTCATATCTGGAAAACGCGTTCGACAAGCGACGCTCGAAGAGATCGACGCGATCTGGCGAGAGGCCCAGAGCCGCATCCGCCTCGAATATTCTGCAGGCCGCATCAGTGCGCGAGTTACTATTGAACGCAGCGGCCTGGATCTGATCCGCGATTGCGTGGCGGGCCCTGCCATCGAGCTGCTGCGGTCTCTCCCCATGGATCGCGCTCGGGTCTGCCGCGGAGAGGCGTGCGGTTGGCTTTTTATAGATTCGTCAAAGGGCGGTCAGCGGGTCTGGTG
>CAYNTW010000101.1:0-21724 GCA_964400085.1 uncultured Steroidobacteraceae bacterium | reverse complement strand
CTACAACTGGCTGTTCACCATGTATGGCGGCCGTGTTCGTATGCACACCCCGATGCTCTGGTCCGTCGGTTTCATGGTGACGTTCGTGATCGGCGGCTTGACAGGAGTGCTCCTGGCCATACCGCCGGCCGACTTCGTACTGCACAACAGCCTCTTCCTGGTTGCGCACTTCCACAATGTCATCATCGGCGGCGTGTTGTTCGGCGTCTTTGCCGGCTACAACTACTGGTTTCCGAAGGCGTTCGGATTCACTTTGGATGAGCGGCTCGGCAAAGCCGCCTTCTGGTTCTGGATCACGGGCTTTTACGTGGCCTTCATGCCGCTTTATGTGTTGGGCCTGCTCGGAATGACACGTCGCATGCAGCACTTCGATCGCCCTGAGTGGTTTCTTTGGGTGGAAGTGGCGTTGGTTGGCGCGTTGCTCATCCTGGTCGGCATCGTTCTGCAGGTGCTCCAGCTGGCGATCTCCATCCGCAGTCGCGAACGGCGCCGCGAACCCACCGGCGATCCGTGGGATGGTCGGAACCTGGAATGGGCTACTCCTTCGCCCCCGCCGGTATTCAACTTCGCGGTGTTACCGAACGTGACCGGAGAGGAGCCGTACTGGCAGATGAAGCACAAAGCTCGGCAATCGCTCGAGCTCAGCACTCCCGAGCCTCACTACGAAGCCATCGAGATGCCGCGTAACACGCCTACCGGCTTCGTCACCGCGTTTTTTGCGGTCGTGACCGGCTTCTCGCTGATCTGGCACATTTGGTGGCTCGTCGTCCTGGGTCTGGTGGGCGCTTACGCCACGTTCGTGGTTTTCGCCTGGCGCGATGTTGCGGAACACGAGATCCCCGCGGAGGAAGTCGCGCGGATCGATCGAGCCAACCGTCGTGCGCGCTACGAAGCGCTGCAACGGCTAGGAACTGAAGCGCCGAAAGCGCATGGAGCGTCCCCGGCATGAATGCAACCGCGCTTCCAGCCGAAGCGGATCCATATCACGTCGGGCACGGGGGTGACGACGGCCGCGAATCCCCGGCGCCAGGCCATGGCGCCGGCGGTCCCTCACCGAAGCGGATCATTGTCGGTTACGGGTTTTGGGTCTTCCTGATCTCCGACATCATCATGTTCTCCGCGCTGTTTGCCTCGTACGCCGTGCTCGCGCCCGCCACGGCGGGCGGTCCCGCGGCCCGCGACATTTTCGATACCAACAACGTCGCCTGGGAGACCGCCTGCCTGCTGCTCTCGAGCTTCACTTGCGGCATGGCGAGCATCGCCGCCAGCCAGCGCAGCCAGAAGTTTACGCAACTCGGGCTGTTGGTGACGGGGCTGTTGGGTTTCGTGTTCCTGTTGCTCGAGCTGCGCGAGTTCAGCGCGCTCGTCGCCCGCGGGGACGGGCCGACCCGCAGCGCCTTCTTGACGGCGTTCTTTACGCTGGTGGGCTGCCACGGTCTGCATGTCACCTCAGGGCTCTTATGGCTCGGCACCATGATGGCCCAGTTCTACGCCAAGGGCTTCCGGCGCGACATCGAGCATCGCTACTTCTGCTTCAGCCTCTTCTGGCACACCCTGGACATCATCTGGGTCGCCATTTTCGGCCTGGTCTACCTGGTGGGAATCAATCTATGAGCTCCGAGACGGGCCACGACGAAACCGTGGGCGACATCGCGCCCGGCTATGAATCCGACACCCGCGAAGGCGTCCGGGACGCCGTTCGCGGGTATTTGCTCGGGCTCGCCCTGGCTACCCTGCTGACCATCGCCTCATTCTGGGCCGCCTCCGGTACGCACCTGATCTACGGCCCGGGAGTACCGATCGCGCTCGTGGTGTTGGCCGTTGCCCAGATGGGCATTCACCTGGTCTTTTTCCTGCACATCACCACGGCGCCGGACAATACCAACAACGTCCTGGCGCTGGCTTTCGGTGTGCTCATCGTCTTCGTCCTGGTCTTCGGCACCGTGTGGGTCATGGCGCACATGGATCAGAACATGATGGGCATGCTCGGCCACCCCGCGGGGCCCTCAGAATGAGTACCCCGCCGCAACCACCAGCGCCTGTGGGCCGAAGTGCACGCGCGTCGTGTGGACCTCGCCGAGAGTATCGGTCTTGAGGTTGCTATCGACGCTGCTGATGCTATAGGACACGTTCACAGCCCAATGTTTGTGTGGCTGGATCTTGAGGCCCACTGTGCCGACCGGTCCGACCGAGGCAGTCAGCGACAGCCGCGTCGGCCCGCCGATAGCCTGCTGCCCGGCAGAGGTGACCTTGCGGTCGTAGAACGTGGTGTAGTTGATTCCAACCCCGATGTAGGGCTGCCAGAGTGAATCCTCACTCAGGAACTTGTACTCGATCAAGGCCGAAGGCGCGAGCCACTTGCTGGTGGCGATCTCCTGACCGTTGTAGGGAACCGCGCCCAGCCTAGCCGGGCCGCGGCCAATGGTCGTGGTCTTCGGTGGGATACCGAACGCCAGCTCGAGGTCGAGGAAGGAATTGATCCGTCGAATGTAGCCAAAGTAGGCAGTCTGGGTGTTCTTCAGATCGACGTTCACCCCGGCTGGCGTGAACGGGCCTTGAATATCGGAAGCCTTGACGTGGTAAAAGATCGCATACATTCCCACTCGGAACGTGTTGTTTGGAACGTCTTCGGCGAACGCGGATGGCGCGCAGCAGATGGAGGTGGTGACGAGCGCAGTCGTGACTTGCAGCGCGCGGGCACAGTTGATTTTTTTCATGGCGGCAGTCCCTTAAAAATGGGCGAAGAAGGCGCGCGCGGCGAGTGCGCAGAACGGCGCCACGTTGGTGTGGTACCCCTGCACGAGCTGCTGCTGAGCTGCCGCCGCCGACAATCCACCGCCCGCCGCCGATTCGTAATACGCAAGGAGTTGCGCCTGGCTTTGCAGGAAAGCGGCTTGGATGGGCGCGAATGGATTGGTACTGCCTGGTGGCGGCGTGGCGCCCACGTCCAATACCGTGACCAGCCCTGCCGAGACTTCCGGCGCCCAGAACGCGGCCATGGTTCCGGTGTTGACGCTGTAGAACACAGTCGGATCCTGATCACCTCCGCAAAGGAGCGTGGGCTCCATGGGTCCCCAAGGGCCATTGCGCATGTCATTCAAATAAAGCCCCTTCCGCAGCGGAAAGGTCGGCGGGGCGGCCGCGAGCGGCGCACCGGGGCTAGGCGTCGGCACGGCGCCATCCGGATCCGCAGCCGCATCGAGTGCGTAATTCACACGCACACTGTTGTTGAGCAGATACGGGTTTCCGAAACCCAACTGGAACAAGGGTGTGTTGGGATTCTTCGGATCATTGGGAATCGCCAGGGCCGCGGTCAATACCGCCGACAGAGTGGGGTTGCCCGGCACGGTGACTGTCGGTGTCGTGCTGTTGAAGAGCGCCGTCTGGGGCAAGTGGCCGTTGCCAAAGAGAACACTCAGGGGCGCCGCGCTCGGCAACAACGTATCGATACCGCTGGCATACGTGGATGAGTAGACGTCCGTTACGTTCGTATAGATGTTCCCGTAGGCGTGCTGATAACTCGTCGTGATCAGCGGCACGAACACGGTAGATCCCAGGTTGACGCTGCCGAACAGTATGGCGTCCCCAAAAGCCTCGAGGGCGTAAGGGCCGGACAGAGGCGCCGCCGCGGTGATCTTGGCGCCGGCCGCCTGCATGGCCCGCATGGTTGCCATCGCGACATACCCGCCCTCGGAATAGCCGGTGATGAACAGCTTGCCATTGTCGGTGGTCGACGAGGCGAAGGTATTCGGCAGCGCCGAGCGCGCCGCCGCCAGGATGTCCATCATCTCGCCTGACTGCTGACTTGCGTTCAGGAAGGGGTGATAGCCCAATGTCGAGGCGTCATATCCGGCGTAGTTCGGCGCAACGACGATGTAGCCCTGTGCGGCAAACATCGCTGCAATGAGCGCCCCCTCCGTATTCGACGTATTGGTGATATCGGCAATATTGGCTGTCTGGAGCGATTGCGTGCCATGCGCGTAGAGCACGATCGGTCGTGGACCCGAGCAGGTCCCGGCGGGACCGGTCGGCACCATGAGCGCGCCCGTGGACATCGTGGCCTCATTCGCGGCCCCGACGGTATTGAACTTTACATAGTAGAAGTCGACACCGCAGACGGGATTGCCCGTGAGCGCCAGGAGTTGTTGCCCCGAGGCGGTACCGTTGAGCTGTGTCTGGAAAGTGGTGGCATCCAGAGAAGCGATGCGCAGCGGTGGAGTCTCGACCAAAGTCCCGTGTGTACCGGACTCATTCGGCGTCGCGGTCTGCGTGTTCGTGCCACCGCACGCAACCACCAGCAAAGCGCACGCCATAGCGCCAAAAGCGCCACGAAAGCTTTTCATACTTGCCTCCCCCTTAAGGCTTAGAATTCCATTCTACTAGAATTTGCCGGCGTCAAGGTATCAACACTGCGGCTCCCCGCAGGTTCCCCCCGCGTAGCCGCGCGAGTGCCTCATTCGCGTCGACGAGCGGAAACGTCTCGATGCTCGGGCGCAGGTCCAAGTTTGCCGCCACACGCATGAATGCGTGGCCGTCGGCACGAGTGAGGTTCGCAACCGAGGAAACCGACCTCTCACCCCAGAGCAACTCGTAGGGGAAAGATGGAATATCGCTCATATGAATGCCGGCGCAGATCACACGCCCAGCCTTGCGCGTGGCCGCCAGGGCGGCTGGCACGAGCGCGCCGATGGGAGCGAACAGAATAGCCGCATCCAAGGGCTCCGGTGGCATCTCGTCGGAGCCACCGGCCCACGTCGTTCCCAGCTCAGTCGCGAAGCGTTGCGCGTCGAGGTCGCCGGGTCGGACAAACGCAAAGACCCGCCGTCCTTCACTGCGCGCGACTTGGGCCAGCAGGTGCGCGGCCGCGCCGAAGCCATACAGGCCGAGATTCACCGCCTCACCCGCCGCGCGATAGGCTCGATACCCGATCAACCCGGCACACAACAGTGGCGCCGCCCGTGCGTCGGTGTAGCGATCCGGAATCGGCAGGCAGTACCGCGCGTCGGCAATAACGCGTTGCGCGTAGCCGCCATCGATAGTACATCCGGTAAAGCGGGCCTGGTCGCATAGATTCTCCAGCCCCTGCTTGCAGTACTCGCACACCCCGCAAGTCCAGCCCAGCCACGGCACGCCAACACGCTGTCCGACGTGGAGCTCGCTCACCGACGGACCCGCTTCCAACACGCGCCCGACGATCTCGTGTCCCGGTATTACCGGGTAACTCGCCTGCGGCAGCTCTCCATCGAACAAGTGCAAGTCCGTCCGACACACTCCGCAAGCCAACACCTCGAGCCGCACCTGGTGCTCTCCGAGGCTCTCCGGCTTGAGACTGTCCAGTTCCAGGGGTCCACCGGCTTTGTGCAGCCGCATTGCTCTTCCTGCGCTCACGGGACCTCCTTGCGCATGACGTCACAAAGTCAATCAGCAACCAACACGGCGCTCGAGTGCGGCTCGAGCGCGTACGGCTGCAGAGACTCCAGGAACGGCGCTCCCGCCCCTGCGGGGCCATCCCGGGAAGTATCCACAGCCAGCCACCAGCGCCCCCTGTCAGGAGCGACCGGGGCATGAAAAGTCACCAGGCCGTCACTGGCGTTGAACATGAGAAAGAGCGCCTCACTCGCGCCATCGTGGATCAGACAGGCCACGGCCTTGGCGCGCGGATCGTTCCAATCCGGTGGCCGCTGGGACGGCCCGAACCAGTTGATGTCCTCGCTCGTGTAGAACTGCTCGCGAGACAGAATCGGATGGGCGCGGCGCAGCGCGATCAGCTTTTTTGTGAACTGGTGGATGTCCCGGTGGCGCTCGAGGCAGCTCCAGTCATACCAGCTCGTCTCGTTGTCCTGACAATAGGCGTTATTGTTGCCGCCCTGCGTGCGACGCAGCTCGTCGCCTCCCAGGAGCATCGGCACGCCACGAGAAATGAACAAGGTCAGGAGGAAGTTCTTGATCTGTCGCTTGCGCAAGCTCTCCACGCCCGCATCCTCGGTGGGCCCCTCCGCGCCACAGTTGGCGCTGAAGTTGTCGTTCGCACCGTCCCGGTTCTGCTCACCATTGGCCAGATTGTGCTTCTCGGCGTAGCTGACGAGATCGTTGAGCGTAAAGCCATCGTGACAGGTGACGAAGTTGATGCTGCACTCCGGACCTTTACCGGATCTCGCGTAGATATCCTCACTGCCACAGATGCGGCTGGCGAACGCGCCGAGCATGCCGTCATCACCGCGCCAGAAGCGGCGGATGTCATCACGATAGCGGCCGTTCCACTCGGCCCAACGGCGCTCGTAGAAGCTGCCGACCTGGTAGGCGCCCGCTGCATCCCAGGCTTCCGCAATGAGCTTCGTATCCCGCAGCAGCGGGTCTTCCGCGATCTGCTCGAGCAGCGGTGGGTTTGTCAGGAGGTTCCCCGCGCTGTCGCGTCCCAGGATGGAGGCTAGATCGAAGCGGAAGCCGTCAACGTGCATCTCCATGACCCAGTAGCGCAACACCTCCAGGATGAAGTCGCGCACCACCGGATGGTTCGCGTTGATGGTGTTGCCGGTGCCGGCGAAGTTTTGATAGTGGCGCTTGTCCTTCTCGAGGATATAGAAGATGGAATTGTCGATACCGCGCCAGCACAAGGTCGGTCCGCGCTCGTCGGACTCCGCCGTGTGGTTGAGTACCACGTCAATGATCACCTCGATTCCGGCCGCGTGCAGCTGTCGCACCATCTCCTTGAACTCGAGCGTCTGCTGCCCGGAGCTGCCGGCACTGCTGTAAGCGCCGTTCACCGCGGTGAAAGACACCGGGTTGTACCCCCAATAGTTCCTGAGAAGCTCCCCCGTGTGTGGATCGCGTGTTTTCAACTCGTGCGTGTTGAATTCCTGCACGGGCAACAGCTCGACGGCGGTCACGCCCAGATCTTTCAGGTAGGGGATCTTCTCCATCAGCCCGCGGTAGGTGCCCGGATCGGGCACACCCGAGCTGGAGTGGACTGTCAGGCCACGCACGTGCGTTTCGTAGATGACGGTTTTCGACCACGGGTGACGCGGAGGCCGATCGTTCTGCCAATCGAACAGCATGCGCGTGAACACGCACCTGGGCGCCTGCCCGACATTGTCGATCCGTGACGGGCGGGCATCGCTCTCGGGATCGTAGCCGCGCGCGGCGTCAAAATTCCAACGCGGCAGCTGGGTAATAGCGGTTGCGCGCGGGTCCAACAGCAGCTTGCTGAAGTTATAGCGGTGGCCCGCGCCCGGCTCGTACGGACCGTCAACCCTGAAGGCATAGAGTTGCCCGGGAGCCAGCCCCTGCACCCAGACGTGCCAGACATCGCCGGTACGGTGGTGCAGCGGGTCCAGTTCGATACTGCGCGTGGGGGTTGCTTCCGGACCGTCCGCGAAGAGCTCGAGCCGCACCCGGCGGGCATGGCGGCTGAACAGCGCGAAATTCACTCCGTCGAGGATCGCTCGCGTGCCCAGGGGTAAAGGGGTGCCGCGGCGGATCTCGGTGGTCTCACGAACCTCCGCGAGGTATTCGGGTAACGGCCGCTCGGCGGTATTCCGGTCTGTGTACGACATGCATTCAAGGGTACACCATGCGCATCGCCCACCTAAAAGGAATACGCAACCCGGGCCCCAACCTCGCGGGGGCGGTTGACGACGAAGTCGTTGGTCAAGCCGCCAACCTCGTCCGGTTGCGTGGGCGGTATCAGGATCTCCTGCTTGTTCAGCATGTTCATCACGTAGCCGGTCAGACGCCAGGGCTCGTGGCTCAAGGCGGCCGAGAAGTTGAACACGAGATAGGACGAGGATTGCTCGACCCGCGTCGTGCCCAGCTCGTTTGCCAGATTCAGCTTGATGGCCGTGCGATAGGTACCGTTCAACGACAGTGCCAGATCGTAACCGGGTATGACGATCGTATCGTAGCTCAGGGTCGCCTGCACACTGGTCTTCGGGCTGCCGGGGAGTTGCTGCCCGGAGCGGCCCGAGATCGACCCCGGAACGATCGTGCCCGTCCCATCGTTCGCCGGAAGTGAGAAATCACGCGTCAGCTTCGCATCCGCATAGGAGAAACCAACGTTGTACGCAAAACCGCCCCAGGGCAGCGGCAACGGGCCGGCCGACTCCAGCTCGAAGCCCTTCGACTCCGCTTTGCGACCGTTGTACACGGCCAGGTTACCCGAAGGCAGGCTGGCCGAGATCTGCGGGTTGTCCCACTTGATATCGAACACGTCGAGCGTGTAGGTCACGCCGTTGGCGAACCGGCCTTTCAGGCCAGCTTCGTAATTGTTGGTCTTGTCGGGCTCGTAGCTGGCCAGGAGCGGACTCTCCCGGAAGGGACCGGTGAGCGGCACGGAGTTCGCGCCGCCACGGCGGAACCCTTGGGACCACAACGCATAGACGAAGTGATGTTCGGCGTACTCGTAGGACGGATTCACCTTACCTATGTTGGTGGAGGCGGGTGCGCTGTGCGGGGTCGCCGGGATGTACGTGGGGAAGGCTAGATCCTCGTACGACTGCGCGTCCGTGAACTCCTGGCTGAAGTGGCGGAAGCCCCCAGTGATTTGCCCGTGTGGCACGAAGTGCCACGTGAGCTCGCCGAAGATGGATTTGTCCTGGAAATCCTGCGTGTCGATCTGGATGAAGCTGACGTCATCGGGGCCGCTGGTGAGCAGGCAGTTTGGATAGCCCGAGCCGTCGACCGCGCCCGTACAGCCCTGTGCCACCGAGCGCTCCGGCGAGCCTGGATTGGCGATACGCCAAGCGCCGGTGCGGGTCTGCTTCTCATAGAACAAGCCCAGCACGTAATCGAACATATTGCGAAGACCCGCCTTGGAGACCAGCCGGAGCTCCTCGGTGAAAGTATGCGCCCGATCCGTGAATTCCTGGTCGTAGATGAAACGCGGGTTGGTTGGGGTGCCCGCGTAATATGGCAAATAGGCGCCGCCGCTCACGCCGGCCACGTCGTAGGTATTGTCTTCGAGAACCGCGCCGGAAGTCGTGTGATAGGAGCTCGTCGAGGACAGCGTCGCGAAACCGACGTCGTAGCTCAAATCGACACTGACGAGGTTGGTATACCGCGAGAACGGTTGGTCGATTTGCGAGAACTCCTGGTATCGCCCTCCGGGTGGCAGTGTCGTTTGCGGGTCCAGGGGAGAGATCCCCCCGGGAAACTCGGGGTTCACCACCGGCCCGCCATCACCCTGCACACCGGCATGCAGAACCGCCACCTCGGCGCTGAAAGCTTCGATGGGTTGCCACCGCAATGCCGCGCGCCCGGTAAAGGTCTTCTGCCAATTCCAATCGCTGCGGTCGGTATAGATGCCGGGGCTCCCAACCGGGTCGTTGGGGTTGGCCAGCAACGGGACGCCGGTCAGGGAATTGTTGGTGCGGTGAAGCAGGCCGTAGACGCGGATGAAGCCTGGCTCGTAAACATACTTGGCGGAAACGCGCAATGCAGCCGTTTCCCCGAGCGGGATGTTGATGACACCATCAATGTCATATCCGGTGCCGCTGGAGTTGGCCGTGCGGCTGCCGCCCGCCGCCAGTCTGCCGGTCCACTTACCCAGCTCGGGTGAGTTCGGAATGAGTCGCAGGGCGCCTCCGAGAGCGCCCGCGCCGTATAACGTGCCCTGCGGACCGCGCAATACCTCGACCTGTTTGAGATCATCGAGTTGAAAGTAACCGTCCACCGGGGAGTTGCCGATGTAGGTGCCTACCGGGTCCTGCTCGAAAGTGCGAAAGCCCCGGGGTTGGCTCGTGGCATTGATGCCGCGAATGATGGGCGCGGTCGCCCCGGTGAGGCGCGCTCCGTAGTCATAGAGACTGAGGCCCGGGACTTCGGTGGCGAGCGAGGCGATATCCGTGACGCCGGTCTTCGCAAGCTGGTCCGCGCTCACCACGGATAAACTATACGGGACCGCTTGCAGGGTTTGCTCGCGGCGGTTCGCCGTGACTGTGATTTCCGTAAGATCCAGTGAGGCGCTGGAAACGCCCTGCTCTTGCGCGCGGGCGGGGCGCGGGAAACCATAGAGGGCCAGCACGACCGCCGCACTGACTGCGGAGATCGCCCGTCCACGGCTACCCTGGTGTTGGATCATGTTCATCGCTACAGGTCCTTGACGAGTCTGAGCGCATCGTAGATGGCGGCGTGGGTATTGCGAGCCGCGACCGCATCGCCGATGCGAAAGAGCTGAAAAGGATGCGAGCCAACATCGAGCGGATTGACCTCGCGCGGCTGTTCGGCGCCGGCGATCAGCCGCGCATAGTCGACGGCGCCGCGATTGGTCGACAGTGGCTTCAGGGCAAAATAAAGTGCATCGTTCGGCAACGTGCCGTGGTTGACGACCACCTGGTCAACCCGCCGCTCTTTCCTGACTCCACCATAGTCGCTACCGACGATGGCCACGAGTGAGCTCCCCTCACGAGCCACCTCTTCCAGGCGGAAGGTTACGGTAAACGTGACATCCAGACTCTGCAGGCTGCGCATGTAGGGCACGAGGTTCATGGCCATCACCTCTGGTGCGAACGATCGATCTGGCGTCATGATCTCCAGTCGCGCCCCGGCGTTGGCGATGACCTGCGCCGCTTGGAGTGCTGCATGATCGCCCGCATCGTCGAAGAGCAGGACGTTGGTGCCTGGCTTGGTGCCCCCGGACAGGATGTCCCAACTGGAGACCGTCAGATCATTGCCTGATTTGAGAACTTCGGTGTGCGGCAGCCCTCCCGTGGCGACGATCACGACATCCGGACGCTCGGCCATGACGTCCTCAGCGTCGACGTAGGATTCAAAATGGAATTTCACATTGCGCGCCGTGCATTGCGCCACACGCCAGTCAATGATCCCGATCATTTCCTGGCGCGCCCGGCTACGGGCGGTCAACCTCACCTGGCCACCCGGATCGGCGGCAGCTTCATGAACAATCACCTCGTGGCCGCGCTCGGCAGCCACCCGGGCCGCTTCCAGGCCAGCGGGCCCTGCACCCACCACCACTACCCTGCGCGTGACTGCGGCAGGAGGGATCGCGTGCGGCATGAAGAGCTCGCGCCCGGTGGCCGCGTTATGGATGCAATAGGCCGAGCCGCCCTGGTAGATGCGATCGAGACAGTAGTTCGCTCCGACACACGGACGGATGTCGCCCTCCCGTTTCTCAATGATTTTGCGCACGATGTCGGGATCGGTCATGTGCGCCCGGGTCATGCCGATCATGTCGACCTTACCGGTCGCGATCGCGTGCCGCGCGGTCGCCACATCCTGGATACGAGCCGCATGAAATGTGGGGAACTGGGTTGACGCCCGGATTTCGCCGGTAAAGTCCAGGTGTGGAGCACTAGGCATTCCCTGTATCGGGATGAGGTCGGTGAGCCCCGCGTCGGTATCGATGTGACCGCGCACGATGTTGAGAAAATCAACCATGCCACTGGCTTTCAAGCGGCGCGAGATCTCGAGACCGTCCGCCTTCGTCAACCCGCCTGGGAGACGCTCGTCCGCGGTGTAACGCACACCCACGATGAGGTCGGCTCCGACCCGAGCGCGGACCGCTCCCAACACTTCGAACGTGAAACGCATTCGGTTCTCGAGCGTCCCGCCGTAAGGCCCCTCCAACTCGTTGGTCAACGGCGACCAGAACTGATCCAGCAGGTGTCCGTAGGCCTCGAGCTCGATACCGTCGAGACCCGCGGCCTGCATGCGCTCGGCGGCATCCGCGTAGTCTTTGAGGATCCGTGTGAGATCCCAGTCTTCGATCTTCTTCGGAAACGCCCGGTGCGCTGCCTCTTTGCGGTGCGATGACGAGACCACCGGCAACCAATGCCCCTTGTCCCAGCGGGTACGCCTGCCCAGATGGGTGAGCTGGATCATCACCGCGGCGCCGTGATCATGACAGGCGTCCACGAGGTCCTTCATCCAGGGCACCACTTCGTCCTTGTAGGCCAGGATGTTGTTGAATACTGGCGGACTGTCACGCGAGACCGCGGCCGAGCCTGCGGTCATGGTCAAAGCGATACCCCCTCGGGCGCGCGCCACGTGATACGCGCGATAGCGCTCCTTTGGCAGGCCATCCTCCGCATACGCCGGCTCATGCGAAGTGGTCATGACCCGGTTGCGCAGCCGCAGGTGACGCAACTGGAAAGGCTGTAACAGAGGATCGCTCATCGACATGAGTGGCCCCGGCCCCACAAAGCTTGGCTGACCTTACCCGCCTTGGTGAACGGTGTCCTTCGTACCCGTGCGCATTTACTAGGAGTTCCACTGCGGCGCACGCGCCGCACCCGCTCAGCGCGCCTTGACCCGCCGCACATCGATGGGGCGGATACCGAAGTGCCGCCGGAAGGCGGTGGTGAACGAAGTCGAGTGCGAATAGCCGACCGCCTCACTCACCTTGACCACCGACCAGTTCTGATCCCGCATCAACGTGAGCGCATGCTGCATACGACAGCGCAGGCTGAAATCGAAGATTGTCTCGCCAAAAACGGCCTTGAAGCCCTGGGTCAGAGTGGATTTCGACATACCCACGGCACGGGCGAGCTTCGCGATCGTTGGCGCCGGCGCGAACTGTCGCATCAGGACATTTCGGGCGGCGTGCAGGCAACGCAACTCGCGTTCGGTGTATTCCTGGCTCGAGTTGGACGACAGCAGCGAGAAGCTGCCTACAGCGCTACAGAGCAGCTCGAGCGTCAAGGCTTCCGTGTAGACCAGGGACAAGGCCCCCGTGAACGGATTGTTGATCAGCCGGGTGGCGATCTCGAAGGTCTGCGCGGTGAGCGGATGCTGGTGATAGTGGATACTCTCGCGCCTGGAAACAAACGCCTTCAGTGGCTCCGGCGTCTCGACCCCGGGTGTCAGGATCTGCTCGGCGAGAAACTCCGGCCGCATGCTGACGATGATGAATTGCTCGCGTGTGCTCGCCGCGGTCCACTCGCTGATGTCGACGCCGGCGGGCTGTGCCCACAACAGCAGCGACGGGCGGTTCCAACGCAGCGGCTCCGCCCGACTCACCGCGAGAGCCATGTCGCCGCTGATCTTGAAGTTGAACTGCACCATGCCGTCGCCGGGCACGAGCTCCAGGCGCGGCTCCTTGTAGGCGAAGTTCGCGATGACCACGTAGAGATCTTCGCGAATGCGCGTCAGTTCCCAGTATCCCTCACCCTCTTCCGGAGTGAGCGTGATCCGGGCGCCCAACAGGTCGCGCCGTGGATGGCGCCATACGCGCTCCACCTGCGAGGCCTGCTCCAGGTTCGCGAATGCATCGGCGAGCGTGTGGCCGGGACCGGCAAGAATCGCCCTGAACAGACCCCGACTACCGTTCGCCGCCGCCTCTTTGACCTCGGTCTTGCGGCGTACTGAGCTCATCGGGCCTTACTTTACCTGCTCCGCTTCGGCCACGCGCGGCCCGCGCTCCCGCAGCACCTCCTCGAGCCAGCCGATGCGCACCTGCGGCACCGATGCCAGGAGCTTCGCCAGATAAGGATGATCTGGCTTGCTCAAAAGCCCTCCCGCCATCCCTTCCGTCACAATCTCCCCGCTCCGCATGACCAGAATGCGATGGGCGATACGGCCCACGGCCCCAAGGTCATGCGTGATAAAGAGGTACGCGAGGCCGAGGCGACCCTGGAGATCTCGCAACAATCGCAGAACCTCTTCGGCCACCAGGGGATCCAGCGCCGAGGTCACCTCGTCGCACATGAGGAGATCCGGCCTTGCCGCCAGCGCACGCGCTATGCAGACGCGTTGCTTCTGGCCTCCCGAGAGTTGACCCGGCAGGCGTTCGGCCAGCGAAGCCTCCAACCCTACCGACGCCAACAACTCGCCGACACGAGCTTCGCGCTGTGCCCCGCGCAATCCGAAGTAGAAGGTCACGGCACGTCCGACAATCTCGCTGACGGTATGCCGTGGATTCAGGGCTACGTCGGGAAGCTGGGAGATGAGTTGAATCCGACGCAGCGCCTCCCGGGAGCGCTGCTGGTAACGAGTCGGCAACGGGGCGCCGCTCAGAAAAAGGCTACCACTATGTGCGGCCACCTGACCGCAAATCGCAAGGGCAAGTGTGGTTTTTCCCGAGCCCGATTCGCCTACTACGGCTACCGTCTCGCCCTCTGAGATCGTGAAGCGTGCGCCTCGTACTACCTGGCGCTCGCCGCGTCTGACCGTCAGATCCTCGACCACCAACAAGCCCTGCGCTCGCACACCTTCGTCGGCGTCAGCGTCGGGCTCTGCCGTGCCGAATTTCGCAGCGGCGGATCGCTCCGCGACCAGCGCTCGCGCGTAGTCCGTGCGAGGAGACGTCAGGATCTGCTGTGCGGTGCCCTGCTCCACCATCCGCCCGTGGCGTAAAACCATGATCCGGTCTGCAAGCTGCGCGACCACGGCCAGGTCGTGACTAATGTAGAGCGCCGCTGTGCCATACAGCGCGATGACCTTCTTCAGGTGCGCCAACATCTCGATCTGCGTGGTGACATCCAACGCGGTCGTTGGCTCATCCAACACCAGCACGTCGGGCCGACACGACAGCGCCATCGCTGTCATCGCCCGCTGTAACTGTCCGCCGGAAACCTGATGCGGGTAGCGGTCCCCGAAATGCTCCGGGTCCGGCAGGTCGAGCGCACGGAATGTCTCGATCGCGTGCTCGCGGGCGGCGGCGCGGCTCATGAGCCGGTGTGCCACTGGACCTTCGCAGACTTGCTTCAACAGCGTCATCGCGGGGTTGAATGCAGCAGCAGCGCTTTGCGCCACATAGGCAACGCGAACGCCCCGTGCGCGAGTGCGGTCGGCTGGGTCGAGCCTTCTGAGGTCGGTCCCTTTCAGTACGATGCGACCCCCGGTGATGCGGCATCCGGCACGCGCAAACGTCAGCGCGGACAGCCCGATAGTCGACTTGCCGGCGCCGGATTCACCGATCAAGCCCAACACCTCCCCATGAGCGAGTTCCAGATCGACGCCGTCCACGAGCACGTCCCCGGAGTGAGACTCGACCCGCAACCCTTCGATGCGCAGGACGCACTCAGCCGCGGTGTCGGCAGATATGGCGCGATCGTCCGCGGCGCCCTCCTCCAGCGCATGTCCGCCGACGCTCGCATGGATCGAAAGCAGGCAGTCCACCACCAGATTCACACCGATGGTGAGCATGGCAATGGCGGCAGCCGGATACAGAGGCGCCGCAAGTGCGAAATTGATGGCTGGCGCGTTCTCGCGAACCATCGAGCCCCAATCCGCCGCCGGCGGTTGTATCCCCAATCCCAGGAAGCCGAGCGAGGCCATGAACAACACGACAAAGCAGAAGCGCAGCCCGCCCTCCGCAATCAGAGGCGGGAGCGCATTCGGCAGGATCTCACGCCCAATGATCCACATCAGTCCCTCGCCACGGAGCTTTGCGATAGTCACAAAATCCTGCACCGCAATCGTACGCGCGACCGCACGCGCCACGAGATACACGCGCGTGGCTTCCAGAATGCCGATGGTTCCGATGAGAACGGGGATGGACGACCCCAGCACCGACAAGACCATCAAGGCCGAGATCAACACCGGAATGGAGAGCAGGATCTCGATGCAGCGTGATAGGACATTATCCAACCACCCGTCCACAGCGGCCGCGAGGAAGCCGAGACCGGCTCCC
The DNA here is from genome assembly GCA_964400085.1 of uncultured Steroidobacteraceae bacterium. Taxonomy (GTDB): domain Bacteria; phylum Pseudomonadota; class Gammaproteobacteria; order Steroidobacterales; family Steroidobacteraceae; genus 13-2-20CM-66-19. The sequence goes on along the minus strand of CAYNTW010000101.1, from coordinate 6,138 downwards.
AGCACCAGGGCGATCGCGGTGGTCACAGCAGCAATGCTCACCGTGTTGCGCCCGCCGTACAGCAATCGTGTCAACATGTCGCGACCCAGGTTGTCAGTGCCGAGCCAACTCGCGGCGCTCGGTGGGTCCCAGACACCGCCAATGAATTGACTTTCGCCGTAGGGTGCAAACCAGGGCGCCGCCGCGAGCGCGACAATCATGAGAGCGACGATGGCCGCGCCCAGAAGCGCCGAGGGCGGCGGACGCCTGCCGCTCATTCCGCCCGCCTCAATCTGGGATTGACCGCTATCGCAAGCATGTCAGCCAGAGTGTTCAATACAATGTAAGTGGCGGCAAACATAAGGCCACATGCCTGCACGACAGGCAAATCGCGCTTGCTTACGGCGTCCACCATCAACTGCCCGGCGCCCGGATAGACGAACACGACCTCCACGACGACCACCCCGACCACGAGGTAACCGAGATTCAGCGCGACTACGGCGATGATCGGCGCGGCCGCGTTCGGTAACGCGTGACGCAGAACCACGGTGCCACGTGTCAATCCTTTCAGGAATGCCATTTCGATGTAGGGTGACGACATCACCGCTAGCAGTGCGGAGCGTGTCGTCCTCAGCATGTGAGCGAGCACCACGATCACCAGAGTCGCCACCGGCAAGGCGATCGAGGCCATGCGCTCCGCGAACGGCATGCCTCCATGCATCACCGCTAGCGAAGGCAACCAGCCGAGTTGCACAGCGAACAGCAACGTCAGCACATAGCCAACGAAGAACTCAGGCACCGAGACCGTTACGAGCGACAACAGACTCACGAGCCGGTCCAACCACCGGCCCTCGTGTATGGCTGCTAGCAATCCCAGGCCGACGGCAACCGGCACCGCGATGACCGCGGCCAATGCAGCCAGCAGGAGCGTGTTCCCGAGTCGCGGCAGGACCTGTGCGCCCACCGGTCGCGCGCTCGTCAACGAAACGCCGAAATCTCCGTGGACCGCTCCATCCAACCAGTGCAGGTAGCGCAGCCAAGCCGGTTGATCGAGCCCCAACGCCGCGTGGATATGATGCAGAGCTTCCGGAGTGGCCTGCTGGCCGAGCAACGCGGCGGCGACATCTCCCGGCAACAGGTTGGTTCCGAAGAACAAAACGGCCGAAACCGCCAACAATGTCAACAAGCCCTGGGCGGCGCGCCCCACCAGCAGCCGGGTCATGGCGAGCCCGCGGACCGCAACCACACTTTCTCGCCGATCCGCTGTCCCATCATGTCGTAGATGGCGGAGGGTCGCCACCCCTGCACGCGGCGAGAGCCGGCTTCGATATGGTCCATGAACATGGGGATGATCGCTCCACCCTCTTCGCAGATCATGCGTTGACAGCGGCTGTAGAGCTCGCGTCGTCGCGCCGGATCTGCCTCTGCACGTGCCTGATTCGCGAGCGCATCGAACTCGGGCCGCTTCCAGCTCGTATCGTTGGTGCTGGAGGTTGATTTGTAAGCCTTCGACAGAGCGGCGTCGACAGTCGTCCTGCCGTCTGAGTAGGAAGCGAAAAAAGGCACTTTCCGGTAAACGTTCGTCCAGTATCCATCGGCCGGCTCACGCTTGACCTGGAGAGTGATTCCGGCGCGCGCCGCCGCCGCCTGGAAAAGCACCGCCGCATCCAAAGCTCCGGAGAACGCGGCCTCGGAGGCCTGCAACGTGACGGTCAACCGATCCAAACCCGCTTTGCGCAGATGGAATCTCGCACGCCCCGGGTCATACGCATGCTGTTGCAGCCCGGGGTCGTAATACCGGTTGCCAGGCGGGATGGGCTGGTCATTGCCCACGATGCCATAACCGTTGAGCACCGTTTTGACAAGGGCCGCGCGGTCGAGCGCGTACTTCAGCGCGAGCCGGATATCGTTGTCGCGAAAGGGATCGGCCTGGCAATTCATGGCCAGTACGGCGTATTGGCCTGTCTGTGAACGGATGACCTGCAGATGCTTGTTGCGTTTGATGAGGTTCGCGGTCCGTCCATCGATACGATTGATCACATCGACTTGCCCGGAGATGAGCGCGTTGACGCGTGCTACCGGGTCGTTGATGACAATCAGCTCGATCGCATCGACGTGCGCGCGGCCCGCCTTCCAGTAATGGTCCGTCTTGCGCGTGATACAACGCACGCCGGGCTCGAAATTCTCCAGGCGATAACCACCCGTGCCTACAGGGTTAGCCCAGTCGGTAAACCCGTCCGGAACCACGAGTATCCGATAGTCCGACAGTGTCGCGGGCAGATCAGCATCTCCCGCCGCTAGGGTGATCTTCACCCGAGCGGCATCGAGCTTACGCACCTCCACGATATTGTCGAGCACCACCTTCGTCAACGATGGTGTGTCGCCGCGATGCAAGTTGATCGAATAGAGGATGTCGTCGGCATCCAGCGTCTTGCCATTGTGGAAGACGACATCACGCCGTACATTGAAGATCCACTCGAGCGTGCCGACGCTCGGCTCCCAGGCCTCGAACAATTCCGGCCGTGCGTTGCCTTGCTCATCGATCTCGACGAGCCCGTTCATGAGCTGGTAGCCAATGTTGATCGGCACCCAGTCGATGAAGGTTCGCGGATCGAGCGTGTCGGAAGTCGAGCCGCCCGCCATTCCAAGCCGGAGCGCGCCACCGGCACCGGTGGAGGTATCCTCTGGAACACTACAGCCGGCCATGCCGAGAGCACCGGCAGTCGCCAGAGCGCCGGCGGCGCTCGCGCAGGCCCCTAGGTGGGCCGCCCGGTAGAGGAAGTCCCGGCGATCGATCACACGCTAGAGACCAACCCTGGGGATGCTGGCTCGCCACTGGCGCCGGCGAACGGAATCCGCGCCCTCGAAGGCCTCGAGCCAGGCGGAAAGCTCAAAGGTCGTCGGTGTCGAGGTCATCTCCGCCCCCGCCTCCACCCGGATCTGCCAGTCGCCGCGACCCATTTCGTAGGTCTGGGTCATGCTCGCACGCGCGGAGTTGGGATCGTCGGGCCGGATACGATAGTTGCGCTCATAAGTATGGCTCATCTCCATGCCGATGGAGTCGAGACGAAACTTACCCCAGGGACCGAAAACACCCCCGTCGATGTACAGACGGTGATTCACCTCTCCGGTGATCTGATCGAGGATCACAGATCGGTCCACCCTACCCTCACGCAGACCCGTTACACCTGACGGAGTGGCGGTCCGCGGTGGCGGGAGCGGGCGCACTGCCGCATCACTCAACTGCGGTGCTCGCACGGGAAGCTGAAGCTGTGACACACCGGTGAAAAGGGTGAGTGTGACCGGCTCCGGTGATGGCCAGAGCACAGGCCAGTATGCCGTCGAAATGGCAACGCGCAGACGGTGCTCCTGCGGAAAGACGTAGCCGGTTCCGTAGAGTTGGACCTTGACCCGGTATCGCTTGCCGGGCACGACCGGCGCCGGCGCTTCGCGTCCGTTGTGTTGCGTGAGATTCAGGAATCCACGGGTCACGAGCGCCGCGCTACCCTCCGGGCCAACATCGATCAACCGGATCGCCACGAACGCGACGGGCCGATCCACGGCGATCTCCAGAATCGCGCTGACGTTACCCAGGATTTCCAACGGGTGCGGCAGGGGATCGCCGTCGAATTCCAAAGAGCCGAACGCGTCGAGCGACTGCTCGCCGGGAAGATCGCCAGGAATCCCGAAGCTGCCCCAATCGCCGCCCGCGAGCCCGGTCGATTGAGGTGAGCGAAGCAGCAACGTTTGCTCGGGTGCGGCATCACTTTCGAGGCGGCCCGGATTGAGCGCCAGCGCTCGCGTGGTGATGGACGGACTCGGCCAGTTCTGCTCGGCAATCCAACGTCCAGGTCGGTGCTCGAGGTGGGTGGCCGGGCCCACGCTTTCCATCATGTAGAACCGATGTGCCGGCTCAGTCATCAATCCGTTGTCGGCATCTTTCAGCCAGTGGTCCCACCAACGCAAAGCCTCCTGGAGAAAACCTACAGCGGGAGTAGGCTGCCCCTCGTGGGGATACAGGTGAGCCCAGGGACCGACGGTGACCTTGTGCGGCACCCGCAGGTGTTCGGCCAACCGCAACGGCGTATCGCGGTAGAGATCCGCCCAGCCGCCCCAGAACCAGGTTGGGCAGGCAATATCTTCGTAGTTGAAACCCACCGAGGCATGCCGCCAATAGGGATCCAGCACCGGGTGCTCCAGCCAGATTCGCGGCCAGAACTCCTCCGCCTCGAGTCGCTCCAGCCACATCTCTCGCCAGCGCTCACCCACAATCTCGGGATCGGGCGGCCGCGCGTTGAACACCTGCATGATGCACCCCCACCAGAAGTTGTCCTGCAACAGACAGCCTCCGGCGTAGTGGATGCACTCGGCATAGCGGTCGTCGGTTCCCATGACGGCGATGATCGCCCGCAGCGCGGGCGGCCGCCGGGCGGCGACCTGGAGCGCGTTGTAGGCGCCCCAGGACTTTCCCATCATGCCGACCTTCCCCGTGCACCAGGGTTGGCTCGCGATCCAGGCGATGACCTCCAACGCATCATCCTGCTCCTGCGCCAGATATTCATCGTGCATGATGCCGTCCGACTCGCCCGAGCCGCGCATGTCGACGCGCACCGCCGCATAGTTCTGACTTGCGAACCACGGATGCATACTTTCATCGCGTTGGCGCATGTAGTCGCGTTTGCGATAGGGAATGTATTCGAGAATCGCCGGCACCGGCGCGGCATCAGCGTCGTGCGGCAGCCAGATCCGTGCCGCGAGCTTGCAGCCGTCGGAAAGTGTTATCCAGAGGTTCTCGATCGCACGCACGCCGCCCAATTCAGCTCCGGCGACCGGGTCATGCGTGCTGTCCAAAATCACACACCTCGCAAGAAGGCTTCCGCCGAGGCGCAGTACCAATCCACCAGCCGCAAGACCAGCTGCTCGGTCACCTGCGAATACGGTCCGGGCGTGTATGCAATGGACTTCACCCCCCGCTGATTGTTCTCGGCCAGCGCCCGGTCCTGTTCGTTGGTCGCGGTCCAGACCTCGATGAGCCGCTCGAGGTTGTAATCGACACCCTCGACGGCGTCCTGGTGTACGAACCACTTGCCCGTTGCGATGGCTTCCCCGGGCCCACTGGGCCACACCTGGAAAGAGAACGCATAATCGCCGACGACGTGATTGAAGGCATTCGGCTGCACCGCCCACCACATCGTGCCCACGTCCCCATCCCCTACCCGACCCAACTTGCGAGTGACCGCAGGCTTCCCATCCATGGTGTAGGAAACAACACCGTCGCCGAGAGGATAACGGCCGATCTCATACCACGCGGCGATCGTCTCACCGGTTGGGAGTCCTTTCGCCGCGCAGTTTTGCTGGAACGCCGTCTCCCAGGGCTGCGGATGACCTGAAGGGTCCTTCACCGTGAAATCGCGGAAGGAGCGCATCAGTTGCGGATGCCCGGCGCGACAGTGATAACACTCGCGCGCATTCTCCATCACCAGCTTCCAGTCCGCGCGCTCGGGCAGAGTCTGGACGTGCACGAGCTTCGTCTTGCGCAGCTCGTGGGGCTCGAGCATTGGCTCGAGAGCCGCGCGCAACGGCGCGAAGTCGGGTGCTTGCTCACTCAGACAGATGAAGATCACCCCCGCCACGGTCTCGACTTTCACCGGTCGGAGGTTGAATCCGCTAACGTCGAAACCCTCGTGCATCCGGGGTGCCTGTATGAGCCGTCCGCGCAAGTCATAGCTCCACTGATGATACGGGCACACCAGTCGAACCGCATGGCCATGTCTGTCTCGGCAGATCTGCGCACCGCGATGACGGCAGGTATTGAAGAAAGCCCCGACTCCGCCATCCTGGTTCCGAACCACCACGATTGGCGAATCCCCGACCGCCAGCGTCAAGTAATCCCCAGGCGCCGGAATCTCGCTCTCGAGCCCCGCCTGCAACCACGAGCGCTGAAAAATCGCCGCGATATCGAAAGCATGCACCTCCGGATCCACGTAGAGACCCTGCGGAAGCGTGTAGCCCTTGCGCCGCTCCGCAAACAGGGCGCGCATCTTTTCAATACCGCTCATGAGCCCAATTGTCCTCGACCACTCCCAAAGACGATACCCCGCGCCGCACAGCCCCGACTTCGCTTGATTACGCGATTTGCTAGGAGATTGGCCAGGAAGG
>CAYNTW010000100.1:20502-21759 GCA_964400085.1 uncultured Steroidobacteraceae bacterium | reverse complement strand
GACGTCGAGCCGATCACCACCACCAAGCCCATCGACTTCTTCCCATCAGGATGAGCGGGACGAATGTGTCATGAACCTGCGATCGGAGATCGAGTTCTATTCGGAGCTGCGCCTGGTGGACAAGGCGCGGCTGCTGAATCTGTTTCTGCATGAGCTTGCCGAAGAGGCCCGCGGCACTTACGGTCCGGGCCTGGACCAGGTGCACGATGCGACCCACTTGCGCTTCGTCAACGAGTTGACGCATCGCCTGACCCGCGTCATCGAGCAGTTGCTCGCCGAGGACGCCACCCGACCCGCCGACGATATCGTCCTACGCATGCTCCTTTCCCCTCGCATCGACAAGATCGCCGAGCGGCTCGTGTACAACGCCTACGGGCGTGCGATTCAGGGGTTTGAGAGCTATGACACTACGGTGTTGATGAACTCCTGAGCTGGGGCAGGAAGGTGCTCAAATATGATCTTTGCGTCAAAAATTCGATTCAAAGTCCGTTAATTTGACGTAAATATCAAATTGGTCGCTCGAAGCTGGCCCGGTACAATGCCGCCGAGGGCAGAGTTCCCGGTTTGGAGGCTTTCAATGACGAGCGTGACAGTTCAACTTAGCAGGCGAGAGATTGAGGCGCTCAAGGCACGCACCGGTAAGCGAAACGCCGAAGCGGCTCTAAAAGCATGGGCTGCGCGCGCGAATGCCCAGCACACGGTCGCAGAACTGCGGGCCGCCCTGAAGGCCTCAGTTGCGGAAGAGGCAGCCGGCAAAGGAAAACGCTTTCATAGCGGCCGTGAGGCCATCCGTTGGCTCGAGAGCTGATAATCCTGCCGCGTTTCAAGCGGGACTACCGAACCGCGCGCAAGCACCCGGACTTTGACTCTGAAACATTCGAGTACGTCCTCGATGTCATGATCTCCGGTGGCAAACTGCCGGATAGCCTCCGAGAGCACCGCCTCGACAAACGCCGCGTCAACTGGACCGGATTCACCGAGTGCCATCTTGGAGCGGATCTCCTCCTTATCTACCGCGTCCGCCGCGCGTCGGTGACTCTCCATCGCATCGGGACCCACAAACATCTGTTTGGGGAAAGAAAGACATCTGCGCGCAGTAGGAAGTCGAAGCCGTCTAAATACAGTACCTAAGCCGCGCGGTGTGCTCGTCGCCACCAGAAGTAAGGAATCAGCACAGAGGCAATGGCGGCTAAGGCGTGGAATAGGGTTGTGGTCATGGTGGCGGAGCTGAGGCCGAGGCCAGCGGAGAAGACGCCG
>CAYNTW010000100.1:8994-20402 GCA_964400085.1 uncultured Steroidobacteraceae bacterium | reverse complement strand
CCAATGCAGGCCAGGCGAGGTCGCCGGCGTCCAAGGGCCGGACTATCCTATTGCACCATGATGCATCCACGCTCTCGATCCATAGGGTGTTCTTTGCGCGCCATCGCGATTTCGATGGCGATGGCGCTAACCCTGACTGCGGTCGTGGCGAGCGCGCACGCGGCGCAGACGAGCGGCTTACCGCCAGGTAAGACGGTCGAGCTGCGGCCCGCACGCGTGTGGACGGAGGGAGAGCCGGTGCGAACGGGATGGGTTGTGCTCGTCGAAGGCAACCACATCACCGAGGTAGGGCCGGAGCAGTCGGTCAAGGTGCCCGCGGGCGCGCAGGTGATCGATTTGCCGAATAGCACGCTATTGCCGGGATTGATCGATGCGCACTCGCATTTGTTTCTTCACCCGTATAACGAGACGTCCTGGAACGACCAGGTATTGAAGGAGCCCGTGGCCTACCGCACGTTACGTGCGGGTGTGCAGGCGCGGGCGACCTTGATGTCAGGCTTCACGACCCTGCGTGATCTCGGCACCGAAGGTGCGGACTACTCGGATGTGGCACTTCGAGATGCGATCAAAGATGGCCTCATTCCGGGGCCACGGCTGTTCGTTGCCACGCGTGCGATCGTCGCAACGGGCGCTTATGGGCCCGCGCCGCGCAGCCTGCGACCGGACATCTGTTGTACTCCACAAGGTGCGCAGGAGGCGAGCGGAGTTCCTGACATCATGCGCGCCACGCGTGAGCAAGCAGGCCACGGCGCCGATTGGATCAAGGTTTACGCCGACTATCGTTGGGGACCGGAGGGGAGCACTCAGCCGTCGTTCAGCGAAGAGGAGCTGAAAGCCTTGGTGGAGACGGCGCACTCGTCGGGACGTCCGGTCGCGGTACACGCCACTACCGCCGAGGGAATGAGAAGAGCGGTGCTGGCCGGAGTCGAGACCATCGAGCATGGCTACGGCGGCACCGAAGAGATCTTCAAGCTCATGGCCGCCCACGGCGTGGCATTTTTGCCGACTTTGACTGCGCAAGAGGCCTATTCCGAGTACTTCGAGCATTATGTGCGCGGCAAGTCACCTCCAACTCCCGACATGGAACGCGCAGCGACGGCATTCAGGCTCGCAATGAAAGCCGGCGTAGTGATCGGCTGTGGGAGTGATGTCGGCGTCTTCGCGCACGGAACAAACTACCGCGAGTTGGAATGGATGGTCCGGGACGGGATGACACCGGTGCAGGCACTGGCGGCGGCCACGGCAACTGACGCCCGGATTCTACGGCAGGAAAAGACGTTGGGCCGTGTGAAACCAGGCATGCTGGCAGACCTGATCGCTGTGCCCGGAGACCCGACGCGGGACATCTCCGCCCTCGAGCACGTCGTGTTTGTGATGAAGGATGGCGTAGTCTACGAGCGGCCCTGATCCGCCAGGGCTGTCAGCGCCTGGCCCGTGAGGCGGAAGATTTGCCACTCGTGCTTGTGCACGGCGCCCAGGCTCTTATAGAAGTCGATGGAGGGTTGGTTCCAGTCGAGCACCGCCCATTCGAGGCGACCGCAATCCCTCGCGACGGCGGTTTGTGCCAACCAGGTAAGCAGGCGCTTGCCGAGCCCTCGGCCGCGGGCCTGCGGATGCACGAACAGATCCTCGAGGTAAATGCCGGCTTTGCCGAGAAACGTCGAATAGTTGTGGAAGAAGAGAGCGAAGCCGAGCGGCTCGTCGTTGACGCACGCGAACACGACTTCCGCGTAAGCTCGCGCTCCAAACAAAGTCCGGCGCAAGCTGTCTTCCGTGGCCACGACCTCGTGCGCGAGGTGCTCATATTCCGCCAGGGCGCGAATGAAGCCGAGGATCGTTGGGATGTCGTGTTCAGTGGCGGGTCGGATGATGACGCGGTCGCTCATGAATGGGCCTCCAATGGCGTCGGATACTTTGTGTGCGGACGCGCCAGTGGTCAAGTGCCCGATAGGCTCTGGCCGGGCGCTCGTAAGATCAGCCGGTGCTCTGCAGGCCTTGCGCGATCCCCGAGATACTGGCGAGCAGCGCTTCGAACAGGTCGCGGTCGCGGCGACCGGATTGGCGCCAGCGATGCAACAAGTCGACCTGCATGAGGTTCATGGGATCGACATAGGGGTTGCGCAGTTGGATGGAGCGCTGCAGGGTCGGATCGGTATCCAGCAGGGCGCGCGTGTCCTTGACCGCGAGGATATGCTCCCGCGCGAGTTTGAATTCGGCACGGATTTGCGCGAAGAAGTGTCGCAGCGACTCGGGAGCCAGCACCTGGTAGTACTCGGCGATATCCAGGTCGGCGCGCGCCAACATCGCTTCGACGTCATCGAGCAGATTCCGCAGGAAGAACCAGTTTGCATAGGCCTCGCGCAGGCGAGCCAGGCCGTGCTTCTCGATTGCCGCACGCAGTCCCGTGCCGGCGCCGTACCAACCGGGGATCATATGGCGTGTCTGAGTCCAGGCGAACACCCAAGGCACTGGGAGCAGTCCCTCGATCCTGCCGTTTTCCTCACGATGGATGGAGCGCGAGCCGATCTGCATCCCCTCGATGACGTCGATCGGAGTCACCGCCCGGAAGTATTCGAAAAATTCCCGCTCTCCATACACCAGCTGGCGATAGGCTTCCCGGCTCTCGTCGGCCAGCGTCGTGGCGCATTCGACAAAAGCGGGCGAGTCCGGTAACAGCGTGCCACGCTTCACCGCGGAGGTCGTCAGGCTCAATGCGGCAAAGGCTCGCTCGAGGGTACGCATGGCGATCGGGCGCAATCCATAGCCCTGTTTGATCGTTTCGCCTTGCTCGCGGATCCGCAGGATGCCGTTTACCGCGCCCGCGGGAGCCGCCATTACGATGGAATCGATGCGACCACCGCCGCGCGCCAGGCTGCCACCACGCGCGTGAAACACAATCGTCCGATCACCCGCCGCGGTGAGCACCTGTGCCAGGGCTTGCTGCGCCTGGTGAATTGCCATGCGCGAAGCACAGGTCCCGACCTCTTTGTTGCTATCGGAGTATCCCAACAACACGCACTGCTGCCGACCGTGCGCTTCCAGGTGCCGTCGGTAAAGGGGGTCGGCCAACAGCTCCTGCATGGTTTGTCCGCAGCGCTCGAGGGCATTGACCGATTCGAATTGCGGCGCGATATCGAGCGCGACCTCCCCGGTGCGCTTGTCGTAGACAGCCGCCCAGCGTGCCAACAGCAAGGCTGCGAGCACGTCATCCGCGCCCTTCGTGCCGCTGACGATGAAATAGCCCACCGCTTCTGGGCCGTAGCGGTGCCGTCCCTGCATGATCGCTTCAAACACGGCCAGATTGCGTTTCCCCAGGGCGTCCAGCTCAACCGCGGGACCCCGATCCCTTTCGAGGGCATCCGCCAGGAGCTCACGACGCTCGGCGCTCGAGCGCTCCAGCCATTTCGGGTCGTCGTAACCGCGGGCGATGACTTGATGTAGCACGGTCGCGTGTTGGCGTACATCCAACGTCGCGAGGTGGAATCCGAAAGTGTCTATGCGTCGTAACAGGCGACGAACATAGTGAAGGCCGGCGTTCGCGCCCTTGTTCGCCTGCAGACTGGCGGCAAGCAGGCGGATATCGTCCTTGAATTGTTGTGCCTTCTCGTAACCATTGGCACGGCCGTCATACGTCAAGCGCAACCGCTCGCCGATCTGCGCCAGGAATACTCGATAGGGCATTCGATCGTGGCGCGCCGGCGTGATCGCACGCGCGCCGGGGAGCAAGCTCATGTATTGATCGATACGCTTCGCGAGCTCCGGCGAGACGTTCACACGACTCGCGCTCTGCGAAAGTCGGTGTGCAACGACCTGGCACTCCTCGTAGTACCTGTTGATGATGACCTGTTGTTGACGGGCCAGAGTCTCGCGAATGGTCTTCGCGTGCACGTCGGGGTTGCCGTCCATGTCTCCGCCCACCCACGATCCAACGTGCAGGAGGCAGGGCAGCTCGAGGGAGTCGGCCTGTACCCCGTAAACTTTCTCGAGTGCTTGCGCGAGCTCCTCGTAGAAGGCGGGCACGACGCGATAGAGAATCTCGATCAGCGAGAACAGGGCCTGCTCTCGCTCGTCCGCTACGGTGAGTCGCTCCCGCGGGTGCTCTTCGGTCTGCCACGCCGAAGTCAGTTCGATGCGGATACTGTTCCAGATCGTTCGGGTCTCGAGGGGCGTCAATGTCGGATCGAGACGGTCGAGCATGAGCTGGGCGATGCGTTGTTGCTTGTGCAGCAACGTCTTGCGCGTGGACTCCGTGGAGTGCGCGGCGAAGACCGGCTCGATGCGAAGTGTGGCCAACAACTCGAGCACGTCTTTGAGCGTGAGGCCCTGGCTCTTGAGCGCCGTGATGGCGTCCTCAACGCCTCCTGGTTGCGGGCGAGTGCTGTCCTTCAGGAAATAGTCGCGGCGGCGGCGGATGCGGTGGACGCGCTCCGCGAGATTGACGACCTGAAACCAGGTGGAGAAGGCTCGAACGAGGTCTCGCGCAAGGGCCGGAGGCCGGTCGCGCACGCTGGCGGCGAGCTCGCGAGCGGCGGCTTCGTCGCCGTCGCGGCGCTTGATCGCGGCGACCCGGTCGAGCTCGACGAGCTTGAAAAGCGACTCGCCCCCTTGCTCGGCCAATATCTCGCCCACGAGGGCGCCGAGGGCGTGGACATCGTCACGCAACGCCTCGTGCTTCGGCGGAAAATGGATATCGCTGCGGCTCACGGTGAGCCGCTCATTATACCGCAAGTGGCGCCGCGACCGGCGTACTCGCTGTACCGTCCCTGGAGCCGCAACACCGCCCGCCATCCATGGCGGGCGCTCGGCCCCGGTGGGCGGGGCCTCGCCTCACCCAGCGAGCAGAACTGACTCTGCGCGCTCCAGCTCCTCGGGCTGGCCGTAGATCACGACAATATCGCCGTCGCGAATGATGGTGTCCCCCGCGGGCTCCCGGCCGAGGATTCCCATTCTTCTGATGCCCGTAAACACGACCTCCACGCCGCGACCGCGCACGTCGCGCAGCGTCCGTCCGACCGCCCAGGCCCCTGGCGGAACCACCACAGACTTGAGCTCCTCCCGGTGCTCGTGAGTCTCGTCGATGGGGCGCGCATCGCCGCGCCGTACGATGTTTCTCAAAACCGCATACCGCGTATTGCGGATCTCGTTTACCGTTCGCACCACCTTCGTCACGGGCACGTGCAACAACATCAACACGTGCGAGACGAGCATGAGGCTTGCCTCGAAGGTTTCGGGCACGACATCCGTGGCTCCGGCATCCTGCAAGTCCTTGATGCGTGCGTCATCGGCAGTGCGTACCAACACAGGCACTTCCGGCCGAAGGCGGCGAATGCTGTTGAGGATTCCCAGGGAGGTCGCGGGATCGGAAAAGCTGATCACCACCGCGCTCGCCGTTTCCAGGCCAACCTTGACCAACAGGCTCTCGTCGGCCGAGTCGCCGAAGATGACCGGGTCGCCAGCCTGCCGCGCGGCGCGAATCCGCGCCGGATCGAGATCGAGGGCGATGTACTCGAATCCTTGCGATTCCAGCACACGCGCCACGTTCTGTCCGACACGCCCGAAACCGCACAGGATGACGTGCTCGCGACGCGCGATCTCGATAGTGGCGGCGTCCTCGCGCTCGCTGGCGGTTCGTGGCGGGCCCTTCTCGCGCAACAGGAATCGGGCCACCGCCTTGTTGTTGTTCAAGATCAAAGGGCTCAGGACCATGGACAGCACGATCGCCACCAACAGGGGCTCGCCGATGCGCGCCGGGATGAGATCCGCCTCGAGGCCGATGGTGCACAGTGCAACACCAAACTCGCCGCCGATCGAGATGACGATACCGGTGCGCAGCGCCCGGAACCGGTTGGTGGTAAACGGTCGGGTCACGAACGCGGCAATGAGAGCCTTCAGCACGATGAGCACCAGCAGCGCGGCGGAGGCGACCCCCAACTCGCTCCCGAGCAGCCGCATGTCCAACAACATGCCGACGGAGATGAAAAAGACGCCCAGCAGGATGTCACGGAAAGGCCGGATGACGGTCTCGATCTGGTGTCGGTACTCGGTTTCGGCGAGCATCATTCCCGACAGAAACGCGCCGAGGGCGAGGGACAGTCCGGCGACGTTGGATGCCCAGGCCGAGGCGAGCACCACGAACAGTACTGCCAGAGTGAACAGCTCACGCAGGCGGCTGTGCGCGATCTCGTGAAACAAGGGGCGCAGCAGCCAGCGCCCGGCCGCCAACACCGCCACGATTGCCACAATGCCGCCGACGACCGCGAGGACGCTGCTCTCGACATGGAACTGACCGTGTCCGGAAGCAAGCGCGGAAGCGAGCGCCAGGAAAGGCACGAAAGCCAGGTCCTGGAATAGCAGCATGCTGAAGGCGAGCCGGCCGTGGGTGCGGTTCAGTTCCGATCGCTCGGTCAACTGCGCCAGCAAAATGGCGGTGGAGCTCATCGACACCGCGCCTCCGACCACGATGGCCGTGAGCCAAGGCAGCCCCAACGCGCGCGCGATGCAGGCGAATACCGCGGCAGTGGCTCCGACCTGCGCCGCGCCGAGCCCGAAGACTTCGCGACGCATCGCCAGCATGCGAGGCAGCGAGAATTCCAGGCCGAGAGTGAACAGCAGAAACGCCACGCCGAGCTCGGCCAACTGCCGTGTCGTGCCCGAATCCGAAACCACGTTCATCGCGTGCGGACCGAAGAGGCCCCCGACCGTCAGGTAGGCGAGCGTAGTCGGCAAACCGAGGCGCCGGGCCACGGTCACGAGAAGGACGGAGCCGGCGAGGAGGATGAGAACTTGAGTAAGCGGCGCGATCGTCAACGCGTAATGCCCCGAGCCACGACGTGCCGGTCTTATAGACCGCCGTGGGGAAGGCACGCAACGTGGTGGTTACCGCGCCCCGTGCCGGCTACTCCGCCGGCACGGGGGTTCGCTTTCGCCGCTTGCGACCTGTCCGGATGATACCGGCCAGGTTGGGACCTACTTCAAGCGGCGCCTACCGATGCAGGCATCGCACCACCACGGGGCAGGTGCGCGTACTCGTGTGAAAGTCGGCTGAGAGACTGATCGTCGTCATCGTCGGCGACCGACAAGCCGGTCGGCATCGGCTGCCGGCCTTCGAGCATCTCGAGGAGTGTTTCGCGAGCGCGGGCGACCCGGCTTTTGATCGTTCCGACGGCACATCCGCAAATAGCGGCGGCCTCCTCATAAGAGAAGCCGCTGACGCTCACCAGGATGAGCGCGGTGCGTTGTCCAGGTGAGAGCGAGGAGAGAGCCAGATTCAAATCACGCAATTCGAGCTTGCCGTCGTGCTCCGGCGGTACGCTGGGCTCGGGGAGGAGGTCCGTATCGACCCCATGTGCTTCAAACTTGCGGCGCCGAAGCTGCGAGTAGTGCTCGTTACGCACGATGGTGAAGAGCCAGGCTTTCAGGTTCGTGCCAGGCTTGAAGCGCTCGATGTTGTTGATGGCGCGCATGAGCGCCTCCTGCACGAGGTCGTCCGCACGTACGCCGTCGCGGCACAGTGAGCGCGCGAATGTATGCAGTTGGGGCACGAGGGCCACCATGTCGTCCGTCACCATTTGCTCCCCTTCGGGTAAACGCCCCGGCGGCCGGGGCTTCAGTGGATTACTGACAAAGTTCGTTGGGCCTGATGGGCAAGTTACTTGCTGCCTCCTCTCGCCAAAGTCGGCCAGGGGGCCAAATGGATTGGGAAGCTTCCCAAGCTCGTGTCAGACAAGTCCTACACAGCGCTCGATGAGCTGGGCGCCGCAGCCGCGGGAGCCGGCAAAACATAGGTGGCGAGCGCACTCACGCGAGCGAGCTCCGCGAGCTTCTGAGCACCGCGCGCAGCCAAGGTCCCGGCAGGCTGAAGTACGATCAACGAACGGACAGGGGCTGGCGCAGGCGTCTCCCGAGCCACAGCCCGAGTCGCTGGAGGCTGTGGCGGCGGAGGGGCTCCTCTTTACCAGCGATAGAGATCCCGGCTTCAGAAGGATTCGTCGCGGCCGCGGCTTCAGCTATCTCGCTCCGGACGGCAAGCCGCTGACTGACGAGACGCATCTGGCCCGGATCCGCAAGCTTGCCATCCCACCCGCCTATCGGAACGTCTGGATCTGCGTCAGCGCGCGCGGCCATCTTCAGGCGACGGGTTACGACGCACGTGGGCGCAAACAATATCGTTATCACGCTCGCTGGCGTTCTCACCGCGATGCGCAGAAGTTCGACCACGTTCTGGAGTTCGGTCGTGCCCTACCCCGAATTCGCAGACGCGTAGCGCAAGACTTGCGTAAACAGGGATTGCCACGTGAGCGGGTGTTGGCGACGATCGTCAGACTTCTCGATATGACGCTGGTGCGCGTTGGTAACGAGGAGTACGCGCGCGCCAACGGGTCGTTTGGTTTGACCACCCTGCGCAACCGCCATGTCAGTGTCAGCGGTGCCACTCTGCACTTCGAGTTTCGTGGCAAGAGCGGTATCTTGCACCGCCTCACGGTCAGTGATCCGGCGCTGGCGCGGATCGTACGCCGCTGTGCCGATATTCCCGGCCAGGAGCTCTTCCAGTGGATCGACGCGGAGGGCGGGCGGCACCGCATCGATTCGAACGACGTCAACGAGTACCTGCGCGAAGCGGCCGGTGGCCCGTTCACGGCGAAGGACTTCCGCACCTGGTACGCCACCATCGAGGCATTGGCGACCTTGAGAAAGTTGCCAGTCGGCAACCAACGTGACGTCAAGCGCCAGCTCAAGAAAGTCGTGGGTACGGTCGCCGAGCGCTTGGGCAACACTCCAGCCATCTGTCGCAAATGTTATATTCACCCGGAAGTGCTGGCGGCCTACTCCGAGGGGCGCCTGGCCCTGTTGACCGAAAAAACGACTGTGAGCGCTCTCAACAGGCTGCTGCGCAAGCACGGCCGTAGGCAGTAAGAAGTCTCCTACGCGTCAATGGGCATCTCGCGGCGGCCCTGCTGTGAAGGGCGCCGATAGGGTTAGGCCAACTCCCGCGTCAACATGCGCCCATTGGAAGGACGGGGAGTGTGTCATGTCATTCAAAGCACTGATATCGTCAACCACGGGTGTGTTGCTGTGCGTGGTGGCGAGCGGCTGCGCTTCGGAGGTGCCGAAGCCAACCGACGAGCTGACCAAGGCTCACACCGTGGTGGAGCAGGCTGACAAAGGCAACGCTCAGCGCTATGCCGCGGCGGATTTGCAGCGCGCGCACGACGAGCTGGGCGCGGCCGAGCGCGCGGACGCGCAAAAGAACTACCGCGAGGCGCGGTATATGGCGCAGCGGGCGGAGGCTGACGCGGACGTCGCAGTTGCCCGGGGCAATAGTGCCGAGGCGCAGAAGGCGGCGCAGGAAATCGGTCAGTCCAACAGTACGTTGCAGGAGGAGACCCAGCGTAATGCCGCTGGCGGTAATCCTCGCTGACGGGCCCGAGCGTCACCCCAACACTATTCACTACCAGTGGAGTCAGACGTGAACAAACTACTCACCCTGGCAGGTCTCTCCGCCACCCTCTTAGCAGCCTGTGCGTCGGCGCCACAGCGCAATGACCAGCTCGAGCAGGCGCGCGCGGAAGTCCGAGCCCTTTCAGTGGATCCGCTTGCACAACAGGCGGCCAGCAGTGACGTCGACGCGGCCCGGGCCAGCTTGAGTCAGGCCGAGACGGCCTTCCAGCAGAAACGTCCGCCGGAGGAGGTCGATCAGCTGGCTTATCTGGCATTGCGACACGCGCAGGCCGGGGAAGCGCGGATTGGTGAAGCGCGCGCTCGGCAGCAGGTGGCGCAGGCGCAGAAGGATCGCGACCAGATTCTCCTGCAGGCGCGCGAGCGGGAGGCCCAGCAGGCGAAGGCCGAGGCCGAGACGGCGCGCAACACGGTTGCAGCGACACAGGCCGAGCTCACCAACGCTCGCCAGGAGCTGCAGGACCTGCAGGCGAAGCAAACGGATCGCGGCATGGTCATGACGCTCAGTGACGTATTGTTCGACACCGGCCGGGCTACCTTGAAGCCTGGCGCTGGCCGCGATCTCGATCGGCTCGCTCAGGCGCTCAAGGACAATCCCAACACCAAGGTCAAGATCGAAGGCTTCACCGACAGTGTTGGTTCCGATTCATACAACCAGGCACTGTCGGAGCGGCGCGCGCAGGCGGTTGCCGATGCGCTCCGGACGCGCGGGGTGTCGGGGGATCGTGTCGAGGCCGAGGGGCTCGGCAAGGAGTTCCCGGTGGCTACCAACGACACGCCGGCGGGCCGGCAGCAGAATCGGCGCGTGGAAATCGTGTTCTCGGATGAAAGTGGCCGATTTGCGCAGGGTGAGACGACGCACTCCAGCGCACGTTGAGGTCAGTCGAGCGGCGATTCGAGTCTGGCGCGCAAGCCCGTACGCGAGCGGCGAGCGGCACAGACATTGCGGCAGCGCCTTGCGGATGCGCCCAGTGGGCAAGGGCGGCCAGTGGATCGGCCGCCCTTGGGCTTTTGTTGGATTTTAATCAACAGCAACGCACTGCCCTTTGTGAATGAATGAGGTGAGCTATGA
The DNA here is from genome assembly GCA_964400085.1 of uncultured Steroidobacteraceae bacterium. GTDB lineage: Bacteria > Pseudomonadota > Gammaproteobacteria > Steroidobacterales > Steroidobacteraceae > 13-2-20CM-66-19. The sequence continues at coordinate 9,874 of CAYNTW010000100.1, read as the reverse complement.
ATCAGCGGAATGACGCGCCAGGCGGCGAGCAGGAGCGTGGGCGTGAAACCAACGGCGGCCAGGAATTTTACTCCGGGGGCCAAGGCTTGGATGACGCCGATGCGAGAGCGCATGGCGGCCGGTCAAATCAGATGCAGTCTCCACAGGGCCAATACGAGCGCGACAGCTACGCACGGGGGCAGCAGTCGGAGAATCGGGAGCGTTGGCACGGCGGGTTCGAGCGATCGCCCTCGTACCGAGCGCGGCAAGGAGAATCGAACCACGGCCATGACGAACGTTACGAGCAGCGTGGCCAACAAGGGCAACAAGGGCGCTCGCCGTCAGATCAATATCGCCCGGTGACAGAGGAGTGGGAAGCGGCCCGGGGGTACGCCGACGGCGGACGGAATCCCGGCTATAGCCAACAGGAACGGTATGGCCAACGCGCTTACGGCAGCGAGGGTCACTACGGCGATTGGGGTGAAGGACGTCGGGGCCGGTACGGACAAGGCGAAGGACGCTACACCGGCGAAGCCCGTTGGCAAGGCGGATGGGATGAAGGGCGCCACGGTAGCGAAGGACGTTATGAACACGGCGGCTGGGATGCGGGTCGCCACGGTAGTGAAGGACGTTATGAACGCGGCGGCTGGGATGAGGGTCGCCACGGCACGGAAGGGCGTTATGGACAGGGCGGCTGGGGTGAGGGTCGTCACGCCGGCGAAGGGCGTTATGGACAGGGCGGCTGGGGTGAAAGTCGTTCCGGCGGCGAAGGCCGTTATGGGCAAGGCAGCTGGGGTGAAGGTCGCCACGGCGGCGAGGGGCGTTATGGACAAGGCGGCTGGGGTGAAAGTCGCCACGGCGGCGAAGGGCGTTATGGACAAGGCGGCTGGGGTGAGAGTCG
>CAYNTW010000100.1:0-8894 GCA_964400085.1 uncultured Steroidobacteraceae bacterium | reverse complement strand
GCTGGGGTGAGAGTCGTCAAGGTGGCGAGGGCCGGTATGGACAAAGCGGATGGACCACCAGCGGCTGGGGCTCACGCTACGCCGGCGAAGGTCAGCGCCGGGGAGCGGAACGCTATGGCCAAAGTGACTGGGGCATCGAACGCGGCGGCCAGGGTCGCTATAACTGGGGCGCCGGTGCTTCCCAACCCAACTACGGGCAGCGAGGCTATTGGAGCGATCGCCCATCCTGGCAGGATCAGTACGGCTTCGGTCGTCGCTCGCAACTCTTCGATCGCGAGCCATTCGGGCATCGCGACGAGACTCAGTACTACGGCACCGGCGCCCCCGGTTGGGGCGGTCCCGGCTTTACGGGCGGGGCGTATGGTTACGGTGATTCCTCTCGATTCGAACGACGCCCGCTCGAGGGCGAATACTCTGATGAGTCGTCGGTCGGGTATGAGGGGAGTTATGGTCGAGGCTATGGCCGAGGCGTAGGGTCCTACCGGAGTGCAAGTCGTCAATATGCGCCCGGGCCGAAAGGCTACCAACGCTCCGATGAGCGTTTGAAAGAGGATATTTCCGAAAGACTGATGGAGGCCTACGACATCGACTCGAGTGAAGTCACGGTCGAAGTGCAAGGCGCGAAAGTCATTCTCGAGGGGACGGTGCCGAGCAGGCATATGAAGCACGCCATCGAGGACCTCGTCGATGCATGTCCGGGCGTGCAGGATATCGAGAACAAGGTGCGGGTCGAGAGTCCCAACTATCAGGGCTCGATACCAAAGGGCGCCTCGAGCCCGACGACGCCGGGCGTGACCTCGCGTAGCGGCACGCAGTCGGCCACCACTGGCTCGCAATCAGCCACGCAGACCGGGGCCGGCCAGAGCACCAGCACGGGGAGCTCGTCGGGTAGTAGCGCCACCGGCGGCTCGGGCGGAAACAGCCCGAACGGCAGCCGGACCAAACAATAGCGAGACACGGAATGATAATGATAAGGAATATGGGGGGCTAAAGCCCCCCACTGCAGCCCCCCGCGTTGATGCGCTGGGCGCGCAGCGCGGCCCAATCAACGACGGCAGGCGCTACGCGCGCCTGAAGTCAACCGCCGGCAGTTGCATCGAGCGCCGATACTTCGTCACCGTCCGGCGCGCGACCTTGACACCGCGCTCCGACAGCAACTCCGTGAGCTGCACATCCGACAATGGATTGCGTCGATCCTCGGCCGCGATGAACTCGCGCAGGAGGGCGCGAATCGCGGTCGCGGAGCAGGAGCCGCCGCTCGTCGTCGCGAGCTGGCGCGAGAAGAACCGCTTGAAGGCGACCACGCCACGCGGAGTGGCCATGTACTTGTGGCTCGTCGCTCGCGAGACCGTCGACTCGTGCAAGTTGAGCTCGTCGGCGATCTCGCGCAGCGTCAGTGGGCGCATCGCCAGATCACCGTACTCGAAGAAGTTCTTCTGTCGCGCGACCACCGCCTCCGCAACGCGCTGAATCGTCAGGAAACGCTGCTCCAGGTTGCGCACCAGCCAACGTGCTTCCTGGAGGTGTTGGGCCAGCAGCGTCGTCTCACCGTCGCGCGCCTGGCGAAAGTAGTCGGCGTACTGTTGGTTTACCCGAATCCGCGGATAGATGGCTGCATTCACAGTCACCGTCCAACGTTTCTTCTCCTTGCGCACGATCACGTCAGGAACGATCGCGCGCGGCTCGAAACTACCGACCTTGGAGCCCGGGCGCGGATCGAGACTGCGAATGAGCTCCAGCGCCGCACGCAGATCCTCCTCCGAGCACCCGAGCGCTTCCAGCAGCCGCGTGTTATCCCGGGCAGCCAGCAGCGCAAGCTTGTTCTGCACGATATCAAGGGCCAGCTCACGGCCGACGGTGCCGCGCTCGAGCGCCTGCAGTTGCAGAGACAGGCATTCGCCGAGATCGCGCGCAGCGATCCCGTTGGGCTCCAGTGTCTGCACGATCCGCAGGGCCGTTTCCAATTCTCCGGGTTGCACGCCCGGGGCCTGGTTGGCGAATTCCTCCAGCGGCTGGCGCAGAAAGCCATCCTCGTCGAGCGCATCGATGATCAGGTTGGCGAGCACGTAATCGCGCTCCGTCAGTCCGAGCAGTAGCAGCTGCTCACGCAGCGAGTCGTGCAGTGTCGAAGGCGAGGCCGTCCACTCGGTCCAATCGGGAGTGTCGTCGCCGCTGTTGGAACCGGAGCCGCCGGAAAAATCGAGGTCGGCGTGCGCACCGTCTTGCGCGGAGCTGTCTTCCGCCTGGTTGGACTCAGCTCCCTCGACACTCTCTTCCAGGAACGGATTCTGCGCAATGGCTTGGTGCAGTTCTTGCACACACTCTAGTGCCGACAGTTGCAGCAACTTCACGGATTGCTGCAGCCGGGGTGTCAGGGTGAGCTGCTGCTTTAAGCGCAGTCCCAATACGGCATTGGACATTCGAGGAACCCTCAACTTGTAATCCATTGACCTCGAGCAACAGCTATGCCAACAGCGCAGGACGAGCGGCAGCGGCCACTTAGCGTCCCCGTGAGGAGAACTCTCCCACGGCAAGCCTGGGGAGAAGTTGCAACGGTGTGTAAAGAACGCCACCGCCTCCAAGCTGTCGCTGACGAAGTCTCGTGCGAACGACATGACAACAATTCACGACGAGGAGTCCGGTTCCCGCATGCGCGAGCTAGAGGGCTCAGCGCGGCAGGAGCTCGAGTACGACGCTTTAGCACGCCGTAAGGATGAGCTCGAAGCGGTCCTCGCCGTGAGTGGCCTCGGCTTCTGCCATGTTGCAGGAGCGTCGCGCACTCTTAAGGCCAACTCTCAGTTCAAGGCTGAGTTCGGCTGGCCCCCGGACGCCCAAATCAGCTGGCAGGAGCTGGAGCAGCGTGTGCAGCGTGCCGATCGGGCCAAGCTGGCCGAGGCGGTGGAGGCCGCTTTTGCGGCGAATCACGAGATCGATCTGATCCTGCGCACGCAGCCCAAGGGGGGGCAACGCCAATGGCTGGCGATCCGCGGTCGTGTGGTCAACAATGCCGCCGGGAGCGATCCCGACTTGATCCTGACATGTCGCAATGTGAGTGCGGCCAGGCGCGCCGCGGCCGGTAAACAGCGCGAGCGTATTTCTGTGCTGGAGGAGGAGCGCCGCTTACGCGAGGTGGCGGAAGCGGCGAATCGCGCGAAGGACGAGTTCCTGTCGGTCATCTCGCATGAGTTGCGATCGCCGCTGAATGCCATTCTCGGTTGGAATCGCATTCTGGCGCTGAAGCGGCGCGACGATGCGGAGGTGGCCGCGATCGCTCCACGAATCGAGCACAGTGCCAAAGCCCAGCTCAAGATGGTGAATGATCTGCTGGACCTCGGACGTCTGGGGACCGGGAAGCTCAAGGTCGAGTCACGTCCCACTCAATTCGCGCGCGTGGTGAGTTTTGCCGTTGACCTGGCGCGACCGGCCGCGGCAGCGAAAGGGATCGAGCTGACCTTGGAAATCGCGCCTGGTTCGGGACAGATGCGCGGCGACGCCGATCGGTTGCAGCAGGTGGTGGCCAATCTCCTGTCGAACGCCGTGAAATTTACCGCCTCCGGGGGCCGTATCCATGTCAATTTGCGCGACGTCGACGGCGCGACGGAGCTCACTGTCCGGGACAGTGGACAGGGGATTGCCGTGGAGTTGTTGCCGTATATCTTCGACCGGTTCCGACAGGGAGATAGCTCCAGCACCCGACATTCAGGTGGGCTAGGCCTTGGGCTCACGCTCGTGCGCGAAATCGTTGCGCTCCATGGAGGCTCGGTCGCCGCCAGCAGTGAAGGTGTGGGCCGCGGAGCCACATTCGTCGTGAAGCTGCCAACAATGCCGGCGTTGCGCTCGATTCCCGATCGTTTCGCGCCCTTGGATACTGAGCGGCGATCAGTTCCGCAGAGTCTCAGTGGTTTGTCGATACTCGTGGTGGACGACGAGATGGATGCGCGCACGGTGGTGGCCGAGACACTTCGCCTGGAAGGAGCGAGTGTGACGGTAACCGATTCAGCGGGCTCGGCGTTCAAACACCTGGAGGCGGTTGGCGCTCATTTCGATATCCTGGTTACGGACATCGGTATGCCCGACGAGGACGGCTACGCACTGGTGCGGAAGCTTCGGACCCTCCAGGACGGGCGGCACATGCTGGCCATCGCGGTAACCGGCTATGCATCGAAAGTCGACGTGGCGGCGGCCATGGAGGCGGGCTTCGATCTGCACGTACCGAAGCCGGTTGATTTCGACACCTTCGTGCCCATGGTCCGCAGACTCGCCGCCCTGAGACACTGAGAATCCTGAGGACAAAAAAATAGCGGGCTGGTCGCACCACAGCCCGCCAAACGGGGGGTCTTCGGTAAGCACTGCCGCCCCACGTGCGGCGTCAGCGCGAAACTGTTCGAGTTGCGAAGCTCGCAACTCCCATACCCGTAGCTTTCCGAATGCAACGGCCATGCCACACATTCCGGCAGGTCCAAAAATCCACACTTGGAAGGCGTCGTTGCGGGGATTTGGCTCGGTTTGAAGAGGTTTGCGCCCTCCGAACATTGTTCTTCAGGAGGGCTTGCCCTACCGAGCCCGGGAATTTCCGTGCGTCCGAGCGCCGCCGCGCGCAAAGGGCCGGTGTAATTCGTACCGGTGGTGAAAAATGTGCGTGCGCACCCGGAACAATGTCCCCGACATCACGCGCGCTGCGACGGCACATCTCGTGCTGTGGCTGAGGCTCTCACACGCGTTCAAAGGCGCGTCGGTCGAACAACAAAGGCATCATCATGAGTCATCGTTTCACCATCGATGCGCTGAAGGAGCTCATCGCGGCTCGGCGTGATGCCGAGCAGGGCCTACGAATCTGCGCGGAGCATGTCCGCGACCCACGACTTCGAGCGCTGCTTCTATCTCATCTGCAGGAGTGCGCCGAAGCCCGGCAGGAACTGCAATCTCTGGTACGCCTGCTTGGCGGCGATCCGGACGAGGTCGGCGCGCGTGAGTCGGCGGCCGCCCATCGCCGCTGGGCGGAACTTCGGGCCGCTTTAGAGCCCGCCGTGCCGACCGCTCTTGCTTGTAATGAGGATGAGGTTATTCTGAATGAGTGTGAGCGTGGCGAAAGCCGGGCGCTCGAGGTCTACCGGAATGCCTTGGACGATCCCTTGCCGGGCCTCGTGCGAGCGATCGTGCTGCGCCAGTTCGAGGATGTGATGACCAACCACGATCAGATCCGGGACCTGCGCCGCCAATGGCAGCCGCTGGCCGGTTCCGGGGCGGGCAGCTGTGCGCAGGCCAGACAACACTAGGGCCGACCTGCCGCTCACGCGCTGGTCGGCGCACCCGATACTCCTCGGGCTGGGAGTAGGTCTTCTGGCCGGGCCCGCGGGGCTGCACCTGCTCGAGCCACACGTGGTGGAAGACAGCGTCCAGGTGGAATCCATCAGCGAGATCGTCCTGGTGGTCGCGCTGTTCTGCGCCGGACTGCGGCTGCGGGTGCCCTTCGAGTGGCACTTCTGGCGGATCCCCTTGCGACTGGCTTCGCTGACCATGCTTGCCACAGCAACGTTGGCGGCAGCCGCCGCGCACGTGTTGTTTGGGATCAACCTGGTCGAAGCGTTGTTGCTCGGGGTTGTGCTTGCACCGACCGACGCGGTGCTCGCCTCCGACATCCACGTTCCGGCGGAGATTGACCAGGACATGGTGCCCTTCACCCTTGCCGCGGAAGGCGCGCTGACCAGTACGCTTGCCGCTCCACTGCTGTTGGTCGTACTGGAGATCCTGGGATTTGGGGATTCGGGCTCCGAAGCGCTCGGCGCCCACCTGGCTCTGAGCATCTGGTCCGTTGCCGGAGGAGCCGCGGTGGGTTGGCTCATCGGCGCACTGATGATGCGTTGGCTCACCCTACTGGATTCCGACCGCCAAGGCGACTTCCTCGAGGACATGGTCGTCGTGGCGACTGCCGTGCTGACTTATGTCAGCGCGCTGGCATTGCGAGCCGATGGCCTCATCGCGGTGTTCATCGCCGGACTTGCCCTTTCGCACGGCGGCCGGCTGCGTCGCTCGTTACGCAAGGCGACGCCGAGCGCCCGGGTGCTCCGGTTCGCTGGTCGCGTGGAGCGCTTCGCGGCCGTGCTGGTCGCGGTGTTGCTCGGTGCTCTGCTGGCGGGTGCGGATCTACATTTCCGGATGGAGGTGTTTGCCCTTCTATTGCTCGCCGGCCTGCGCCCCTTGGCCGTACGTCTCGGCCTCGGCGGGCTCGGCTTACCGCCGGTCCAACGCCGGCCGCTGGAGTGGTTCGGGGCCCGTGGCGCTGCCTCGCTCTATTGCCTCGAGCTGGCCATCAATCGCGGACTGGGAGGCGAGTTCGCGCACGAGTTGGCGGCAACGGCGCTGGTCGTGGTGGTGACCTCGATCGTATTCAGTGCCGTCTCCGCCTTTTCGCTACGGAAAGCCTCGCCAGGGCCTGGAATCGTGTAGCAGGGAATCTGGCCCCGCCCGAGGATGAGTTTCGGGAACTTGGCCGGACGAGGGGCGTTGTTCTGGCTATCTCGCCCATTGCCGGCCATGGTACCCTCAGAAGCTGCTTCCGAGCACCATAGCCGCCAACCCAGGCAAATAGACCGCCGCGACGTGACGCGGAAGTCGCCAGCCCATCGAGGCAGACTGATATGGGTCAACTTTCGTGGAGAGCTCGCATCAATCGTTCCCACCACGTGGAACGATCCGGCGGCGCTCGCGGCATTTTGAGTCTAGAGTGAGACTTCGAGGAATTTGGTCCAGGGGATTACATGGCACATGCTTTGATAGTCGACGACGACCCGGATGTCGTGGACTGGTTGCAGGAAGTTGCGCGCATGGAGGGCTTCACGGTCGCGCGAGCGCACAGCTTGCGTGATGCGCGCATCGAGCTCGGGCGGCAGCGTCCCGACGTCCTGTTGACCGATCTTCGTCTGCCGGACGGCGAAGGCATCGAGCTCGTTCGTGAGCTGGAAAAGCCCGAAGCGACCGAGGTGATCATCGTCACCGGTCATGCGACTGTCGATAGTGCGGTTGCGGCTTTGCGCGCCGGGGCGAGTGATTACCTGGTGAAGCCCGCCGATCTGGAGCGAGTGCAGGCGGTCTTGCGGCACGCGAAGAAGACCTCGGCGCTCCAACACGAGATCGGGGCGTTGCGCGAGGAGTTGCGCAAGCTGGGTCGCTTCGGCCGGATCCTCGGCAGCTCCCCGCGCATGCAGGTCCTCTACGACCAGTTGTCACGGGTCGCGCCAACCTCCGCCACGGTGATGCTCATCGGGGAAAGCGGGACCGGCAAGGAGCTGGCCGCGCAGACACTCCACGAGCTTTCGCGACGTCGCGACGCACCTTTTCTGCCCCTCAACTGCGGTGCCGTTGCCCCGCAGCTCATCGAGAGCGAGTTGTTCGGCCACGAGCGCGGTAGTTTCACCGGGGCGGACCGGCAGCACAAAGGCTTCTTCGAGCGGGCCAATGGTGGCACGATCTTCCTCGACGAGATCACCGAGATGCCGATGGAGCTGCAGGTCAAGCTGCTGCGCGTCCTGGAGACCAACGCGGTCACCCGTGTCGGCGGCACACAGCTCATCTCGAGCGATGTGCGCGTCATCTGCGCGACGAACCGCGAACCCGAGAAGGCGGTCGCCGAGAACAAACTCCGCGAGGATCTCTACCATCGACTGAACGTCTTCCCGATCCGCCTGCCGCCGCTGCGCGAGCGCGATACGGACATCGAGCAGCTGGCGCAGTTTTTCCTCGATCAACTCAACGAGCAGGAAGGCACCAACAAGACGTTCTCGCGCGATGCGCTGGTGCGTCTGTACCAGCATAGCTGGCCTGGGAACGTGCGCGAGCTGAAGAACTACGTCCAGCGGACTTTCATCATGGCGGATGACGTCATTGAGCTCGATGTCGCGATTTCGGATGCACCGCCCAAGACCGACGACGGTACGACCATCACCATTCGTGTCGGGACACCGCTAGAGGAAGTCGAGCGGCGCGTCACGATGGCGACTCTCGCTTACTGCGGCCACGTGAAGCGCAAGGCGGCGGAGATCCTGGGCGTGAGCCTGAAAACCCTGTACAACCGACTCGAGACCTACAATGGTAAAGAGGCAGTCGGCGCGGGTGACAAGGATGAGCCGGCGAGTCTGCAGGACTCCGTACGCTGAGCATCGGCGCGCCGCGCTGGCCGCCGCCGGGGAGCCGGCGGCGGGTGAGCGGGTGAGCAACCCTGTGTCCGGTGCGTCGGACGATTCCTACAGTCCGTTGCGTTATAGCTCCCGTTGCCGTCACCTACCCTCCCACATCGATCCCCCTGGGGTCCCGGTAGCCTTCCGGTTCGAAGATAGATAAGCCATGCCGAGCATACGAGTTGCAGTCGTAGACGATCACCAGCTCGTCCGAATCGGGCTCAAGCAGATCATCGAGGCCCAGCCGGATTTCTCCTGGGTGGGCGAGGCCAAGAATGGCCGCGAGGCGCTCGCGCTGTTGCGCGCCACCCCGTGCGATGTGTTGCTGCTGGATCTGTCGCTTCCCGACATGTCAGGGTTGGACGTGTTGCGACAGATCAAAGCCCATCATGAGTCGGTGGCGACGTTGGTATTGAGCGCCTACCCCGAGAACCAGTACGGGCTGAACGTGCTACGCGCTGGGGCGAGTGGCTTCTTGAGCAAGACGGCGGATGACGGTGAGCTGTGCCGCGCCATCCGCGCGGCGATGCGCGGCGGCCGTTACGTGAGCCCAGAGCTCGCAGAGATGCTGGTGAGCGGCCTGCAGGGCGCCTCCGGCAACGAGCCCCGGCACAGCGTGCTGTCGGAGCGCGAGTTTCAGATCTTCTGCAAGCTCGCCGAGGGTAAGAGTGTGTCGGAGATCGCGGCGAAGCTGTTCCTGAGCGTGAAGACCGTCAGCAC